>NZ_JAVDUY010000001.1:0-949101 GCF_031456615.1 Pseudomonas sp. 3296
CCAAAAAGCCAGCGACCACTGTCCAGTAGGATCAGTGTAGAACGCAGTGTTTCTAATCCAATGGGCCGCGGAGCGCCGGGGAGGCGGTTTTTTAATATCGATTTTTCCCGTTCAAGGCGGGCAATCCGGGCTTCCAGTTCCTGGATTTTCTGCTGTTCCGGGGTCAGCGCTTTGCTCTGCGGAGTGACGCCTTGGCGCTCCTGCTGAACCTGATCAACCCAACGGCGCAGGGCCGACTCGCCGACGCCGAGTGAACGGCTGGCTTCGATGTAGCTGTAGTTTTGCTTCAGCACGAGGTCGGCAGCCTCGCGTTTGAACTCAGCAGAAAAGGAACGGCGTTGTTTGGTCATCTGACACCTCGATCGGGCGAGCATTCTCGCCTAAATGGGTGTCCGGTTTCATTAGACCACTACAGGTGCACCCCCTTGAAGACTGCCGCTTTATTGAACTTCGGTTATTGGAGCGTAATTATCCCTGAAAACCAAAAGGGGGCAATCAATTAGCCACCCCCCTTTCTCTAATATTCGACGAGTAAAATGACTTATTCTTTTAGGATTTTTCTCTTCTCGTGTTATTACAGCTTATCGGAAAAATCACTCCACCCGCCATTGCATCCACACGTACAACGCCCCCAGGCTGATGATTCAATTTCTGCATATTCTCGATCCACGTCGGAGGTGAGTTCCGGTTGTAGTGGTCAACGGGCGGGGCACTCCTACAACTCTCTTCAACTTTACGCTTATAAGCTTCGAAGTCGCCATTCATTTTAAAACTCCTTTCGTTTGTTGAGCCTCTATTATTTCTCTATTTTTTAACCTGATACACTGTCAGAAATAACAGGCACAAGAAACATCTTCTTATAACTAAACTCTTTTTCATTACTTAACTTGAGAACAGCAAGGGGAAAGAAAGGGCGAGACTGTTTCTCTGACGAGTTCCCACAAACCTATCCCAATGTCTGTGCTGTTGATGTACCTCGTCTCGCAACGTGAACTCAGGTCTCTCCAAGGTTTTTCGATACTTTGAGCTGCGACCGCTGCGCCTCCACAACGACAGCACCCGCCCCGCAGAGGGATCGTCCTAACCCCTTCGCCTCAACCTTATCCAACGCCTGATTCACCGCAGTGTTGACCAGCAGGGATTCGGTGTCGTACTTGGAGCCTGCTCGCGATGACGATGTGTCAGTCAGCATCCATGTTGGATGTGCAACCGCCATCGCGAGCAAGCTCGCTCCCACAGGATTTGTGTTTTTTCTGATGGGTATTCAGGGGGCTTCAATAATTTGTGTACCGTCGTTTTGGCCGTACCGCACCCATTTCAAGATCATCGCTGCCGCTGATTTACCGCATTGCCGGATCGGCCCGGCAGCATGCGCGTCAGGGTGTTGTCGCGTACCCAATAGTGATGAAACAGCCCCGCCGCCGCGTGCAAACCGATCAACCAGTAACCGGCGCTGCCGAGCAGTTCGTGCCAATGCCTGAACTGCCGGGCCAGATCAGGATCAACCGCCACCAATGACGGCAGGTAGAACCCGAAATAAGGCATCGGCTTGCCGCCGGCCGAGAGCATCAGCCAGGCCAGCAGCGGGGTGGCGATCATCAATCCGTACAATGCCAGATGCATAAGGTGCGAAATACCGGTCTGCCACAGGGGCAATGCCGGGGTGATGGGCGGACGAGGCGTGAGTCGCCCCAGCAGCCTCACCCAGACCAATATGAAAATGCTCAACCCGAACAGACCATGAAACCCCAGAAACAGGCCCTTCAACGCATGCCCGCGGGGGAGCATGCCTTTGAGCTCGATACTGGTGTAGACGCCGACAAACAAGCCCAGCATCAGCCAGTGCATGATCATCGACAGTTTTCCATAGCGAGGTGCAGCTGAGTCGCGAGTCATAAGGGGCCTCGTAAAGTTGTTGCCGGCTGGCGAGTCATTCGCCTTACCTGGGTCCGATGTGTCACCGAACTGACTGGCCGCACACTGCCTGCCAAGTCTTAAGGCAGTCTGAAGACCGGTGCCCTCCTCCTTTTTCCACCTTCAGATTCTCTTAAGCAATGCCTTCGATACTCTTCCTCAATTGACCCGTGGAGGCGTCTTCCCATGCCCGATTTTGAGTGGAACATCGCGCTCCCCCTGCGTTTCGGCCAATCCGAAACCGAACAGATGAGTTTGCACAGAGCGCTGCCGGACGAGCCCCGCCGCCCCCTCTTTGAAGACTTTATCCAGCAACGCTTTCGCAAGGCCCACGGTGCCGACATCCGTCATTTCATGCCCGAACTGTTCGGCATGAGCAACGCGGGGGGCGAACTTTGTGCGGTGGCCGGGATTCGTCTCGCGAGTCTTGGGCAGTTGTTTCTGGAGCGTTATCTGGACGAATCGATCGACCCGCTGATCAGCGCGGCCGCCGATTGCCCCGTGGACCGTGCCGGCATCGTCGAAGTCGGCAACCTGGCCGCCAGTGACACCGGCAGCGCACGGATGAGCATCATCGCCATCACCTACCTTCTGGCCATGGGTGGCCTGGAATGGGTGGCGTTCACCGGCAATGTCGGTCTGGTCAACAGCTTTCATCGCCTGGGCTTGAAACCCGTGACGCTGTGCGCCGCCGATCCCGAGCGGCTGGGTGATGAGCGCCACCACTGGGGCAGTTATTACGAAAGCAAGCCCTGGGTACACGTGGGCAACATCCGCGCCGGCTTCATTCATTTGCACAACAGCGGGATGTTCAGTCGCCTGGGGTTGCCAACGTCCAACGAGGAGTCCAGCCATGTCGCCTGAAACCGAACGGTTCAAACAGACCCTGCGCAACCATGCCGAACGCACGCCCGGTGCGATTGCCTTGTGGGGCGATCAGGTGAAGGTGGACTACGCCACGCTGTACGCCGAAGTGCTGACTCGCCAGCAGCGTCTGCGCGATGAACGCGTCAGGGTGCTTGCGCTGGCCCTGGACAATGGCGTGGACGCAATGCTCTGGGACCTGGCCGCGTTGTTCGAAGGCCTGACCTGCCTGACGTTGCCACCGTTTTTCAGCCCCGCCCAGCGCCGCCACTGCCTGGAACAGAGCCACGCCGAACGGGTAATTGCCGAGCCGCAGCTGGAGGCCGAACTGCAGGAGGCCGGCTACGAGAAAGCCGACGGGTTCTGGTGCCGGAGCTTCAAGGACCCGAACCGCCTGCCCGAGGGAACCGCCAAACTGACCTTCACCTCCGGCACCACGGGTACGCCCAAAGGCGTGTGCCTGAGCGCGGAGAGTATTTTGACGGTCGCTCGCGAACTGGATCAGGCCAGCAAACCCACCGACCCGCAACATCACCTGGCGTTGTTGCCCTTGGCGATCCTGCTGGAAAACCTCGGTTGTTATGCCGCGTTGTATGCCGGCGCAACCTTGAGCGTGCCCAGCCAGAAATCCCTCGGCATTCAAGGGGCCAGCGGAGTGGACGTGCCACAGCTGCTCGGTTGCCTGGCCGCCCGCGCCCCCGAGAGCCTGATCCTGGTGCCGCAGCTGTTACTAATGTTGGTCAGCGCCGCCGAGCAGAAAGCCTTCAACCCCGGCACGCTGGTTTTTGCCGCAGTGGGTGGCGCACGGGTGTCCGAGGAGTTGCTGCACCGTGCTAGACGTATCGGCCTGCCGGTTTACGAAGGCTACGGACTGTCGGAGTGCGCCTCGGTGGTGTGCCTCAATCGTCCCGGTGCTCGCCGTTCCGGCAGCGTGGGCCAGCCCCTGCCCCATGTAGAGATTCGCTTGGCCGAGGACGGCGAAGTGCTGGTCAAGGGTTCGACGTTGCTGGGCTATCTGGGCGAAGCACCGCCCTCCGATGATTGGTGGCCGACCGGTGATCTCGGCGAATTCGACCCCGAAGGTTTTCTCTACCTCAACGGGCGCAAGAAACATCAATTCGTCACCAGTTTCGGGCGCAACGTGAACCCGGAGTGGGTCGAGTCCGAATTGACCCAGCGCCGCCACATCGCCCAGGCCTTCGTCTACGGCGAAGCCCTGCCCTACAACCATGCGCTGCTCTGGCCCTCGCGCCCGGACTGCACCGACGACGAACTCGCCGCCACCGTCGCCCAGGCCAACGAAGCCTTACCCGACTACGCCCAGGTCCATCACTGGACCCGACTGGATCAACCCTTCACTCCCGCCAATGGCTTGCTCACTGCCAATGGCCGACTGCGCCGCGACGCCATCGTCGAGCGTTACCGGGCGCAATTGTCTGAACCTGCATTTTCCGAGGAATCCGCATCATGAGTTTTTTCGACCGGCTGCAAGAAGCCACGCAACAAGAACGCCATGCGCTGTTCAATCTGCCGATCATTGTCGACGCCCTCGAGGGCAAGGTCAGCCTGGAAAGCTACCGCGCCTTCCTGGCGCAAGCCTATTACCACGTACGCCACACCGTGCCGTTGATGATGGCCTGCGGCGCGCGTCTGCCATTGCGTCTGGAATGGCTGCGCAAAGCCGTTTGCGAATACATCGAGGATGAATACGGCCACGAACAATGGATCCTCAATGACATCGAGGCCTGCGGTGGCGACAAGGTTGCGGTGCGCGACGGTCATCCGAGCCTGCCCATCGAGTTGATGGTCAGTTTTCTCTACGACCTGATTGCCCGGGACAACCCGGTCGGCCTGTTCGGGATGGTCAACGTGCTGGAAGGCACCAGCATCGCCCTGGCCACTCACGCCGCCGGCAGTATTCGCGAGCGGCTGGACTTGCCGGAAAGTGCCTTCAGCTACCTCAGCTCCCATGGCTCCCTGGATATCGAGCACATGCAGACTTATCGCCGCCTGATGAACACCCTCGATGATCCGGCCGACCAGGCTGCGGTCATTCACGCGTCCAAAGTGGTGTACACGCTGTACACCGACATGTTCCGTGGCTTGCCACGCGACGGGGAGACATTGCATGCGCCTGTCTGAAGCTCGTGTAGTACTCACCGGCGCCAGCGGTGGCATCGGCCTGGCGATCGCAACCGCCCTGTGCGCCAGCGGTGCCCGAGTGCTGGCGGTCGCGCGGCAAGAGGCACCGTTGGCACCGTTGCTGGCGCGCTATCCGCAGCAGCTGTGCTGGATCGGCGCGGACCTGACCGTCCTCACCGATCGGCGCAAGGTGTTGGCTGCTGCCCAAGCCATTGGCGGGATCAACCTGTTGATCAACGCCGCCGGAATCAATCACTTCGCCATGCTCGAACAACTCGAGGACAGCGAAATCCACGCAATGATGGCGGTCAACATCAGCGCGCCGATCTGCCTGACCAAACTCTTGCTGCCGCTGCTCAAGGAAGCCGAAAGCGCGATGGTGGTGAACGTCGGCTCAACCTACGGTTCCATCGGCTACCCCGGCTATGCCAGCTATTGCGCCACCAAGTTTGCCCTGCGCGGGTTTTCCGAAGCCTTGCGCCGGGAACTGGCGGACACCCGCGTCAACGTGTTGTATGTCGCCCCGCGCGCCACCCGCACTCGTATGAACAGTCCGGCGGCGCAGGCCTTGAACGATGCGCTCAAGGCCAACGTCGATGATCCGCAAACGGTCGCGGCTGCCGTGATCCATGCCATCGCCGGTGATCACCGCGATTTGTACCTGGGCTGGCCGGAGCGTTTTTTCGTGCGCCTGAACAGCCTGCTGCCCCATCTGGTGGACAAGGGCTTGCGCAAGCAATTGCCGCTGATCCGTCGTCTGAGCGAAAAACCTGACAACGAGCACTTGAAACCATGAAAAAAGTCATCGCTTGCCTGCTACTCGGCGCCTTGAGCCAAAGTGTCTGGGCCCTCGACCCCGCCGACCAGCAACGCCTCAAGGGCATCCAGCAAAGCTGGGCGCACATTCAATACGAAGTGCCCGAAGCGCAACGCACTGCAGCGTTTGAACAACTGGCGGCCCAGGCGTCGGCGTTCACCCAGCAACGCCAGTCGGTGGCAGAAGCCTGGATCTGGTCCGGCATCGTCAAAAGCAGTTGGGCCGGTGCCCAGGGCGGCCTCGGTGCGCTGAGCAAGGTCAAGGCAGCAAAAGCCGATCTGGAAAAAGCCCTGACCCTGGACCCGAAAGCCTTGCAAGGCTCGGCCTATACAAGCCTGGGCGCACTGTATGACCGAGTGCCGGGCTGGCCCATCGGTTTTGGTGATTCGGACAAAGCTGAACAGTTGCTCAAACAGGCCTTGCAACTCAACCCGGACGGCATCGATAGTCTGTACTTCTGGGGCGATCACCTCTACCGTCAAAAGCGCTACAACGAAGCCAAAAGCGCGCTGCAGAAAGCGTTGCAGGCAGCGCCAAGGCCTGGACGGGAAACCGCCGACGCAGGGCGACGCAAAGAGATTGAAGCGTTGCTGGTGGACGTGAACAAGAAACTCGACTGACAGGAGTTCGTGTGCGCTTATTACTGATCGAGGACGACGTTGCCCTCGGCGAGGGCATCCATCAGGCCTTGGGCCGCGAGGGTTACACCGTCGATTGGCTACAGGATGGCGCCAGCGCCTTGCACGCGCTATTGAGCGAAACGTTTGACCTGGCCGTGCTCGACCTCGGTCTGCCGCGCATGAACGGGCTTGAGGTATTGCGGCGCTTGCGTGACAGCGGTTCCAACCTGCCGGTGCTGATCCTCACCGCGCGCGACGCGACTGAAGACCGCATTGCCGGGCTGGATGCCGGGGCCGACGATTACCTGATCAAGCCCTTTGACCTGGCAGAACTCAAGGCGCGCTTGCGGGCCTTGCTGCGCCGCAGTGTCGGGCGCGCGCAAATGCTGATCGAGCACGCCGGCATCAGCCTGAACCCTGGCACCCAGCAAGTCAGTTATCACGGCGAACCGGTAGCACTGACGCCCAAGGAATATCAGCTGCTGCACGAATTGCTCTCGCCGCCAGGCCGGGTCATGACCCGCGATCACCTGATGCAGTTGTTGTATGGCTGGAGCGAGGAAGCCGAAAGCAACACCCTGGAAGTGCATATCCACCACTTGCGCAAAAAATTCTCCACCGACCTGATCCGCACCATTCGCGGTGTCGGTTATCTGGTGGAGGAGCGTCGATGACGTCGATTCGACGCCGCAGCCTCACGCTCATCATTGGCCTGATGCTGGTCGGCGTCGCGGTGATCAGCCTGTTCAATCTGCACGACAGCAATCACGAAATCGCCGAAGTCTATGACGCCCAGCTCGCTCAAAACGCCCGGCTGTTGCAAGGCGTGATGCGCATGCCCTTGGCCAACAAGGAACACGCCGACCTGTATCAGGCCTTCAATAAAGCCTTGGGCGAAGCAGACCCCAGGGTCGACGGCCATCCTTATGAAAGCAAATTGGCGTTTCAGGTCTGGAATCGGCACGGCGAAGTGCTGGTGCACACAGCCAGCGCGCCCTCTTTCAGCACACCGCCAGCGACACCCGGTTTCAGTGATGTGATCGACCTGAACAACCGCCATTGGCGCGCGTTCCTGCTGGATGACAAACATAATGAGCTGAAAATCTGGGTCGGCGAACGGGACGACGTGCGCGCGGACCTGGTGGATCGGATCATGCGCCATACCTTGTGGCCCAATGTACTGGGCAGCTTGATTCTGGCGGTGCTGATCTGGATCGCTATTGGCTGGGGTCTCAAGCCCCTGGAAAACATGGCGGCGACGTTGCGGGCACGGCACAGCGGCTCGCTGGAACCGTTGCAACTGACCCCGCTGCCCAGTGAACTGGAGCCGATGCAAGCAGCGCTCAATCGCATGCTGGCGCAGATTCAGGAAGTGCTGGCCCGCGAACACCGCTTCATCGCCGATGCCGCCCACGAAATGCGCACGCCTTTGGCGGTGCTGCGGGTCCATGCGCAAAATCTGCTGGAGGCTGGCACCGAAGAAGAGCGCCGTGACTCGCTTGAGTTTCTGATCGCCGGCGTCGACCGCACCAGCCGCCTGGTCAACCAATTGCTGACCATGGCTCGCCTGGAACCCAAAGCCACGGCGCCGCTGCAGCACGGCATCGACCTGGCCGAAATTGTGCGCGGCAGCCTGGCTCAGCTGACGCCCTGGATACTGAGTAAAAATCTTGAGCTGGCCTTCGACGTCCAGGACCGCCCCTTCAAAGTGGTGGCCGACGCTGCCGCCATCGACATCGCACTGAACAACCTGATCAGCAACGCGGTAAATTTTTCCCCTGATAAAGGCGTGATCACCGTGCAGTTAGGTCAGGCCGATGGCTTCTATTTGCTGAGTGTCGAGGATCAGGGCCCTGGCATTGATGAAGCGGACCGCGAGCGGTTGTTCGAACGGTTTTACAGCCGCGGCAATGTACAAGGCGCGGGACTGGGGTTGACCATCGTCAACACGATCGCGACCCGGCTGGGCGGACACATCACGCTGGTCAACCGACCGGAAGGCGGGTTACGTGCGACGCTGGCTATTCCGGATAGCTCGCCACGCACGTCTTTACCGCACATGACACGGGAGTTGCCTCCCACCGTTTAAGTAAGGTCTCGCGAGTATGAGATGACGCAACCGATCGGCTTTGTACTCAATTAGGTGAATAGAGCCCACTCTAATCTGAGTTTGCGGCTGGAACCGCTCTCAACGAGCCTTAGTGCCGACCCGATGCGATGTGGAGCCGGCAGCTGCTCGCAATGACCGAGTCAAGTCGGACTTCTGTGTCATTTGCTCAGGTACTCGTCAAGCTTTACAGCGCTGGTTTGTCACTGCGCGCCTTGAGATTGGCTTTGAGCTGTTCGCTCATCGGCATATTCAGATTCATTCCTTTTGGAGGAATCGGTGATTGAAACCACTTGGTGTACAGCCTTGCGAATTCGCCCGACTCCATGAGGCGGGTGATGGTGCCATCGACCAATTGCTTGAATTCAGGATCATCTTTGCGAAGCATGCAGCCGTAGGGTTCGACTTGCAGCGCATCACCCACGACTTCGTACGAATCGGGATTTTTGGAGTTCGCCATGAGGCCAAACAGCAGAATATCGTCCATGGCAAACGCCACGACACGATCATTTTCAACCAGCGCCAAGGAGTCGTCATAGTCTTTGCCCAAGACGACCTGTATGTCTAGATTGTTGTCGGCACTGTATTGGCGGAGAACCTTCTCGTTCGTGCTGCCGACGGTGCTGGCGACCGTCTTCTTTGCGAGATCGGCGTAGTTCTTTATGCCGGAGGTCTTCTTGGTCAATAGGCGCGTGCCGGTGTAGAAATGACTAATTGCAAAAGCCACGTCCTTGCCACGCGCAGCGTTGTTGGTGGTGGATCCGCACTCCAGATCGTATGTGCCATTAACCAGCAACGGAATGCGGGTTTGCGAAGACACAGGAATGTAAGCCACTTCCAAGTTCGGCCTCTTGAGCTGCCTGCGCACATCATCAACGATGGCATCAGTTAAATCGACTGAGAAACCCACCGCTTCGGTAGGACCGATCAAGTAGCTGAAAGGTATCGATGCCTCCCGGTAAGACACGGTGATTTTGTTACTGTCGGCAATTTTTTCGAGTGTCTGCGAGTTGGCGGGAGATGCAAGGGCAGACAAGCCTGCGGCGAGGATTGTCGTTGCTACGAAATATGAGGTTTTCATCGGACACCCTTTAAAGTATGAAAAAGGCAAAAACATCTCAAAAACACACTGAAAACCGTAAAGGACGTGAGCACCCATTTCCGCCGTGTCTACGAAACGTTATTGCAAACACTACGCCCAGGTACGGTAGATACGTTGAGCCAGATCAGAAAACCGAGTCATGTGCGAAGTCGCGCGAACTCCATCGCGACGTTCAGGCGCAGAACAGGTAGTTTTTATTTTATTAATACCGCTCGGATTGCCGGCGCGTCAGCTTCAGACGTCACGCTGCCGATTGGAGTATTGGGGTTGGAAACGAGGGAAGATGTTTCGCTGACACTTAGGCGCATCTGAAGCCTGGGGCTTAACGTATCGATCGATAGGGCGCGCCGGGCGAAAAGCCGCGTAGCGCCGGGTTAGGCCAGACCTTGAATGTCTGCGCCCCAATCAGTCGAGTGAGAAACCTGAAACCCTCTCCAACTGCGTCTTTTTCCAAGGCCAGAATCTGTGGCGGCAGGTGCGTGATCTGATGAATCTCGACTTTTTTCATGCATCGACCGGTTGAATCCACAACCTTTTGCGGCCGTTGGCAAACCCCACTGAGTGCCCTCAATCCACTACAGATCCCGAGCCCAGGTCTGGCTGACGAGGTCTTTACCGAAGCTGTGTACCTGTTCCTCTTCGAGTAAATGGAAACCGGCTTTTTGATAGAGCTTTCGGGCTTCGGAAAGTGCGCTGATTGTCCAGAGCATCATGCTTTTGTAACCGGCGTCCCGTGCAAAACGGAGACTTTCTTCGAGCAATCGATTGCCGATGCCCATGCCTCTGGCACTTGCATCCACGTACAGCATCCGCAATTTGGCGGTCGTCTCGTCATGTCTGACGACAAAGACCGAACCGATGACCTTGTCATCTTTTTCCGCGATCCAGCATCGCTCGCAGGACGGATCGAATTCACGAAGGTATTTGGCGACTATTTCTGCAACCAGTGCTTCGAACTCCGAATTCCATCCGTATTCGCGGGCATAAAGTTCAGCTTGCTGCTGAACGACAATTCCCATATCACCTGGCTTGGGATCGCGTAGGAGGTAGGAGCGATCTCTGTCGCCCAATAGCGTCTGTATCCGTTTCATGGCTTGAGTCAATTGCTCTTGCTGTGGCTCAGGCAAGCCTTGCAGCATCACTACGACCTCTTCACGGGCGGCTTGCTCGAGCGAGGCCAGCGTGGCGCGACCAGAATCGGTTAGCTGGATTTGCGAGGCTCGGGCATCGCTTGCCGAGCGAGTCCTGGCAATCAAGCCTTTTTTCTCGAATCCACCGATGACCCGGCTGACGTAACCGGCGTCCAGGCCGAGCAACTGGCAGAGGTCTGAACTCTTCAGGCCAGCGCTGGCGCCCAATTCATAAAGGATGCGAGCCTCGGTCAACGAAAATTCGGCCTGAAGCAAATGCTCTTGCAGTGCGCCAATCTGGTGTGTGTAAAACCGGTTAAAGCGACGTACTGTTTCGGCGCGCTTAATAATGGCTGCGGACATGAGAATCCCAAAATAGTTGCTTAAGGCAATTATATGGTTGACTAAGGCAGTCATGTCAATCCTGCGATGGTCAGCTACGATGATCGCTTCTGGCCCTTATTTGCCTGTCACAACCGCAGCCGACTGCTGCTGGATGCGATGAGCCGCCCGAGGTTGTATTCCGAGATTGCTCATGAGCGATTTACCTGCGAGAGGTCGGCTGACTCATTTGCATTGCCCCACACGTCCTCAAACCTGAAATGGCTTTTAGCTGTCTGTGCCTGTCTCTCATCTCAAACATCACCGATTTTTTGAAATAACACCCCCCATGTATTGATTCAAATCGCGCAGATCTTTAATGCTCCATGAGTACGGCGATAGCTTTACACCGTTCTCTCGTAACGTTTTTGGAATTAAGTCTCCATTGGGACGAAGTATTATCGATGACACAATCACGCCCGGATAATCATTTAATCGTTTTTTGAAAGCGGAGGTTGTTAGATCAGGTGTAGGAGGATTGCTTTTATTAGCCAATGGCCCTGTAGCTTTGAGATCTATTCCGTGACACATGGCGCATCGCTGTAAATAGAGGTTTTTTCCATTAACATTTTCAGCGAAGGATAGTGATGTTTGAGCTAACGACAACCCCCCTAGAAAAGTGATGAATAATAGTTTCATGGTTTTTATCTTCCTTGATGGAATCAGCGTTGACTGGGTGCGATTGGTGGGTGCGCTCTGTGGCGAGCAATCAGTTTCCCGCCACAGAGGGGCCGTGCTTACTCCTTCACTTCAACCTTATCCAGCGCCTGATTCACCGCCAGTTCCCCCAGCATGACCACCTGCGTAATCCCCAGCAGCGTCTTGCGGTGTGAGTTCTCCAACAACGCCGCGAGATTGCTGAGCATGGTGGTCGCCGAGCCCAGTGATTCGCTGGCGTTGACCAGCAGGGATTCTGAGTCGCACTTGGGGTTGGCGAGGAACATCGGTTCAGGTTCGTGGGTGCTGGCCATGATCTGGGCGGCCGGGTTGAGGTAGTGGTCGAGGGCGCGTTCGGCCGCTTCGTGGAGTTTTTTCGAATCGATAGATTCGTAGGGCGATGCCGGATCGGTGTCGGGCGGGTTGGGTGTTGGTTTGAACATAGATGAAACTCCTGGAAGAACTATTGAGGAGCCATCACCCTTCGCTACCAAACGAATGGTGGTGACCATACACAGGTTGGTAGACCGGTCCAGGAACCCGGCGCTCCCGAGGGAGCCCTGCGCATGGGCACCATAAAAAACAGAGATTAAAACGATCTCTGTAAAAGGTGGCGCTATACGCCTGGACATACTGGGCTACCAAACCCGATCACTGTTTTTCAGTGACCCAGCCACGATAGAACCCGCGCCCCAGACGCACAAGCCGGCGGATTCTGTCTTACCCGTAGGCGATGGCGCAAGGCGTTGTAGCCTTTGGCTGGTAACAGGAGGCTTCGTTTAAACGGGCGGGAATTTCGTTGTTTAAGCGCCAGACAAATGAAATCCCTGTGGGCGCGAGCAAGCTCACTCCCACAGGGTTTTGTGTTTTGTTTGAGGGATCGGGGGGGCACAAACATGCCCTGCCCCCCTGCCCGGTCACTTCTTGTTGGCGGCCAGATAGTGCGCGACCAACGCATTGGCATGGCCATGGCCCATGCCGTGTTCATCTTTCAACCACGCCACGATTTCCATGTGCCTCTTGTCGCTCACTGTTCCGAGCAACGCCAGCCAGTGGCTAATCGGCTGCCCATACTTTTTCTCCATGGACGGGAAGTACGACGCCGGTCCTTTTACTTTTGTCTCTTCGGCCATGTTGCAAGCTCCCTTTATCACGACGGAGTGTCGGATAACGCTCCTTGTCGTCAGGCCATAGAGTGGCCGCGATTGGCTATCCCAGCAACAACCCCTGCTCCGCCTCACACAACCCCACCACATAGTCCCAAACCACCCGCAGCCGCACCGACTTGTGCAACTCGCGCCGGGTACTGATCCAGTAACTTCGCTCAATACTTTCGTCCGGCAACAACGGCACCAGGTCCGCATCTGCACTTGCCATGTAACAAGGCAACACCGCAATCCCCAACCCGGAGCGCGCTGCCTGTTGCTGGGCGATGACGCTGGTGCTGTGAAACACCACCCGTGGATTGCGGCAGAAGCTATTAAGGAACATCAATTCCTGGCTGAACAGCAAATCGTCGACATAGCCGATCCAGGCATGGCGCCCGAGGTCTTCGCGGCTGCGCAATGGCGGTGATCGGTCGAGATACGCCTGGCTGGCGTAGAGCCCCAGTCGATAGTCGGTGAGTTTGCGGGTGACCAGCATGTCGGCGGCCGGGCGTTCGAGGTGGATGCTGATTTCGGCTTCGCGGTTGAGGATGCTGACGAAGCGCGGCACCGCCACCAGTTCCACTTCCAGCCCCGGATAGCGCTCGAACAAGCCGTTCATGCGGCTGGCGAGAAACATAATGCCCAGCCCTTCCGTGACGCCGACGCGAATCTTGCCCAGCGGCGCGGTGGACTGGGTGATTTCTTCCTGGGCCAACAACGCGACGTTTTCCATGGCTTCGGCGTGCTTGAGCAGCGCTTCGCCGGCCGGGGTCATTTCGTAACCCTGGGCATGCTGAACGAACAGCGCCGTGCCGAGGCTCTTTTCGATGGCCTCGATGTGCCGCGCGACTGTGGCGTGGGTGGTGTTCAAACGACGGGCAGCGGTGAGCAAACGCCCGCTGCGCTGCAACTCGAGAAAATACCGCAGGTCATTCCAGTCGAACATGATCCGTCCTTGAGGCAATGCTGTTTAAAAACGCACAGCGGCTGCGCAAAAACTAACATTCTTTTGACGAAAGCGAACAACTAGGATGACCGACAACAAGAACAACAAGACGAGGTCAGGGATGAAGACTCTCCTGGATGAATTCGACTACATCGTGGTCGGCGCCGGGCCGGCCGGGTGTTTGCTGGCCAATCGACTGTCGGCCAACCCGCAACACCGGGTGCTGCTGCTCGAAGCCGGCGGCCGCGATAACTATGCGTGGATTCACATCCCCGTGGGTTACCTGTTTTGCATCGGCAACCCTCGCACCGACTGGTGTTTCAAGACCCAGGCGCAAGCCGGCCTGCAAGGTCGCGCCCTGAGTTACCCACGCGGCAAAGTGCTCGGCGGCTGTTCTTCCATCAACGGCATGATCTACATGCGTGGCCAGGCCGGCGACTACGACCGCTGGGCTGCCGATGGCAATCCGGGCTGGAGCTGGAACGACGTGTTGCCGTTGTTCAAAAAGAGCGAAAACCATTTTGCCGGCGACTCCGAGTTTCACGGCGCCAGCGGCGACTGGCGGGTCGAGCGGCAGCGGCTGTCGTGGCCGATTCTGGACGCCTTCCGCAACGCTGCCGAGCAAAGCGGCATTGCCAGCATTGATGATTTCAACCAGGGCGATAACGAAGGCTGCGGCTACTTTCAGGTCAACCAGAAGGCCGGGATCCGCTGGAACGCGGCCAAGGCATTTCTCAAACCGGTCCGCCATCGCGTCAATCTCACCGTGCTGACCGACGTCGAAGTGGACCGCGTGTTGCTGGAAAACGGTCGCGCTTCAGCGCTGATAACGCGCTGGCAAGGTCAGGCGAAAACCTTCAAGGCGCGCAAGGAAATCGTCTTGTGCGCCGGCTCTGTCGGCTCACCGGGCATCCTTCAGCGCTCGGGGATCGGTCCGCGTCCGCTGCTGCAAAAACTTGGGATCGGCGTCGCCCATGAGCTACCGGGGGTGGGCGGCAATCTGCAGGATCACCTGCAATTGCGATTGATCTACAAACTGGAAAATGCGCGAACGCTGAACCAGATCGCCGGCAGCGTGTGGGGCAAGATGGGCATGGGTTTGCGCTACCTTTATGACCGCAGCGGCCCGCTGTCCATGGCGCCGAGTCAACTGGGGGCCTTCGCCCGCTCGGGACCGGAACAGACCTCGGCGAATCTCGAATATCACGTGCAGCCCTTGTCGCTGGAGCGCTTCGGCGAGCCGTTGCACCCCTTCCCTGCTTTTACTGCCTCGGTTTGCGATCTGCGGCCGCAGAGCCGTGGCCGAGTAGACATCAGTTCTGCCAGCCCGCAGGACGCGCCAGTGATTCAACCCAACTATTTGAGTCACCCGGAAGATTTGCGCGTGGCGGCTAATGCCATTCGCCTGACCCGGCGCATCGTTGCTGCGCCGGCGCTGCATGCGTTCAAACCGGTCGAGTATTTGCCCGGTGACCGTTTGCAGACTGAAGAGGAATTGCACGAGGCGGCTGCACAAATCGGCACGACCATTTTCCATCCGGTGGGTACTTGCCGGATGGGTAATGACGCGGAAGCGGTGGTGGATGCCGAGTTGCGGGTCCGGGGTATTCCCGGTTTGCGTGTAGCTGATGCCTCGATCATGCCGCGCATTACCTCGGGCAATACCTGTTCGCCGACGTTGATGATTGCTGAAAAAGCCGCCCAGCTAATCCTCGAATCAACAGCCAACACCATTCCTGCAGGAGCGAGCCTGCTCGCAATGACTGACTGAGATTCAACATCTATGGTGACTGCTACACCGCTATCGTCGGAACGCCGCCCGGAGCCGGCTCACGCCTACAAGGGTAATGAGCTTGGCTTGTGAGCATTGAGCTCTACATGGAACACGCAACACCAGTGGAACAACAAAAACAATCACTGTGAGGGATACCGATATGTCAGAACATGTTCAGACCCTGGAAGCCGCGCCCGTCGCGGCGATCACCCACGACACCCGCAAAGTCATCTTCGCCTCGTCACTGGGGACGGTGTTCGAGTGGTACGACTTTTTCCTCTATGGCGCCCTCGCGGCGGTCATCAGCAAACAATTTTTCGCCGGGGTCAACGACACCACGGCGTTCATCTTTGCGCTGATGGCGTTCGCCGCAGGCTTCATCGTGCGGCCTTTCGGGGCGTTGGTGTTCGGTCGGTTGGGGGACATGATCGGTCGAAAATACACCTTCCTCGCAACCATCGTACTCATGGGCCTGGCGACGTTCTGCGTCGGCTTGCTGCCGACCTACGCGAGCATCGGCATCGCCGCGCCGATCATCCTCGTGGTGCTGCGCATGCTTCAGGGTCTGGCCCTGGGCGGTGAATATGGCGGTGCGGCCACCTATGTCGCTGAGCATGCACCGATAGGCAAACGCGGTTTCCACACCAGCTGGATTCAGTCCACGGCGACCCTCGGTTTGCTGCTCTCGCTGCTGGTGGTGCTCGGTTGCCGCTACTTCACTGGCGACCAGTTTGAAGTCTGGGGCTGGCGCATTCCGTTTCTGTTTTCCATCATTTTGCTGGGCATCTCGACCTGGATTCGCCTGAGCCTGCACGAGTCGCCGGCCTTCGTGAAAATGAAAGAGGAAGGCAAACTCTGCAAGTCGCCGCTGCGTGATTCCTTCGGCAAGTGGGAAAACCTAAAGGTCGTGTTGATTGCCCTGTTCAGCATCAACGCCGGGCAAGCGGTAACCTTTTACGCTGCGCAGTTTTACGTGCTGTTTTTCCTCACCCAATTCCTGAAGATGGACCCAGCAGTGGCCAATGGCTTGCTGATCGTCAGCGTGATCATCGGCGCGCCGTTCTTCATCTTTTTTGGTTGGCTGTCGGACAAGGTCGGGCGCAAACCGGTGCTGATGATCGGCCTGCTACTGGCCACCGCGCTGTATTTCCCGATCTTCAAATCCCTGGCGCATTACGCCAACCCAGCCATTGACCAGGCCAGCCGTCAGGCACCGATTACCGTATTGGCCGACCCGGCGACGTGTACGTTCCAGTTCGACCCGGTGGGCAAGGCGAAATTTGATAGCCCGTGCGACAAGGTCAAAACCTTCCTGGTCAAACAAGGCCTGCCTTACGCGAGCGCCGAAGCACCCGCAGGCAGTGGCGTACAGGTCAGTGTCGGTGATGTGAAAATCGACGGTTACGACGAAGCGGCCCTGCGTGGCGCGGTGACACTGGCCGGCTATCCGTCGCAGGCTGACATGCAGCAAATCAACAAGCCGATGATTGTGGCGCTGATCGTCGCGCTGATCATCATCAGCGCCATGTGCTACGGCCCGCTGGCGGCGCTGATGGTCGAACTGTTCCCGACACGCATCCGCTACACCTCGATGTCGCTGCCCTATCACATTGGCAATGGCTGGTTTGGCGGGTTCTTGCCGACCGTGTCGTTTGCGTTGGTGGTCTACACCGGCGACATCTTCTACGGGCTCTGGTACCCGGTGGTGATTACCGCGGTGAGCCTGGTGGTGGGGATGATCTGTTTGCGCGAGACCAAGAACGTCGATCTCGATAAAAACTGACCGGGCGTTGTGGCGAGGGCCTCCCTCGCCACACCCTTTGGCGAAACGATCCTCAGACCTCGGAATCGAGCAACTCGAATTTCACCTGATCCGGGTAGAACGCCACGTAATTGCGAATTTGATCGACGGATATTTTAGGGTTCTCATAGCTCCAGACCGCATTCGCGCCTTCATGCCCCGGGACTTGCAAGCTGAAATAAGTGGCATCGCCCTTGTAGGGGCAATAGCTGGTGTGGTCGGTGCGGGCGTAATACTTTTCGTCGATGTCCTCTCGCGGCACGTAGTAGACCGGCGGGTAATTGGCCTCCAACAGCACCAGGGCACGCGCGGACGCGGCGACCTGAATGCCATGAAACTTCACCAGCAGGCAGCCCGGCTGCTCGGCGATGGTGATGACAGGACTGGGACCGGAGCTTTTCATGGAATACGTTCCTCATGACGGTGATGAACCTGGGAGCGTGGCCCGCCCTTGATGGCGTGCGCAGTTGCCCCGAAACCTGAGACCACAACTGTCAGGTATAACCCAAAATTCGGCATCGCCACGGCCCCGCAGCCGAACGGGCCGTTTTGACCGCCGCAACCCGACGCAACAGCTTTGCTGTACATCCATACAGATAAAGATTGATCCGGCGCTCATCACCGGCCATTCTGTGCGCCTCTTGCACACTTGATGAACGATGGTGGTTATGCGGCTGTACCTCTGTGAAAAACCTTCCCAGGCCAAAGACATTGCAGCCGTGCTCGGCGCCAAGCGTCGGGGCGATGGCTGCTGGCTGGGAACAGACGTCACGGTGACCTGGTGCATCGGCCATTTGCTGGAAACGGCACCGCCGGACGCCTACGACGCGCGCTACAAACGCTGGGTACTGGCCGACCTGCCGATCATTCCCGAGAAATGGAAGATGACCGTCAAGCCGCGCACGGCCAGCCAGTACAAAGCCGTCAAACGCTTGCTCGGCGAGGCCGATGAGCTGGTGATCGCCACCGACGCCGACCGCGAAGGCGAGATGATCGCTCGCGAACTGGTCGAGCACTGCCGCTATCGCGGGCCGATTCGCCGGTTGTGGCTGTCGGCGCTGGACGATGCGTCGATCCGCAAGGCACTGTCTGCGCTGAAACCGGGGGTCGAAACATTCAGCCTTTATCATTCGGCGCTGGGCCGCTCCCGGGCCGACTGGCTGATTGGGATGAACATGAGCCGGTTGTTTACGTTGCTGGGCCGTCAGTCCGGTTATCAGGGCGTGTTGCCGGTAGGTCGGGTGCAGACGCCGACCTTGCGGCTGGTGGTGGACCGCGATCGCAGCATTGCCGATTTCGTCCCCGTGGCTTACTGGGCCATCGACGTGCAGCTGCTGCATGAGGGCACGGCGTTCACCGCTCAGTGGCGCGCGGCGTCCGACGCTTGTGATGATCAGGATCGCTGCCTGAATCAGGGCCTCGCGCAAAATGCGGCTCAAGCGCTTGCCAGCGCAGCGACTGCGCGCGTGATCAAGCTGCGCACCGAACGCATGCGTGAAGTCGCGCCGTTACCGTTCGATCTGGGCACCTTGCAGGAAGTCTGCTCGAAGAAACTCGGGCTCGGCGCCCAGGAAACCCTCGACATCGCCCAAGCACTCTACGAAACCCACAAAGTCATCACCTACCCGCGCAGTGATTGTGGTTTTCTGCCGTTGAGTCAGCACAGCGAGGCGCCGGGCATTCTCGCCGCGTTGCGTCAGGCCGACCCGTCCCTGAACGCGCTGAACGATTACCTGGAGCCGCAACGGCGCTCCCGGGCCTGGAACGATGCCAAGGTCACCGCGCACCACGGCATCATCCCGACGGCAGCGGCGAAGAATCTGGAACGGCTGGTGGGCAAGCAACGGGCGGTCTACACACTGATCCGCGCCCGTTATCTGGCGCAGTTCCTGCCCAATCATGAATACGACCGCACCCAGGCCGACTTCAACTGCGCCGGTGAAGCCCTGCGTGCCGTCGGCAAACAGATCGTCGAGCCCGGCTGGAAACGTGCCCTGCCGGAAGCCCTCGCCCCTGCCAAGGGCCGTGAGGCGCCTGCGCCACAAACATTACCGGCACTGGCCGAGGGACTGGATTGCGCAGTCGCCGATGTGAAGCTCAAGGACCTGTGGACGCAGCCACCCAAGCCGTTCACCGAAGGCGACCTGATCAAGGCCATGAAGAACGTGGCCAAACTGGTGGAAGACCCGCTGCTCAAACAGAAGCTCAAGGACACCACCGGCATCGGCACCGAGGCGACACGCGCCTCGATCATCCAGGGCTTGCTCGACCGTGGTTACCTGATCAAGAACGGCAAAGCGCTGGCCGCTACCCCGGCAGCTTTCAGCCTGATCGATGCGGTGCCGCGCGCGATTGCCGACCCCGGCACCACCGCGATCTGGGAACAGGCGCTGGACATGGTGCAGAGCGGCGAAATGAGCCTGGAAGAGTTCGTCACCAAACAGGCGGCGTGGATGAGCAAACAAGTCGCCCGTTGCGCCGGTTTGAGCCTGACCATCAGCGGCCCCGCCAGCCCGGCCGGGCGTGGTGCCGCACCGTGGAAGAAAAAACGCAAACCGGCGACACACAAACCCTCGACGGGCAGCAAACGCGCCGCGAAACCGACAAGCAAGGCTTGATGGCACTTCGAACGGACCGGGATGGTCTAGTGTTCTTCAAGCCCGGCGACTGCCTGTTCTGAAAAGACATCGCAGCCTCGTTTCACTCGACAGCTGCTACAGGAATTATATTTATGATTATCGTGCATCACCTGAACAACTCCCGCTCCCAGCGCATTCTCTGGCTGCTGGAAGAATTGGCGATTCCTTACGAGCTGAAACTGTATCAGCGCGATCCGAAAACCAATCTTGCCCCGCCGGAACTGAAAGCGATCAATGCGCTGGGTAAATCGCCGGTCATTGAAGACGGTAAGCAGAAGCTGATCGAGTCCGCAGCGATCATTGATTACCTGATCCGCCGTCATGGCCAGGGTCGCCTGCAACCCGATCCTTCCACCCCTGCCTACGACGAATACGTCCAGTGGCTGCACTTCGCCGAAGGCTCTGCGATGTTGCCGCTGATGCTGAACCTGTACGTCGGACGCCTCGGTGAAGCCGGGGCGCCGCTGCATCCACGCATCAACTCGGAAGTGGCGAACTATCTGGGCTACCTCGACACCGCACTGAGCCAGTCCGATTACCTGCTCGGTGACGAGTTCAGCGCCGCCGATATCCAGATGAGCTTCATCGGCGAGATCGCCCGGGCCCAAGGCAAACTGGCCAACTACCCGCATGTAGCGGCCTGGGTCCAACGCTTCCAGGGGCGCCCGGCTTACATTGCTGCGCTGAAGAAAGGTGGCCAGTATGACTTCGCGCCGCACTGAGTGATCCTGACAGGGACACGGATGGCCCTGCGTAACCTGGAGCGCCCCGCAATGCCTTCGATAGAACTGCACGCCGCCCAGCGTGACGACTTCGACACCCTCGAAAACCTGATGCAGTTCTACGTCTACGACTTCAGCGAATGGCTACCGCTGGAACTGGGTGAGCATGGTTTTTTCAACATCCGGCCCAAACTCGATTACTGGCGCAAGCCCGCGACCCGAGCGTTTATGATCCGGGTCGGCGGCGAGCTGGCCGGTTTCGTGACCGTGGATGACAACACCCATCTCGACGGGGCCGAGTACAACATCGGTTACTTTTTTGTCAGTCGGCGCTTCCGTGGCCAAGGTGTCGCGAAGTTTGTCATTTCCGCCCTCTTGAGGCAGTTCCCCGGTCAATGGCAGATTTTCCACATCGATGCGAACCCGCCTGCACGGGGGTTCTGGGCCAAAGTGATGCCTGATCTCACGGGCAATCAATTCACCCTGCATCAGCAGCCAGTAGACGGTTACCCCTGCACGTTCTACCGCTTCCAGAGCCCGCAGCCGTTGGCCTGAGGGGCGTGTCCCGGCCTCGTTTTTTCATTCCAATCCGTTTTGTCCGACAATATGTAGTGACTGAAAAAAATCACTACATAACGGTTGACGCCTCCGTTTTGCCCTTGCATGATGCAGACATCTCCCCGATCGGGAGTACAGCAACATGTTTGAGCAAGCTCGTCTGACCGCCGAGCTGTTTTTCCCGGATACACGCTGCCCACAAGGCAGATTGAAGAAGCTGACCTGGCCCGAACGTCCAGTACAAGGACGAGAAGCGCTGGCGATCAATCCTCATGAAGCTTGTGGCCGACCCTGAAAAGTCGGCAGTGGCCTCCAGGTATTCGCTGCTTCTCTTCGTTGTGACGCTAACGCGTAGCAGTTATTCAACACGACTACATGCAACAGACGCGAGACCCGTTGAATTCGACGGCCGACCGCTGACGTCCTGGTTTCGGTGCCAGGGATCAACTAACCGATGGGCTACTTGTATTAGCGAACCAACTTTGAAAGATCACCAAATGGTCAAGGGGCAAATTATGAATCTGAACAATCAACCTTCTATCGATGAACTGGCTCGTCTGTTCGCGGCGCAAAAAGACAGCCACGACAGCCACATTCTGTGGATCAGCAAATCGGGCCAGGTTCATATCGACTGCCTGTCGCCTCACGCTCATGAAGCGGAGTTCGACCAGAACAACCAGAACCTGCTCGCCCGACTGAAGATGTACCGTCGCGGCCAGGGCTATGTCGGCAAGAAAGCCGCGGCCGACAAGGACTTCATCGGTAATGTTCTGCAAACGCTGAAACAGGCATGGGCTTCGCTGCAGAACCAAAACGAAGTTCGGGTGATTGATCGGTTCTACTAACAAACTGACTCACTGATAAAAAAGGGCCTGCTCCCATTAAAGAGCAGGCCCTTTTTTGTGCCTGAGTGTTTTACAGCTCCAACACCAGATTCATAAACGCCACCGACGCCGCGCTGTGGTAGTTGTTTCTACGACGCAACAATGCCGCCCCGCGGGTTGGCGCCTCCCCCAACAATGGAATCTTGCACAGGGCACGCTCCTGGCTGGCGATGGCTTCCGGCAGGATGGTGGCAATTGCCGTGTGCCGAATGACTTCCAGCAAGGTGCTCACAGAATTGACCTCGATCACCACCTTCGGCGTGATCTGCTCCTGGGCAAAATACGCATTGATGCGGGTGCGGGTGATGAAGTCCGGGGTCAACAGCGCGAACTCCAGTTGAGCAAGTTCTTCAGCGGGCAATGCGCGCTGGCTGTCATACAACGGATGATCGCGCCCCACCATCACGCCCAACGTCTCGGTAAACGCCGGGATCGACTCAATGTCGGCATTTCTGACTTCATTGAACGCGATGGCGATGTCCAGCGAGTCATCCGCCAGCCCCGCTTCAATGTCATCCATCGACAGCTCGAAAATCTCCAGATGGATATTCGGAAACCGCGCCACGTAATCGCGCACCAGCGGCCCCACCAGATACGCCATGAACGTCGGCGTCATCGCCAGGCGCAAGGTGCCGCGGGACAAGTCCTTCACGTCATGCAGCGCACGCTTGCCGGCCTCCAATTCCACCAATACGCGACGAGCGCACTCGATGTAGGCCGCGCCGGCATCGGTCGGTTTGACCGTGCGCGAGGTGCGGTCGAACAGGCTTACGCCCAGGGTTTCTTCCAATTGCCGGATTTGCTGGGACAAGGTCGGCTGCGACACATGCAACGCCTCGGCGGCCCGGGTGAAGCCGCCGTAGTCGGCGACCGCCAGCAAATAGCGCAGATGTCGTAGCAGCATGGGCATTCCATCTATAGGCAGGGCTTATGCACAGCATTGTATATAGATCTTGGACGCTATGGATCAATCGGCAGAAGATGGCTTCACACCCAAGCAACACCACGCCGACAGGAGAATCACCATGCAACAGTCCCACGCCTACAACGACCCAAGCCTGGCCCTGACCACCTCGATCCTCGATGCCAAGGCCCGCAAGAATCTGTCCTGGCAGGACTTGACCGACGGCACCGGCCTGGGCCTGGCCTACGTCACCGCCGCCCTCCTCGGTCAGCATCCATTGCCCAAAGCTGCTGCCGAAGTGATCGGCGACAAGCTGGAACTGGACGCCGATGCGGTAGCCCGCCTGCAGATCATCCCCCTGCGCGGCAGCCTTTCCGGCGTCCCGACCGACCCGACCATTTACCGCTTCTACGAAATGATCCAGATCTACGGCACCACGCTCAAAGCCCTGGTTCATGAGCAGTTTGGCGACGGCATCATCAGCGCGATCAACTTCAAGCTCGACATGAAGAAAGTCGAAGACCCGGAAGGCGGCTCCCGCGCGGTGATCACCCTCGACGGCAAGTTCCTGCCACTGCGCCCGTTCTAAGTTGAGACCGGCCCGCACTACGGCGCGGGCCACCCCCACATCACGCATGAGGACATCCGCATGAAAGCGCTCATCGACGGTTTTTTGAAGTTCCAGAACGAAGCCTTTCCACAACGCACCGACCTGTTCAAACACCTGGCCACCACCCAGCATCCCGGCACGTTGTTCATCACCTGTTCCGACAGTCGTGTAGTGCCCGAATTACTGACCCAGCAAGAACCCGGTGAATTGTTCGTCATCCGCAACGCCGGCAACATCGTGCCCTCCTACAGCCCTCATCCGGGCGGTGTGTCGGCCACGGTTGAATACGCGGTCGCAGTGCTCGGTGTGACCGACATTGTGATCTGCGGCCATTCGGACTGCGGCGCCATGACCGCCATCGCCAAGTGCACATGCATGGATCACCTGCCGGCAGTCAGCGGCTGGTTGCAGCACGCCGAATCGGCGAAAGTCATCAACGAATCCCGCCCTCACACCAGTGATGCGGCGAAGATCAGTTCAATGGTCCGGGAAAACGTCATTGCGCAACTGGCCAACATCCAGACACACCCGAGCGTGCGCCTGGCGCAGGAAAAAGGCCTGTTGAATTTGCATGGCTGGGTCTACGACATCGAAACCGGTTCGATTGACGCCCTGGAGGCCAGCACCCGCACCTTCGTCTCGCTGGCGGAACATCCGACGACGTGCGCGGTGTACGGCAAAGCGGTCGCAGCCGCTTGATGATCAGCCCTTGCGCAGCGCTCCCGATCCCGGAAGCGCTGCTGACAGGGTCATTGGTCGTCTGACGAACGTGGCCGCTGCTCAGCGCTCTCCTCAGCGTTGGGCGCTTCGGGAAAACTGCCGGGTTTGAACACGTGTGTCAGTAATTCCCGGGCATCGACGTCGACCACACCTTGAACCGAGCGGGCCAGTGCCACCGCCTGTTCACATTGCCGATGGGTGTTGACCCGACCACTCAACGCCACGGTGCCCGCATGGGTTTTGACGTGAATGTGCATGGCGAGGGTGGGTTCGCCCATGGCCAGGGCCGACTTCACCCGGGCCGTCAGCCAGGTATCGTGAGCGACCGATTCCAAGTGATGGGAATATTGCTCGAAGGAACGGAGTTTCATGATGGATCCCTCTTTCAGAACGAAGGAGCAAACACCTTAATTATAGTGTGCCCCCTCGCCTGCGGTCGGATCCCTAGCGCTTGACCGACAGATCGGTCTGCGTCATGCGGCTGCGAATGGTGAACACACCGTCTCCCGAGAGAATCGCGCTGCGCGCAAACAGTCGACCACTCTCCCAGTTCGAAAGCCCCAACTCCGGCTTGTTCAAGGCGTACTGTCCGTCGACCCAACGCGTGATGCCATTGCCGACAAATGGCGCGTTGACCGCGTTGTAGAAGCGCTCATGCGCCGCGTCATCCTCACTGATCAACGACACCGTGAACTGCGGGCTATAGCGGTTGAACAAGGCAATCGCACGGTCCAGGTCATCGACGATCATCAGGCTGACTTCCGGGGTTTCTTCCCATTCCCACTCGCGGCCCAATTGCTCCTCCGGCAGTGGCTCGGCCATGGCTTCGGTGCGGTAGCCTTCGGCGCGGTACACCTCGACGCTCGCGCTCAACCATTGCGTCGACAAACACGCCTCGCTGCCCTCGACGATGTGCAATTTGCAGCCCTGGCCCCGTGCAGTGCCGGCCTGTTGCAACGCATCGAGAAACAGCGGCACCAGATCGGCGGCGCGGTCGCGCTGGATCAAGCAGACGTTGAGGGTGTTGCAGACCTTGCGGTCCAGGGAATTGCGCACCACGGCGGCGAAGCGCTTCGCGTCGGCGTGCTGGTCGGCGATCAGCCAGGCACCACCGGTGCCGTGCAGGCTGACGGCGGTGCCCGCTTGTTGGGCGATGCTGCCCAATTGGCTGACCGCACGCCCCGAACCCCGCGCCACGGCCAGGGACAGACGCCGGTCGGCGAACATCGCCCAACCGGCCGCGTGATTGACGCTTTCCACCAGCGACACCGCGCCGACCGGCAATCCGGCGTCGCTCAGCGCCGGGTTCAGCGCATGGGTGACGATGGCCTGGGCGGTGCCCAACGCATCGCTGCCGATGCGCAGCACTGCGGTGTTGCCTGTGCGCAAGACACCGGCGGCATCGGCGAACACGTTCGGTCGACCTTCGAAGACAAACGCGACGATGCCCAGCGGCGACACCACTTGCTCGACTTTCCAGCCGTCATGTTCGACGCAACTGATCACTTTGCCGCGCGTGGCCGACGCATCGCGCCACGCGCGAAGACCAGCGATCATGTCGCGGCGCATGCGTTCATCGGCCAGCAAGCGCGTGGTTGAGCGTCCACGGGCTTTGGCGCGCTCGATGTCAGCGAGGTTGGCGGCCGCGATCAAGCCCCAGCATTGCGGGGTTTCCAGACGCTGGGCAAACAGGTCGAAGAAGTGGCTGATCGCTTGATCCGACACCGCCGACATCGCGGTGAAGGCTGCTTCTGCGCGCTCTATCGCAACGCTGGCCGCTTGCTGGTCCGCCACCGGGATCAGCAACAATTCGCCGCTGACCTGTTCCACCAGCAGGTGGTCGCCGGGCTGGAAGCGTGCGGCCAGTTCGGGGCTGACGACCGTGACACGATTACCGGCAAAAGGAATCGGCGTACCAGCGACTAGACGTTCGAGCACAAGAGACATGAAGCGGTTTCACCATGCAGGGGGCGGCCGGAAAATGTATAGGAAATTTTCCGGAGCGTCATTAATCCTGCCCGTTAAAACACTGACCAGCCAATCCGCTGGCTCAGCAGTTCCAGCGCGGCCATCCCGGCCAGGGAATTGCCCGCGGCGTTCAGTTCCGGCGACCAGACGCACACCGTGAATTGCCCCGGCACCACGGCGACAATCCCGCCGCCAACCCCGCTCTTGCCCGGCAAACCCACGCGATAGGCAAAGTTGCCGGCCTCGTCGTACAGCCCGCTGGTGGCCATGATCGAGTTGACCTGTTGTGTCTGGCGCGCAGTGAGGATCTGTTCGCCGCTGTGCTTGCAGAACCCGTCGTTGGCCAAAAAGCAGAACGCCCGGGCCAGGTCGATACAATGCATGCGCAACGCGCAGTGGCTGAAGTAGCTGCGCAACACGGATTCGACATCGTTGTGAAAGTTGCCGAACGACTGCATCAGGTAGGCCATGGCGGCGTTGCGCGCGCGGTGCTGGTATTCGGACTCGGCGACTTTGCCATCGACCATGACCTGCGGATTGCCGGACAGCCGACGGACAAAATCACGCATCGACAACGCCGGGGCGGCAAAGCGCGATTGGTTGATGTCGCAGATCACCAGGGCGCCGGCATTGATGAAGGGATTACGCGGACGGCCGCGCTCGAATTCCAGCTGCACCAGCGAGTTGAAGGGCTGACCGGAAGGCTCGTGACCCAGACGTTCCCAGATCGCCTCACCGGAGTGTTCGATGGCCTGCACCAGGCTGAAGACCTTGGAAATACTCTGCACCGAGAACGGCGTCTCGGCATCGCCCGCGCAGTACAACTCACCGTCGTTGCTGTACACGGCAATGCCCAATTGATTGGCCGGCACGGTGCCGAGGGCAGGAATGTAGTCCGCCACCTTGCCCTGCCCGATCAGCGGCCGGACAGCGTCGAGGATCTCGTTCAACAGCGCTTGCATGCGAGGTTCCAAAGTCACGCCCCATGGGATTGCGGGGACACTGAGGCTAGACGCTGCGCGTCGGCCAGGAATCACAGCGGCCTCACCCCAATCCAAAGCCCAACGCAGCCCACTGCAGAAGTGAGCCTGCAGGGGATTTGCGGTGGCTGTGTATCACCGTGTGTACAGACCCGCCCCTGACACACCCCGCCCCTAAAACCCCGCCCCAACGACACATCGCAGATACACCTGCTTGGTCAACTACAGCTGTTGATTGGCCAAGCCGATCAAAGCACTCAACTCACTCAAATGTATGGAGCATCACCATGTTCAAGCTCTCCACTTCTTCCCTGACCCTCGGCCTGCTCATCGCTGGTGGCCTGGCTTTGTCGAACGTCGCTTCGGCCTCCGAATCCGAAGCGTTCAGCATGAAACAACTGGCCCACGGTTACAGCCAGGTCCAGGCCGACACCGCTGAAAAAACCGCCGAAGGCAAATGTGGCGAAGGCAAGTGCGGTGCCGCTGAGTAATCCCCTTGCGCGGGGCACACGATGCCCCGCATTCCTGACCTGACGGAGATCAAGCCCATGAACACTTCAATCTCTTCGGCCGTGAAAGGCCTGCACCTGAACCTCGACCGTGCCGGTAGCTGGCTCGCGCCCCTGACCTTGCGGTTGTTCATCGCCTGGGAATTCTTTGAGTCGGGCCTGGAAAAATGGAACGGCGAAAACTGGTTTGCCGACATCCAGGACCGCTTCCCGTTTCCGTTCGACCACGTACCGTCGACGCTGAACTGGGAACTGTCGATGTGGGCCGAGCTGATTTGTGCGCTCGCGATCCTGGTAGCACTTGGCACGCGGGTATCGGCGATCATCCTGACCGTGGTCACCATTGTCGCCACCGCCGCGGTTCACTGGCCGGCCGATTGGTCTACATTAAGTGAGCTTGCCCAGGGTTACGCCATCAGCAATAAAGGCCACGGCAACTTCAAACTGCCGGTGATCTACCTCGCCGCCCTCCTGCCCTTGCTGCTCTCGGGGGCCGGCAAGCTGAGCCTCGATACGCTGCTCGCGCGATTTTTCTGGCGCCGTCACAATCGCTGAAATGCTACCGTGACACGCTTCACCTTCCACCTCACTTGCGTAGACAGGAGCCACCATGAGCGTGACCACCCAATGGATCGAGATCGACAGCGACGACGGTAAATTTGGCGCTTACCTGGCCATTCCGCATACCCAGCGTGGCCCGGGGATCGTCTTGATCCAGGAGATCTTCGGCGTCAACGAGCATATCCGCTCCGTCGCCGAGCAATACGCCGCTGATGGTTATCTGGTGATCGCGCCGGACCTGTTCTGGCGCAACGGCCACCGCATCGAACTGAACTACGACGAAGCCGGCTGGAAACGCGCCGTCGAGTTGATGAACGCCACCGACATCACCAAGGCCCAGGCCGACATCAAACTGGCCATCGACACCCTCGATACCCAGCCGGGTCTGGATGGCGGCATCGCCTCCATCGGTTACTGCTTTGGCGGCCTGCTGTCATACCTCACCGCCACCAACGGGCTGGTGGATGTGGCCGTCGCCTACTACGGCGGCGGCATCCAGAATCACCTGGACCGCGCCGACGACATTGAAGTGCCTTTGCTGATGCACTTCGGTGAACAGGACAGCCACATTTCCCTCGAAGCCGTGGAGAAAATCGCCGAACGTTTCGACACCAACGACAACGTGGAAATTGTCGTGTACCCGGAAGCCGAACACGGCTTCAACTGCTCGCACCGCGACAGCTACAACCAGCGCGCAGCGGCTGAGGCGCATGGCAACACGTTGATCTTCCTGGCCCAGGAACTGTAGAACTGCCCTCCACGGAAAAGGCCCCTTCATCGATTGATGAAGGGGCCTTTTTTGTACCTCGCGTTTACCCGATCACACGGCTTCCGGTTGACCGGTGACCGCCAGTGCCGGCTGAGTATTGCGCTCATGAACATGGCGATGCGGTGTGCGGTCGATGTTCAGGCTGAGGATTTCCGGACGGCTGTAGTGACCGCGGCCATCCATTTGACGTTTACGAATCTCGATCTGGAACAGGTCGATGTCAGCAATCACCTCGCCTTCGCCTTCAGTCAGCGCGCCGACGACTTCACCTTGCGGGTCGATGATCGCCGTGTAGCAACCGCCCGAGATCGGGCCGATGGCGCAACCGGTGTCGGCCATGATTTGCGCTTGCTGTTCCGGGTACAACCAGGCGGTCGAGTTGACCACGAAGCACGCAGACTCCAGCGCATGCATGCGGATGCTGACTTCCATCTGCCGGGTGAACCGCTCACCGGCGAACGAACCGGGGTACATCGAGGCGTGGATCTGTTCGCCATCTTCGATCAAGGCATATCGGGCCAGCGGGTTGTAATGTTCCCAGCAGGCCAGTTGACCGATGCGGCCGACCGCGCTGTCGATGGCACGCAGGCCGGAGCCATCGCCCATGCCCCAGATCATGCGCTCGTGATAGGTCGGCGAAATCTTGCGACGCGCCTGAATCAGCGTACCGTCGGCATCAAACAGCAGCTGCGTGTTGTACAGCGTGCTGCCATCGCGTTCGTTGACGCCGATGGACACCACCATATTGGCTTCCCGGGCGGCTTTGCCGATTGCATCGGTGGTCGCCGACGGCACGACCACAGCCTGATCGAGCAACTTATAGTGCTCGGAACCCATTTCGAAAGGCGACTGCACAAAGGAAAAGTACGGGTAATACGGCACAACGGTTTCCGGGAAGACGGCGAACTGCACACCCTTCTCGCCGAGTTCGCGAATTTTGTTAACGACCTTCTCTACGGTGCCTTCACGGCTGTAGAGCACGGGTGCGATTTGGACGGCAGCGGCTTTGACGATGGTCATGGCGGTGATCTCACTGAGGGAATGGGCTTCAACGAGATCAAGATTACGACAATCATATTTTGTCTTGAATGTCGAATACACCACCTTTTAGGACGCGACTCGATTCGCCCGCTGGATGACCTGCGGCGGTTGGCCGAAGGCGCGGATAAAGGCCCGACGCATACGCTCCCGGTCACCAAAACCGGTCTCGGTGGCGACCACATCGATGGCATGACGGCCGGTTTCCATCATCAACCGTGCGGCTTCCACACGAAGGTTTTCGATGGCTTTGGCGGGCGATTGACCGGTTTCGGCATGGAACACCCGACTGAATTGCCGAGGGCTCAAATTCGCTGCGCCAGCCAACTCTTCCACCGACAACGCAGATTTCAGGTGCTGTTTGGCGTAGGTCAACGCCGCCTGAATGCGATCGGTCTTCGGCTCCAATTCCAACATCACTGAGAACTGCGATTGCCCACCCGCGCGGCGGTGATACACCACCAACTGCCGAGCCACCGTGCGCGCCACCCGGGCACCGAGGTCCTTTTCCACCAGCGCCAACGCGAGGTCGACACAGGCGCTCATGCCGGCGGACGTCCAGAGGTTGCCGTCGTTGATGAAGATACGGTCCTCTTCGACCAATACCTTTGGAAACGCCCGTTGCAAGGCCGGCGCATGACACCAGTGCGTGGTCGCCCGCCGACCATCGAGTAAACCCGCCTCGGCCAGCGCAATCGCACCGGTGCAGATCGACCCCAGCCGCCGGGTGGTTTCGCTGGCACGGCGCAAAAACGCCACCATGCCTGGCGACGTGGGCCGGATCAGGTTGTCGCCCATCACCAGCAGCGTATCGAACGCGCGTTGATCGAATGCCTGGGTTTCCACGCCGAATCCGGCGGAGGTCAGTACCGTGCCGCCGTGCTCGGACAACAGGGAAAGGCTGTACAGCGGCTCTTCGGCGATGTTGTTGGCCAGCTCGAAGGTGGCGCACATGGCGAGGCCGAGGACCTGGAAGCCGGGGTAGACGATGAGTCCGATATGGTGCATGGGCGGCTGATCCCTTTTGACCTTAATGGTGGCATAAGTAGGTTCAGGTCGGTTCATGGCACTGTATACCTGTCGAGGCCGCGCTTGGTCAACTCGAAAATCTTGTCCAACTTCGGCGCTGGTGTATTACCAGCATTACAACTTACCCGACGAATATAAAACCATCGCCTTAGTTACGGGCAACTCAATAAGAAATGTTCAACTGCCGATGGACTATTTCGAAATTTAATGTTGGATCCATAGCGCTGCTTGGCATTAAACACAAACAGACCACTCCCCTTAATCGACTCAATCATAGGTCCTTTTTCGCACCATTCAAACTTTTATCGCGCTCAATCCCACGTACTAGGCGCATCGGCATATCAACCGGTACAACTGCGCTTAACTCCTTAGGCACCTAGGTGGGCGGCACTACTACTTAAACCGTAGCAACGATGCGATTCAGGCCGTGGCAAACCCGATATTTTTTAGAGCTATACATAACATTGCACGTTCGGCCTACATCAAGAGGCGCAGGGCCATGGACAATAATAACAATTCAGGTACTAACCTGGCATTCTGGGTGCCCGGCAGTGCGGTTATCCTGAGTTTGGTGATATCGACATTCGCACTCACGCGCGAACCATTCCTTGAACCGCGACCTATTGGCGCGCAGTTTCAAGCGCAATTGCCGATTGAAGCACGTCTGTGGCAGGACCCGTTTGATGCACTTGAGAGGTATCGCAAGAAACTGTCTGCCACTAATAAAACGGAAGCGGATAAGTTATGCAGCCCCACAATTGCACTGGAAGGCGACACTTCCCCTGACATCATGGTGGCACTGGTTGAGGGTGGGCCGTACGCCGACGAAGTCGAACAGCGTCGACGCATTCGCTATGCGCTTCTGGCGGGGCTGAAAAACTCACACCGGGTGCCCGCCGAAGAGCAGTATATCCACTGCTTAAGAATTGCAGATGACTTTTCGATCCACGATCCTGGGGCGACTAATTTCGTGGATGTTCCTTATGAAAAATTCATATCGAATCCACTCGACCCTCAGGAAAAAGTTGAAGGCGTTCCCCCACCACCAAGTCAGACAATAGTTTTCTGGTTGAAACAAGATTTGCTGCGTTCGCTACCACTGCAAAACCTGGAAAAAATGCGCAGAATTTTGGCCTGCAAAACAGGCTCGACACTAGCCTGTGACACATATTCCGAAGAGCGCACCGTTCTGAAGGTTATCGGCCCCGCAACCTCAACTACCCTGAGTTACATGTATCAGGAGGAAGCCAATGGCAAGGCAACGCGCGATATTGAGATCTACTCGCCTTTGGCCACCGCAGACAATGAAATACTCAAGAAAAGTATCAAGTCTCCCGAGAAGGAGCCACCAAACAAACTGCCGATGAAGTTGCTGCGCACCGTCAGCGACGACGGCACCATGACGCAATTGATGCTGGAGGAACTAAAACTGCGTCATGTCGATCCAGCCACCGCCTTGCGCTGCAACAAAGGCAGCTTGCAGCGAGTCGGGTCGACTTGCGCTGAGACCAACTGGCCGCGTGCCGACCGTGTCGCCCTAATCTCTGAGTGGGACAGCTTCTATAGCCGAGCACTCATTGAGAGTTTCAAGGCTCAAGTAGCCGATGATGCCAACCTACGGGACGACAAAGAAAAGGCAGTAATCAATCAGTGGATATTGCGTTTCAGCTATTTACGCGGGCTGGACGGACGTCTGCCAGAGGAAGCCGCTAGCAATGATAAGACGGCGAATACCGACAGTAACAAAAACAACAAGGACGCGAACAAAATTGATCTCAGCCCACTGGAAAAAGCCGACGGCAATTCTCAACTCGATTACTTGCGGCGCCTGGCCGATCACATCGCCAACGAGGACGCGACCTACCGCCGGAACGGTGAAAGTGGTATCGGCGCCATCGGTATATTGGGCGTCGATGCTTACGACAAATTGTTGGTTTTGCAGGCGCTCAAGAGTCGAATGCCTTACAAGCTGTATTTTTCCACCGACCTCGACGCGCGCATGTTGCAACGCGGTCAGGCGGAAACAACCCGCAACCTGATACTCGCGGCACCCTATGGACTGACCCTGACACGCGCCTTACAACAAGATGTACCGCCGTTTCGAGACAGCTTGCAGAGTTCAGTGTTTGTCTCTGTCTTAGCCGCACTGGCGCCGCAATCTTTCGACGCCAAACGAGCGAAGTTCGACTACTCCAAATCGGAAATGCTCTCGCCGGGCATCTATGAAGTGGGCATTAGCGGCTTCATCCCGCTAGCCAGCCAGCTCACTGCTTTGCGCCCTGCCAGTTGCGAGGCGCCGACGCTACTCTCTCGGTCGGATCGAGGTGTACGCCCGCACGATCTTATGGCGTTGCGGTGCCTTCAGGACCCGTCGCCACCGCCCTACCCTGAAGCCTCTCAGTCAGCACGCGATCAATTCAAAAATACTCAATCATTCTTCTGGGCCGGGCCTCTGACGTTCACCCTGCTTTTGATTACGGCACTCATCGTCTGGTGGTGGATAGAAGTTCCGCAGCCCGCACCCGAGAACCCGCAAATTCTGGAAAACCCGCAAGACAACAAGCGCGAAACGGCGCTGGACTGGGTGCGAGGCATACCCATGACGCTGTATATGGTGGCGGCGCTCAGTGCCTTTATCGCCACCCGTTCCTGGCATGTGGAGTTCCTTTGGATCACGTTCGTTTTGATCCTGCTGGGGATTATCTCGTCGAACCTTACCCGCCGCTCCGACCGGCAATTAGCGTCTGTCAAAACCCCAGCCGGCACCGATATCAAAGGCCTGCCGACCGCCTCGGCCTGGTACATCGTGGTTCCGCTCGTCGTATTTGTCCTCGCTCTGATGTTGGCTTATCAGATGCGAAGCGCGTTGACAGAGAACGGGTTGGGAGAACCGATGTTCCTGTTTGAAGGTATCAGTGCCTGGCCAACCGTAGCGCTCCGACTGCTGGCAGCGCTGATATCACTTTCTGCATTGGCGTGGGGTTGGCGCAACTTGCGGGTCAACAGAACGGAGATCGAAGCCACCTACCATTTACACCTTCATATGCGTAAATATCAGATGAGCCTGTGGGGACAGGTTTTACACTTCTATCGCAGAAGCAAAAACATGAGCCTGCGTCGCTGGAGCAACGACCTGGGGCACTGCCTGCTGCAGATTTTTTTTCCATTGCAAAGTGCCAATGACGAGTGGTCAAAAAACTGTTCAAGCGCCCAGGCCACCTGCGTAGACGGGCGCAAAATGATATCCATTGCCCGCTTCTGGGGGGAACACTGTGTATGCGGTTCATTCGGTGCCCGAATGCTGCGGGCCTTACTGGTGACCTGGATTTTCCTTGTGGTTACCAGCGTGCTGTTTGTGGTGTGGCCAATGGAACGGATCCCCGTTCGCGGCGATTCAATCATATGGATGTTGACGTGGCTGGTGCCAACCGTGTTGTTCCAGTTACTGGTGTTCTGGGTGGTGGATGCCAACTTGCTGCTGACACGATTTATTCGCCACCTCAGCGACCATTATGCCGTCTGGCCCGGAACGTTACAGCTCGAACATAAGGAGATCTTTGGCGTACTCAAGCACCCTTGTATTGACGAGTGGATGGACTTGCAACTGATCGCCAAACGCACTTCGGCTGTCAACCGACTGATTTATGCGCCGACGGTGGTCATGTTGATTCTATTGGCGTCGCGCAGCACCGCATTCGATAACTGGCCGACACCCCCCAGTATTGTGATTACTTTCCTGCTGACGGCACTGATCCTGCTGGCGTCCGCATTATCTCTACGTCGCGCAGCCGAAAAAGCACGCACCGTTGCTTTGCGGCGTGTTGATGCCTATCTGCTGGAAACGCCAGAAACGACGCCGTATTACGACAAGTTTCAGATGATCCGCGACCGCATCGCCACGCTCAATACAGGCTCGTTCTCCCGCTACTCCGAAGACCCGCTGATTCGTGCGCTGTTGCTGTCGCTGACCGGCATCGGGGGTTCAGCCATTGTCGATGCCTTGAACTACGCCAAGTTCTGACCGCCGATAAGGGGGCGCTCCTTCGAACGCTCCCCGAACGGTCACAGCTGGTTGGCCACCGCCATATTCACAAATTGCGTATCAAACCGCAGCTTGATGTTGTTCTTGTCACCCAACGTCGAGCCATCGGCGAATTGCATGCCCACGGCATCGGCGCTGGTCGCCGCCTGGCCGAGCAAGCCCTTGGCAAAGGAGAAGGTGCGGACCTTGTCCATGGTGTGGCGGATCGCGTCGGAATTGGCGAATTCGAACGCCGTGCCCGGCGTGTAGAACAGCATGGTTTGCGTCAGTTGATCTTCGTAGCCTTTGAGGTCGGTGCCCGAACGTTCAGCCATCGAGGTGCGCGCGGCGATGGCTTGCCCGTTGTCGCCAGACATCAGTTGCAGCGTTTCGAACCAGGCACCGACCAGCGCCTTGCCCAGTTCCGGGTTGGCTTTCAGGGTCTCGGTGTTGACCGCCATCATGTCGATGATCTCGCCCGGGATTTCCTTGGAGGTGAACACTTCCACCGCCGTCGGCGACTGTTTCATCACCATGCTCAGTTGCGGGTTCCATAGCGCCGCAGCGGTCACGCCGGGGGTGGTGAATGACGCCACGGCATCGGCGTCCGAGGTGTTCATGATCTTGATGTCCCGCTGCGACAGGCCATGGATGTCCAGGGCCCGGGACATCAGGTAGTCGGAGACCGACAGCTCCACCAGGTTGACCTGTTGGCCCTTGATGTCGGCGAAGGTCTTGCCGTGTTTGAGCACGATGGCATCGTTGCCGTTGGAATAGTCGCCGAGGATCAGGCCGGTGGTGTCCACGCCGTTGGCACTCGGGATGGTCAGGGCGTCCATGTTGGTCATGCCGCAGGCGTCGAACGCGCCAGCCGCGTATTGGTTGATCGATTCGATGTAGTCGTTGAGCTGCACCAGTTCGATCTTGATCCCGTACTTCTTCGCCCACTTGTCGATGATCCCGTGTTCACTGGCGTAACCCCAGGGCATCCAGCCGGAATAGATCGACCACGCCACCTTGAACTCCTGCTTTTTGTCCGCCGCCGAAGCGCCGAACGCGAGACAGGAGACGGCCAGCAACACCGCTGAGAAACGGTAAAACACGCACGAGAATGCCTTCATGGAAACCTCACGGGTTATGAAATGAGTGACGCGTTGATGTCAAACGAGCGGCTGGGTGTAGCGGCTCAAGGTCGGGGATTCACGTTCGTACCATTGCGCGGCGCTGGCGGTGAATCCGGTGGTTTGTGCGTAACTGATGTCGGGTTCCAGGGTGTCGATGACGAACAGGCGTTCGCGGACAACGCCATCGACAGTGACTAATTGCGAGACGTGCTTGCCGTCGGCCAGCCGCTCGAAACCCTCCATTGAAATCAATGGCTGACCGACACGCCCGGCACAGGTGGAAAGCGACACTTTGTAGCCTGTTTCGAGAGAACCTTCGGCCACCGATGTCTCAAAGTTGAACGCACGCTTGAGCCATTGCGGGTCTTCACCATGGCGGGCGACCAGATCCCGCAGCGGCTCGCCATCGGCACGGGCATCCAGCGGTTCAGCCCGGCCCAGCACCAACGCCGCATGCTCACCGCAGACGATCAAACCACCGCCACGGTGCAGCACAAAACCGCTCAGCACGTCTCGTTCCTCAAGCAAACGCAAGCCGATCAACGCACCCGGCTTTGATACCTGGAGTCGCCAGTCCTCGACATAGGCACCACAGGGGGAAAACTCGATCATGCAGTTGCCGATACGCTTGAGCACGCCGGGCTCGGGCCAACGGTTATGCAACTGAAACGAGGTGTCGGTGTGCCAACTCAACACGTCGCCTTGCCATGAACACAACGCTTCCCAGCCTTCGTAATTGGCCAGGGTCTGCAGTTCTTCGGCACTGCATTCCAGCAGCGGTTTGGCCGGCACTTGTTGACCCTCCAGCGGCAAGCGCAGATCGATGGTGAAGTGGCGGCTTTGAAACCAGCAGACGTGGGTGCACACGTCGGTCAGGCCGTCAGCGAAACTGATCGACCGGCGTTTGTAGAAGCCGAGCATCCAGTCCGGTACGCCACCAGCGGCGGGTTGCGGATATTGGGTAACAAGATCCAGCAGATTCATTTCAAACCTCCCCCGCCATGGCGGCACGACCGAACGAAGACAACCCCTTGGCGCCATCGGGCAAGCTCAACTCGCCGGCGGCCAGTCGCTGTTTGAGGTAGCGGAAGGTCTGCAGGGTTTGCGCGTAGAGGTGATCGCCGCAGACGTGAGGCCCATAACGGCTGGGGGTTTGCGGGTCGAGCAACTGGGCGATGGGCGCTATGACCGTGTCGTAGTCACAGGCGCAAAACATAGGGAAGGCGTAGCGCTCCTGAGCGACTTTTCGCACCCGGTGAGCGGTGGCGACGTAGCGACCGTTGCTGAGCACTTCCATCATGTCGCCGATGTTGATCACAAACGCACCGTCCACTAACGGCACGTCGATCCACTGCCCTGCCCCGTTCAACACTTCGAGGCCCGGTGCGGTCGGCAGCAGAATGGTGAAGCATTCGTAATCGGTGTGCGCGCCGATGCCGGGACGATCCACCGGGGCATTCGGTGAGAAGGGATAGTGGATCAGGCGCAGTTGGCTCGGCGGGTTATTCACCCGTTGGCTGATGGCGTTTTCCGGCAGGCCCAGCGCCAGTGCGAAGCCGCGAAACAAGGTGAGGCTGAGGTTGAACACCGCGTCGTAGTAGGCCTTGATGTCGTCCTTGAAACCCGGCAAGACCGGCCAGCGATTGGGCCCGAGCATCGGCCGTCGCCCTAATGCCGGTGCGTAATCGAAGCCGACGTCGAAGGCTTCCTTGTGGTCGATAGTTCCTTCGACAAATTGCTCCTCGCCTTCGGGCACATAGCCGCTGTGGTTGCTCGACAGGCCGATGTAGTCCTGCATTTTTTGCTCGGTCGACTGGGCGAAATAGTCCGCTGCCCGTTGCTTGAGCCGATGGATGATCTGCGAGTCGATACCGTGCCCGGTCACATAGAGAAACCCGGCTTGCGATGCGGCGTCTCCCAAGGTGGTCGCGGCTTTCAAGCGTTCGGGTTCAAGGCTCGAAAACAGCCCGCTGATGTCGACGAGGGGCAAGGTTTCGAAAGCTGAATGAGGGGTAATTCGAGGCATGGGCGCCATAAGTAACCTCCTGATGATTAGTCAAAATGTCACCTGGTCGTCCAGATATCGCACAGCCGTGAGGCCTCCGGGTCGTCCCGGATCAATCGCACCGAAAAAGGTGCGCTGTGACAGGAGCAATGTGCATGCCACGTTTGCGCCCGACCTGCATCACAGCGCTATCTCATTGATTTGAAAGCACCGGTTTCCATACAGGGAAGCCGATGGCGCTCGGCGCGCGATGTAAAAAAAGCACCAGGATGGGGCAATGGACTTCCCCTCGTTCCGGCGCTTTAATCGCAGGCGGACTTCACAGCACAACAAGGGATCACCATGCTCGATATTTCCATGCAGGACCGCGCCGCACCGGATGGCGTGTGCTACGGCTGCGGCAGCCGCAATCCTCACGGGTTGCACGTCAAGAGCCACTGGCACGAGGACGGCGTCCACGTCGTCGCCGAGCATCTGCCCGAGGCCAAATACTGTGGCTGGCCGGATCTGGTGTATGGCGGCTTGATTGCAATGTTGGTGGATTGCCATTCGAACTGGACGGCCATGGCGTATCACTACCGGGCCGAAAACCGCGAGCCGGGCTCCCTGCCGCGCATCGACTGCGTCACCGGCAACCTGGGCATCAAGTTCATCAAACCGACGCCGATGGGCGTTGCGCTGACCTTGCGCGCCAGGGTTGAGGGCGAGGTCGGACGCAAGACCCGCGTCATCTGCGAGGTGTACGCCGACGGCGTGCTCACGGCGGTGGGCGACTCAGTGTTTGTCCGGGTCGATACCGGGCAACTGGCCGCCGCAGCGCATGGTCGCGAGGTTTAAGTGCTGTGAGCCTCAGGGTCGGCCGAGCTACTTCGCCGACCCGTCATGGGGCTTGTAGAACACGAACAAACCGATGCTCGCCGTTTTTATGTACTCCTTGGCCCAGACCGGTTTCACCGTCTTGTCGTGGAAATACATCGCGCCGCCGGTGCGATCCGGCAGCTGCTTGTTCAGCGCCTTGCGCGCGATTTCCTTGGCCAGCGCGTATTGGGTCTCTTCCTGAACCGAGTCCGATTTCCCGTCGCACCACCAGGAGAACTGGCAGCTCTTGGTTTCGGAACCTTGCTTGACCACTGCGCACACCGTATCGGGAAAACCCTCGTGGCCGAGGCGGTTCATCACCACGTTGGCCACCGCTTCCATGTCGGCCGTGTCCTTGCCTTTGGCTTCCCAGTAGATGGAGCGCGCCATGCAGGTAATGGCGTCGTCCAGCGGCGCCGTGCCGGCCGGGTCGACGGCCTGGACTTCGGACTGGGTGATGGCCTCGGACTTGGGCACCGGCACATTGCTGCTCTTCTCGGCAGCCTTCTGCTCAAGCACCTGCGCCTTGTCTTGCGCGACCTCCTTTTTTTGTTGTTGATCGTCCGCCATGGACTGACCGGCTAGTAGACACAGAGCGAGAAACGCGGCGATGTATTTGGCGGGCATGGTGCAAACACTCTGGAAGGTGTCGGATTAGGGTAGTAGCCAAATCATATCAACTACTACGCAACAAACTGCAAAAAGCCATTGCCTTGTACGGGGGGAGTTCGCGCATCATGGGCGCAGTCCGTCCAAGGGGGTTTCCATGCACGTCTTTTCATCCGCTATGCGCTTGTCGGTGTTGTCGTTGGGTCTGGTGCTTGCCGCAACGGCGATGGCGTCCGATGAAACGCAACTGGTCGATTCGATCAACGCCTTTCGCAGCCTGCCGCAGAGTTGCGCCGGTCAGGTCTCGCCGGAGTTGCCACCATTGACCAGCGATCCGCGCCTGATTTTGCCGGCCAGCGGACAGGTCGACTTGCAGCAGGCCATGGTGCGGGCGTCGTATCCGATGCTCCATGTGCAAGCGATATCCCTGACCGGCCCGCGTGATGCGCAAGCGGCAATGATGGCGATACAGGAAAGCTTTTGCCAAGTGGTGCTGAACCTGAAATTCGTCGACATCGGTGTCAGCCGCCAAGGCAACGACTGGCGCGTCGTGCTCGCCCGCCCGCTGTTGACCGCGCGCCTGGGTGATGCCGCCACCGAAGGCCAGAAGCTCTTGGTCGAACTCAACGCCGCGCGCAGTAAACCCCGTCAGTGCGGCGCCCAGCCATTTGCCGCGACCACGCCGCTGGCCTGGAACGCCACCCTCGCATCCGCCGCCGAAACCAACTCACGGGCCATGGCCAACGGCAACTATTTTGATCACAAGGACCGCGACGGCCGCACGCCGGGGGACCGCGCAGAACTGGCGGGTTACAACTTTCAGCAGATTGGCGAGAACATTGCCGCCGGCCAAGACACCGTGCGCAAGGTGGTCGACGGCTGGCTGGCCAGCCCCGGTCATTGCGCCAACCTGATGAACCCACAGTTCAAGGAACTCGGCGCGGCGTACGCGAACGATCCAAAAAGCGATGCCGGCATCTACTGGACGGCCATGTTCGGTACCCAATAAGGACGATGATCAGAGCGGTGATTCACCGCTCTTACAACGTTTGCTGGCTGTTGCCGATGGTCTTGGCTTTTTCGATGGCCCAGGCCACTGCGTCATCGAAGTCCAGCAAATGTGGGGACGGATGGTGGTCCTCTTCTATTACCGAGCCGTCTGGCCGGTACACCCCGATGAGCATTTTCAGGGAGCCGTCCCCCAGTATCTCGGCTGTGACCTTTATCGAGCATCCGTTGGAAAGCTTCTCCTTGTGATTCAAATGGCGTTCAGTCATCGCGCTCTCCCTCTCGTGGTGAGTGGATCGGGTCAGGCATCCTTCTGAGCGTAGTAGAAGTTCGCCCGGGAACATGGCCGGCCCCGGCCCGTTTCAACAGCGACGAACCTCCCAAGACAGCGGCGTAATGCCACCTATACTGCATTTCACCAACCCCGCCCGGGGCCTGCGCTACCCACAATAACAAGCAGAGGTGGAACATGGTCTGGCAGCAAATCTACGACCCCTTCGGTAACCCGGTCATTTCAACGCTCATGGCCGCCGTGCCGGTGGTGGTGATGTTGGCCTCCCTGGCGTTTTTCCACATCAAGGCACACATGGCCGCGCTGCTCGCGCTGGCGTCTGCGTTGCTCATCGCGATCTTTGCTTTCGGCATGCCGGCCAACATGGCGGGCTCGGCGGCGCTGTTCGGCGCGGCCAACGGCTTGCTACCGATCGGCTGGATCGTACTCAACATCATCTTCCTGCACCGACTGACCACCGAGAACGGCTCGTTCAAGGTGCTGCAGGATTCCCTGGCGCGCATCACCGACGACCGGCGCCTGCAATTGCTGCTCATCGCCTTCTGCTTCGGCGCGTTTTTCGAAGGCGCGGCCGGTTTTGGTACGCCCGTGGCGGTGACCGGTGCGATTCTGATCGGACTGGGCTTCTCCCCGTTGGCGGCGTCTGGCCTGGCCTTGATCGCTAACACGGCGCCGGTCGCGTTCGGCGCACTGGGCACACCGATCATTACGCTGGCCAAAGTGACCGGGCTGGACGAAATGGAACTGTCGATGATGGTCGGTCGACAACTGCCGTTTTTCTCGGTGCTCGTACCGTTCTGGTTGATCTGGGCCTTCGCCGGTTGGCGCAAGATGCTGGAGATCTGGCCGGCGATCCTCGTCGCAGGGGTCAGTTTCGCCGTGCCGCAATTCCTCGTGTCCAACTACCACGGCCCGATGCTGGTGGACGTGATCGCCGCGCTGATTTCCATGGCCTGCCTGACGGGTTTCCTCAAGGTCTGGAAACCGGCCACGGTACACACCTCGGCCGCCCTGACCGGGCGTGTCGACAACTCGAAAATCGATGCCGAACATGAGCAACCACCGGCGGCCGACGGGACCTTTTCCGGCGATGCGAAACCAGCGGTGATGCGCGCCTGGATGCCGTGGATCATCCTCACGATCTTCGTCTTCGCCTGGGGCACCCAGGGTTTCAAAAACATGTTCGATACCCGTCCGGCAATCGATCCGCAAACCCAGTCGGTCAAGCTCGACCCACAGGGTAAACCGCTGCGCGAAGCCAACCCTGTTTTCGCGCCAGTCCTGACCTTCACCACTTTGCACCTGCAAGTCGAGAAAGTGCCGCCGGTGGTGCCGGCACCGAAAACCGAAGAGGCGATTTACAAGTTCACCTGGTTCACCGCCACCGGCAGCGGCATCTTGCTGTCCGCCATCCTCGGCGGGCTGCTGATGGGCTACTCGATCCCACAACTGGCTCGCCAATACCTGCGAACGCTGTGGGTGGTGCGCTACTCACTGATCACCATCGCGGCGATGCTGGCACTGGGTTACCTCACGCGTTACTCGGGACTGGACGCGACCATGGGCCTGGCCTTCGCCGCAACCGGTATTTTCTACCCGATGTTCGGCACCCTCCTCGGCTGGCTCGGCGTGGCATTGACCGGCTCGGACACCGCGTCCAACGTGTTGTTCGGCGGCTTGCAACGAGTCACGTCAGAACAGCTCGGGATCAGCCCGGTGCTGATGGCGGCGGCGAACAGCTCTGGCGGGGTCATGGGCAAAATGGTCGACGCGCAGTCGATTGTGGTCGCGTCCACGGCAACGCGCTGGTACGGGCATGAAGGCGAGATTCTGCGCTACGTGTTTTTCCACTCGATCGTGCTGGCGATTCTGGTCGGCGGGCTGGTGACGTTGCAGGCGTATGTCGCGCCGTTCAGTCACATGGTGGTGGGTGGGCATTAGTCCCACGACACACCGTTTGCCACAACCCGGACGAATGGCCCGGGTTGTGGGTCAAACGCTGCTTTACTGATTCAGATCCTGAATACACGGAAAGCGCCTTGATGGAACGCCTTACCGCCAAAGACTTCGCCCCCGAATTGCTCGAACTCTACGACTACTACGTCCATGGCAAGATCAACCGCCGAGCATTTCTTGATCGTGCGGCGCTGTTCGCCTTGGGTGGATTGACTGCCAGCGCACTGCTGGCTTCCCTGAGCCCCAACTACGCGCTCGCCGAACAAGTGGAATTCACCGACCCGGACATCCTGCCCGAATACATCACCTACCCTTCGCCCAAGGGTCACGGCAACGTCCGCGCCTATCTGGTGCGCCCGACCAAGGTCAGCGGCAAAGTCCCGGCGGTGGTGGTCGTGCATGAAAACCGTGGGCTCAATCCCTACATCGAAGACGTCGCCCGCCGCGTCGCCAAAGCCGGGTTCATTGCCCTAGCCCCTGACGGTTTGAGTTCGGTGGGCGGTTATCCCGGCAACGATGACAAGGGCCGCGAACTGCAGGCGAAGGTCGATCCGGAAAAGCTCATGAATGATTTCTTCGCCGCCATCGAATGGCTGATGAAAAACGACACGAGCACCGGAAAAGTCGGCATCACCGGCTTCTGCTATGGCGGTGGTGTCGCCAACGCGGCGGCCGTGGCATATCCGGAACTGGCGGCGGCCGTGCCTTTTTATGGTCGCCAGCCAAAGGCTGAAGACGTGCCCAGGATCAAGGCGCCGTTGCTGCTGCATTACGGCGAACTGGACAAAGGCATCAATGAAGGATGGCCAGCCTATGAAGCGGCGTTGAAGGCCGCAGGCAAAACCTATGAAGCCTACATTTACCCCGGCTGCAATCACGGCTTTCATAACGACTCGACGCCCCGCTACGATGAAGCCGCCGCGAAACAGGCGTGGGACCGCACGGTGGCGTGGTTTCACAAGTACCTGGCTTAGGTATCAATTCCTTCGATCTTTTACATCACGAAGCCGAATTTTTTATTTGTCCCCGGCCTATTCAAGATGTCGCCATCTCGGATAAGTCGGACGACACCCTCATGAACCTGAATTTTGCCTTTGCCTGCTTCATCGTCGTGTCATTTGCGATTGCACTGGGTCATGGCTGAGCTCAGGCATCGACCTGAATCACTTCAATACCCCACCGCTGATAATCCTCAACGTTGCCCGACGCCACCTGTTGCTCGGTGATTAGCGTGTGGAGGCGATTGCACGGTGCAACCACAAACGGCTCCACCGCCCCCAGTTTGTCCGCCATGGTCACCGCCACTACGTGAGACGCGCTATTGAGCATCGCCTGTTTCACCGGCACCTCATCGAAATGCAGCGAGCTGATGCCGACTTCCGGGTGAATCGCGCACACCCCAGTGAATAACAGATCAGCCTTGATCCCCTCGATCAGCCTCAGGGTTTCATGGCCGCTGGCCGACATTGTCGCGGGATTAAGTTGCCCACCAGCAAGAATCACTTTGACGCGTTTGTAGTCGGCCAACGCGATAGCGATCATCGGCGACGCGGTAATTGCCGTGATGGCAATGTCCGCCGGCAGGGACCGCGCGATCTGCAACGTGGTGCTCCCTGAATCGAACAGCACAATCTGGCCATCCTTCACCCGGCGCGCGGCGAGTTGCGCCAGGCGCGTTTTCACCTCATCGGTTTCACCGACCCGGGTGAAGAAATCCTTGCCGGTGTCTTTAGGACGCGGCAACGCCCCGCCATGCACCCGTTGCACCAGTCCTGCGCTGGCGAGCTCTGACAGGTCACGGCGGATGGTGTCCTCGGACACGGCGAAATGCTGGCTCAACTCAGAAGCCATGACCTTGCCGTCGCGTTCAAGTATCAGGAGGATTTTCTGCCGGCGCACGGAAGGTAGCTCGGATACAGCGTGCTGATCTTGCATGTTTATGCCTGTTTTTGCGTGTTTTCGCGAGATTAGCCAAGCCACCGGAAAAACACAATCGAGTCGGCGATTGATTAGGTTTCTGGCAAACTTCCACGGCGCCTTCGTCCAGAGCAGCCATGCCCCATGCTTTTCGCCCTTGTCTCAAACGGTTCAATGCCCACGCCTGTCCACCCTGCGGTGACAGTTCCCTGCCCACCGAGGAAATGCTGCGCCGGCTGGACGCGACCCGGTTGCGCTACACGCCCGGTGACGGCTGGGGCTATTCCAACGTTGGTTACCTGTACGTGGCGAACATCATCGAACGCCTGAGCGGTCTTGCACTGGAAGAAGCGTTGACCCGAATGGTTTTTTCACCCCTCGGTTTATCAGGTATACGCCTCGCCACAACGCCTGCCGACCTGCAAGACGTGAACATGGGCACCGCGCCAGCGTACGACCCGGGCTGGGTTTATCACGGGCTGTTGGTTGGCCCGCTGGATCAAGCCGCTGTTTGCCTTGATCGTCTACTGACCGGCCAGACCCTGCCGCCGGCGTTACTGCGCGAGATGCAGACGGCTCGCACGCTTGGCGGGCCGATAGCCGGGCGTCCGTGGGTTGCGCCGGGTTACGCGCTTGGCCTGATGCAAGGCGCGGTCGAGGGTGGGCTAGTATTAAGCGGACACACCGGCGGCGGACCGGGCAGTGTGATCGCGGTTTATCGTTGCGGTGAAGGTGATCACACCGCGAGTTGCGCGGTGTTTGCCGAAGGTGGTGCCGAAGGAGCGGTCGAGGCAGAAGCCGTGAGTCGCTTGCTGAACGCCGTCATTCAATAGACCGAATAATCGGGCGCGCGACTAATGTTATAAGTCCACGCTTGGCAACCCGGCAGTGCCAAGCGGTAAACTTCCATGAAAAAGATCGCCCGACGAGGTGTACGCTAAAAACCTGCTTAAGAGCAGGTCCGACTATATGTCAGCGCAAAAGAACATATCGTTCAATTACAACACCGACTACGAAGCCACCACCAAAAAGAAGCAGAAACGTGCACTACCCGCTTCGCACAACCGTCATCAGCCGCCCAGACAAGATGCGCAACACTCGCGCCAGCGGATTTGTCGACATGGAAATACTGTTTGACGGAAAAACCTGACCCTGTTCGGCAAAAACGTTAACACGTATATGCAAGTGGAAGTGCTTGGCACCCTGGGTAATTTGATTGATGTACTCAGGAAAAAAATACGACCGGCCTTTATCCGGATCGCCCAAGGTGAGCGCCCCTGCTCCTGCCGCTATGTCATCACCTCAAAACCGGTGGAGGGTGGGCCGCCGTTCAGCATTCGATTGAGTGACCGGAGAACCGGGGCTGATAACAGATCGCGATAACTCCAAACACTTTTCCGGACTGCAATACCCAGCAAAAATACATGCAAACGCACGCACAAAAAATAGTGCACGCTTAAACCTCTCAGAAACTTATCAAACTTTGTTACATCAACTTAACAACTGACTCAACTCCATTACACCTATTTAAAGTATAAATATTTACGTGTGTTGACGGACTCGTAAAACGCGCCTCTTATTAATGTCTGAGCGAAAACCATCGACTCTCGCACTTGGCATAAGTGCGCCATCACGAAAAGGAAACTTATCATGCTCATTATCGACACCCCCTACAACACCACATCAAAACTGCGCAACCTGGCGAAAGAAAATGTACAAACCATTATTCGTTACTACAACTTCAGCAACTCGAGAACGTTCCCTGACAAGTGTTTGACGCTTATTGAGGCGCAATCAATTTGTGCACAAGGAATGAACATCGCCGTGGTATTCCAACAGCGACAAAACAACGCCGACGACTTTTCCGAAATCAAAGGTTATGAGGCGGGACGCAGAGCCTACCGCTATGCCCACAACGACATAGGCCAACCTGACGGGTCAGGCATCTATTTCTCCGTCGACTTTGATGCCAGCGCCAACGAAATCACCAGCAACATCGTCCCGTATTTCCAGGGAGTGCAGCGGGCGTTCAACGAGGTTTCCGGCGGCCAGCCAGCTTATCGGGTCGGTGTCTATGGCTCGGGCGCTACTGCCAGCGCGTTGTCCAAAAGCAACTTGTGCTCACTGATCTGGCTGGCGATGTCTTCCGGGTTTCGTGGCACGAAGGAGGCGATAAAGAATGGCGCCTATCACATTCAGCAAAAAGCCCCGGCGGCGAAACTGGGCGGCCTGGACCTCGACTTCAACCTGATCAACCCCCAACACACCGACGACTTCGGGGCGTTCGTGCTTGCGGTCGAATCGTCGACCGATACGCTACCTCCGGTTGCCGCCACTCACGAAGTGATAGCGCGCACAAGTCTAAGGCTGCGTGGTGGCCCAGGAACCGAGTACAGCGTAGTGAGTAGCTTGAAGCCCGGTCAGCAAGTGATCGCCAAACCGGCCAACACCGAGTGGTCGAGTATCGACCTTCAAGGTGATGGCCTGATCGATGGATTTGCCGCGTCGGCCTTTCTGAAAGAGTTGAACTGAACACCAGCCAAGGTTTAGTTACTCGCCACCTGCGCCACGTTGCCGGAGGTCATCAACGCCTTCAGCGAAGCATCAAACTGCTTCAGCGCATTCACCTGCAATTCGGTTTGCCGGTCGATCTGCGCAGCAATGTCCGGCGCCGCTTTGCCGTGCACCCAAACCGAAGGCATTTGTTGTGCGCGCGAGCCTTCGGCCTGGCCGATGTACTGCAGATTCGCATCGTAGAACTTGGCCATGAAACGCGCTTCGACCTGATTATTGCGCTTGGACACCAGGCGGCTGTAGGTGTCCAGCATCACCACCACGTCGGGGTGGGCTTGTACCAATGCGTCGAGGTTGTCGTAGACCGTCACAGAACCGAACTGTTTTTGCAGCGAGCCCATGAGCCAGTTGATCGCCAGTTTCGGATCGGAGCTGTTGACGAACGCGCTGCTGATGCGCGAATCCAGCTGCGGGTTCTTGGCGCCATTCACCGCCACCGCATGGTATTGCTCAAGGTATTGAAGGGTGTTGACGGTGTTTTCGCTGTAGAGCACGCCCACTGACTGGGCATGTTGCAGGCTGGCGGTGCTGTCCGCTACAGGGGGGAAATGGCAAGCCGGCTCAGCCGCGTAGGCCGGCACGGTGGCGGCGACGCTGCCGGTGAATACGGCGACAAAAGCCAGCAAGGTAGACATTCTCATCGCACAGGTTCCTTCAAAGGCGAATTCGGTATGTGGCTATCCTCCTCCCATGGCGGAAAAACAGAACTTGCATTCCTTGATGGTGATTATTGATTAAACCAATGGTGGGTCGATGGGCCTGGTCTACGCTGGTCTGATGTCCCTGTTTCCCCAACCACGGAGCCCAATCGTGCATCGGATTTCTACTACCGCCCTCGCATTAACGCTGCTCTTCACACTTTCAAATCCTGCCGCTGCGGACACCCCGGCCCTGAATGAAGCGCGCACCTTGGTCGCCAAAGCGCACATGGGCAGCAACCTCCCGGCCATCGCCCTGTCGACGGCGAAGGCAACGGTGTCCTGGTCGATGATTGCCGAGAAGCTGGGAGCTGATGACGCCAACCGCATCGTCTCCGAAGAAATCACCGCGTTGCTGCCCAAGTACCAGCCCGAATGGGACGAGAACCTGGCGCGGGCTTATGAGAAGTCATTCTCCGAAGAAGAACTGTCATCGCTCGTCGCTGATGGTCCGGCCTCGCAATACGTGGAAAAAGTAAAAGCCCAGCAAGCCACCGTCGGTGGAGAGATGCGCTCGACGTCGGAGCCGATTGTGGTGGCGCTGGTGACCGAGGCGCTGAAGGCAACCATGGAAAAACGCGTGCCGTAAAGCGGTCTACGCTGCTTCAGGTACGCCACTTCCCACGCGTACCTAGGGAGAGACCGCCATGCTACGCACCTTGCTGACCGCCTCATTGCTGCTTGCACTCAGCCTCCCGGCACTGGCCGGGATCACTCCGTTCCCCAGCGCTTTTCATACCCAGGACATCACGGTCGAGGGCGTCAAAATCCACGTGCGCGTCGGCGGCAAAGGGCCGGCCGTGGTAATGCTGCATGGTTTTGGTGACACCGGCGACATGTGGGCGCCACTGGCGGCGGACCTGGTCAAGGATCACACCGTGGTGGTGCCGGACTTGCGCGGGCTCGGGCTGTCGGCGATCCCGGAGAGCGGCTATGACAAGAAGACCCAGGCCGGCGACGTCCGTGGAGTGTTGGCGGCGCTGGGGATCGAGCATTCGGTAGTCATCGGCCATGACATCGGCACCATGGTCGCCTTCGCCTACGCCTCGCGTTATCCGCAACTGACCGATCGCCTGGTGGTGATGGATGCGCCGGTGCCCGGCATTCCGCCCTGGAACGACATCGTCCGCTCGCCGATGCTGTGGCATTTCGACTTTGGCGGACCGGACGCTGAGCGTCTGGTGGCGGGTCGTGAACGCATCTACCTGGACCGCTTCTGGAACGAATTTGCGGGCGACCGCAGCAAAGTCGATGAGGCCACCCGTCAGCATTACGCCAAGCTTTATGCCCGCCCCGGCGTGATGCACGCGGCCTTCGCGCAGTTCCGCAGCATTCGTCAGGACGCGGTGGACAACGAAGCGTCGATGAAGACACGGCTGACCATGCCGGTACTGGCCATCGGCGGTGAAAAATCTTTTGGGGCCAATGAAGCCATCGTGATGCGCAACGCCGCCGACAACGTCATCGAAGTGGTGATCCCGGGCGCCGGGCACTGGCTGATGGAGGAAGCGCCGGCGGCGACCATTCAAGCGATACGCGCTTTCATTGCGCCGTGACGGCGTCGGTTGATACGCCATTGTTACGTGGCTGATTCCGACGATCTTCACGCTGTTACCTTAGCGACCGTGTTGTCACTTCTGCGGGGCCTGGCCGGCCAATAGAGTAGTGCCTTCGGTGTGCAGGCACGGACGTTCGGCCCGGCTGCCCGCCGATCCCCCCATCACGGAAGAGGTGACATCATGAGTTTCGTCATTGTTGAAAAAAACCAGAGCAGCGTCCCTTCGGAAGCAGATCTGAGAAAGGCCATGGTCGAGTCCGGCGGCAAGCCGGGTGACGTGACCGGCGACAACGCCAGCCGAAAAATGACCTATACCGGCCTGGTCAATCACACGGTGTTCGAGAACAAGCTGATCGAGGTCGCCAAAGGCAAACGCACCAGCTGGAACTTCACCTTTGCTGACGCAACGGTGAGTGCGGCCGCGCACTGAGGCCACGGCGGGGCGGTCGAAAGGCCTCCCCGCTGTTTCATCGCTTGATACTCCGCCGTTACACGCGCTGTTACCTGCCGGGCTGGAACCGTGTTGATGAGCCCTCCGGCTGTAACGCCAAGACACTTCGCCGCCCCGCTCCGCCCGCCTACAGTGAAGCCGTCGATGTGCTCAATGAGCCATTGATTGCCCGACACACCACACCAAGGAATAGGGAAACCATGAGCAAATCCATTGCAGTAAGCGAGCATCAACAAACACTTCATGACAACGTGCAGGCCGCCATCAAATCGCTGCTGGCCGCTCCAACAGCCTTGAAAAGCACTGACTACGCCAAGGTCCTGACATCGACGCTGGCGGCCACTCAAAAATCGGTCAAAATCCAGATCGCCGCCGGCGACCTGACTACGCTGAAACAATCAGGCTATAAGTTGTGTTTCGCCAAGAAGGTCGGTAACGAAGCCTACAATGTGGTCTGGCAGTCCTATGTCCAATACCTGAGCAACAACACCTTCAGCTGGACCCCGCAGTATCAGCTGTTTGGTTCCAATACGTTCCAGGCCAACGTGCAAGTGGAAGTCTCGACCAACATCGTCACGATTGGTCTGGGTCAACAGTCAATACTCGACAATTCGGGGTTGATGGGCCCGGCGACGAGCGGCGGCCCTGACACGTCGATCACCCTGATCAACAATTACGGCAATATCCACCCTGGCGTCAGCCAATTGTCCACCGGCATCGATGGCAAGCAGGTCAGCACCCCGATCTACGTGGCCTCCAACCCAGTGGTCCTCGGCTCTACGGCGCTGACCCCGATCGAAACCCTATTGGTGTGGTTCGAACAGAACGTGCAGACCAGCACCATGTTCAGCACGTCGCGCTCACAATCCGTCGAAATCGACCTGACGTTCGACAACAATGCCACCCGCCTCTACTCCGGAGGCAGCTGGACCGTCGTGTAAAACCTGCAACCGGGGCAACCTCGCGGTTGCCCCGTCTACTCAAGCGTCACTGCCGCCACGGGCGAAATACCCCGTCAACGATTGGCAAATCGACTCCGCCAGATCCTCCTGCGTGGCGATGCCGTAAGGTCGATTGCGATCAAACTGTTCTGACCAGCGAATCCGCCCCTGTGCCACATCAATCAAGCGCACCGAAGCCCGAACCCGGGTCGACTCAACCCGCACACTGCCCTCCAGTGAATAATTGCCGCGCCCGGCCCGCACCAGGTCCGAGGCTTTGACGCTGCTGCGTGGCACCTTCATCAATACGTGATTGCCATGGCTTTGTGTCTGCTCGAACGATTCGAACAGCCTGCAGCTCAGCTCTTCACACAAGCCCCGGGCAAAGTCGTCGCCGTCGCGGGTGATGCAGGTGAACGGCTGAATCTGTAACACCGGGTGGCGCGCCGCGATCGCCTTGGGCCGAAGTCGTTGATAGGCGAGGCGATAACATCCAGCCGGAAGGCTCAGGTGTATCGGGTCTTGCTGACCGCTGGTGGCGTAATGCGCCGCAAGTTTGCGGCGCAATCGCCCCACCTGCACACGCACCACCGGATCGTCGCCAGTGCAGTAAATCGCCGGATCACGGCGAAACACCGCCAGGCCGATGGCGTGCTCAGTGAGCGCAGTGTTCGGATGTTGAAGGTCATGATCGACCAGGAAGCGCAGCAGATCGCCCATCCGCCTGGACTTGGCAAACACCGGGCTGGCCAACAGCTGCGCCAGCACCCGCTCCATTTCTTCACGATCAAGTGGCTCGGGAACACCCTCGGCACTTGAATTGCCAACGTGCTTGATTACCATTGCCTGCCTCCGTGCAGGTTATCGACAATCACTCGCCACCTCTTTTTGAGGTGGAATGGATACTGAAGTCGTACTCCTTGAACCTCTGCAATGCCCCCGCCGGGGAAGGCTCGGACGCTGCAAGGTCGAAGCTTAGCAGCCGTAACGCAACGGCGAGGAGATTGTGTCCGCTGCTACAGGGATCGCATCTGATATGTGGTTTTTTGCCGGTTCTGTCTCTGTACTGCCACCCGCGCCGGTCCGACAATGACCAGCGGACCACTACAGTTTGTTAAGATCCACGCGCATTTTTCGTCTGATACATCAGCCGCCCAAGATTTCACGTCGCGACACAGGATTTTCCCCCATGAATACGTTGTATACCCGTCGCACTGTCCTGCGCGGCATGAGCCTGTTGAGCCTCGGCCTGCTGGCCGGTTGTGATGACAGCAGCAAGCTGTCGTTCAAGTACGGCAAGGACCTCAGCGACAAGATCATGGGCCGGACCTTCAAGCTCAAGGACGTCGATGGCGAAACCCGGATGCTGACCAGCTATCGCGGGATGATGCCGATGATTTTCTTCGGTTTCACCCAATGCCCGGCCGTCTGCCCGACCACCCTGGCCCGCGCCGCCCAGGCGAAAAAACTGATGGGCCGCGATGGCGAAAAGCTCCAGGTGATCTTCATCACCCTCGACCCTGAACGCGATACGCCGCAGATGCTCGACAAGTACGTCAAATCCTTCGACCCGACGTTCGAAGCGCTGCACGGCACGCTGGAAGAAACCGCAGCCACCGCCAAGGAATTCGGCGTGTTCTTTGAAAAAGTCCCGAACGGTGACAGCTACACCCTCTCCCACACCGCGACCAGCTATGTCTTCGACTCCCGAGGCAATTTGCGCCTGGGCCTGTCCGCGTCCCTTACCGCCCAAGAGTGCGCAGAAGACCTGCTCACCGTCATGGAGGTCTGTTAATGACTGCACCATCCTTCCAACGCATCAAACAACTGGCCCTGGGCCTGTCGCTGATTGGCCTGGCGTTCCAGGCGTCGGCGCAAACCGAGGTTCACGACGCCTGGGTTCGCGCGACCGTTGCCGGCCAACCGTCGACCGGCGCCTTCATGACCGTGAAAGCTGACAGCGACAGCACCCTGCTGAGCGTTCAGTCCCCGGTGGCAAAAACGGTACAGATTCACCAAATGAGCATGAAAGACGATGTGATGAAAATGGGCAGGGTCGAATCCGTCGCGCTGCCGGCCGGCAAGCCTGTGACCCTGGATCCCCACGGCTACCACGTGATGCTGATTGACCTGACCGCCCAGGTGAAGGAAGGCGATAAAGTCCCGCTGACCCTGACCGTGAAAAACGCCAAGGGCGAGCAGGAAACCATCGAAGTGCAAGCCGAAGCGCGGGCTCTCGGCACGATGGATCACAGCAAGATGCATTAAGGCCCCGGCCTATGGTTGCAGCGGATCAAAAATCGAATTGAACCCTGCGGCCCATCGCGTTTTCGAAATCCTATAGCGCCCGACTTCGACGACGTCAGGCGCCATGGGAGAGGAAATCCCGATGAACACCCGACTTCTGCTTCTGCACGCCTGCCTGAGCCCCGCGCTGGCCATGGCTAAAAGCTGCCACCAGCAAGGACAAAAACTGCACCTCGCTGAACATCCCCGATAACGCGCAGGTCACGACGTACTACTGCTGTGCCGAACACCTGAGTCAGGCGAAGATTGACTGCGAATCGGGCGGCGGGCACTGGAAAGCGCAGTAGCCATTCGACACGCCTCCTGCCAAACCCGCTGCCCAGGCGGGTCCGGGCGCTCTGCCTCAGTTATTTATACTCAAATGCCAGCTTAATAATATTTTACCGATACCAGGGTGATCCCTAGTCTTGACCCCAAGAGATGGCAGGCCATTAGCGACCTGAATCCCACTTCGAAGGGTAAAGAGATGACCACAGAAAAAACAAAAACAGACACGCTGATCGTTGGCGCCGGTCAGGCTGGCGTGGCCATGAGTGAACACCTGAGCAAACTCGGCGTGCCGCACCTGGTGCTGGAGCGCAACCGCATTGCCGAGCGCTGGCGCACCGGGCGTTGGGATTCGCTGGTGGCCAACGGTCCAGCGTGGCACGACCGTTTTCCAGGCATGGAATTCGATGACCTGAGCCCCGACGGCTTTGCCCCGAAAGAACGTGTCGCCGACTACTTCGAAGCCTACGCCAAGAAATTCAACGCCCCGGTGCGCACCGGCGTGGACGTGCTGAGCGTCAAGCGCAATGTCGGCCGCCCAGGCTTCACCATTGAAACCTCCGACGGCGTGATCGAGGCCAACCGTGTGGTGGCGGCCACCGGGCCGTTCCAGAAACCGGTGATTCCACCCATCGCGCCAAAAGATCAGCCATTCATTCAGATCCACTCGGCCGATTACCGCAACCCCGAGCAACTGCCGGAAGGCGCTGTACTGGTGGTGGGTGCCGGTTCGTCGGGCGTGCAGATCGCCGATGAATTGCAGCGTTCGGGCAAGCAGGTCTACCTCTCGGTCGGTGCCCACGACCGCCCGCCTCGCGCTTATCGCAACCGGGATTTCTGCTGGTGGCTGGGCGTGCTCGGCGAGTGGGATCAGGCGGCGATGAAACCCGGCCGGGAACACGTGACCATCGCGGTCAGCGGTGCCCATGGCGGCAAGACTGTCGACTTCCGTGGCCTTGCCCATCGCGGCATGACCCTGGTCGGCCTGACCCAATCGTTCAATGGCGGCGTGGCGACGTTCCAGCCGAACCTGGCCGAGAACCTGGCGCGCGGTGACGAGAACTATCTCGCGCTGCTTAACGCTGCCGATGCCTACATCGAGCGCAACGGCCTGGACCTGCCGGAAGAACCTGAAGCACGCATTACTTTCCCTGATCCGGCGTGCGTGACGAATCCGATTCTTGAGCTCGACCTGGTCAAGGCCGGCGTGACTTCGATCATCTGGGCCACCGGTTTTGCCACCGATTACAGCTGGCTCAAAGTGAGTGCTTTCGACGACAACGGTAAGCCGCAGCATCAGCGCGGTGTGTCGAGCGAGCCAGGGGTCTATTTCCTCGGCCTGCCGTGGCAGTCGCGTCGTGGGTCTTCGTTCATCTGGGGCGTTTGGCACGACGCGAAATACGTGGCTGATCACATCGCCATCCAGCGGTCGTACCTCGACTACCACGATGCGGCGCAGCGTCAGGCTGAAGCCGTGCCGGTCGCCCATAAAACCACTGTCAGCGCTTAATACTTTTTTCAGGAGCTTCACATGGCCACGCCAACCCACACCCGAATTCGCATGTTCAACACCAAGCAAACCTACCCGAACCAGAGCCTGGACAATGATTTGTGCCAAGCCGTGCGGGCCGGTAATACCGTTTATGTTCGTGGCCAGGTCGGCACCGATTTCGAAGGCAACCTGGTCGGCCTGGGCGACCCGCGTGCGCAGGCCGAGCAGGCGATGCGCAACGTCAAACAGTTGCTGGAAGAGGCTGGCAGCGACCTGAGCCACATCGTAAAAACCACGACTTACCTGATTGATCCGCGGTATCGCGAGCCGGTTTATCAGGAAGTGGGCAAGTGGCTGAAGGGCGTGTTTCCGATTTCGACCGGGTTGGTGGTGTCTGCACTGGGGCAACCGCAGTGGTTGATGGAGATTGATGTGATTGCGGTGATTCCTGAGTAAGACCGAGTCGCGGCCTTCGCGAGCAGGCCCGCCCAGACACAGCAACAGCCAAGGGTTTAACCAAGGAGCAAAACCATGACCTTCTCCATCGCCGCCCGTTGCCCCGAAACCGGTCAGTTCGGCATCGCGATCAGTTCCTCCAGCATCGCTGTCGGCGCTCGTTGCCCCTGGCTGCTGCCGGGTGTCGGCGCAGTCTCGACGCAAAACATCACTCTGCCCTCACTCGGCCCCGAAACCCTCGCCCTGATGGAGCAAGGCCTCGCACCGGCCGAGGCGCTGGACACAGTCCTGACCCGCAACGGCTACAGCCAGTACCGGCAAATCACCGCCATCGACCACCTCGGCCGCACCGCACATTTCAGCGGCGCGCAGACCCTGGGCAATCACAACGCGGTGTCCGGTGAACACTGCGTGGCGGCCGGCAACATGCTCGCGGACCGCTCGGTAATCGAGGCGATGGTTGAAGCGTTCGAACATGGTGAAGGCCAGCTGGCCGACCGCTTGCTCGCTGCCATGAAAGCCGCGATTGCCGCCGGCGGTGAGGCCGGGCCGGTGCATTCGGCGGCGATGATCGTCGTGGGTGAACTGACGTGGCCGATCATCAACCTGCGGGTCGACTGGGCCGACGAAAACCCAATCGGTGAGCTCGAGAAACTGTGGGACGCCTATCGCCCACAAGTTCAGGACTACATCGACCGCGCCCTGGCCCCGGACAAATCCCCTGGCTACGGCGTCGCCGGTGACGACCGATGAGCCACAGCCGCGAGTTGTTGCAGACGCTGGTGGCGTTCGACACCACCAGCCGCGAGTCCAACCTGCAGCTGATCGAGTTCGTGCGCGACTACCTCGCGGGCTTCGATGTGCCGTGCGAGCTGGTCTACAACGAGCAACACAGCAAGGCCAATCTGTTCGCCACCCTCGGCCCGGCGGATGTGCCGGGCATCGTGCTGTCGGGGCACACCGACGTGGTGCCCGTCGACGGCCAGCCGTGGACCGTGGCGCCGTTCGAACTCACCGAGCGCGACGGCAAACTCTACGGTCGCGGAACGGCGGACATGAAAGGCTACATCGCCTGCGTGCTGGCCCTGGTGCCATCGCTGGTGCAGGCCACGCTACGCGTACCGGTGCACATCGCGCTTTCTTATGATGAAGAAGTCGGCTGCCTCGGTGTGCGTTCGCTGCTGACGGAACTGGAACAACGTCCGGTCAAACCGATGCTGTGCATCATTGGCGAACCGACCGAGCTGAAACCGGTGCTCGGGCATAAAGGCAAACTGGCGATGCGGTGTGATGTTCACGGGCAAGCGTGTCATTCGGCGTATGCGCCGCTGGGGGTCAACTCGATTGAATATGCCGCTGAGTTGATTGGTGAGCTGGGGCGGATTGGCAACCGGCTCAAAGCGCCGGAACTTCATGATGCGCGATTCGATCCGCCGTTCAGCACCGTGCAAACCGGGGTGATTTCGGGTGGCAAGGCGTTGAACATCGTCCCCGCCGATTGCCGCTTCGACTTCGAAATCCGTGCCCTGCCCTCGTTTGATCCCAATGATGTGGCGCAGGAACTGAAGGCCTATGCCGAGCAACAAGTGTTGCCGCGCATGCGGGCCGTGAGTGAACAGAGTGAGATCCGCTTCAGTGAGCTGTCGGCGTACCCCGGTCTGGCGACCGATGCGCACAGCGAAGCGGCGGAGTTGATTGCCGCTTTCTCCGGCTCCCGGGAATTCGGCACCGTAGCCTTCGGCACCGAAGGCGGCCTGTTCGACGCAGCAGGCATCCCCACCGTCGTCTGCGGCCCCGGCAGCATGGACCAAGGCCACAAACCTGATGAATTCGTCAGCCTTGAACAACTCACCGCTTGCGATGCGATGCTGCAACGGATGCTGCTGTCGATCAGCTAGCAAAGCATCCGAACACACCAGAAATCCCTGTGGGAGCGGGCTTGCCCGCGATGAGGGCCTGACAGTCAATATTAAGTTGGCTGACAGACTGCCATCGCGGGCAAGCCCGCTCCCACAGTATCGCATCCGTAACGCCCCCTATTCTCCTCAATTTTCCAGCGACCAACCGGCATACTTTTTTTAACGTCTATACCCACAATCTTACTAATTTATCTCTCCCCGCCCACCGCCCATCATCAACTCCAACAAGAAAAGCGCAGCCCTCGTGCAGCGCTCACCGAAGTACGTCCACGTACTCACATTGCCTTGGAGTTCGTCATGGTTACCGCTGCAACAACCTCCGCCCCGCTCATTGAAAAACACACCATCGGCTACGTGCCGCCCGAAGATCGTCACGGCAAAACCCGCGACCTGTTCACCCTCTGGTTCGGCGGCAACATCGCGCCACTGCCCATCGTTACCGGCGCCCTCGGCGTGCAAATGTTTCACCTGAACCTGGTGTGGGGCATCGTCGCCATCCTCGTCGGCCACCTGGTCGGCGGCGTGCTGATGGCCCTGCACTCGGCGCAAGGCCCGCAGATGGGTATTCCGCAAATGATCCAGAGCCGCGCCCAGTTCGGCTCCCTCGGCGCCCTGCTGGTGGTGCTGATCGCCGGCATCATGTACATCGGTTTCTTCGCCTCTAACATCGTCCTCGCCGGCAAATCCCTGCACGGCGTGGTCGACAGCGTGCCGGTGCCAGTCGGCATTGTCATCGGTGCCCTCGGTTCCGGCATCATCGGCATCATCGGCTACCGCTTCATCCACGTGCTCAACCGCATCGGCACCTGGGTGCTCGGCGCCGGCATCGTGCTGGGCTTCGGCTACATCTTCACCCACGTGCAGACCGCCGACTTCCTCACCCGCGGCAGCTTCAACATCTCCGGCTGGCTCGCCACCGTCTCCCTCGCCGCACTCTGGCAAATCGCCTTCGCACCCTACGTCTCCGACTACTCGCGCTACCTGCCCGCCAACGTGCCCGTGGCCGCAACGTTCTGGACCACGTATCTGGGCACCGTCCTCGGCTCCAGCCTCTCGTTCATCTTCGGCGCCGTCGCCGTGCTCGCCACACCGGTCGGCATGGACACCATGGATGCGGTCAAACTCGCCACCGGCTCCATCGGCCCGTTAATGCTCGTGCTGTTTTTGCTCAGCGTCATCAGCCACAACGCCCTCAACCTGTACGGCGCCGTGCTGTCGCTGATCACCCTGGTGCAAACCTTCGCCTACCGCTGGATCCCGACCGCCAAAAGCCGCGCCGTACTCTCGGTCATCGTCCTCGCCGCCTGCTGCTTCGCCGCCGTCGGCGCCTCGGCCAACTTCATCGGCCACTTCGTCGACATGGTGCTGGTGCTGCTCGTGGTGCTGGTGCCGTGGACCGCGATCAACCTGATCGACTTCTATGCGATTCACAAAGGTCAGTACGATATTGGTTCGATCTTCAAAGTCGATGGCGGGATCTATGGCCGCTACAACCCGCAGGCACTGTTGGCCTACGCGATTGGCATCGTGGTGCAGATCCCCTTCATGAACACGCCACTCTACGTCGGCCCCATCTCCGAACACATCAACGGCGCTGACTTGTCCTGGCTGGTAGGCCTACTCATCACCTCCCCGCTCTACTACTGGCTAGCCAACCGCGACACGGCCTACAAACGCCGGTTGTCGAGTGGGAAACTGGCCACCAGTCTGTAATTGGAACCCAATCCCCTGTGGGAGCGGCGGTGCGACGATTCGACTTGCTCGCGAAGAGGTCCTGACAGTCAACATCCCTATCGACTGCCATACCTTCGCGAGCAAACCCGTTTTCGCTTCACCCGCCCTTCCACAAAACCCGAAATTAAATGAACCCCGCCCACACCCACCCACCTAACTGAATGACTATCAGGAGGGTGACCAATGCAAACCGAAACCATCTGGATCGTACTCGCCGCAATTCTTGTGCTGGTCGAGATATGGGCAATCAACAAAGTGCGAAAAGCCGAAGGCAAATCCAGCAACAAACTCGTATGGATGGTGGTAATCGTGTTTGTACCGCTATTCGGGCTGATAGCGTGGGCACTGGCGGGACCGAAACACACCGATCACAACCCACACTCACCGCAGGCCAGACAATGAGGTTGGATACTGTGCGGTAAGGATTTTTGAACTGCGCAAACGCAAAGAACAAAGCCCCGATGATTCGGGGCTTTGTTGTTTCTGACTGGCTCAAAGCACAAATTGCTTTTGCAGGTATATCTGATATCTGCTTCAGGTCTCAACAGCGGTTGTTGATGGCTGCCCTTTACAATCACCGCTACCATCTCGGGCACTATCCCCCTACTGGAAAAGCGCGATGAAACAAAAATTCCTTATACGCTTGATGTTCGAATGGGGTGGCGGGGTGCTGTGGTGCGGGAACGAAACCGCACGCGAACAATTTTCGGTAGGCCCAATTGAAGATCAGCTACCGCTTACTGACGAAACCCGAACGTCTCTGAATGAATTGACACGCTGGCATGACACATCTCTAAATTGGGACTACCCACCAGATCCCGGCCCTTGGGAATCAGCGGAGTACACACGGTTCGATTCTGCGGCGCACGCCCTGCTCGCTATTATCCAAATCGAACTTGGATCTGATTTCGAAGTGGTTTATGAAAAGCTATGAATGAAGCCATGCCTCTCCGGTCAACGGCCTCCAGCTACGCTTAATCAGCACGCCACCGAAGCTGCTTTTCTTGGATTTTCACCTCCGAAAATCGTGTGGGAAATCACCCTCTGTGACGAGGGAACTTGCTCCCGATGGGAGGCGAAGCCGACCCAAACCCTGCCGAACCATTAAACAACACCCGCCCCTCGTAGCAGCTGGCGAAGCCTGCGTTCGGCTGCGCAGCAGCCGCAAATCCGGCGTGCACTGCCCACCTGAAACTAAACAAACTCTGAATACACGTCAGCTTCTCAACCAAACGCGGTTCACGCTATCAGCCACAAAATACGGATTTTGGTCCTACACCCCTGTTTGCAGACACCCAAATCGCCCCCTATATTCGACCCGTCGCTGACCGCAGTTAGCGATTGGGTTTCGCAGCCCTACAGAATAGAATCAGCCGGCACCGTCATAAGACACCCAGGCGAGCTTCGCCTGCGTCGCAGTTTATGGCGGCTGTGCGTGGGAGACTTTCGAGTCTGCCGGGTTTGATTCTTTCCTGGTCTGCGAACCCGCGCACAGTTGCCACCCATTTTGTATCGCAGCAAAAAGGTGGCAGTTCATTCCCTTCATAAAGAATCTTATCCAATGACAATGAACAATCCGCCTCGCCGCTTCACCCCCATGTCCCAATTCGCCACCGACTACCCCGTCCTGCTCATCGACAGCGATGCACCACTCCAAGAACTCCATAACTGCGTCAGCGAACGCCTCAGCGCCGTCCTCAAGTACCTCAACCTCATGGCCTGCACCAGCCTCCCCGACTACGCGGAAAACGACATTAACACCGTCACCAACATCGCCCGGATCATGATCCAGGATGTGAGTGATGTGTTTCGCGTGATTGAGCAGCGTGGGTTTGATACCTCCAAAGGCCAGTGATCGAATTTCAACCCCCAAAAAAAACCCGCGTTGATGCGGGTTTCTATTACTTGATCATGTGCTGTAGTTCCAGATCTTGAACTGGGGTGCTGGATTCAGAGGATTGTGACAGGCGACAATCGGCCAGAAGCAAACGGTCAACCTAGGTTTTCTTCTGGTCAAAGGAGGGGGTCGAAGTGTTATCGCATGCTGGGAGTAAAAAGTTGCTTGAAAGCGCCCTCCTCTTTAGCCACTCAGAGACGGGCTGAAGGAGATACAACTTGAAAGGCTAGCATCTGTACTTTAGCTGAATACTCAAATTTTTTATGATCAGCTGCATCTGCACAATCAGTCTATTTCTGAAGTGAGATTTTTCAGCTCTCGAGCGGCTAATGCGTTCAGTCGTAGGCATTGTTCTTCTCTCTGGTGCTGATCCAAGAATCCATGCATTAGCCGTTCGCCGGTTCGAGCGTCTACGATTAGAAGATAAAATATTTTACGGCTCTCGCCAGCCGTGGGCCGCTTCTGTACAACAAAGAAATTTCCATGACCCAAGCCTCCGCTTTGCACTAACAGTATCACTGCTAAATATGAGTTTAGGTTATCCCAAAAGGTAGGAAGTCGTCGGCTTCAATCGCTATGGACCAAAACCTGTCAGTCAAGAACCCGCGAAAACTCAGAGGTGACTTGATCTGCGCTAAGAATTTGGAGATCATAGGCATATTGCCACTACCGGCATAGGTGAGTTGACTTATAGCCCCGGAAGTTCTGAGCTATAGAGATAAACCTAACAAATCATAACTTTATAATTTGACATTAATACTAAGGAAGGAAAAATGTTCGCTGGATTTGATTTAACCGTAGATCTTGAAAATTTTGAAGCCTATGTAAACCATGGCAGATCTATTCAAAACGCACACAAAAAATCCTTTGAATCCAAATTAGATAGCTTTAAAGACGCTGATGGTGTTTTGGAAGCAGACAAGATTATTGAAGAATGGTTTCCACCGGTTGAAGATGCGCAAGTTTTTCTTTCGCATTCTCACAAGGATGAGGAGGGAATCATTGGTCTCTCTGGATGGCTTAATGCTAAATTAGGATTGAATTGCTTTATTGATTCATGCATATGGGGCTATTCAAATAAGTTATTGCGACTTATTGATAACGCTCATTGTTACAATGATGACAAGAGTTTTTATAATTACTCAGATCGAAACAGGTCTACTAGTCATGTCCATATGATGCTTTCTACGGCTCTGAGCAAGACGATGGACACCTGTGAAAGTATTTTTTTTGTCAACACTCCAAACTCCATTCAAGTTGACAAATACATCAAGGGGAAAAGTAATACAGATTCTCCATGGATATTTTCAGAAATAGCTATGACGAAACTATTACGTCGTAGAACCCGAGAGTCGCATAGACGTACTATGGCCATCGCGCTTGACTCTATAACAGGCAACCAATCATTTGAGTCAATAGAAGAAAGATCGTACATCAATTTTCCTGTGGATATTTCACATCTTAAATCAATTTCTGATATGGATCTGAGAAAATGGGCTAAACTTCAGTCCGAAACACCTAAGAAATACTCTCTAGACCATCTGTATGAGCAAAAATTTGGAGGAAACCTTCTTGGATAAGAAAATTGAATACCTGACATCTTTTCAAGGTGTTATTAATCGATGGCAGCGAATTCATTTCTTGGATAAAAGGTGAAAGACCTATTTGTAAATAATCCGCCCCTTTACTTTGTAGAGCAGGATAAAACCATGTCCAAGGAATGCTTCTTTAGCTTTCATTACAAACCCGACAACTGGCGCGTATCACAGGTAAAACAAATAGGCGCCATTAGTGAACAACCCCTACTCACCTCCAACAAATGGGAAGAGATAAAGCAAGAGGGGGATAAAGCCGTCGAAAAATGGATTGCCGACAACATGAAGGGTAAAGAGTGCTTAGTTGTACTTGTCGGTGAAAACACTGCGGGTCGACGCTGGATAAAACATGAGATTAAAAAGGCCTGGAAAGATGGACTAGGCATACTCGCTATTTACATTCACAACTTGAAAGATTCAAGCGGAGGTCAAGCAAAAAAAGGTTCAGATCCATTTGCCGGCCTCACTGTAGATGGAGAAACAGTTAAAGGCACGATTTACGACCCACCGTATTCCACTAGTACATATGTGTATGATCACATCAAAGAAAACATCGAAGAGTGGGTCAGCAAAGCGATTAAAGCCCGATAAAACGACCCCAATACTGCGCCTAAATTTTAGGCGCTTCTTAAAATTGGTTTTACACCCAAGGAGGTGTACTTGCCACGTAGAACGTTTTTCTCCTACCACTATGTACCTGACGTATGGCGTGCATGGAACGTCCGAAATAGTTGGGTCGTGAGAGACACAGAAGAAATAAGTAGGGGTTTTTTTGACAGTAGTGTTTTCGAGGCATCAAAAAAAGAAAGCGACGACGCACTTAAAAAATTTCTTCGCAATGGTTTAGAGAACACTTCAGTTACCTGCATTCTCGCAGGTACCGATACATGGAACAGACGGTGGGTTCGATACGAAATCGCACGCAGTATAATAAAAGGAAATGGCTTGCTTACTGTTTACATACATGGAGTGCAGAATGCAGCAAAACAAACATCAGTAAAGGGAGCCGACCCTCTAGCCCAAATGGGCCTATATAAAACTGAGCGAGGAATTTTTCTTGCCGAATGGAAAGGTGGAAAATGGATTCCTTACTCAGATTACACTCTCGCAATCCCAGAGAAAGATCTGCGATTTGCAGCACCCAAGTCCACTAGTGTCGTTCAACTCTCAAAACATTACATGAGTTATGACTTCACATCACAAAATGGTAGAAAGGACATTGGCGGCTGGATCGAAACTGCAGCAGGACTCGTCGGACGCTGACTTTAAACTTTTCCTTTTTAGCCTGACTAAAAATTTTGATCATTAGAAAAATGCAGAACAGAGAAAACAACTTAATTCTGGAAACATAAAATGACACAATGGGCATACCAAATAATTGTCATGGGAAGTCTGGACTCTCGTTTAGATCTATTGAAATGTGCAGTTCACGCTCGAGCCAAAGATCTGGGAATCAGTGAAGAAACTCTTATATTTCTAACATCATCTACTTTCAACTCATATGACAGAAAGAAACCGGCTATAGGTGTTTATTTTGGACACAAAGAAAAGTCCATGCCACCCTTTTTAAACAAACTAATGCAAGACTCAATAGTCATTGCCCCCATAGCGTCTGCTGCAGACGCAATAGAAGATGAAATACCAGAACAACTAAAGCACATAAACGTGTTAATACTTCCAGCAGATGGATCAAAATCATCCCGCCTTGTCTCGTTGATTTTCGAGACCTTCCGACTTCTCAGAAAAGATCGTGGAATTTTCATTAGCTATCGGCGCAAAGGCTCCCAACCCCTTGCAAATCGCATCTACGAGAATCTGGACAAACGAGGCTTTGATGTATTTATAGATGTTAGATCTGTACCTCCCGCCGTGGACTTTCAGGCCGAATTATGGCACCGAATGTCTGATGTTGACGTTATCGTTCTGATAGACACGCCGGGTTTTCGAGAAGGGCGCTGGACCAAAGCTGAATTAGCACAAGCAAATCTCCTAGGCATTCAAACCCTTCACCTTCTTTGGCCAGGACAATTAGAGGATAACTTCTATGCATTCAGCAGGTATATGAAGTTGGAGCCTGGTGATTTCAGTGGAACTACACCTGGACGAGGGGCCAGCATAAAAAAATCCACAATGGAACGAATTTGCGATAGAGCAGAGGATTTGAGAGCAGAAGCAATGGCCTTGAGACATGCACATCTTGTCGACAACTTTTGTGACGCGGCACGGGATCTTAAGTTAGTCCCTACTGTTCAACCCCAGCGTTGGATATCGTTAGAGACTCAAGGAAAAAATCTTGCGGTAGTTCCTGCGGTTGGTAGACCCACATCCGATCGTATCAATGCGATATTCGACTCAATTTCAGAGCAAAAAAAATCAAGCGAATCAATTTGGGTAATTTACGATAGTAGAGGGTTACACGACAATTGGGTCAAACATCTTCGATGGCTCGACTCACATTTACCTATTCGTACAGTTAGCATGGCTGATGCGCCAGCGGCATTGAAGGAGTGCCTGTCATGATCGAAATATTTTTGTCCGCTAGCGTACCGTTACCTGACCGTAATCGTGACTTCTTTGATACAGCGGATGTGTTTTTAATCCGAGAGGCAATTAGGGCATTGATTGAGGTTATTCTTCCAGTTGGCCGGATTACATTTGGTGGCCACCCGGCAATAACCCCCCTAATCTCGTTATACGTTGAACACTGCAAATTGGAAAAAGACAGGCTTACAATATTTCAAAGCTCCTTCTTTCAAGGTCAAATGCCCATAGAGAACAATGATTTTTGCGACGTCCGAGTCATTCCAGCAAAGAAAAACCACCTACAACTAAGTCTTGCCGCAATGCGGAAAGCAATGATTACCAGCCAAAAATTTCATGCAGCTGTTTTTATCGGCGGAATGGAGGGGGTTAAAGTGGAAGAAGCACTATTCAGGAAATATAATCCCGATGCAATTGTCCTACCGGTACCAGCAACTGGTGCCGCCGCAAGAATGCTTTTTAACGACGGAAAATATTTGCCGGAACTAGATAATGAAATATCATTTGCCAGTATGTTTAGGCGCAATCTGTTGCCAAAACCTTAATGAAACATTGGAAATGGCACCATTACCAATACAAATGTTTTTCTGTTGCAACACTAAGGTGGAGATTTGTTCAGAAATACTTTCTTCGCTTTCGAAAAACAAATCCGCCCACTTTTTATTATTGTGTTGACTCTCAACAAACTACCCAAAGAGAAAATCCATACGGAACCTCCGACCCCGAGCTGTCTTTGCAAAAATGGCTTTTTACGGACAATGTCGACGCAGAGCAAGAATAATGTCAATATGACTTCGCTCATACCCGTTTTTCTGCAAAAGAGATATTTTAATGCTGTCACTGTCGAAATTTGATGTTTTAATCACGCTGTTAGTGGTTATTTTATCCAGCCTCATTGTGGGACAATCTATTAACTTAGGCTGGGGACTTCCGCTGGGAACTACACTTACATGCTTTATTGCGGCTCTAGGCTTTGGAGTTACCATATATCAATCCTATGCAACAAGAAAACACAACAGACTATTGGTTAAGCCTCACCTAACATTCAATAGCCAGTTCAATAGTACAACTTTAGATGGTCACTACACCTACACTCTAAAAGTGAAAAATGTTGGATTGGGACCATCTATTATAGACAGATATCTAATAACTTTAGGTGACGCAATCGAGCTTGATGGACATACCGTATTCGAAAGATTTGTGACTTTAGTAAATGAGCACTTTCAAACCAAAGGTTTGGCGCACTGCGTGGCAGGCTTCCTTCATGATGAGCATGCAATAGAAAAAGGGGAAGAAAAAATACTTCTTGAGGTTAGCTTTCCAAAGAGCGACATGTCCTTTATCAAAGGAAGAGAAAAGGCGAAACTATTTACGAACCTAATTAACACAAAAATCCAGTATCGCTGCCATTATGGGAATAAATTCGAAATCTCCAAGAAGTTTACTTGAGTTAGAGCAAGACAAAAAATTAAAAAAGAGGAGGATCTATTTTAAGAAGGGGACGAAAAAAATAAATTCGCCCCCCCTTTTTATGCCTGAAGATAACGGTAACAGATATATCTTTAAAGAGGTCTGCCACCTTCCCTCTAGAATACTATTTTAAAAAAAACGCACAATCAACATCCTCAAATGTTTTCTTTTTAAAGCCAGGCACGTCTTTAAGCTGATCGTAGAATATTTTCCAATCATAGTTCGAATAAAATACAGGCTCAGAAAAATCCATTCCCTCAAGAAGATTGCGTCCATATTCGGAGGAGCAGTGTTCTGCAGACTCTACAATCTCTTGCTGGTAGTCAAACCCCTCTAACCCGCTGGGTTTGAACAGCATATTTTTAATCGAGCCCAAATCGCCTAACATATGATCTGGATTATATTTTTCATAAAGAAGATGCTTGCTCAAGTCCATGAACATCCTCCCTTTTATCGTTGGTAAAGCTAACACGGTTTGATCAGGTCTCTGAACTAGTCCTAACGCCGACAACATTGTGATGATTTCCCTCGTGGGACCATCAGACCGATAGCCGATGGAGCTTTTAAAAGTTGGCGTATGAATCAAACCATTTTTTATTATTTCATCGAGAACGGCGTACTTTAAACCAATTGGACCATTATGATTAGCAAAAACTCGAACATCCGACTTGATAAGCCTTCCAAAAACAGTTGCAAACAAAAGATCTTTGCATACAATCTCAGATATATAGTTAGACATCCACCTCTGCTCTTCTTGTTTGTCCGCGTCAAACTCAGATGGGAGGTAAATAATCTTTAATCCTTGAAGTAGAGGACTTAAAGCCTCATCCCCTCGATAATTTGAGATAATCTCAGAAATTTTCAATCGATGCTTGGTAGTGTCCTTAGCAAAATACACTTTTATGGGTGCATTTCGGTCATGGAGTAAGCTCATGAGGTCTTTGTGTACACCTTCCGAATGGGACCATAGCACTTGAGATACAAGCGGCCTCCTACAGTCTCTCTCGAGCACACACGCATAATCATATTTTTTTCGATCAGCTTCAAGGACACCGAAAAGCTTCGTTTTAGCATAAAAACTTAAAACGGAGTCAAGCTCCTCAGCAACAAACTGGTGTTCAGCGGATACCGGCATATTCTATTTCTCGCGCTTATACTGATAAAGAGGGTTAAACATATTGTTTTGAATACTATTCAACCCCCGTATTATTCAGTTCCGCAATCAAAAATTCGCCGGCGTATTCGCACTAATAATCTCAGCCTCATCCGCCCCAATATTCCGAAACCGATGCGGCAGCGTCGTCGGAAAGTAATACCCATCCCCGGCATTCAACACGCTAATCTGCCCATCAACCGTCAACTCAACCGTTCCCCGAGTAACCAACCCACACTCCTCCCCTTCCGAATGCACAATCGGCTCTTCCCCCGAACTCGCCCCAGGCGCGTATTGCTCGCGCAACAGGCGCATCTGTCGACTCGGCACCGAAGCGCCAATCAGCAGCAACCGCAGCCCATGACGGCCGAGATCTGGCTGTTCGTTGGCGCGGAACACGTATTGGTGCTCACGCGGCGGCTGATCAAAGGTAAAGAAGTCCGCCAAAGACATGGGAATGCCTTCAAGCAGTTTTTTGAGCGAGCTGACGGAAGGACTGACGCGATTCTGTTCGATCAGGGAGATGGTGGCATTGGTGACGCCGCTACGCCGGGCCAGCTCGCGCTGGGACAGTTTGTAGCTTTCGCGTACTAGTTTGAGTCGTGAGCCCGTGTCCATGACAGCCTTATGCGAAGAATACTTAAGGGTTATGGGGGTGGATGGCGGGCGACTTTTGGCCGCGAGAGTACCGCTTCCCTGTCCCGGAAATTTGAAAGGCGGGTATTAAATCACGTTTGGGGGTGTTGCTCAGCAGGTTCGATAACTGGTTAGTGAAAAAGCTGAGGGTGTACATGTCAGACCGTTTGGCAATGTGGGTTTTGGGGGTGTCAGGCGGCTTTGATGGTGGCTGATTTGCCGTCATCGCGGGCAAGCCCGACTCCCACATTTTGATCGGTGGTGGGAGCAGAGCCTGTGTCGGGGCTTAGATCCCGAACCGATCACGCAGTGCGTAGTACGCGGCGCCCATGGCGGTGAGCGGGGCCTGGAAGGTGCGGCCGCCGAGCATTGGCATGTGCGGAAGCGAGGCGAACGCGTCGAAGCGTTCGGCGTCGCCACGGATCATTTCCGAGATCAGTTTGCCGGCCAGGTGCGAGCAGGTGACGCCGTGGCCGCTGTAGCCTTGCATGTAGTAGGCGTTTTTCTCGATGCGGCCGAATTGTGGCATGCGCGACATGGTCAGCAGGAAGTTGCCGGTCCAGCGGTAGTCGATTTTCACGTCCTTCAGTTGCGGGAAGGTCTTGAGGATTTTCGGGCGGATCAGTTGCTCGATGTCGTCCGGTTCGCGTGCGCCGTAGACCACGCCGCCGCCGTACAGCAGGCGGTTGTCGGCAGTCAGGCGGTAGTAGTCGAGCAGGTAGTTGCAGTCTTCGACGCAGTAGTTGTTTTTGATCAGGCTGCGCGCAACCTTTTCGGACAACGGTTCGGTGACGACGATTTGCGAACCGCACGGCATGCTTTTGCTGGTCACGCGATTGTCGAGGCCTTGCGGCAGGTAGGCGTTGCCGGCGATCAGCAGGTATTTGGCGCGGACCACGCCTTTGGCGGTGCGCACGGTGATCGGTTCGCCGTAGGTGATTTCCACCGCCGCCGATTGTTCGTAGATCTTGCCGCCCAGGCCGATGATGGCCGAGGCTTCGCCGAGGGCCAGGTTCAGCGGGTGAATATGGCCGCCCTGCATGTCCAGCAAGCCGCCGACGTAGGCATCGGAACCGACTTCACGCTTGATGTCCGCCGCGTCGAGCATTTTCAGGTTTTTGTTGCCGTAGCGCTCCCAGCTCTTCTTCTGCTCGGCCAGGCCTTTGAGTTGTTTCTTGTTCATCGCGGCGAAGATGCCGCCCGGCTTGTAGTCGCACTGGATGTCGTAGTGCTGTATGCGCTGACGGATGATGTCGGCGCCTTCGAAGATCATGCTGCCAAGGATTTCAGCGGTCTTGTCGCCGTAGCGCTCTTCGATCACATCGACGTCGCGGCTGTAGGAGTTGACCAGTTGGCCGCCGTTGCGACCGCTGGCGCCGAACCCGACTTTGGCGGCTTCGAGGACGGTCACACTGTAGCCCGCTTCCGCGAGGAACAGGGCCGAGGACAAACCGGTGTAGCCGGCGCCGATGATGCAGACGTCGCATTCCACCAGCTCTTCAAGCACCGGGAATTCGCCGGTGAAGTTACGGGTGGCGGCGTAGTAGCTGTTTACATGTGTTGTTTGTTTCATAGGTTTCTCCGATGGCCGCTGGCATGTGCCGGCGACCGTCGCTTTTTTTATAGGTGTTAGAGCTTGATCCAGGTCGCTTTGAGTTCGGTGTATTTGTCGAACGCGTGCAGCGATTTGTCCCGACCGTTACCCGACTGCTTGTACCCACCGAACGGCGCGGTCATGTCGCCGCCGTCGTACTGGTTGACCCAGACGCTGCCGGCACGCAAGCCGCGAGCGAAGGTGTGGGCCTTGCTCAGGTTGCTGGTCCAGACACCGGCGGCGAGGCCGAAGATGCTGTCGTTGGCGATGGCCAGGGCTTCTTCAGCGGTGTCGAAGGTGATCAGCGACAGCACCGGGCCGAAGATTTCTTCGCGGGCGATGGTCATGGCGTTGGTCACGCCGTCGAAAATCGCCGGTTCCACGTACAGGCCGCCGGTGCTTTCGAGGGTGCGGCTGCCGCCGGCGATGAGTTGCGCGCCCTGGTCTTTGCCGACCTGGATGTAGCGCAACACGTTATCCAGTTGACGCTGGTCGACGACCGCGCCGACGGTGGTTTCCGGGTCCAGGGCGTGCCCCGGTTTCCAGGCTTGCAGCGCTTCCACCAGCAACGGAATGAACTGCTCGCGAATCGAACGCTCGACCAGCAAGCGTGAACCGGCGGTGCAGACTTCGCCCTGGTTGAAGGCAATCGCACCGGCGGCTGCTTGTGCGGCGGCGCGCAGGTCCGGCGCGTCGGCGAACACCACGTTCGGGCTCTTGCCGCCGGCTTCGAGCCAGACGCGTTTCATGTTGCTTTGCCCGGCGTAGATCATCAGTTGCTTGGCAATCGCGGTCGAGCCGGTGAAGGCCAGCACGTCGACGTCCATGTGCAACGCCAGCGCCTTGCCGACGGTGTGACCGTAGCCCGGCAGAACGTTGAACACGCCTTTTGGAATGCCGGCGTCCAGTGCCAGTTGCGCAATGCGAATGGCGGTGAGCGGCGACTTTTCCGATGGCTTGAGGATGAACGAGTTGCCGGCAGCCAGGGCGGGAGCGAACTTCCAGCTGGCCATGATCAACGGGAAGTTCCACGGCACGATGGCCGCGACCACGCCCGCAGGTTCGCGGGTGATGAGGCCGAGTTGGTCGTGCGGCGTGGCGGCGACTTCGTCGTAGATCTTGTCGATGGCTTCGGCGCTCCAGCGGATCGCGTTGGCGGTCGCTGGAATGTCGATGTTCATCGAGTCGTTGATCGGCTTGCCCATGTCGAGGGTTTCGAGCAGGGCCAGTTCTTCCTGGTTGGCCAGGATCAGGTCGGCGAAGCGGATCAGGGTGCGCTTGCGCTCGGCCGGAGCGAGGCTGGCCCAGATGCCGGATTCAAACGTGCGGCGCGCGACGGCGACGGCCGCATTGGCGTCGGCTTCGTCGGTGCTGGCGACGTTGGCCAGGAAACGGCCGTCGACCGGGCTCATGCACTCAAAGGTGTCGCCGCTGAGTGCCGGGCAGTATTGGCCGTCGATGAATGCACGGGCTTCGATGGTGAGGGACTGGAAGCGTTGTTCCCAGTCGCTGCGAGTGTTTGTCATGGTTGTGACTCGACGCAGGGGATTTGTTCGATTGGCGAGCAAACGCTCGCCCATCAAAATTTGGTAATCCGCTCCCCTGTAGGAGTGAGACCGGCTTGCCGGCGATAGCGGTGGATCAATCACCATCATTATTGAATGTGATGACGCCATCGCGAGCAGGCTCACTCCTACAGGGATTGGGGTAGGTCTTTAGACCGTGTGCAAGTACCAGTTGTACTCAAGGTCGGAGATAGAGTTCTCGAACTCGGCCAGCTCGCTTTCCTTGCACGCCACGAACACGTCGATGTACAGCGGGTCGATGTAACGGGCCATGACTTCGCTGTCGTCCAGCTCGCGCAGTGCATCGCGCAGGTTGTTCGGCAGGCTCTGCTCGTTCTGCTCGTAGCTGTTGCCTTCCACCGGGGCGCCCGGCTCGATCTGGTTGGTCAGGCCGTGGTGAATACCGGCCAGCACCGAGGCCATCAGCAGGTACGGGTTGGCGTCGGCACCGGCGACACGGTGTTCGATGCGCACCGAATCCGGCGAACCGGTTGGCACACGCACCGCCACGGTACGGTTGTCGATGCCCCAGCTCGGGGAGTTCGGCACGTAGAACTGCGCACCAAAACGACGGTACGAGTTGACGTTCGGGCAGAGGAACGCCATCTGCGCCGGCAGGGTCTCGAGCACACCGCCGATCGCGTGTCGCAGCGCGGCGTTCTGCTCGGGATCCTCGCTGGCAAAGATGTTGTTGCCTTCTTTGTCGAGAATCGAAATGTGCACGTGCAAACCGTTGCCCGCCTGACCCGGATACGGCTTGGCCATAAACGTGGTGTCCATCTCGTGGTCGTAGGCGATGTTCTTCACCAGACGCTTGAGCAGCACCGCGTAGTCGCAGGCCTTGATCGGGTCGTTGACGTGATGCAGGTTCACTTCGAACTGCGCCGGGGCGCTTTCCTTGACGATGGCGTCGGCAGGAATGCCCTGCTCTTTCGCGCCTTCGAGGATGTCTTGCAGACAGTCGACGTATTCGTCGAGGTCGTCGATCAGATACACCTGGGTCGACACCGGACGCTTGCCCGATACCGGCGAACGTGGCGATTGCGGACGACCGTTCACGTTGTCCTGGTCGATCAGATAAAACTCGAGTTCGAAGGCTGCGCAGATGGTCAGGCCCAGGTCATCGAACTTGCGCACGATATTGGCCAACACTTCTCGCGGGTCGGCAAAGAACGGCTGGCCTTCGAGTTCGTGCATGGTCATCAGCAACTGAGCGGTTGGGCGCTTCTGCCACGGCTCAATGCTCAGGGTACCGGGGATGGGGAAGCAGATTCGGTCAGAGTCGCCGATGTCCAGACCCAGGCCGGTGCTTTCCACCGTGGAACCGTTGATGTCCAGAGCAAACAGGGACGCCGGCAGGTTAATGCCTTTTTCGTAGACCTTATGAAGACTGGTGCGCTCGATGCGCTTGCCGCGCACCACGCCGTTCATATCCGCAATCAGAAGGTCGACGTACAAAACCTCAGGATATTTCTTAAGGAATGCGTTTGCTTCGTTGAGTTGAACGGCACGCAGAGGGACCGACATGATGCACCTATTTTTTAGCTGTTAATTATTATGTTCACTACCCTTTCACGAGCCCAGTCAACCCGAACGGCAAAGTGAAGTCAATAGCGAACACCAGAGCCTTCAACCTTTATTTTCGGGCCTTTTTAGGGGACGAGAGTGCCAGATCAGCCTTGAGCACCGCGTAAACGCTGAGGATCAGACGCGTGGCGTTTAGAATTTTTTACATGAGAGTTGTTAATTAAAATCAACAAGGCTAAGCTCCGGAAAAGCTCGTTCAAGTGTGAAACTTCGAGGTGATAAAAATGGCATTCAAGCCATTGATCGGCGTTACTGCATGCGTCAAACAGATTGGCCTGCACCCCTACCACATCAGCGGCGACAAGTACTTGCGTGCTGTCAGCGTCGCGGCGCTGGGGCTGCCTGTGGTCATACCTTCCCTGGGCGAATTGACTGAAATCGAGGATGTGCTCGCGCATCTCGACGGTCTGTTGCTGACCGGCTCTCCTTCGAATGTGGAACCTTTCCACTATCAAGGCCCGGCCAGCGCTCCCGGCACGGATCACGATCCGGCGCGGGACGCCACGACCCTTCCTTTATTACGTGCAGCCATTGCGGCCGGCGTGCCGGTGCTCGGCATCTGCCGGGGCTTCCAGGAAATGAACGTGGCGTTTGGTGGCAGCCTGCACCAGAAGGTCCACGAACTGCCGGGCATGCTCGATCACCGCGAGGCAGACAGTCCTGAGCTGGCGGTGCAATACGCACCGGCGCATGCGGTGACCGTGCAACCGGGCGGTGTGTTCGAAGCGCTGGAGTTGCCCGATGAGTTCAGGGTCAATTCGATTCACAGCCAGGGCATCGACAGACTCGCCCCCGGTCTGCGTGCCGAAGCGATTGCGCCGGACGGTTTGATCGAAGCGATCTCGGTGGAGCACAGCCCGACGTTTGCCGTCGGCGTGCAATGGCACCCGGAATGGCAAGTGCTCACCCATCCTCCTTATTTGAGTATTTTCCAGGCGTTCGGCGATGCGTGCCGGCGACGGGCCGCGCAGCGTAAAAGCCGCTGACTGAATAAACAAACAACCGATTACTGCCCCCGCGAGTCAGACGGGCGTGCCTTCGCGCGCCCGCCCCTCGCGACAGCAACACTGCGATAACAACAAGTACTACCAGGCAGCCAGGACGGCGGCGCCGAATAAGCCCAGGCGGTACGGGCCAGTGAATCCAACGCAACACCCCTACAGGGGGGGCACTGCCGAATTCACTGAAATCGTACGGCTCAGGCTTGCAATCAACTATTAAGTCAGGCCGCGTTGGCCCGACGACTGAAACCTGTTGGGAGTTTCACATGGCAAACGCCTCCAGCATTTACAGGAAGGCTCTTGAAGGTCACCAGACATCGAAAAAGGTGTTGGTGAAAGTCGACCGCGTCACCAAGAAATTCGACGAAACCTGCGCAGTAGATGATGTCTCACTCGAGATTCATCAAGGCGAGATCTTCGCCCTGCTCGGCGGTTCCGGTTCCGGCAAATCGACCCTGCTGCGCATGCTCGCAGGCTTCGAGCGCCCGACCGATGGGCGGATTTTCCTCGACGGCGTGGACATCACTGACATGCCGCCGTACGAGCGGCCGATCAACATGATGTTCCAGTCGTACGCCTTGTTCCCGCACATGACCGTGGCGCAGAACATTGCCTTCGGCCTCAAGCAGGACCGTTTGCCCGCCAGCGAAATCGACGCCCGCGTTGAAGAAATGCTGCGCCTGGTGCACATGACCCAATACGCCAAACGCAAGCCGCATCAACTGTCCGGCGGTCAGCGTCAGCGTGTGGCCCTCGCCCGCTCCCTGGCCAAGCGTCCCAAGCTGTTGCTGCTCGACGAACCGATGGGAGCGCTGGATAAAAAGCTGCGTTCGCAGATGCAACTGGAGCTGGTGGAAATCATCGAACGCGTCGGCGTGACGTGCGTGATGGTGACCCACGACCAGGAAGAGGCCATGACCATGGCCCAGCGCATCGCGATCATGCACCTGGGCTGGATTGCGCAAATCGGCAGCCCGGTCGACATCTATGAAGCACCGGTCAGCCGCATGGTCTGCGAGTTTATCGGCAACGTGAACGCCTTCGACGGCACCGTGGTGGAAGACCTTGAAGGTCACGCGATCATCCACAGTCCGGACCTCGAGCAGAAGATTTACGTCGGTCACGGCGTCAGCACTTCGGTGCAGGACAAGTCGATTACCTACGCCATCCGCCCGGAAAAAATGCTGGTCAGCACAGTCAAGCCCGAGAACCGCTACAACTGGTCCAAAGGCAAAGTGCATGACATCGCCTACCTCGGCGGTCACTCGGTGTTCTACGTCGAACTGCCAAGCGGCAAAGTCGTGCAGTCGTTCATGGCCAACGCCGAACGCCGTGGCGCGCGTCCGACCTGGGACGACACCGTGTACGTGTGGTGGGAAGACGACAGCGGCGTGGTACTGCGCTCATGAAAACACTCAATCAGCAGTTCATGCGGCTGATGCCGAGTGGTCGAAAGCTCGTCATCGGGGTTCCTTTCCTGTGGCTGTGCCTGTTTTTCCTGTTGCCGTTCTTCCTGGTGATGAAGATCAGCTTCTCGGAAGCGGCGCTGGCCATTCCTCCTTACTCGGAGATTTACACCTACGCCGAACAGAAGTTTCAGCTGTTCCTCAACGTCGGCAACTACCTGTTGCTGACCGACGATGAGCTGTACCTCTCGGCCTACCTCGGCTCGTTGAAGGTCGCGTTTTTCAGCACGCTGATGTGCCTGGTGATCGGTTTCCCGATGGCCTACGCCATTACCAAGGCCAACAAGGAAACGCAAAACGTCCTGATGCTGTTGATCATGATGCCGACCTGGACCGCGATCCTGATCCGCGTTTACGCGTGGATGGGCATCCTCAGCAACAACGGCCTGCTTAACGCGTTTTTGATGTGGACCGGGCTGACCGATCACCCGATCGAGATCCTCAACACCAACACCGCCGTCTATATCGGCGTGGTGTATGCGTATCTACCGTTCATGGTGTTGCCGCTGTACGCCAACCTGGTCAAGCACGATCAAAGCCTGCTGGAAGCGGGTTCGGATTTGGGTTCCAGCAACTTCAACAACTTCTGGAAAATCACCGTGCCGCTGGCCAAGAACGGCATCATCGCCGGTTGCATGCTGGTGTTCATTCCGGTGGTCGGTGAATTCGTGATCCCGGAACTGCTGGGCGGCCCGGAGACCCTGATGATCGGTCGCGTGCTGTGGCAAGAGTTCTTCAACAACCGCGATTGGCCGGTGGCGTCTGCCCTGGCGGTGGTGATGCTGTTGATCCTGATTGTGCCGATTCTGCTGTTCAACCGCAGCCAGGCCAAAGAGATGGAGGCACGGGGATGAAACGTTTCGGTTTTTCAAAAATGATGCTGGTGTTCGGCTTGTCGTTTATCTACCTGCCGATGCTGATCCTGGTGATCTACTCGTTCAACGCCTCGAAACTGGTGACGGTGTGGGGTGGCTGGTCGTTCAAGTGGTACGCCGGCCTGCTCGACAACACCCAACTGATGGGCTCGGTGGTGCGCTCGCTGGAAATCGCCTGCTACACGGCGGTGGCCGCGGTCGCACTCGGTACGCTGGCGGCGTTTGTCCTGACTCGCGTTACGCGTTTCAAGGGTCGCACGCTGTTTGGCGGCCTGGTAACGGCGCCGCTGGTGATGCCGGAAGTGATCACCGGTCTGTCGTTGTTGCTGCTGTTCGTGGCGATGGCGCAGTTGATTGGCTGGCCGCAGGAACGTGGCATCGTCACGATCTGGATCGCCCATACCACGTTCTGTGCGGCGTATGTAGCGGTGGTGGTGTCGGCGCGCTTGCGTGAGCTGGACCTGTCCATCGAAGAAGCGGCCATGGACCTTGGGGCCAAGCCATTCAAGGTGTTTTTCCTGATCACCATTCCGATGATCGCACCCTCGCTGGCAGCCGGCGGCATGATGTCGTTTGCCCTGTCGCTGGATGACCTGGTGTTGGCGAGCTTCGTGTCGGGACCGGGCTCGACGACGTTGCCGATGGAAGTGTTCTCGGCGGTGCGCCTGGGCGTGAAGCCCGAGATCAACGCCGTGGCCAGCCTGATTCTGCTCGCCGTTTCGATCGTGACCTTCATGGTCTGGTACTTCAGCCGCCGCGCTGAAGCCACCCGCAAACGTGCGATCCAGGAAGCGATGGACCAGACCGCCAGTGAATCGTGGCAGCAACCGAACAAGCAAATGGCTGGAGCAACGGCTTAAGACCGTTGTTGAGTTAACTGTGGCGAGGGCGCTTGCTCCCTCGCCACAGGTTTTGTGTTCTAAATAAAAAGAATGGAGTTGTACCGATGAAAATGTTTGGCAGGACTCTGCTGACACTGTCCTTATTGGGCGCGATGGCTACCGGCGCCCAGGCCAATGACAAGGTACTGCGCGTCTACAACTGGTCGGATTACATCGCCCCGGACACCGTCAAGAAGTTCGAAGACGAGACCGGCATCCGCGTGACCTACGATGTGTTCGACAGCAATGAAACCCTTGAGGCACGCCTGCTCGCAGGCAAATCCGGCTACGACATTGTTGTGCCGTCCAACAGTTTCCTGGCCAAGCAGATCAAGGCTGGCGTCTATCAGACGCTGGACAAATCGAAGCTGCCGAACTGGAAAAACCTCAACCCGGTCCTGCTGAAAAATGCGTCCGCCAGCGATCCGGATAACGCTCACGCCTTCCCGTACATGTGGGGCTCGATCGGCATCGGTTTCAACCCGGCCAAGGTCAAGGAAGTGCTCGGCGCCCATGCACCGACCAACTCCTGGGACTTGCTGTTCAAACCGGAAAACGCGGAAAAGCTGAAAGCCTGTGGCATCAGCTTCCTCGATTCGCCTACGGAAATGCTCCCCGCCGCCCTGCACTACCTGGGCTACCCGGTGAACTCGCAGGACAAAGGCCAGATCGCCGAAGCTGAAGCGCTGTTCATGAAGATTCGCCCGTCGGTGGCGTATTTCCATTCGTCGAAATACATCTCCGACCTGGCCAACGGCAACATCTGCGTGGCGGTCGGTTATTCCGGCGACGTCTTGCAAGCCAAGGCCCGCGCGCAGGAATCGGGCAACGCGGTGAAGATCGACTACAGCATCCCGAAAGAAGGCGCCGGCAGTTTCTATGACATGGTCGCCATTCCCCGGGACGCGGCGAACGTCGAGAACGCCTACCTGTTCATGAACTTCCTGATGCGCCCGGACATCATTGCCGAGATCACTAACAACATCGGCTACAGCAACGCCAACGCGGCGGCGACGCCGTTGGTGGATGAAGCGATTCGCGACGATCCGGGTTCGTATCCGCCGCAAGCCGTGATGGCGACGCTGTATGCGATTCCGGACATGCCGATCGGGATTCAGCGGGTGATGACCCGGGGCTGGACGCGGGTCAAGCTCGGGAAGTAATCGCTGAATGTAAGACCGCCATCGCAACACAAGACTCAACCGTTTTCCGTTCCCGCAGCGCCTTACCACCGCTGCACGCTCCCTGCAGCAGAACGGCCTCACCTGGCTTCCTCGGTTAAGGTGAATTTGGGCGCCCTCCTCGGGCGCCTTTTTTTAGTCGGGCACCAGCGGCCATTCGGCCAATGCCCGATAACGCCCCTTATGCGATTCAAACAGCACAAAACGATCCGCCCGCAGAAAAAAATCCGGCGGCGTCGCGGACTCAGGCACCGGCACCCGATAGTCACGCATCAAGGTCAAATGCGGCCGAAACTCCTTCGCCGTTTCCTCCAGCCCAAACGGCAACATCGCCTGCTCCAACGCATACACCAGCCGCAACAACTGCGGCGGCGCCTGCTCCGGCGCGAGCACCAACACCCCGGCCCTGCGCCACACATCCAGCCGATCAAGCAGCACCCTCAACGCCACACCCGGTACGTGAACCTTGGCGGCGGCCGTGCAGATCTCGCCGATCTGCGCCACGCCGACAGAACCCAAAAACAACAACGTCAGGTGAAAGTTAGCCGCCGGCACCGGCCGCCCGTTGCGCAGTTCAAGTGCGCCGCGCCACTGGGCAATCGCCTTGCGTTGTTCGGGCGGGCAGTTCAGCGCAAAAAACAGCCGTTTGAGCGGTTCATGGGATTCGTCGTTCATGCCTGGCACCTCCTGACATGCACGTTATAGTTGAACCAACCGAAAACAACGGGAGGGGGCCATGCGGCAGATCATCAGCAAAGAGCCATGGTGGGCGATGCCACCGCAACCGGGGCAGGATGAATCCGAGCTGGAATGGGGCTGGCTGGTTCACTATAGCGAAGGTGAGCCACGTTTCGAGTTCGTCAGGGAGCGGCCGACGGATGACGAAATCCGTCATCGCAAGAGTTGCCGGATCACCCCGAGCGCGGAGTGATCCGGTGGGGTTGTGTCAGGACTGATAGAGGATGTTGAAGCCGCCGAAGATCATGCGCTGACCATCGAACGGCATTGAATTGACGTCCGGTTGCATGCGCGGGTCGGCCATCATTTTTTGCATGCCGGCGTTACGGGTCGCTTTGTCTGGCCAGATGACCCAGGAAAACACCACGGTTTCGTCTTCCTTGAGTTTCACCGCCATCGGAAACGAAGTCACTTTGCCGTCCGGCACATCGTCGCCCCAGCACTCAACAATGCTCAAGGCACCGTTCTCCTTGAAAATCGCGCTGGTGAGCTCGGCGTGCTTTTTGAATTGCTCGCGCTTGGCGGTCGGTACGGCAATCACACAGCCATCGACATAAGACATGGTCATTCTCCTGCGGGGGGTTGAGGGTCGATCTGCTGGTTAGTCGATTGCGTCGGGCTCCAATCGACCTCACCGCCGGGCGAACCGACCGACGGTGGTGCGGCGGTTGCCGCCAGGTTGCCCTCGATCTGACCTGCCATGTAGAGCGTCCCCGCCATCACGCCGGTCGTCGGATTCTGCACCAGCTTCAGCCAGGCCTTGTCGAACGTGTTGCCCAGGCTGCTGCGAATCAGCGCCTCGCTGTCGGGGCGGTCGGCGGCCTGAATGAGCGCACGAATCCCGGCTACGCCGACGGTAATCAAGCCCCCGGCCAGCTTGCCGGCCGCTGCGGCCACGGCGCTGGCCGCCCCGCGCGGGGCCATTTCCGCCTCCATGCGCTGACTGGCGCGCTTGGCCACAGGCGCCATGGCGGTGTCGGTCGAGCCGACGCCCTTGTCGCCGCCAGCCTTGTGAATCTTGTCGATCAGTGCGGCGTACGCCGGCAGAGAGCTCAGCGGTTCCGTACGGACGACTTGGTAAAGCGAAGCATTGCGCGCGGGTGGCGGCCCGAGGGCGATAGCGGGGATTTTCTGGATTCGGCCATTGAGCTGGGCTATGGGAATGCCATGACGCTGGGAAATTTTCTGCAACTCTTCCTGAAGAATGTCCACGTAAAACGCCGTGGCCTGGCCGAGAATCGCATCGGGATCAATTTCTACCGCCACCGGCGCCAGCACGCGTTGCTGGTACTGTTCCAGCAAATACTCTGCCAGGCGCTTGGCAGAGGCATCCTGTTCGCCCTTGGCGCTGATGGTGTACCAGCTGACCTTCATCGACAGCCATTCCTGGGTCCAGTAGCTGCTGAACCAGGGGATGAAGTTTTCTTCGGTCAGTTGGTAGACGCGAGTGCGCCAGTAGTCCATGGCTCCGCGCGAGTAGATTCGGGTCTGTTCGGTGGCCGATTGAGAGGCTTCGACGATTTCGCGATCCACCTGGTGCCACGTGCTGTCGGACACCACTACAACCCGCTCCACCACGGGCGCACGCACAGGCATGGCGCACCCCGCCAACACCACCAACACGGCGACGATCAGCGAACGCAGGTTCAAGATCGCGGTTTCCTACAGTCGCCCTTGGGCAGAATGCCCGGAACTCAAAGGCCTATTGGTTTGAGTATAGGTAGCGCTGTTTGTTCGCCGGGGTGGGATGGCAGGTTTTAGAACCCCATCATTAATGTTGATATTCACCATCGCGACGAATGCCTTCCGCAATAAACCCCTCTGGCGCACGATCACTCCATCGCAACTCAACGCCCACATCGGAGGGCCACATCATGTTGATCCATCTCCTGACCTGCCTGGCCCTGACGGCCGTTTCGCTGACCCTGTTTTCCCGTTTCTTCCTGGACATCGGTCAGACCGAGGAGCAACCATCATGATCCACTCCGTGAGCCTTTCCGTGAGCTTCCCGGTGTTCGGCAACAACTACTACGCGCAGCAATTCGTGTCGCGCAAAGAGCTTTCACTGGTGTTTGACGAAAATTTCGAAGCGTTGCTGATGCCGGCAGCCGCCAACCACTTCAACAACGAAGTGGTCGGCCTCAACGATCAGTTCCGCTTTCTCAATGACGTGCTGGTTGAACACCTGCTGGAGATCGAACTGGCCCAACGTGCGCCCCGTTCGTCACGTCAGTTTACGTTCTAGGAAGCCACGGGCCGGCGTACGGCCCGCACCTTTGCGCTGTTGCCCCCGCCGCAGAAAAACAGCTTGCCACCGTCCGACTCAAGACCTGATACCCCCACGCCTGGTGGCATGTCGACAGCCTCCAGGACCTTGCCGGTGATCGGGTCGATCCGCCGCAACTCACTCTGATCCTCCTCCCACGTGCCGTGCCACAGATCGCCGTCCACCCAGGTCACGCCGGTGACAAAACGGTTGGACTCGATGGTGCGCAGAATGGCCCCGGTGTCGGGGTTGATCTGATGAATCCTGCGCGCCCGATACTGGCCAACCCACAGCGTGCCCTCCGCCCACGTCAGCCCCGAATCGGTGCCCGCGCCGGGCGCCGGAATCGTGGCCAGCACACGGCCGCTTTGGGGATCGATCTTGTTGATGTGTTCTCCGGCAATCTGGAACAGATGCTCGCCGTCAAACGCGGTTCCCGCGTCTGCGGTGATATCCAGCGAACGCAGCGGCTTGCCACTGTCCGGGTCGAGGGCGTTGAGTTTTTCGCCAGACGCGAACCAGATGTGCTGGCCGTCAAACGAGACGCCGTGAACGCTGTGGACGCCGGGAAACGGGCCGTATTCACGGATGATTTCAGCAGTTGAACGTTTCATGGTTGCATCCTCTTCACTGGGTGTGTGGAGTGGAGCCTAATCACCCGGCAACAAAGCCGTGAGTAACAAAGTCGTCGCGAATCCCGGCATCGGTGGCATCATCCAGCGACGTGCGCGGCCACGGCCAAACGCCTGCACTTTGCCGGCGACCGCCAGCGAATCAAGCGCCCGTTGCACACTGCGCTGACCCATGCCCAGCGCCATCGCCAGTGCCGAACTCGACCACGACTCGCCGTCCGCCAAAAACGCCAACAGCGCCGCGTGCTGTTCTTCAACCGGTCGCGCCAGCACAATGACGTCCGGCGACATCAGTGCAAAGCCGCGCTTCGTCGCGGTGATCGCGGCCAGTGGTCGAAGCGCCGCACGCAGCCGTCCGACTTCGACGCGCAATCGCGCGCGGTGGGAGTCGTCACTGAGTTTCAAGCGAAAAGCGTAGGCGATGAGTGCCTCGCGGGGAACATCGCGCGGCCAGGCTTCGGCCAGCATCCGGGCGAGGGAGAACAAAACCGGGCGCTTGGCCAGCGACACCGACATACCGGCGCCGCGCACCGTGTAACGACACGCGTCGACCACCAGCGATGTTGAGGTCAGCAGCGCTTCAATTTCATCCAGCAGCAACGGTCGCGCCTCGCCTCGGCTGATTAACCGGGCAGCGGGAGCGTTGAGGGCATGAGCGACGCTCTCGACTTCTGCGCTCAGCGCCGGGATCCCCGCCTCGCCCGCGAAGCGTTCGGCCCGTTCCAATGCAGACCGCGCCTTTTTGATCTCCATTCGGCGCATGGCGATGCCGGCCACCAACAATTCATGGGCGGCGCGCAAGGCTGGCGGCAAGGGCGCAGGGTCCAGCTGGGCGAGTCGATCCTCGACCTGATCGAGATGACCGATCAACAATAAACGCCGAATCTCCAGATAGCGCGCGTGAGCCGCGTTCACCCAATCGCCATGGGCTTCCAGCGTTGCCCGCGCGGCGTCGAGAGCCTTTTCCGGCCAGCTCAAATCGCGAGAGGCCAGGGCAATTTCGGCCTCCGCCACCACACAGCGGGCTCGGGCCATGGGCTCTTTGGGACCAAATGCGCGCGCGGCCCGTTTGACCAATGCCTTGGCCCGCTCCAGATCGCCGAGCTGCGCCATGGCGATACCGCGCAGTGCCAGCGCCGACGCATCTTCGCGCAGGGCCACCCGGTTCAACGCCCCGAGGGGATCACCCGCGGCCAATGCACGCGCGGCGGCGGTGATCAGTGAGTCCATGTGAATCGCGCCACGGTGGTCACTCCCTTCGTTGGATGTCCGCTGGTTAGTCTATCTCACGATTCTGAAACCCTGTGGCGAGTGCGTTTGCCGGCCTGCGTCCACTCGCGCGGGCTGACCCCGGTTTTTCGGCGAAACGCCCGGGCCAGTGCCGAGGGGCTTTCGTAGCCGACCTCATCGGCGATCAGCGCAATCGACTTGCCTTCGCGCAAGCGTTTCTGCGCCAGGCTGATGCGCCAGTTAACGAGATAGTCGACCGGTGTCTGCCCTACCACCCGACGAAAATGCTCGGCAAAGCTGGCGCGGGACATGTTCGCCGCCGCTGACAGTTCGGCCACAGTCCAGGACTTTTGCGGCGCGTCGTGCATCAGGCTCATGGCCCGTGCCAGTCGCAAATCGGCGAGGCCGGCCATCATGCCGGGGCTCTGTTCGCGGTCGCTGAGGATATGCCGCAGCAGCTGGATCACCAGTAATTCGAACAGTCGATCCATCATCGCTTCACGGCCACAGATGCCGCCGAAGGCTTCGCTGAATAGCCAATCCAGAGTACCGGCCATCGTCGGAATACTGTCGAGTTTGAGCAGCAGGAAATCCGGCAGCGCGGCCGCCAAGGCATTGCCGGCACCCCCGTCGAAATCCAGCGATGCGCACACCAGCTGGGCGCCCGAGGCTTCGCTGGCGAATAGACGGTGACGGTAGGGTCGCGGGAAAAATATCAGCGTCGGTTCGGTGAGCACCTGGTCGGGCTCATCGGCCAATTTCAGCGTCACTTCGCCGGCCTGCAACAGGTGAAGGTGGCCAGTGGACTGGTCACCATCAAACACCACGGAGCCGCAAAAATGCCCGCTGTAGAAGCTCCCGGCACTGACGCCGAAGTGGGTGAGTAACGTGGACAAGCGATCCATGGAACGGCTCCCGGGTGAACATCTGGACGATCTGTCGCATATCCTCGACGATTTGCACCCTAAAAGCCAGCGTCGCCCCATAGCATAGACCCCGTACCCAGCGCACACCGCGCTTGAATCGACGGAGCAATACCCATGAGCCGCATCACCGCCCTGAGCCTCGAACACGCTACTGACACCACCCGCCCACTGCTGGAAGGCGTACAGAAAAAAATCGGCTTTTTGCCGAATGTCTTCAAAACCCTGGCGCACGCCCCTGCGGTACTGGCGGCCTACCTGCAACAAAGCGCGACGCTGGGCAAAACATCCCTGAGCGCGACGGAAAAAGAAGTGGTGTTCCTGGCCACCTCGCAAGTCAACGGCTGCGATTACTGTCTGGCGGCGCACACGCTGTTTGCCGGTAAAGCCGGGCTGTCTGCGCAAGACATACTCAGTGCCCGACATGGCCAACTGAATGCCTACGCCACCCTCGCCCAACAAATTACCGAAAGCCGTGGCCACCTCAGCCTCGAACAACTCGACGCCGCACGGGCAGCCGGCATCACCGACGCCAAGATCGTCGAAGTAGTGGGCCACATCGCAGCACAAACCCTGACCAACTACCTCAACAACCTCGCCCTCACCGAGATTGACTTCCCCGCCATCGATGCGTAAGCGCGGCCACTAAATTCAGGAGTATCGACGATGAACAACGTGACGATCTACACCACCGACACCTGCCCCTATTGCCGCAACGCCAAGGCGCTGCTGGCCAGTAAAGGCATCGCGGCCGAGGAAATAAACGTCCAGTCCAGCCCCGGCAAGTTCGAGGAAATGCTCAGCCGCAGCGGTCGACGCAGCGTGCCGCAGATTTTCATCGGCGACACCCATGTTGGCGGCTTCGATGACCTGGCCAAGCTGGATCGTCAGGGCGGTTTGCTGTCGATGCTGGCCTGAAACCCGCTGCCCGTGCACGACCTGGAAGACGGGGCGTGCCGGGTATTCTCTAAATTCTTTATAGGTTGTACGATGACCGACGAGTCACCCTTCCCATAACAACAAGGAAACACCTATGAAGAACGTCAAATTACTGGTCGGTTTTCTATGCCTCTTCAGTGGCTACGTCGCCGCCGCCCCGGCGCTGGGCGAGAAAGAGGTCGCCAGCGCCGTCGACCATCTAACACAAGCCATGCTGCACAAGAACATTTCCGAACTTAAAGCCCTGACCGCCGAGAACCTGACCTACGGGCATTCCAGCGGCAAGGTTCAGGACAAGACTGACTTCATCGCCGACATCGAAACCGGCAAAAGCGCGTTCAAAACCCTGGAAATGCAAAACCAGACCATCAACGTCTCCGGCGATGTAGCACTGGTGCGCAATCATTTCTCGGCACAAGCGCTCAAGGGCACCGAAGTGATCCCGACCGAAATCGAGAACTTCCAGATTTGGCAGAAGAAGGATGGCAAATGGCTGCTGGTTGGCCGCCAGGCGTTCCGCATCTAACTTTCCATAGATAAAAAAATCCCGCTCAAGGTCGCTTGAGCGGGATTTTTCATTGGGACGCTATCAAGCCACCGGAATCATCGGATCCGCTGCGGCCAATGCGGCGGCACGATCAGCGGCCGGTGGGTAGATCCACACGGTGTTGATCTGCGTCTTCAGGTTTTTACCTTCCTGCTTGACCAGTTTGATTTGACGATCCCAACCCTCGGTATAGACCGCGCCCCAAGCGCCCAGGTCCAGGCACGTCACGTACTTGGGCTGGCTGTACGGCGTCGGGTCCACGCCCAGGATCTGCGCCGCCACGTTGTTACCGGCGTGACGCCCCAGCGAGATGGCGTGCTGGCAGGTCATCATCGCGAAGTTGCCGATGTCGTCACAGGCCGCGTAAGCCACATCACCCGTGGCAAAGATGTCGTCCTGGCCGATGACTTTCAGATGGCTGTCCACGTGCAGACGGCCTTGGCCATCACGCTCGGCAGGGATTTGCTCGGTCAGCGAGCTGGCGCGCACACCGGTGGTCCAGACCACGGTTTTGGCCTCGATGCGCTGGCCGTCGGCCAGGGTCACACCGTTCGCGTCGACCGCCGCCACCGACGACTTCACGCGCCATTTCACCCCCAGTTCAGTGCTCGCCTCGGCAATTGACTGGCTGATTTCAGCCCCCATCGAAGCCCCGACCTTCTCGCCACGGTCGATGATGATCACTTCAATGTCGGCGCCCTCACCGAGAATTGCCCGCAGACGCGCCGGCATTTCCGTCGCCGTTTCAATCCCGGTGAAACCGCCGCCAGCGACGACCACGGTATTGCGGGCTTTACTTTCTGGCTGGTTGGCCAGGGATTTGAGGTGGTTTTCCAGACGCACGGCGTGTTCGATCTGGTCCACATCAAAGGCATGCTCGGACACGCCCGGGGTGTTCGCCTGGGCCAGACGGCTGCCGGTCGCCAGAACGAGTTTGTCGTAGCTGAGGCTCTGGCGGGTGCCTGAAGCATCGGTGTAACCGACACTTTTCTGCTGCACGTCGATGGTCTCTGCGGCGCCCTTGACGAACTTCACACCGACCGCATCGAACAGCTCACCGAGCGGTGCAGCCAGTTGATGAGCATTCGGTTCGTAAAAGCGCGGACGCACGCGCAGCTCGGCCTGAGGCGCCAGTACCGTGACCTCTACGCCGTTGTGATCATGCAGGTCGAACAGGCGTGTAGCGCTCAACGCCGTCCACATGCCGCCGAAACCTGCGCCGATGACCAGAATGTGCTGTTTCATGGTTTTAACTCCGAGGATGACCAAAGACTGAACTCGTTGCCGAGCTGATAACGGCGACTATAGTGATCCGAGTTACAGTATGCAAGATCCTTTTTCCATGGTTGTCATCATCCACTTCGATACCTCGAAAACCCCGACAACAGCTTTTATCTATAAGCAACACAGGGCAGACAGGGACAAACATGCATTCTTGCCCGCCTCACCATCGGCTGATAACATTGGCGACTCATTCAGTCGGAGATCCCGATGTCTCTTTACAGTGCGGGCGTTGAATACGGCATTCATTGCCTGATTTTTCTGGTAGGCGATTACGGCGACAGCCGTGAGGCGAGCGTGCGCGACCTCGCCGAACTGCAAGGCGTGCCGCTGGATTACCTGGCGAAGATCTTCACCCGTCTGGCCAAGGCCAAACTGGTAGTGGCCACCGAAGGCGTGCGCGGCGGGTTCAAACTGGCGCGGCCGGCGGACGAAATCAGCGTGCTGGATATCGTCAACGCCATCGATGGCAAGAAACTGATCTTCGATTGCCGCGAGATTCGCGGGCGTTGCGCCTTGTTCGACGGCGCCCCACCGACATGGGCCCTCGACGGTCCTTGCTCGGTACACGCAGTGATGATGACCGCGCAAAAACGCATGGAAGAGGCGCTCGCCCAGCAGACCATTCTCGACCTCGCCAGAAGAGTCGGACGCAAGGCCCCGGCCGAATTCGGCGAGCAGTTGAACACCTGGATGAGTGATCGGCGGGAAAAGAAAACCGCCAGCAGTGTGGCGGTTGAGGACCCGCAGATCATCCCGACGACCGATCTCTCGGACTGACGATTCAGCTATGGGCAAAGCGGATTGGAGCGCTCTATGATTAGGGCCCATGACGACCCCTGTTTCGATCCGCACCCCCTGCCCGCCCGGCGCCTGCACCTGCGGGCGTGACCCGCTGCTGGAAACGCCGGGGGCGGACGTGCGCATCCTGTTTCTGACCCGCCCGGAAGAAAAGCGCCTGCTCGACCGCCTGGAAAACCTCCAGAGCCTGGCCGACCTCGAACGCCTGCAACAGCGGATGTTCGAGCAACTGGGCATCCGCGTCGAGATCACCCCCAGCTTCAATGAAGTGCGAACCATGCGCGGCATCGGCATCACCCTCGGCGAGCAGCCCGGGCTGTGCCGCAGAACCCGCCAGTCAATCCCCGCTGCCATTCGCCGTGGCCTTGAGAAGCGCCCGGAAATCGCCTACGACATCCTCAACGCCAACGATTTGTTGCGGGACGCCTGACTGTCGCGGCGCAATTCAGGAATCCAATGACCGAGCAACGCGATCACGGGGGTGTCACCACGGTGTAATACACCCCGTTGGCGCCATAGGCGGGTTGCAACCAGGCATTGCCGCATTGGTAGTACGTGTTCTGGGAAAAAGTCTGCAAATGACATCCGGGAGGCAGGCTGGCATAGGTTTGGCCCAAGGGCATGCTCGGCGGTCCTGAAGCAACCATCCCGGCGTTATAGCCAGCGCTAAAATCGTCGGCGTCGGCATTCTCGTCGGCCACCGTTCCTGCAGCCTCACCCACCGCCACGCCCGTCGCAACGGCGGCTGCCGGATTGACTCCGCCGCCGCAGTAATAACAGCCGCTGCTGGCGATCACAGCGGCGGGCGGATGATAGTAGGCCGTCCCGTAAGGAACTGACTGGTAAGCGCCTCCCCCATAAGCGGGGCCCCGGTAAGCCGTCGTGCCATAACCGTCGGCGTGGTCGCCATAAGCGTTGGCGCCATTTTCACCTTGTGCATGCCAGGCCCCCTCCCCGCCGGACGCTGTTCCACCTTCGGCCCCCGTGCCCGACCAGGACCCATCGCCACCGGACGCCGAGCCGCCGCGATCGGTTTCGCCACTCCAACTGCCATCGCCGCCCGAAGCCGAGCCGAATTCGCCGGATCGACTCCATGACCCCCCTCCGCCGTATCCCCCTCCAAAACGACCGGCGTGAGACCAGGCTACCGCCTCGTTACACACCAGCGCGGCGACTAGCAGCCCCGCGAACTTCAAGGTAGATCTGTTCATGATTCAACCTCCTCGTTCAGGGTTTTGTGACCGGCTCTTTAACGCCTTGCGGGGCACGAAGGCTGGGTGGCGGGGCAAACTTGATACGGTGCGCCGATTCGATCTGGTCGGGTTTGAAGAACGTCGCAGGCATCGCCGAACTGAGCTTCCAGTCACTGAAATCGACCTGATGCCGGGATCGGCTCGGGTCATCGAGAAACTCTGCCCGCAACCGGCGCGGGAGCTTGTCCTCGGTACCGATCCAGGCTTGGACGAACACGGTGTCGCTGGTGTAGGCAATCACATCAGTGGTGGTGTCGCCGACCACCGTGGACTGGCCGACGTAAAACGCCATACGCATGTCCCTGGACAAGTCTTTATACGGATCAGCAACGATCACGTCGGTAAACGGAAAATAGATGGCGGCGCGCTTATACGCAGCCTCCAGCGTTGCATCGATGGTCGGCGGCGCATCGACTTGTGCAAGCAGGTTGTCTTTTCGCTCATAGGCATAAGCTTGCTTGCCGTCGTAATAAAACTCGGTGGCCGGACCGTCGCCCGAAGTCAAGACACGCAGGCGATCCGGGCGCTGTTCATTGACCAGCGCCACCGTGCTGTAGGCCAGGGCCGGCCCCAGCCGGCTGGGCTTTTCGTAGGTGGTCACGGCTTTGAAACTCAGACCCTGAGTGCTGGTCAGCCGGGCGCTCATGGCCTTGAGAACATCCAGCGCTTTGGGCTCCAACTGCGCCGTCGGTGCATCGACGGCTGGTGTCTGGCCGGCATACAACGGGGGCGTGAACGCCGCGATGACAACGCTGATCGAGAGCCAGCGAACAGGCTGTTGGCGGGTGGGCATCGGATGTTCTCCGCAGAGAGAGGTCAGGCGTTGAACGCCTCGTGACGGATGTGACGTCGCCTATCAGCAAAGCCCAGTTTTATGGCATCCGCCATTCCATCGAAAAAATAGCGGGCCGAAACGAACGTAAACAATCAGCGAAGTCAACAATTGCTGGATATTTGGCAATTGCTACCTACGCTCTCCGCAGAGGTATATGGATTTCGAGAGCCGGTGAGCGCTGGCCGGCTGTTTCACGACCGAACATTGGGCTTCATCGATGGAGCACGCACCACCATGAACCTGTCCTGCAACCTGCTCCTTTGCACCGCATTGGCTGGGCTCCTGCTCGGCGGCTGCACCTCGAAAGTCACCGAGACGACGCAGTACTCCGGCTACCTGTCGAACTACAACAACCTGCAGGAAGTGGAGACGCCCAGCGGTGGAACGGCGATGCGCTGGGTGAGCCCGTCGTGGAACCCGAATGCGTACGACACCATTGCGTTCAGGACGCTGGAGTTTTATCCCGCGCCCAAACCCAATGAGCAGGTCAATCAGAAGACCCTGACCGACCTGCAGAACTACATGTCCAGCAAGGCCAAAAGCGTGCTGGGCCAGAAGTACCGCAGGGCGTCTAGCGCGGCCGCTGCACCGGCCGGGTCTCACCCGCTGGTCCTGCGTGCGGCAATCACGGGCGTCAGCGCTTCGAACGAAGGCATGAAGTGGTACGAGGTGATGCCGATCGCGGCCGTTATCGGCGCGACACAGGCCGTCACCGGCCACCGGGATCAAGATACTCATCTGTTTATCGAAGCCGAGTTTATTGACGCGAGAACCCATCAGCCCATGGTCAAAGTGGTGCGCAAGGTATTCGGCAGTCAACTGGAAAACGAGAGTCAGAAAATCACCGCCAAGGACTTTAAAGACGCAATCGACAAACTGAATGCTGATCTGCGGGCGTTCGTTCGCAGTTGAGTCCTGTTCCAAACCACTCCTGATAACGAGGATCGAAGCATGAAAACTGTCCTGTCCTGGATGACTGTCACATTAGCGATGGTGTTGATCAGTGCCTGTGCCGCCGTGGGATCAAGCGGTGGTGGTGCTGGTGAAATGGAGATTCGCTCAGGAAAGATCGAGCAGATAACCCTCACACAGATGCAGACCAATCACGACAGCGGTGTTGGCGCAGTGCTCGGTGGCCTGGGCGGGCTCGGCATCGGCAGCCTGATCGGGCGTGGCACCGGTCGCGATGTCGCCATGGTTGCTGGCGCGCTCGCCGGTGCGGTTGGCGGTAATTACGCCGAGAAGAAAAAGTACGATCAACCGGTCGAGGCGCAGCAGATCATCGTGCGGGTCAAAAGTGGCGTGCTGGTATCGGTGACCCAGCCGATCAATCCCTCCCTGGGTAAAGGCATGAACGTTTACATCGAAGGCTCAGGCAATGATGCCCGGGTGGTGCCGCAAGGCAGTTGATCTTCCCGGCTGAACACGAACAGGCTGGCGTCCAAAGCGTAACTTGATGACGCACATCAACACATTGCCGAATAAATCGCATTGTTGAGCCGGCCTGGACTGTTTTCGCATGTCCGTTTCTGGATATTTCACGATCCTTACCTACGCTGTTCGCGGGGGATCCAATATTTCAGTGAGGCCGGGGGGGCTTCTCTCCGAGTGCTAACGCCCTGCAAAGGAACTCGACATGAACCGGAAACAATTATCCTCCGTACTCGCCGTGCCTCTACTGTTGTCTGCGATGTCTATTGCCGGCATGTCTCACGCCGCCGATAAGCCACCCAACATTCTGGTGATCATGGGCGACGATATTGGCTGGTCCAACATCGGCGTCTACAACCAAGGGATGATGGCCGGTCGTACACCCAATCTCGACCAGCTCGCCAATGAGGGCATGCGCTTTACCGATTATTACGCCGAGGCCAGTTGCACGGCCGGGCGCGCCAACTTCATCACCGGTGAACTGCCGATCCGTACTGGCATGACCACCGTCGGCCAAGCCGGTTCGCCCATCGGTATTCCTGCCGAAGCCGTGACCATTGCGACCACCCTGAAAGCCATGGGTTATGCCACCGGCCAGTTCGGCAAGAACCACCTGGGCGACTTGAACGAATTCCTGCCCACCGTCCACGGTTTCGATGAGTTCTTCGGTTACCTCTACCACCTCGATGCCATGGAAGACCCGGCGCACCCCAACTATCCGCAGGAACTGCTGGACAAGGTCGGGCCGCGCAACATGGTCCACAGTTGGGCCACCACCACCGATGACACCACCGTGATGCCACGCTGGGGCAAGGTCGGCAAACAGAAAATCGAAGACGCCGGCACGTTGTATCCGGACCGGATGAAAACCGTCGACGAAGAGATTCGTGACAAGACCTTCAGCTTCATCGACAAGGCCAAGCAGGACAACAAACCGTTTTTCGTCTGGTTGAACCCGACCCGCATGCACATCGTTACCCACCTTTCCGACAAGTACGAAGGCATGCGCAATGCAGAAAACGGCTGGTCGGAACAGGAAGCCGGCATGGCTCAGCTCGATGACGTCGTTGGCGATGTCATGGCCAAGCTGAAAAAAGACGGGCTGGATGACAACACCATCGTTATTTTCACCACCGACAATGGTGCGGAAAACTTCACCTGGCCGGACGGCGGCACCACCCCGTTTGCGATGGGTAAAGGCACGGTGATGGAAGGCGGTTTCCGGGTACCGGCCATTATCCGCTGGCCGGGCAAAGTGCCGGCCAACCAGGTCGCCAACGGCATCATCTCGGGCATGGACTGGTTCCCGACCCTGGTCGCGGCAGCGGGCAACCCGAACATCACCGCAGAACTGCTCAAGGGCAAACAACTGGGCGATACCACCTACAAGGTGCACCTCGACGGCTACGACCAGACGCCGATGATTACCGGCAAAGGTCCGTCCAACCGGCATGAAATCTTCTACTTTGGAGAGAGCACCCTCGGTGCGGTGCGCATTGATGATTACAAATATCGTTTCATTGACCAGCCAAGTGCATGGCTGGGAGCAAAAGTTGCGGTGGACGTGCCGTACCTGACCAACCTGCGACTCGACCCGTTCGAGCGCATGGGCTGGGCGGACAATGGGGCCGCGCAAGGTTCGACGCAGTACTTTGACTGGTTCAAGTTCCAGTTCTGGCGTTTTGTGTTTGTCCAGCAACAGGTGGCCAAACTGGCTGAGACCGCCATCGAGTTCCCGCCGATGCAAAAAGGCGCGAGCTTCAACCTCGACTCGGTCAAAGCCAAGATCGAAGCGGCCCGGGCAGCCATGGGCAAGTAAACAGCCGAATCCAGGGTAGCTGGCGTCAGCTACCCTTGTTCGAAGGGATAATGCTGGGGGAAATCCATGACAACAAGAACAGTTGCTTTACCCACTTTCACCCTCCTTGCGCTGTGCTGCCAGCAAGCCTGGGCCGGGGGCATCATGCTCTACGAAATCGGCACGGATAACGCCGGCCTGGCCAACGCCGGCGCCGCCGCCCGCGCTCAAGGCCCCTCGACCATCGCCAATAACCCGGCGGGCATGAGTTACTTGCCGGGCACGCAGATCACGGGCGGTTTGCAAGTGCTTTACGGTGACCTGTCCTTCGATCGAGATTCCGGCACCAACACCCCCGGCAGCGGCAGCGGCAATGCCCTCGACCCGATTCCTGGCGGCAGCTTCTTTATCACCCATGAACTCGACGATCACTGGAGCATCGGTTTCGGCCAGTACGGCGATTTCGGTCTGGCGGTCAATTACGACAACGACTGGTCCGGCCGCTACTTCGCGCAAAATTCCAGCCTGCTGGGTTTGTCCCTGGTGCCCAGCGTGGCGTATCGCTTCAACGAGCAATGGTCGGTCGGTGTGGGCGTCAAGGCCATGTACGGCATGTTGCAGGCAGACACTGCCATCGACCGCTCCCCCTTGGGTCTCACCGACCGCACGGACGGCCAATACAAGTACAAGGATGGCACTTGGGGCTATGGCGCCAACGTCGGGGTGATCTACGCCCCGCAAGCCGGCACGCGCATTGGCCTGACTTACACCAGCCAGGTCGATCTGGACTTCGAAGATCGACTGAATGTGAAAGGCGATGGTCGTTTGCTGGATCGCATCAACAACACCAATACCAAACTCGACATAACGGTGCCGCAAACTGTCACCTTGAGTCTGTATCAACAACTGGATCGGCAATGGGCCTTGCTGGCCTCGGCCAACTGGCAGGACTGGTCGGAGTTCGGTGACATCGGGGTACAGGTCGACACCACGGCAGCAGGGGCGCAATCAAAAACGGTCGATGCCGGCTTCAAGGACACCTGGCACCTCTCCCTTGGCGCGCAATACCAGGCCACCGAACAATGGTTGTGGAACGTCGGCGTGGCGTACGACAGCAGTGCCGTTTCCGACAGCCATCGCAGCGTCATCGTGCCAATGAACGAAAGCTGGCGCATTGCGACAGGAGCCACCTATGCTCTTAACAAAGACACCGACGTCAATGTCAGTTGGGCCATGGTCTGGCTGGGTGACATGCCCGTCGAGCAGACCAAAACCGTTTCAGGCAATCGAATTTCCGGTCAATTCGACAACGCCTGGATACAAGCGCTGACCGGGAACATGACTTGGCGTTTTTGATGTGTAGTTAATGAAAAAAAAAATGACTCAAACCATGGAGTAAACACCACTATGAATCTGTCCCGAAACCTGTTCATCGGTGCTGCACTGACCGGCGTGTTGCTAAGCGGTTGTACTTCAAAAGTCACGGAGAAGGAGCAGTACTCCGGCTACCTGTCCAGTTACAACAACCTCAAAGAAGTCGAAACACCAAGCGGTGGCACGGCGATGCGCTGGGTGAGCCCGTCGTGGAACCCGAATGCGTATGACACCGTGGCGTTCAGCAAGTTGGAACTCTATCCAGCGCCGAAACCCAATGAACGAGTGAATCAGCAGACGCTGACCGATATCCAGAACTACATGACCAGCAAGGCCAAAGCCACGCTGGGCACCAAATATCGGATTGTGAGCAACTCGGCGTCGGCACCGGCCGGTTCCAGAACCTTGATCCTGCGTGCAGCCATCACCGGGGTCAGCGCCTCGAACGAAGGCATGAAGTGGTATGAAGTCGTTCCAATCGCTGCCGTCGTCGGCGCGACACAGGCGGCGACCGGTCACCGTGACCAGGACACCGAGCTGTACATCGAGGCTGAGTTTGTCGACGCCAATACCAATCAGACCGTAGGCCGGGTTGTGCGCAAGGTCTTTGGCACCACACTGGAAAACGAAAGCCAGAAAGTCACTGCCAAGGATTTCAAAGTGGCCATCGACAAGCTGAACTCCGACTTGTGGGCGTTCATCAATAAAAAATAACCGTTTATCAAGCAACAAAGAGAAACGACCAGCGCCCCATTAAAGGGGCGCTGGCATTTCAAACACCGATTATTTTTTCATCCCCACCCGCCTTCGCATCTCGGCCGTAATCGTCTGCCGGGTTTTCCTGAGGTCCGCCCATGGCTCATGGCCCACTTCGGCCAGGCGTTCATGCACGTTGTGCACGTTCCACTGATTGCCGCCCTTGAGTTCAGCCACCTCCTCGCGAAAGATCGGCACCGACACCGGCAACCCTTCACGGGTGCGCGCTGCGTAAGCGCAAATGGTGGTGGCGCCCAGACCGTTGCGCAGGTAATCGATGAAGATCCGCCCTACCCGGTTCTTCGGTCCCGACACCGCGGAAAACCGTTCCGGCAATAACTTGGCCATGTGGCTGACAATCGCATGGCTGAAGTCCTTCACCTCGTCCCAACCGAGCTTGCGGGTCAGCGGCACCACCAGGTGGATACCCTTGCCGCCGCTGGTTTTGAGAAACGCTTTCAATCCCAGCTCATCGAGCACCGACAACGTTAGCTGTGTCGCCTCGACCATGCTTTTCCATGGCAGTGCCGGGTCCGGGTCGAGGTCGAGCACGAAGCGGTCGGGCCGGTCGAGGTTGTCCGCGGTGGCATTCCAGGTGTGCAGTTCCACGGTGCTCATCTGCACGGCGCCGATCAGCGCTTGGGCGTTGTTGATGATCATCACCGGTTGGCCGGTGAGTTCCTTGTCCAGCGTGGTGATGCCCGCAATGGCCAGGCGCTCGGCGTTTTTCTGGAAAAACAGTTCACCACCGATCCCGTCCGGCGCACGCACCAGCGCCACGGGACGGTCCTTGAGCTCTGGCAATATCCATTCGGCAACACCGGCGTAATACTCGGCCAGTTGCACTTTGGTGGTGCCGCTGGAGGCGTCGATTACCCGGTCAGGATGAGTGATGCGCACCTTGCCCTCGCCCAGGCCGATCTGCGACGGCGCAGGTGAATCGGTTTTCTTTTTCGCCGCAGCGGAGTTTTTTTTCTCTGGGGTCTTCACCACGTTCGGGCGCTCCTCAGTGATGCTCTCAGCGGGTTTGTCATCGCGCAGGCCATGGAACACTGCATGGCGCACCGAGCCTTCCTTGGTCATCTCGGCGAAGGCCACTTCCGCCAATAGAGTGGGTTTGAGCCAGTGCACGCCCTTGGCCTCGAAACCGGTCGGTGGATTGACCACCGACGGTTTCTTCGCCAGCAACGGTTTCAGCTGCGCGTAGATGCGTTTGAGGGTCGTCTCGTTGAACCCGGTGCCGACCTTGCCGGCGTAACGCAACTTGCCGCTGTCACGATCATGCAAGCCGAGCAGCAATGCACCGAACGCGTTGCGCGAACCTTTCGGGTCGGTGTAGCCGACCACCACGAATTCCTGGCGGTGTTTGCACTTTAGCTTGATCCAGTCGCTGCTGCGCCGGGACACGTAAGGCGAACCCAGTCGTTTGCCGATCAGCCCTTCCATCTGCATCTGGCAGGCGCTGTTGAGCAAGGCCTCCGGCGCTTCGCCAAACGAATCCGAGAAGCGCAACAACGGGTCGTGATTGGCGTTGAGCACAGTCGCCAGCGCCACCCGGCGCTCTTCGACCGGCACCTCGCGCAGGTCCACGCCGTTGAGGTAAGGCAGGTCGAACAGGTAGTACAGGATGTTGGCGCTGGCACCGGCGTCGAAAGCATTTTGCAGCGCTTGAAAGTCCGGCACGCCTTGTTCGTTGGCCACCACCATTTCACCGTCGAGCCAGGCCGATTCGAGGCCAAGCGCCGCTAACGCTTGGGCTTGCCGAGGTAATTTGTGGGTCCAGTCGTGACCGTTGCGGGTGAATAGCTTGATGTCGTCGTGATCGATACGGGCCATGATTCGGTAGCCGTCGAACTTGATTTCATAACTCCACCGGCCGTCCGGGGCCTTCTCCACTAGCGTGGCCAGTTCGGGTTTAAGCTGGTCGGGCAGTGGGGCTTTGCGGGCGCCCGTGAGCGGCGCCGATTTTACTTTGGGTACAGCCCTGCGCGCGGGTTGCTTGACGGGTTGGGGGTTAGCTGCAGACTTCGGTTTTTTAGCGACGATGGCCCGGTCACTCAGCACGCTGTCGGGCTCGGCCGCGACCACGTCGTAATCGCTCTCGGGTTTGGCCGCGCTGTCCTGGTGTTTGATCAAAAACCACTGCTCCTGCTTGCCCGGCATGTGCGTGCGCACCAGGTTCCAGAGCCCGCCGAGCTTCTCGCCTTGCAGCTCGAACTTGAGCTTGCCCTTGGCGTAGGCCTTGGCCGGATCCTCCTGCGGGATCCACACGCCACGGTCCCAGACAATCACATCACCCGCGCCGTAGTGCCCTTCCGGGATACTGCCCTCGAAGGTCGCGTAGTCCAGCGGATGGTCCTCGACGTGGACCGCCAGGCGCTTGACCTTGGGGTCGAGCGACGGGCCTTTGGGCACTGCCCAGCTTTTCAGGGCGCCATCGAGCTCAAGGCGAAAGTCGTAATGCAGGTGTGAGGCGTCATGCTTCTGAATGCAGAATTGCAGCGCGTGATCTTTCGCGGCTTTTTTACCCCGGCGTTGGTTCGCGGCGGGTTCAGAGGTCGCCGAAAAATCGCGCATGCGGTTGTAGTCGTCGAGGTTCTTGTTCATGGCGCACCTGCTGCTGACTCAACAATTCCTCCGATACCGGGGCCGGCTCGCGTGACGGTCAGCGCCACCACCGCAATCCGTTCCACCCGTTGATAGCCCGGGGTCAGCAACTCTTCGCCGAACACGTCGGGATCGAGCTCGCGGTAAGTCCAGCCGAACATCGGCGACTCAAGGCGCGGGGTCAGCGCTTGCAGGAAAGGATCGTGGCCATCGATCATCGCCACCCCGGTGTACAACACCAGCGAACCACCGGGTGCCAATCGATTCAAGGCTTGCTCGACAATGCGCAGCGACAGTTGCGCACCGAACGCACCGCCGCCATGTCGGTATGCGCGCTCGGCCGGATCGGCCATGTAGGGCGGGTTGGCGACGATCAGGTCGAACTGACCGTCGACGTCTTGCAGCACATCGCTGGTCTCGACGCTGACATTGGCCACTTCGGCGAGCGCGGCATTGATCGTGGTCAGGCGCAGCGCCAACGGGTTGATGTCCACGGCCAGCACTTCGGCTTCCCGGCGTGCGCGGGCAATCACAATCGCGCCGACCCCTGCACCACAGCCGATGTCCACGGCGCGCCGGATCGGGGCGAAATTCTGTTGCAGATGGGCATGGATCAGTTGCGCAAACCGGTAGGTGTCTGGTCCGAAGAACACCGCGTCCGCCGCATCGGTGGGAAAGGCGGAGTGCACAAACAGCAGGTCATCCAGGTTCGACCAGCGCACCCGGCTTTTCAGATGACCGTTGCCTTCCTCGAGCACGCCAGCCCGTTGCAATTGAAGCTGCTCATCCGCCGACAACAGACCGGGCTCGAACGGCCGCGACCAACCGAACACATCGCGCAGGGTCTGAGCCTGTCGCCCGAAGGAACGATCAAGCACACGCTGATGCGTCAGCGGTGTCGGTGTGATGAATCGATAGCCGTCAGCCTGCAAGCGGCGTCCCAGTTGCAGTAACGCCAGGTCGGCAGCGCTCAGGTGTTCTTCCTGATTCATGCAAGGCTCCTTAGCGAAGGCTGGACTTGAGCTCGATAAAACGACGCGTGGCCAGCAGACCGGCGGGATGCGCGTGGCGCTGCGCCGACAGCCACGGGATCAGCACTTGCATCTGTTCGGCAGCGGGTCGTCCCCCCAGCGCGGACTGCAGGCTCTGAACATCCGGATCGCTGGCCGGCAATTGCGGTTCGACGTCGTCGTGTTGGCTGCGACGATAGGCCGGTGGTGGGCATTCGGGTGTCCAGTCGCCGGCAATCCAGTCGTGCAGCAGCTGTTTTTCATAAGGGCTGAACACCCCGAACATGGCCGCGCCGTCACCTTCGATCAACTGCCAGAAACGGCTGGTTTGCGGGTCCTGGTGACGCTTGATCCAGCCCTTGTTTTCCAGGGCGGCGAGGAAACCGGGCAACCGCTCGGGCGCCGATAACCACTGGTTGACGGTCTTGCCTTCAAATCGGCAGTAGTCGGAATGCATGTGCTGGCCAAACGGGCGTTTGCGTTCCAGCATGCCCAACAGTTCGCGGTAGAGGTCGAACGATTCGATGATCGCTCGACTCCCCTGCCCCAGATCATTCAGCCGATAGCCCAGCGCCACCCGCCGTAAAAACTCGTCACGATCACCTTCCAGCGGCATCAGTTGCGATATTGCCTGTACGGCTTTGTGCGCGTGGCCGGTGCTGGCGTTGTCGATGGTCACGTGGAGCGTGAAGTAAAACGGATCGATGCCGAGTTCGGCGAGTTCATAAGCGCTGATCAGCAGGTGCAGCGGCAGTTGTTCATAGCCCAGGTTATAGCCGATCACCTCGGGCAGGCATTCGTCGGCGCACTCACCCAACGCCAGCTGAATCGCGCCTTGCAGGTAATACTCGTCGGCGATGACGCCGCTGCCCTGCAAACCCAGATCGGCCAACAGCCTTTGATAAATCACCACATGGTTCTGCGCCGGGTTGCCGTCGCCCAACTCTTCCAGATAAGTGCAGATCAGTCCGTCGAAACGCGGATCGCGCCAGTGGTGCAGCAACCCGGACAGCCAGGCACCGTCGACCAGTTTGGTGGGGGCAACCGCTTGCAGGAAAAACAGGGCGTGAGCCTTGTTGCTGAAGAACTGCCGCCGGCCTCCTGCTTTGCGGGCTTTCAGGTACTCAGCATATTGGCGGGCCACTTCGGCAAAGCGTCGTTCGACGAAGTCTTGCAGGGCCGACAGGTCTTGCGGCATGTCCTGCGCAAGGTTCTCTGCATGCTGGAGTTGTGCGTGCACAAATGTGCGCGCAAGAGGCTGGGCATTATCGCTCAGCAGCAACTGCTCGTAGGTTTGCTTCAGGCTGCCAACGGCAGTCATTGCCTGCGCCTGGGCAGGCCGGGAGTGGAATCGTGTCAGGGCAGTCATGGGCGCATCTCTCGGTCTATGGCCAGTGGCAGGACGTTCAGCAACACGTCTCTACATCAGCAGAGCGACGGCGCCGGAAAAAAATTCAATCGGCGTTGAAATTGCCCGGACAGACGGGCCTGTGGCGCAGTTCTGAGGGTCGCGTCAGTGAATATACTCAGCAGGTGTGGGTTCATCCTTCGGAGAGCAATCATGCGAACGGTTCATGTCATCGAGTCGGCAACATCGCCGGCTCCGGTGAATGTCGTCGGCGAGAAAATCACGATCCTGGCGGGCGGTGATTTGAGCAAACCCTTTGAAATGCACATCCAGGAAGGTGTGCAAGGGGGCGGCCCGCCACCGCACTTTCATCCGTGGGACGAGGCGTTTTATGTAGTCGACGGGCAGGTTGAAGTGACGGTGGCGGGTGTGTCCAATACGGTTTCGGCCGGGGAGTATGTGCATATTCCCGGGGGGGTGATCCATGCTTACAAGAACATCAGCGCGACGGCGAAGATGATTGGTGTGGTGTCGGATCCGCGTGGTGGGCAGTTTTTTGCGGCGGTGGATCGGCTCAAAGTGCCTGAAGACCTGCCCCGGATACTTGAGATTGCCGAGTCGTATGGCGTGAAGTTTGTGGTCGGTTGACCGCGTTATCGTTCTTCGCGAACAGGCTCACTCCCACATTTGACCGCGTTCTATCTGAAGTACACGGTCAAATGTGGGAGTGAGCCTGCTCGCGAAAGCAATCTCATGAATAACACAGCTTTTGAGGCTGCCTTGTCAGGCAGCTCCACCCCTGGCCTGCTGCTCCAGATGCACCTGTAATTCAGGATCTATCTTCAGCGCCCCGGCCAGTTCATCCAGATAATTACGCTCAGCCTCCCCCTGGTCATTCACCAGCATCACACTCGCCAGGTACATCTCCGCCGCAATCGCCGGATCAGTCGCCGACACCGCCACTTCGTTGGCATCCAGCGGTCGGGCGACCTCTTCATCCAGCCATTGCTGAAGGTCCGGGTCATCGGTGTGTTTGCCGATTTCAGCGCTGATCATCCCCTTCTCGGCGTCATCAATCCGGCCATCGGCCTTCGCCGCCGCAATCAATGCGCGCAGCACCGCATGGCTGTGATCTTCGACTTCCGGACCGGACAACAGATCCACCGTGCGCGGTGCCTGTTGCGGGGCAGAGGCCTGACTGCGCTGCCAGGCCTGATACGCCTGAAAAGCCATCATCCCCAGCGACGCCAGCGCTGCATAGTTAGTGCCGCCACCGGAGCGAGTCTGGGTCGAACCACCCATCGGTGAACCGCCGCCGAGCAAACCACCGAGCAAGCCGCCCAGGCCGCCACCGCCAGCACTTGAGCCGACCCCGCCGCCCATCAGGCCACCCAGTAACCCGCCCAGTCCGCCGAGCGGGTCTTGCGACGACGCGCCACCGCCGCCCTGCTGAGTCATCGAGCCCTGGCCGGCCCGCAGTAATTGTTCGAGCAAATCGCTGGTGTTCATGACGACGTCCTCATCAAACGAAAGTGACCCGGTCAGGCAACGATAGACCTCGCCTGCCAATGCGCCACCACCGTTGGGCTGACGTCAAACCTGCTCGCCCCAATGAATACGCCGGTTTTTTCCGGGGTATTGGCTAAGATTTACAGACGGTGAACCTTATCGCCGAATTCCCGGTCGATACCTGCAACCCGATCCCGTTTGCCGACACCCCCCACTTGAAGGGGTGATAACAGGCTTGCTTCACTTTTTTGGAGAACGCCCCTGTGATTTCGACCCTACACATTGCCAGGCTCAAAGCATGGGGCGCCCATGGTTTTACCGCGACCGGCGTGGTAACCGCCTTTCTCGCCACCCTGGCGCTGCTGGAGAACCAACCGACCAATTGCCTGCTGTGGCTGGGCGTTGCACTGATCGTCGACGGGCTGGACGGCGCACTCGCGCGCAAGGTCAATGTGCAGTCGGTGCTGCCCAGTTTCGATGGCTCAATCCTGGACCTGGTGATCGACTACCTGACCTATGTGTTTATTCCGGCGCTGTTCATCTACCGCTACATCCCGCTGCCGGACTACACGCTGCTGCTGACCGTGTCGCTGATTCTGGTGTCGTCGCTGTTCTGTTTCTGCAACGTCAACATGAAGAGCAAAGACAATTACTTCCAGGGCTTCCCGGCCGCGTGGAACGTGGTTGCGCTGTGCCTGTACATCATCGCCCCGTCACCCTGGATCACCTTGCTTACGGTCATCGGCCTGGCCTTGCTGACCGTAACCCGGATGAAGTTCCTGCACCCGTTTCGCGTGCGCCGCTTCATGCCGATCAACATCGCCGTGACGGCGATCTGGCTGCTGTGCAGTCTGTCCCTGGTGATCAATCATCCGGTCATCAATCCGATGGTGATGGGGCTCTGGCTGCTGATGTCGGCTTACTTTCTGGGGATTTGCATCTGGCGCACGGCACTGGAGTGGTTTGACGGCTCGCGTCACTCGTAACCCGCCATGGCCATTCATATCGTTCGCCTCGGCTCACCTCGCACGCCCGATGAAGGCCTGCGCCTGGGTACGGTCCGCCGCCCGCCTCGCGGCGTACCGAAGGCCGAGTTTGCCAGCCGGGATTTTTATGACGTGTGGCAGCCGCTGCTGTCGCCCAGTGCGGAATTGGTGGCCGAGGCCAAAGCGGCCACCGACGACAAGGCCTGGGAAGCCTTCAGGCGCAAGTTCAAGGCTGAAATGAACCACCCCGCGCCGAGCCAGTTACTGGACCTGCTGGCCGCCCTCTCCCATCAAACCTCATTGGCTGTTGGTTGTTACTGCGAAGACGAAGCGCACTGCCACCGCTCGGTACTGCGCGAACTGCTGACGGCCCGAGGCGCCAGCCTCTCGTAAATCTCAAAAACACCACAATTCCCTGTAGGAGTGAGTCTGCTCGCGAAAGCAGTCTGTCAGCCACATCAATGTTGACTGTACCGCCGCCATCGCGAGCAGGCTCACTCCTACTTTTCATCTAAGCCAAATCAGCGTTTTGTGATGACTACTTCCAGGTATTCACTGGGCACCACCAGCGATTTTTCTCCCGCCCTGTTCATCCGGTTGATCAGTTCGGTCAGGTCACTCTCAAATGCCTTGGCACCTTCAGGAGGCAGCGCCGCGAAGGCCTTGTGGAGCGGGCCGTACCAGTTGCGAAAGACGTCGATGAAATGCGCCGCCGAGCGATAACGGAAGTTGAAGGTCCGTCGCGTCACCTGGACCAGGAAATTGCGCTCATCGAAGTGCGAGTGCAGCCAGGCTTCGGAGCCCCAGTTTGAGGGCGGTTGCGCGCCCGCTGGTGGCGGCAAATGGCGGCCCAGGGTCTTGAACATCTGGCCGACGAAACCTTCCGGCGTCCAGTTGGCCAAGCCGATTCGCCCGCCTGGGCGACAGACTCGCGCCAGCTCGGTGGCGGCTTTGGACTGGTCGGGCGTGAACATCACGCCGAAAGTCGACAACACGGCATCGAAGCTGGCGTCCTCGAATGGCAACGCTTCGGCGTCGGCTACCTGAAAGGTCACTTCCAGGCGTTCTGCCCGGGCCCGGTCCTCTCCACGTTCCAGCAAGGCGCCCACATAGTCAGTCGAGGTGACGTGACAACCTCGACGTGCCGCGGCGAGTGTCGCGTTGCCGTTGCCGGCGGCGACGTCCAGCACCCGCTCGTCACAGAGCAGGTCGCAGGCTTCGGCCAGCTGCTCGCCGACAATCTGCAACGTGGTGCCGATGATGGCGTAGTCGCCGCTGGCCCAGGAGGCCATCTGGCGGTTTTTCAGGGCAGTGAGATCAATCGGTGTACTCATGAAGTCTGCTCCGTACGGATGGCAACCGACCGCGGCCTATTCCGCCGTGGTGGGATCGATAATGGTTGCCACTTGGGAAATACGATTGGCCGGGAAACCACTGCGGGTGGCGTGTTCCTTGATGAGTGCTTCGCTGGGTGAGATGTACACGCAGTAGAGCTTGTCACCGGTGACGTAACTCTGAAGCCACTGCAACTCAGGCAATTCACGCAACACGTTGCAAGACTTTAGCGCGGCAGCTTTCAAATCCCGTTCTGACAGTGTTCCTGCGCCGGGGATCTCGCGTTCTATGACGAACTTAGGCATGGCAACCTCTCATTCTTGTTATTGATGACAGGGTCGTTAGTGGCCCTGTGAGTCAACTATCACCCCGGCGCACGCTCGCGTCCTGCCCGATCGTCGGCCAACCTTGTCCGATCGTCCGGAGGTTGGCCACCTTGCAGCGACAGGCTCACAATCAATGCGATCCATACACCGGAAAACCTCCATGGACGCTCTGTCCCAAACCTTGCGGGTCGTACGCCTGGTCGGCGCGATTTTCATCAATGCCCGGTTCACCGCGCCCTGGTGCTACCAGTCGCCCAGCGCCGACACGGCGGCGCCATTTCTGGAGCCCGGTGCCGAACGCGTGGTGATCTTCCACCTGATCACCGAGGGCGAGTGTTACGTCGAACTCGGGGATGATCCTCCGTTGCTGCTGACGGCTGGCGATGTGGTGGTGTTCCCGCAAGGTGATGCCCATCGCATGAGTTCCAAACCGGGACTTCCTCCAGCCAAAGGTGCGCGACTGGACGTGGTGCTGGCGCGCCGTCCCCGGCAATTGAGTTATGGCGGAGGCGGTGCGGTGACGCGCTTGGTGTGCGGTTATCTGGCGTGCGATACGCGACTGGCCGGCATGTTGCTGACCGGGCTGCCGGCGGTGGTCCGGGTCAACGTGCGTGGCTCGAACGCCGGCATGTGGCTGGAGTCTTCCGTTCGTTATGCCCTGGCGGAAGCCCGCTCGCCGAGGCCCGGTGGCGAAGGTGTGCTGGCGAAACTGGCCGAGGTGCTGTTCATCGAAGTGCTGCGCCTGCACATGAACGAACAGGGCGAAGGACGGACCGGTTGGCTGGCCGGGGTCGGTGACCGGATTGTCGGTGCCGCGTTGAACGCACTGCACAACAAACCCTGTCACGCCTGGACGCTGGATGAGCTGGCGCGTACGGCCGGTGCCTCACGATCGGTGTTGGCCGAGCGCTTTCAGCAGTTGGTGGGGAGTTCGCCAATGCAGTACCTGACGCAATGGCGGATGTTGCTGGCGGCCAACCTGTTGCGCAGCAGTAACAGCTCATTGATGCGCATTGCCGAAGAAGTGGGTTACCAGACCGATACCGCGTTCAGCCGGGCCTTCCGTCGTGAGTTCGGCGCACCACCGGCCGCGTGGCGGCGCAGTCAGGGAAAAAAACCAATGGCCCACGGCGCGGAGCCTGTGAGCCATTGATTTGATCGCTTACGCCGCCGGGGCTTTCGCCTCTTCCAACAGTTGCTGGATCATCCTCTCCTGCGTCTCGTAGCTGCCTTCGCCGAAGTGGGTGTAACGCACCTGGCCCTTGGCATCGATCAGGTAGTGAGCGGGCCAGTACTGGTTATCGAAGTTGCGCCAGATCGCGTAGTTGTTGTCGATGGCCACCGGGTAGGTGATGCCGAGCTTCTTCACCTGATCCTTGACGTTGTCGATGATGCGCTCGAAACCGTACTCCGGGGTGTGTACACCGATCACCACCAGGCCGTCCTTCTCGTATTTCTTCGCCCAGTCCTTCACATACGGCAGCGTGTGCTGGCAGTTGATGCAGTCGAAGGTCCAGAAATCCACCAGCACCACTTTGCCTTTCAGCGATTCGTGGGTCAGGGCCGGCGAGTTGATCCATTCGACGGCGCCGTTCAGCGACGGCATGGCGCCTTGGGCGTTATCCATCGACGAGTCCGCTTTGACCTTGCTGACGAAGTAGTCGACGACTTTCGGCACGGTTTCCAGCACGCCTTGTTCGAGGCTGCTGACGCCTTCGGACGAGGTGCCGGCGAGCAGGGTTTTGTCAGCGCCGGTGGAACTCACAGCCGCAGCCGCCAGCACCGCAACACCAGCCCCCTTGCGCAGCCAACCGGTGACCGGGATCGACGCTTTCAAGCGATTGACCAGGCCGCGACCGGCGAAGATCAAAGTCCCCAGGGACAGCGCGCTGCCCAGGCCGTACGCCAGCAGCAACAGACTGGTCTGCGCATTGGCGCCTTGCAGCATGGCGCCGGTGAGGATCACACCGAGGATCGGCCCGGCGCACGGTGCCCACAGCAGGCCGGTGGCCACACCGATCATCACCGAACTCAACGGGCCGGACATTTTGCGGGTGTCGGGGTCAAGGCGATTGCCCAGTGCCACGAACGGACGGGCCATCCAGTCACCGATCCGGGCCGATATCAGCGACAGGGCAAACAGCACCATCACGAACAGGGCGACATGGCGACCGGTGTTGTTGGCTTGCACCACCCACTCACTGCTGACCACAGCCAGGCTGGAGATCAGGGCGAACGTCAGGACCATGCCGCCGAGGGTCAGCAGGATGGAGGAACGGCTACGTTTGACCCCGGCGAACAGGAACGGAACGACCGGCAGAATGCAGGGACTGAGCACGGTCAATACGCCGCCCAGGAAAGCGATGAGAAACATAGGATCACCTTGAAATAATGAAGGGCGACACAACACACATCCCTGTAGGAGCGGGGGTTTTCAGGCAGTCTGGTTATCCAGTTGCTGACCCTGCGGAGTCCGGCTGCCGCCGTTCTCTGCAACCATCTGCCCCTGCGGCGTACGGCTAAAACCATCCTCGGCCAGAAAGGCGTTGGAATCCTTGTGCGCCACCGGCGTCAGCTGGAAGCAGGTGGCGCTGCCACAACTGTTCTGTTCAACAGCAGCATTGGCATGGGCGGCGGCGCCGGCGATGGAGAAGGCAATGGCGGTCAGGTAGCGGCTTACGTTGTTCATGGTGTTCTTCCTGTTTCAAAGGGGATGGGCACTGGGTGAGCGCAGCAATCAGTTGTCCGAGTTGCAGTTGTCAGCCACTTTGCGGTAGTCCAGAACCTGGGTTTTGTTCTGCGAATCCAGGTAAGTCAGCTGTGCATCCACCACGCCGCAGACCGGGGTCGCATCCTGCTTCAGCGACACGACCTTCTTGATGTCCAGATGGGTGCCGTAGGTGTAGGTTTTGGCTGTAACGTCTGCTTCGGCACGGGCCGACAAGGTGCAGATGTTCAGGGCAGCAAACAGGCAAGCGGCGTAGATGGCTTTAGTGTTCATGGCGGTTTCCTCAAGGCTTCAATGGGTCGGTCGTTCAATTGAGCCGAGGCGGTGTGGTTTGCCTCGATGGAACCTATTAGAAGCCCGCGAGGTATCTGGTCTGTGTCGAGAACAGACGCGTATAAATCGGTACGTATCAAAGCCGCCCCCTGATACACAGCGATACAAAACCCCTGAAAAACCGTGTTTTTGCGTCTGCGTGTATCCGCCGCCAAGCCAGATACACTGCAATACAAAGGGTGGCGGGCAAGCGGGCCAAGGCTCGATAGACTGCGCGACATCCCCCATTTACAGAGGCAAGGCCCCCATGGAACACGTCGATCACATTCTCATCGTCGACGATGACCGCGAGATCCGGGAACTGGTAGGCAACTACCTGAAGAAGAACGGCCTGCGCACCACAGTCGTCGCCGACGGCCGCCAAATGCGTGCCTTTCTTGAAACCACGCCGGTGGACCTGATCGTGCTCGACATCATGATGCCCGGCGACGACGGCCTGATGCTCTGCCGCGAATTGCGCGCCGGTAAACACAAGGCCACGCCCGTGTTGATGCTCACCGCGCGCAACGACGAAACCGACCGCATCATCGGCCTGGAAATGGGCGCCGATGATTACCTGGTCAAACCATTTGCCGCCCGCGAATTGCTCGCCCGCATCAACGCTGTGCTGCGCCGCACGCGCATGTTGCCGCCAAACCTGGTGGTGACCGAAAGCGGCCGGCTGCTGGCCTTCGGTCGCTGGCGCCTGGACACTTCCGCCCGGCACCTGCTGGACGAGGACGGCACCATGGTGGCGCTCAGTGGCGCCGAATACCGACTGCTGCGGGTCTTCCTCGATCACCCGCAACGGGTGCTCAATCGCGATCAATTGCTGAACCTGACCCAGGGCCGCGACGCTGACCTGTTCGACCGTTCCATCGACTTGCTGGTCAGCCGCTTGCGCCAGCGCTTGCTGGACGACGCCCGCGAACCGGCCTACATCAAAACCGTGCGCAGCGAGGGCTATGTGTTTTCGCTGGCAGTGGAAGTCATCGGTGCGCCCTCATGAACCTGGCAATTCTCTGGCCCCGTACCCTCGCTTCGCGGCTGTCGCTGATCTTCCTGATCGGCTTGATCCTCGCCCAGGCGCTGTCCTTCGGCGCGCAGTATTACGAGCGTTACGAAACCGCGAAAACCACCATGCTCGGCAACCTGGAGACCGACGTCTCGACCTCCATCGCCATCCTCGACCGCTTGCCGGCCACCGAACGGGCGAGCTGGCTGCAGCAACTGGAACGGCGCAACTACCGCTATTTGCTGGATGAAGGTTCGCCGGGCACCGCCATGCGCGACACGCCGATTGCTGTGACCTCAATCAAGGACGCCATCGGCAAGGACTACCCGATGACCGTGACCGACATCCCCGGCCCGATCAAACATTTCCAGGTCCACCTGAAACTGGCCGATGGCAGCCCGGTGACCATCGACGTACGACCGGCGATGGTGCCGCTGTCGCCGTGGCTGCCGTTTGTGTTGCTCGGTCAATTGGCGCTGCTGATCGCCTGCACCTGGCTGGCCGTGCGCATCGCCATCCGTCCGCTGACCCGCCTGGCCCAAGCCGTGGAAACCCTCGACCCCAATACCCACGCCGTGCACCTGGACGAACAAGGCCCGACCGAAGTCGCCCACGCGGCCAAGGCGTTCAATGCCATGCAGGCACGCATCGCCGCGTACCTCAAGGAACGTATGCAACTGCTGGCGGCGATTTCCCACGACCTGCAAACCCCGATCACCCGCATGAAACTGCGCGCCGAATTCATGGACGACTCGGTCGAAAAAGACAAACTGTGGAACGACCTCGGCGAGATGGAACACCTGGTGCGCGAAGGCGTGGCCTACGCGCGCAGCATTCACGGCTCGACCGAAGAAAGTCGGCGCACCGACATGGACTCATTCCTCGACAGCCTGGTGTTCGACTATCAGGACATGGGCAAAGACGTGCAACTGGGCGGCAAAAGTGAAGCCGTCATCGATACTCGCCCCCATGCATTGCGCCGGGTGTTGGTGAACCTCACCGACAATGCCCTGAAGTTCGCGGGTGCGGCCGAACTCAAGGTAGAAAGCAAAAACGGCAGCCTGTCGGTGAAAGTCATGGACCGCGGGCCGGGCATTGCCGAGGAAGAGCTGGCACAGGTGATGGAACCGTTTTACCGGGTGGAAAATTCACGCAACCGCAGCACCGGCGGCACCGGGCTTGGGCTGGCGATTGCCCAGCAACTGGCGTTGGCCATCGGTGGATCGCTGGTATTGAGTAATCGTGAGGGTGGGGGATTGTGTGCGGAGCTGAAGTTGCCGATTCGACCTGTCAGTCAGTAAACAGGCGCAGGGACACAGGAAAGCCTCTATATTGTGGGGCGCTGCCGGGCGATTTGCCCCTGCGGCGCATCATCATGAATAGGGATATCGGTAAATGGATGACAACAGAAGGCCCATCAAGACACGTTCGGCGGGCTGGGCAAAACGCATCACCGACCGGTTGGTGAAACGCGACATTTCCCCCAATCAGATCTCCGTCGCCAGCATGGCTTTTGCGCTCGCCGGGGCAGCGGCTCTGAATATCGATAACGGCCTCATCGGCTCGATCCTCTGCGTCCTCGGCATTCAGTTGCGCCTGCTGTGCAACCTGTTCGACGGCATGGTGGCCATCGAGGGCGGCAAGAAGTCCGACATCGGAAGCCTCTACAACGAATTCCCCGACCGCATTGCCGACAGCCTGCTGATCATCGGCCTCGGCTATGCCATCGGGCACGGCGACCTCGGATGGTTTGCCGCATTGGCCGCGGCGCTCACGGCGTATGTTCGCGTGTTTGGCGGTTCGCTGGGCCTCAAGCAGACCTTCATCGGCCCCATGGCCAAGCAGCATCGAATGGCCGTGATGACTGCCGGGCTGCTGCTGAATGCGTTCGAAGCCACGATGTATGGCACGCACTACGCACTGTTGATCGCGCTGGTGATCATCGCCGCCGGATCCGCCGCGACCTGTGTCACGCGAACCCTGGCCATCTCGCGTCAGCTCAAGGGGAATCTCCATGTGGATCAGTAATGCGCTGATTTCAGTGCTGCGTTTCCTGATCGGTGTCACCGCCCGCTGGGAAAGCCCGCCGGACCTGACCCGCCAGCGCATCTATTTTGCCAATCACACCAGCCACATGGACACGCTGGCCATTATCGCCGCCCTGCCCCCCGAAGCCCGGGTCAATGTGAAACCGGTGGCCGCCGCCGACTACTGGGGCAAAAACCGCTTTCTGCGCTACATCTCGCAGAAAGGCCTGAATGCCGTGCTGATCGACCGCAACCCGACACCGGGGACCAATGTGCTGGAGCCGATTTTCGATGTGGTGCGCGCCGGCCATTCGATCATCATCTTTCCGGAAGGCACGCGCTCCAACCAGGCCTTGCCCGGGGAATTCAAATCCGGTCTGTACCGATTGGCCGAGGCGTTCCCGGAAGTTGATCTGGTGCCCATCTACCTGGAAAACTTGCACCGCTCCATGCCCAAGGGCAAACACGTGCCGCTGCCGATCATCTGCACTATCCGCATCGGCGACCCGATGCCACGGTTCGTCGATGAGGAAAAACAGGTGTTTCTGCAACGGGCGCGTGACGCCATCGTGAGGTTGTCGGCATGACGCTCGAACAAAAGTTTTTGTGGTTCTTTGGCGCCATCGCCTGCCTGCTGGCGGTGGCTTCGATTATTGGTCGCGTGCTGGCTAAACGGGCGAAAACCGAGGGCTCGATCTCGACCATCGAAAACCTCAATCAGCGCGTGAATGCCTGGTGGGGGATGGTGATCATCTTCTTCGTCTCCTACCTGCTGGGCGGGAATGCGACGGTTATTCTATTCGGCTTCATTTCGCTGTTCGCCCTCAGGGAATTCATCACCCTGACGCCCACCCGCCCCGGCGACCATAACGCGCTGTTCTCGGCGTTTTTCATCCTGATCCCGCTGCAGTACGTGTTGATCGGCACGCACTGGTATTCGCTGTTCACCCTGTTGATTCCGGTGTACGCCTTCCTGCTGCTGCCGGCGATTGCGGTGCTGAGCCAGGACACCGACAGCTTTCTGGAGCGCGCGGCCAAGATTCAATGGGGGGTGATGATTTGCATCTACTGCATCAGCCACGCCCCGGCCCTGTTGCTGCTGGACCTGCAAGGGTTCACCGGGCAGAACGCGTTGTTGCTCTTCTATCTGGTCTTTGTCGTTCAGTTGAGTGACGTGTTGCAGTACGTGTTCGGCAAGCTCTTTGGCAAACACAAAGTCGCGCCGTTGGTGAGCCCGTCGAAAACCGTTGAAGGTTTGGTGGGTGGCGGCTTGTCGGCCACGCTGATCGGCGGGTGCATGTTCTGGATGACGCCGTTCAATTTCTGGCAGTCGTTGCTGATGTCGCTGGTGATTGTGGTGATGGGGTTTCTCGGTGGGCTGGTCATGTCAGCGATCAAACGCAGCCTGAGCGCCAAGGATTGGGGAACCATGATCAAAGGGCATGGCGGCATGCTCGACCGGATGGATTCAATCTGCTTCGCGGCACCGATCTTCTTTCACCTGACGCGGTACTTTTTCTCCGTGTAAGCCGCACCGCCAATGATCGTTCCCACGCTCCGCGGGGAACGATCATGCCACCCCCAAAACTCCTTCCCCATGCATCTGGCGCAACAACGCCGCGCCACTGTCCATGAATTCCGCCGACCCGCGCGCACCCGCCTCGACCGCCAGCTCTTCCAGCTGCGCCTGTCCATTCAGGTCGGGAAACGCCTCGATCCGCTGCAACAGCCGCCACGCCAACGGGCTCAGTTCGGAAAACTTCACACTCCAGTCTTCCGCCCGGCGCACCAGTAACAACGTCGGCTGAGCAGGTGCTGCCTCGGGTTGAAAATCCGGCCCCACCCCCTGCACCGGCCAGGCATACGCCAGCGGCCACGCCAGTGGCGAAACCTGTAACGGTCGCTCCAGGATCAACGCCGCATCGCTCGGCGCCAACGGCTCGGCATCGGACTGCTGCAGCGCCATCTCGACCCATTCGTAATGCGCCAACTCGACCATGAACGGCGGCCAGGTGCCCTTGCTCAATGCCTGCGGATCAGCCGCGAGAAAGCCGATAAATTCCTGGGCGATCTCGCCGAATTTCGGCGTCTGTGCACGGTGGTCCCGCAGGAAAATTCGCACCAGCGTGCGCCACTGCTCATCACCGATTATCTTGATCAGCACCGGGAACGTCCCGCTGAGCAACGTCGACAGGTTGGCGAAAATCAGGTCGCGATACACCTGTGCCCGCGCGGCATTCATTTCACCGGGCGGCGCGCAGTGCTCGGGATCGCGCAGGTAGCGGCCCAGGGTGGTTTGCTGTTCCAACAGGCTGGGCTTATCCACGGTTCACCCCCTCGGTTTGCAAGCGGCGAATGGTCTGCAATTCGGCCACCAGTTCAGAAAACGCCGGGAAGTTGAAATCCCGCTCCAGCAGCGTCGGTTGCGCGCCGAACCGGGCATACGCTTGCGCCAGCAACGACCAGACCACCGGTTTCACCGGGGCGCCGTGGGTGTCGATTTTCAAGGTGTCGGATTCGTCGAAATGCCCGGCCACGTGCATGCCCGCCACCCGGCCTGAATCGACATTGGCCAAAAAGGTCAGCGGATCGAAACCGTGGTTGATCGAATTGACATACACGTTGTTGACGTCGAGCAGCAGGTCGCAATCGGCCTCGCGCAACACCGCGTTGGTGAAAGTCACCTCATCCATGTCCTGCTGCGGCGCGGCGTAATAGGAAACGTTTTCCACCGCCAGGCGTCGGCCGAGAATGTCCTGGGCCTGACGGATACGCGCCGCCACGTGGTGCACCGCTTCTTCGGTAAAGGGCAGCGGCAGCAAGTCGTAGAGGTGACCGTCATCACTGCAATAACTCAAATGCTCGCTGTACAGCGGCACCTGGTGCTGGTCGAGGAACACCCGGACTTCCTGCAAAAAAACGACATCCAGCGGCGCTGGACCGCCGAGGGACAGCGACAAGCCGTGACAGGACAACGGAAAACGCTCGGCCAGGGCGCGCAGTGCATGGCCATGGGCGCCGCCGATGCCGATCCAGTTTTCCGGGGCGACTTCCAGAAAGTCGAAATCACCGGTACGGGCGGCCAAAAGGTCTTTCAATAAACCGCGACGCAGGCCGAGCCCGACGCTGGCCTGGGTGGGTGTGGAAGAGGTCTGCATGGTGTCGATCTCAATGATTGCCAAAACGGAATCACAGTTAATCGAAGCGCTGTATCGGGGCTGTGTTCGGTTGCGGCAGAAAATCTGGGTGGATGTATCAGCAGCGGGTCTGTACACACTTTGGTACAGACCCGTGAGTGGGCGTTATGCCAGGTCGTATTTCTCGCGCACCAGGTGACCGATGCCGATCCGGTCCAGCACGGTCATCGGGCACAGGAAGGTCACGCGCACGGTGCCGGGCAAGCGGCTGATGTCAATGGAGCCGGTAATGGTCGCGCGGTTAAGCACTTCGTCATACGCAAGGCCGGTGACCGACGCCGCGCGTTTCAGGCCGTTTTCCACGGCGACGTTGAGGTTTTCACCGCTGCCGATAAAGGTGATCGGGCCGCTCTGCTCGATCTCGTGTTGCCCCCAGCGCTCGCCCAGTTCGCGGACTTTCTGCCGTTGTTCGGCAGTCATCGGCCGGGCCATGGGCGGCAAGTCGTCAAGGTTTTGCAGGAGGATCGGGCCTTCCAGCGTCAGGTGCTTGATCACGTCCACCTGCACTTCGGTTTCCCCGGAGCAATCGGTGGCATGCCCGGCGATCTCGCCGTTGCCCTGCTGGGCATGCATGTCACCCATGTACACGCCGGCGCCCGGTACTTTCACCGGACAGATCAGCACGCAGCCTTCGCGGATCGAGTTGGTGTCCATGTGGCCGTCGGTTTTTGCGGCGTGCAGTTCTTCACGGGTCATGCCAAAACGGTGCGGAGCATTGATAAGGTATTGGCCGAAATCGGCGCAGTTGTGCGAGTCCGGCAAGTCACGGGACGGCGTGGTGCCGATGTTGCCGAGGAATGGGCGCATGTGCGCGGCGACGCCGGGGATGTCGGCGCGGGCCAGCGACAGGATCGAGTGCTGGGCGGCGAATTCCGGCAGTGCCGACATCTCGGACGCATTGCCCGCCAGTCGGTTGGCAACGTCCTGATTGACGGTCAGGCTGATCTGATTTTGCGCATCGAACACAATCACGTAGCCGTGGCTGAAGCGAAACGCGCTGACTTCGGCGCCGCAGTTATTGCAACGAATGGAGTTTTCGCCGATGCCTTCGACGTGGCTGGCCGGGTGGTCGGTGCCGCACTTGGAGCAGAATTTGGAGACGAATGGATCACCGTTGTAGCGCCCCTCGACAAAACTCATGACCCCGGACGACGTCGCCAAGGAGGTCACGCGCATGCTTTTGATCTTGATCGCCACCGCATCGCCGACTTCGGCACCGGCGATAGCCACTGGTTGCGTGACTTCGTGACCACCTTCGAAGGCCGGCGTGATCATCGGCCCCCAGCAGCCCGGTGGCGTGCCGGTGATCAGCGTGCCACCGTCGGCCAGCGGCCCGAGCATGGGCTGGCTTGGGCCGATGATGCCTTGGGTGTAATGGTCGACGCGCAGGCGATTGACGGGGTTGGTTTCAGACAGGAGCGTAGTCATCAGGGGGTTCCCTTCACGGAGTGAGAGAGAACAGTTCATCTCAGCTTTGTATCCGGGCTGTGTTCAGCAATGGCCGGGAATGAAGTGGAATGTATCGGGACAGCGGTCAGATACAGTGCGATACACAGCCCCCCCCTGTGGAAACCCGGATCCCTTATGGGAGCGGTGTCAGGGTGGGGAATGGGGCTTTCGTCGCTCCAGGACGTAGCACCCGGGCCACGAACTAAACTTAATTCACCCAGGACGTGCATCGGCGTCCTGTTCATTCCCACGACCACCGCCCAGAGGCGAATGCCTCGATCAATGCAGCCTCTGGACCGTGATCCTGCCAAAGGAGCACACGTGATGGACGAGGCCAGACTCAATGATTTCATGGGCAAACTGGTGAACGACATGGGCGGCGCGGCGATGCTCGCCAACGTCATCCTCGGCGAGGAACTCGGCCTGTACCGGGCCATGGCCGACAGTCAGCCGATCAGCCCTGAAACACTCGCCGATAAAACCGGCTGCAACCCCCGCCTGGTGCGTGAATGGCTCAGCGCCCACGCGGCTTCCGGTTACATGGAACACCGCGACGGCCAGTTCCGCTTGCCCGAAGAACAAGCCCTGGCCCTGGCCATCGAGGACTCACCTGTCTATATCGCCGGCGGCATCGGCGTGGTTGCGTCGTTTTTCCATGACAAGGACAAACTGGTCAACGCCATGCGCGGCGACGGCGCCCTGCCCTGGGGTGATCACCATCCGTGCATGTTCAGCGGCACCGAACGGTTTTTCCGCCCCGGCTACAAAGCGCACCTGATTGCCGAGTGGTTGCCGGCCCTTGAGGGCGTGGTGGCCAAACTGGAGGCTGGCGCGAAAGTCGCGGACATCGGCTGCGGGCATGGTGCGTCGACGGTGATCATGGCCCAGGCGTTCCCAAGCTCGCGGTTCGTCGGTTTCGACTACCACGCCCCTTCCGTCACCGTCGCCACCCAACGTGCCGAAGAAGGTGGCGTGGCCGGCCGGGCGCGGTTCTTTCAGGGCACCGCCAAGAGCTATCCTGGCGGCGACTATGACCTGATTTGCTACTTCGACTGCCTGCACGACATGGGCGACCCGGTGGGTGCGGCCAAACATGCCTATGAGTCGCTGAAACCGGACGGCACGGTGCTGTTGGTTGAGCCTTTCGCCAATGATTCGCTCGACGACAACATTAACCCGGTGGGCCGACTGTTCTACGCCGCCTCGACGTTCATTTGCACGCCGAACTCGCTGTCCCAGGAAGTCGGTCTCGGGCTCGGCGCCCAGGCCGGCGAAGCGCGGTTGCGCAAGGTGTTCACCGAGGCAGGGTTCAAGACATTCCGGCGCGCCACTGAAACACCGTTCAACCTGATTCTGGAAGCGCGTAAATAAACCTCAATCTTCACCCGGACAGCCGCGCTGTCCGGGTGATCGGTCTGCTACGCTGCACACTCTCAAGGCCCTTCCCGGAGTGTTGAACATGCTCGACAGCCTCCTGCGCGAACAACTCGAGCAGCTTCGGCAACTCATGGCTGAACAGCCGTTCGTGGTGCTGACCGGTGCCGGCATCAGTACCCCGTCAGGCATTCCGGACTACCGCGATAACCAGGGCGTGCGTCGCGGCCGGCAACCGATGATGTATCAGGAATTTCTCTCCGCCCCGCAATCGCGTCGACGTTATTGGGCACGGGCCATGCTCGGCTGGCCGCGTGTGCGTCTGGCGCAGCCGAATGTGGCGCACGAGGCGTTGGCCAATTTGCAAAGCAAGCAACAGATCAGCGGCCTGATCACCCAGAACGTCGACACCCTGCACGATCAGGCCGGCAGTCACGATGTGATCGAACTGCACGGCAGCCTGCACCGGGTGCTGTGCCTGGATTGCGGACTACACAGCGAGCGGGACGTCATTCAGCGATTGATGGAAGCGCACAATCCTTACCTGGCCGGGGTCGATGCGGTACAGGCGCCGGATGGCGACACCTTGCTGGATGCGGCATTCGAAGCGCGGTTTCAAGTGCCACAGTGCCCGCATTGCAAAGGCGAGCGGATGAAACCGGACGTGGTGTTTTTTGGCGAAAACGTGGCACAGGTGACGGCGGCCAAAGCGATGGCAGCGGTGGAAAAGGCGGCGGGGTTGCTGGTGGTGGGGTCTTCATTGATGGCGTACTCCGCGTTTCGGCTGTGCCGGGCGGTAGCGGATCAAGGGAAGCCGTTGATTGCGATGAATCTGGGCAAGACACGGGCGGATGACCTGCTGGATTTGAAGATTGAAGGCTCGTGCGAACAGCTTTTACCCCTGCTGGCCCAGCGCCTGAACACTTAACAACTGAAGAAGCTCGCTCCCTTTAGATTTGTGTTGGCTATCCAGCCGGTGATCAGTGCGTGGAGATGGGTTGGCCGAGTTCTTCCTTGAGGATATCGAACAACGCCTGCGCCGCCGCCGACAGCTCACCGCCAGGCTGGGTCAACACGCCGATGGCCCGCTCCACCACCGGATCGCGCAGGGGGATGCACTTCGCACCGAGCTCTTGCATCTGCCCCGCGCACAGCGCCGGCACCGCGCTCACGCCCAACCCGCTGGCAACCATCCGTCCCACCGTGGCCAACTGATGGCTTTCAAACTCCACTGGCAGTTTCATCCCCCGCGCCTGTAAGTGTTCCTCCAGCATCACCCGCACCGTCGACGGTCGCTGCAAGGTGATGAACGGCTCCTTGAGCAGCGTTTGCCAGTCGATATCATCATGCTCAACCAGCGGCGAATCCTTGGGCACAATCGCCACGAAACGGTCCATGTACAGCGGAGTAAACGCCAAAGACGAACTCTGCGTCGGCTCGAACGCCACGCCCAGCTCGACCTGGCGGTCGCGGACCATTTCCAGCACTTGCTCGTTGATCACGTCATTCACCGTGACGTTGACCTTGGGATAACGCGCGCGGAAGGTCTTGAGGATCGGCGGCAGCAGGTTGCCGGCAAACGACGGCATCGCGGCCAGGGTCACGCGGCCGCGCTGGAGGGTGAAGCGCTGGCGCAGTTCGTCCTCGGCATTGTCCCAATCGGCGATCAACCGGCGGGCCAGCGGCACCAGCGATTCGCCCTCGGCGGTCAGCGCCACGTTGCGCGTGTTGCGGGTGAACAAGCGCCCACCCAGGCCCTCCTCCAGCGCCTTGATCGTCAGGCTCAACGCCGATTGCGACAGGTGCAAGCGCTCGCAAGCCACGGCAAAACTCAGGCTCTGGGCCACTGCCAGGAAGGCGCGGATCTGCTTGACTGTCATGGCCGGTGGCTCCAACGTAATACGGATGATCGATTGGTGAGTTTTATCTATCAATCCACCTTAAAAATCAACTTAACAAATGAATACAACAGCGAGACACTCCCTCCCATTCGGCTAGCCAGCCGCCCACAAAGAATAAAAGAGGTGCATATGGCAGGTTTCGACAAGCGCGTGAGTTCCTACGAGGAAGCTCTGGCAGGTCTGGAAGACGGCATGACCGTGATCGCTGGCGGCTTCGGCCTGTGCGGGATCCCGGAAAACCTGATCAACGAGATCAAACGCAAAGGCACCCGCGACCTTACCGTGGTATCCAACAATTGCGGCGTCGACGGTTTCGGCCTCGGTGTGCTGCTGACCGACCGCCAGATCCGCAAAGTAGTGGCCTCCTACGTCGGCGAAAACAAGCTGTTCGAAGAGCAACTGCTCAAGGGCGAAATCGAAGTCGTCCTGACCCCCCAAGGCACCCTCGCTGAAAAAATGCGCGCAGGCGGCGCCGGCATCCCGGCATTCTTCACAGCCACCGGCGTTGGCACCCCGGTTGCCGACGGCAAGGAAGTCCGTGAATTCCATGGCCGCAAGTACCTGATGGAAGAGTCCATCACCGGTGACTTCGCCATTGTCAAAGGCTGGAAAGCCGACCATTTCGGTAACGTGATCTACCGCCACACCGCCCAGAACTTCAACCCGCTGGCCGCCACCGCCGGCAAGATCACCGTGGTCGAAGTCGAAGAAATCGTCGAACCCGGCGAGCTGGACCCGGCGCAGATCCACACCCCTGGCATCTACGTCGACCGGATCATCTGCGGCACGTTCGAGAAGCGCATCGAACAGCGCACCATCCGTAAGTGATCCCCTGCCCCCGGACCGAATGAAGGAATAACAACAATGGCACTTTCCCGCGAACAAATGGCTCAACGCGTCGCCCGCGAAATGCAGGACGGCTTCTACGTCAACCTGGGCATCGGCATTCCGACCCTGGTCGCCAACTACATCCCTGAAGGCATGGAAGTCATGCTGCAGTCGGAAAACGGCCTGCTGGGCATGGGGCCTTTTCCTACTGAAGAAACCATTGATGCCGACATGATCAACGCCGGCAAACAAACCGTGACCGCACGCACCGGCGCGTCGATCTTTTCCTCGGCCGAGTCGTTCGCGATGATCCGCGGTGGCCATGTCGATCTGACCGTGCTGGGCGCCTTCGAAGTCGACGTGCAAGGCAACATCGCCTCGTGGATGATTCCCGGCAAACTGGTCAAGGGCATGGGCGGCGCCATGGACCTGGTGGCGGGCGCAGACAACATCATCGTCATCATGACCCACGCCTCCAAGGACGGTGAGTCCAAGCTGCTGGACCACTGCAGCTTGCCGCTGACCGGCGCCGGTTGCATCAAGCGCGTATTGACTGACCTTGCCTACCTGGAAATCGAAAATGGCGCATTTGTCCTCAAGGAACGCGCACCTGGCGTCAGCGTCGAGGAAATCATCGCCAAAACTGCGGGTAAACTGATCGTCCCGGACCACGTTCCGGAAATGCAGTTCGCTGACCAGTGAGGAATCCTTCCATGCAAGACGTCGTCATTGTTGCCGCCACGCGTACCGCGATCGGCAGTTTCCAGGGCTCCCTGGCCAATGTTTCTGCCGTAGATCTGGGTGCTGCGGTCATCCGCCAGCTGCTGGCGCAAACCGGCCTGAACCCGACTGAAGTCGATGAAGTGATCATGGGCCAGGTCCTGACCGCCGGCGCCGGGCAAAACCCTGCGCGCCAGTCCGCGATCAAGGCCGGCCTGCCGTTCACCGTGCCGGCCATGACCCTGAACAAGGTCTGCGGTTCGGGCCTCAAAGCCCTGCACCTGGCCACCCAGGCCATTCGCTGTGGCGATGCCGACGTGATCATTGCCGGCGGCCAGGAAAACATGAGCCTGTCCAACTATGTGATGCCGGGTGCTCGCACCGGTCTGCGCATGGGTCACGCGCAAATCGTCGACACCATGATCAGCGACGGTCTGTGGGATGCGTTCAACGATTACCACATGGGCATCACCGCCGAGAACCTCGCCGAGAAATACAGTCTGACCCGCGAGCAACAGGACGCCTTCGCCGCCGCCTCCCAGCAAAAAGCCACGGCCGCCATCGAAGCCGGGCGTTTTGTCGATGAGATCACGCCGATCCTGATTCCTCAGCGCAAGGGCGATCCGCTGTCCTTCGCCACGGATGAACAGCCGCGCGCCGGCACCACCGCTGAAGCGTTGGGCAAGCTGAAACCGGCGTTCAAAAAGGACGGTTCGGTGACCGCCGGCAATGCTTCGTCATTGAACGACGGCGCCGCTGCCGTGATCCTGATGAGCGCCGACAAAGCCAAGGCCCTCGGCCTGCCAGTGTTGGCGACAATCGCCGCTTACGCCAACGCCGGCGTAGACCCGGCGATCATGGGCATCGGCCCGGTGTCGGCCACGCGTCGTTGCCTGAGCAAGGCCGGTTGGTCCATCGACCAACTCGACCTGATCGAAGCCAACGAAGCCTTCGCCGCGCAATCGCTGGCGGTGGCCAAGGACCTGGAATGGGACTTGAACAAGGTCAACGTCAACGGCGGTGCTATCGCTCTGGGTCACCCGATCGGTGCATCGGGCTGCCGTGTGCTGGTGACCTTGCTGCATGAAATGATCAAGCGCGACGCCAAGAAAGGCCTCGCCACCCTGTGCATCGGCGGTGGTCAGGGCGTGGCATTGGCGATCGAACGAGCGTAAAGCGTTCATCAGACTGCACGGGGACCCACGAAGATCCGCTGCAGCCTGGCAACACCCCCGACGCGATTCACATCGCGTCGGTTCTACCGCCTACCTTGCGTGTCAGGCAAATTTCACCAGATTCAAGGTCGGCAGCGGGCCGCCTGGAAACTGCGTCAATCGTGCGCCAACGCTCAATTCCCCCAGATCAATCCCGAAGAATCCCAACTGATCAATCAGCGCGGCCACTTGGGCTTTTGCCTGGGTGTCATCTCCCGAGAAAAACAGGGCTCTACGACCGCCCTCCGCCGCCGGATCGCGCTCAAGCAGACGCGCCTGAAGGTGATTGAACGCCTTGACTACCCGCGCACCGGGCACCCATTCAGCGAACACTTCGCTGGACATCCGCCCGTTCAGATCAACGGCCTTGAACGACGGCGCTTCAATCGAGTTGTTCGCATCAATGACAATCCGACCGCCGAAATCCGGCAGACCGCCCAACGCCGCCGGCAACTTCGACCAATTCACCGCGACCAGCACAATCGGCTGCGCGGCCGCTTCTTCACGGGTACCGGCACGCGCCGTCGGCCCGAGTTCTTCTACCAGCGAAGCCAGGGTTTCCGGGCCGCGACTGTTGGCGATGACCAATTTAATGCCTTGACGCGACAGGGCTCTGGCAAAGGCTGCGCCGATGGCACCGGCGCCGATGATTCCGATAGTGCTCATGAATATTCACTCCGAGGGGGGTTGTCGTTGGGGTGAATACTGCGCTTGCCATTAGCGCTTGATTAGCCGGTAATGCCTTGAATGATTTTCAAGCATCACTAGCAGGTGTCACTCATGGAAACCCTCGCCAACCTTGAATCCTTTGTGCGCAGCGCCGAAACCGGCAGCTTTTCCGCGGCGGCACGGTTACTGGCGCTGACGCCGGCCGCGGTCAGTCGTAACGTGGCGATGCTTGAGCGAAACATCGGTGTGCGGCTGTTCCAGCGCTCGACCCGCAAGCTGTCGCTGACCGAAGCCGGCGAGGGATTTCTGGCAAACATTGGCGGCAATCTGGAGGCGTTGCAGGCGGCGATCAATGCAGTGAGCAGCGACCGGGGCGAACCGGCCGGCGTGCTCAAAGTCAGCCTCGCACCGACGTTTGGTATCGGCCATGTGCTGCCATTGCTGCCGGCCTTCCTTGAGCGTTATCCATTGATCAAACCGGAATGGCACTTCGAAAACCGTCCCGTGGATTTGATTGCCGAAGGCTACGACGCGGCCATCGGCGGCGGCTTTGAACTGACACCTGGTGTGGTCTCGCGCACGCTGGCAGCAGCGGATGTGGTGGCGGTGGCGTCCCCCGTTTACATGGCGGGACGAGCGTTGCCGGACGATCCTACGCAGTTGTCCCGATTCAACGGCATCGTGATGCGCGGTAGCCGCACCGGGCGAATTCGGCAGTGGGTCATGCAGGATTGCGCAGGTCATGAAGTGCCGGTCAGTCTGAACGAAACCATTGTGCTCAATGACCCGGCGGCCATGCGTGAAGCGGCGCTGCTCGGTTTGGGTGTGACGTTGCTGGTGTTGCCGGACGTCAGCGGCCACCTCCAGCGTGGCGAACTGGTGCGCTTGCTACCCGACTGGCACGCGGACGCGGGACCGATTTCGCTGTACTACCCGAGCCGGACATTGATGCCGGCCAAGACCCGGGTGTTCATTGATTTTGTGGTTGAAGCATTTCGAAAGTAGAGCGCGATGAGGCCAGCCCAATCACCCCAGAAACTGCAGAATCAACCAGCTATTCGCCCCGCTGATCACCACAAACAACCCCCACGCCAGCACCCGAGTTGGCCAGCGATTCACAAACGTTCCCATCAAACGGCGATCGTTGGTCATGCGAATCAACGGGTACAACGCAAACGGCAACTGCAAACTCAACACCACCTGACTCAACACCAGCAACTTGCCAACCGCACTGTCGCCCATCAGCCAGACCCCGATGAACGCCGGAATCAGCGCCAGCCCACGGGTGATCAAGCGCCGTTGCCAGCACGGAATCCGCAGGTTCAGGAAACCCTCCATGATCACCTGCCCGGCGATGGTCCCGGTGAAAGTCGAACTCTGCCCCGACGCCAGCAGTGCCACGCCGAACAACACGCTGGCCAACGCCCCGCCCACCAGCGGGTCCAGCAAGTGATAGGCGTCCTGGATGTCCACCACATCGGTATGCCCGGTCTTGTGGAACGCGGCTGCCGCGAGGATCAGGATCGCCGCGTTCACCAGCAGCGCCAACGCCAGCGAGCCGATGGTGTCGATGCGCGCCAGGTTCACCGCGTCCTGCTTGCTGGCCAGGTCCTTGCCGATCAGTCGGGTCTGCACGATCGAGGTGTGCAGGTACAGGTTATGCGGCATCACCGTGGCCCCGAGAATGCCGATGGCCAGGTACAGCGGCGCGGCATCGCCAATCGCCGAGAGTGACGGCGTGAAGCCTCGCGCCACGTCTGGCCAGTAAGGTTTGATCAGCAGCAACTCGACGAAGAAACACACGCCGATGGTGCTCACCAGCACCAGCATGATTGCTTCCAGACGACGGAAACCGCGGTTTTGCAGGGCCAGCACCAGCAGCGTGTCGAACGCCGTCAGGGCAATGCCAAACGTCAGCGAGCACCCGAGTAATAGATGAAACGCCAACGCACAGCCAAGCACTTCGGCAAGGTCGGTGGCGATGATCGAGATTTCCGCCAGCACCCACTGCGTGCGTGCCGTGCGCGGGCTGTAGCGCTCGCGGGACAATTGCGCCAGATCGCGCCCGGTAGCGATGCCCAGGCGCGAACACAAACACTGCACCACCATCCCCGCCAAGCTCGCCAGCAGCACCACAAACAACAGGCTGTAGCCAAAGCGCGAGCCGGACTCGATGGCGGTCGCCCAGTTGCCCGGGTCCATGTAGCCGATGGATACCAGCAAGCCAGGACCCGCAAAACGCAGCATTCGTTTGAAGAATGAGGCGTGAGGATCAACGGCCACGCTGCCCGCCACTTCCGGCGGGCAAAACGGCGCAGTGGCAACTTTGGGCAAACTGAATTTCACACAAACATCCGTCGACAGGTCAAAAAGCGCAGCTTAGAGGTTTCAGGCCATGCGCCCAAGGGGCAAATACCCGGGTATCAGGCGCCGTGGCGGCGGAAGAACAAGGTCACCTGGCCCAACTCAACACCGAACTTGGTCATGGCTGAGCGATTGGCCATGGTGTTTTCGTCCAGCAAGTACATCCAGTCGTCGAAATGCACTTGGTAGACCTTGTCGTCCACCGGCAGGCTGAGTTCATAGCGCCAATGCAACGCGTTGCCGGCGACCTCACCGTGGGACTCGCCGACCACATCGCCGGCCGTACCGCGCCAACGGCCAGGGCCGTCTGGGTACAACGTCCAGACTCGGGTCTGCCTGGTGCCATCGCTGTAGGTAAAGGCTTCATGCATGATCAGGTTCTGGCCGTCCATTCGGCTGTTGATCAGCACATGAAAGCGCTTGATCACCTCGCCCGAGCGCTTCTGGAACATTCCCCAGCCATCCACTTGCCCGACGAAGAACCCGGGTAGATCGAGCTTGGGGTTCTGCTCGCTGTAGCGCTGCACATCGACGCCGCAACCGGCCAGGCAGACGCAAAACACCAGCAGCAGATTCTTCAGCATGTCATGCACCTCAAGGTTTGGCGCTGCCCAGCAACTGCTGGCGCAACTCGGGATTACGTGTACGTGGGTCGAGCCAGATATCGAAAAAGGCCCGGGCGAATTGCGGGTCCTTCACTTCGTGTTGCGGCTGCTGGCCGACAAAGAACCACGCGCCCTGCCCAGGCAAATAAACGCCGGTAATGCGGGTGCCGGCCTTTACATCGACAAACGACTGTTGCATCTGCACCTTCCAGCGCTCGAGTTGCTCAGTGCTGACCGAGGCGCCGGACAACCGCTTGATTTCATCGACACTGGCCTGTACCAGATCATCTCGGGAAATGCTGCGCTGATAGATCAGTTCCAGGGCAAACGGCTGGTCCGGCGACAAGGGCCGGCCCGCACTCCAGAGCCGAGCGTTGTAAACATCGAACCCGAACACCCGAAACTCGCCGGTGCCGATAATCTGCGCACCGGGCAATGCCTCCTGCCAATTGGCCAAGGCCTGGGTGCATGACAATCCCAGGAACAACACACCGTGATACAAGCACAACCGGAGTCTGTTCATCGCGTTTTTTTACCTTGGACACCTGCTAAAAACTTATACGCAAAGCATAGTTTTGTACAACTATTTGAGCCTAAAGCTTTGTATACAAAATCTCCTCATTCTTAGAGCAATTCAGCTTGCTCGATGCTAACGTTGCCGTCTCTCTCAGGAAGGAGACGTGTGCGTGCTGATGCTCAAACTGCTGGTGATTCCAGGATTTTTGTTGCTGATTTCTCTCGCCGGTAAACGCTGGGGGCCAAGCGTGGCCGGTTGGCTGTCCGGGCTGCCGGTGGTGGTCGGGCCGATTCTGTTCTTCCTCGCCATCGAGCAAGGCGAAGTGTTTGCCGCCCGGTCGGCGACGGCCGCGTTGTCGGCGATGTTCGCGATGATTGCCTTCTGTGTGACCTACGCCCAGGTTGCCCAGCGCGCCAATTGGCCGTTGGCGCTGCTGGTGTCACTGTCCGTCTGGGCCTTGGCGGCCGTCATCCTGTCGCTGATCCCGCCGTCCCTGGTGTTTTCGGTCATCGCCGCGGCGACAGCGCTGCTCGCTGCGCCTTACCTGTTCCCCAAGGTACAGCCGCTGGTGTCCGGCCCGGCGCCGAAGTCCGATAAATTGCTGCTGCGCATGATGGCCGGCGCCCTGCTCACCCTCGCGGTTACGTTGCTGGCGAGCACCGTCGGCGAACGCTGGAGCGGTTTGCTCGCGGTGTTCCCGGTATTGGGCAGCGTGATGGCGGTGTTTTCCCAGCAAACCCGGGGCCCGGCGTTTACCGCCGCACTCCTTCGAGCAACAGCGACCGGCATGTATTCGTTCGCGGCGTTTTGTCTGGTGTTGGCGTTGGCATTGCCGCACATGGGGCTGAGCGCGTTTGCCCTCGGCGTCGCGGTTTCAGTGGCGATGCTCGGGGTCACCCGGCAATTGTTGGCACGCCCGGTCAAGCCGACGACCGCGCCTGGACGATCCGCGATCAACCGCTAAGCTCCTTTACAGCTGCGGGCCAGGATGTCGCCCGATCACCGTGCTGAAGGACCAGACATGAATCACGCCACGCTCCAGGTGCGCACTGCCCGTTCAGCCACCGCCATCGGCGTTATTGCCATATTCCTCTGGTCCTGCCTCGCGTTGCTGACCACCCTCACCCAAGGCATTCCGGCCTTTGAGCTGATGACGCTCGGTTTCGGCGTGGCCTTCGCAGCGAGCGTGGTCATTCTGGGGCGACGCGGCATCGCCGGCTTCAGCAGCTGGCGACAACCCTGGGCCGTTTGGGCGACCGGGTTCAGCGGAATCTTCGTCTATCACGCGCTGTATTTTTTCGCACTCAAAGCCGCCCCGGCCGCCGAGGCCAGCCTGATCAACTACCTCTGGCCACTGTTGCTGGTGTTGTTGTCGGCGTTCTCGGCCGGAGAAAAGCTGCGCAAGCGTCAGATGCTCGGCGCGCTGCTGGGGCTTGCGGGCACGGCGTTCATCATGCAGCAACACACACCGACGGCGGGTGCAGCCATGCCGGTGGCCGGGTATCTCGCGGCGTTTGGCTGTGCGCTGATCTGGGCCGTTTATTCAGTGTTCAATCGACGCTTCAGCACAGTGCCCAGCAACACCATCGGCGGTGTCTGCGGCCTGGTGGCCATCGGCGGGCTGATCTGCCATCTGCTGTTTGAAACCACGGTCTGGCCGGATGCCGGTCAATGGGCCGCGATCCTCTGCCTTGGCCTGGGACCGGTGGGCCTGGCGTTTTTGGCCTGGGACCACGCCACCAAGCACGGCAGTCTGGCGACGTTGGGGGCGCTGTCCTACCTGGCGCCGCTGATTTCCACGCTGCTGTTGATCACCGTGGGCGACAGCCAGGCCGGTCCGATCCTGATCGTGCCCGCGCTGTTGATCATCGGTGGCGCGGTGGTTGCCACCACCCGATCCTCCGAGAAAGCTGTCGCAACACGTTCGATAACGTCGAACGAGTAAAGCAACAACCTCGTACGTCAATCGAACAGGTTTCCCTCAACATCAGCCTCAGTTCACAACCCACCCGACTGAGGCCTGCACCATGAAATTCTTTTTCCACCCTTCGCCGAATCCGATGAAAGTTGCCCTGCTGCTTGAAGAGCTGCAAACGCCTTACGAGTTGATCGGCGTCGACACCTTCAAGGGCGAGCAACACCTGCCAGCCTTTTTGGCGATCAACCCGAACGCCAAGGTTCCAGCACTCGTTGACGGTGATGCCACGGTATTTGACTCCCAGGCGATCCTGCTGCACCTGGCGCAAAAACATCAGCGTTTCCTGCCGACCAACGCTGCCGGCAATGCCGAACTGCTGTCGTGGCTGATGTTCATCGCCACCGGCCTGTCGCCGTTCTCGGGGCAAGCCGTGCATTTCCTGCACCACGCGCCGGAAGACCTGGCCTATGCGAAAAACCGTTACCTGAAAGAAGTGGAACGTCACTACCGCGTACTCGACCAGCGCCTGGCCGATCATCAATACCTCGCCGGCGATACCTACAGCATCGCCGACATGGCGCTCTGGGGCTGGGCCAACTACGCGCCGTACATCCTCGGCGAAAACGGCCTGGCGGCGTACCCGAACGTCAAGCGCCTGTTCGATGAAATCAGTGCCCGCCCGGCCGCTCAGCGTGCCCACGGTTTGAAAGAGAAACTGGTGCTCAAGGCCGAGTTCGACGAAGAAACCCGTCGCAACCTGTTCCCGCAGAACCAGGCCTGACGTTCCAGATAGCAGTTATCCGTCGCGCCGCTGGGTGTAAACCGTTGCCGCGCTGGAATGCTTCACAAACTCCATGGGATGATCGCCCTCAAAGCGCGATCATCCCTGGAGTTTTTTGCATGTCACTGTTGAGTAGAAAAGCCGTTGTCCTGTTGCTGACGGCGGTTGCCAGTCTGGGCGCGTTGAATGCACAGGCCGCCAAGGCCACGGCCACCACGCCTTCGTCCTCGCAGAAAGTCTCGATGCTGGGCGGCAAGTTCACCTTCTCCCTGCCCAAGGGCTTTATCGCCAACACGCTGCCAGCCAGCCCGTCTGGCGCCAGCGGCACCATGTACACCAACGAAACCACCAAGACCGTGGTGATCGCCGCTGAAAACAACCTGCCGGCAGACGTCACCGTCAAAGACAACGACAGTGCGTTCCTCGATGGCACGGCCGCCGATTTCGAAGCCGCACAACTCAAAGCCCTGCCGGACTTCAACAAGCTCAGCGAAAAAAGCCTGACGCAAAAAGCCTCAGGCCTGGGATTGCGTCAGGTTGACAGCACGGCCACCCAAGGTGGCGGCATGACCCTTAACACCACGCTGATGGCGGCGTCGGGTAACCGCATGGCGGTGGTTCAGGTGATTTCCCGTCCGGGTGACATGGCCGCGCACGAGACGTTGATCAAACAGATCGTCACCGGCAAATAAACCTCAGGGATTGAAGCGCTGCAGCCAAGCGTTCAAATCCTCAATCTCGGCCTCACTGATGTTGTGGCCGAGCCCTTCGTAGCCATGAAACTCAGGCTTGAGGGACAGGCTCTTCAGCAGGTTGTCGGCGTCTGTACCGTCCTTGTACGGCAGGCGGTTGTCCTCTTTGCCGTGACCGATGAAGATCGCCAGCTTCTGGCGACTTTCATCCGGTTTGAGCGCCGATTTGAGCACCGGCAGAATCCGCCCGCTCAACGCCGCAATCCCGCCGACTGCCTCGGGGTGACGCAACGCCACTTCGTAGGACATGATCGCGCCCTGGCTGAACCCCACCAGGAACACCTTCTGCGGTTCGGTGTGATATTTCTTCGCCGCTTGGGCGATGAAATCCAGCAGCACCTGGCCGCTGGACTTCAAATCGCCAGTCTTGCCGTTATAGGCGCCCTCGCCCTTCTTGGTAAACCACTGGTAGCTGCCCTCCTCCAGGGTCATTGGCGCGCGCACCGACAGGTAGGTGTAAGTCGCGGGCAGATCATCCTTGATGCCGAACAAGTCCTGCTCGTTGCTGCCGTAACCGTGGAGGAAAATCACCAGTGGCTGGTGTTGCGACTCGGGGTTGGCTTGTTCCAGATACTTGAGGGGCAGATCGGTTTGCAGCGGGGTTTGAGCGTGGACTGTGGCGGATGCCAGAAGCGTCAGCATGGCGAGAAATTTCAACATTTGCCTTCCTTTACAGGGAACAGGATTCGGGGGTGAGCCTAGCACTGTGAGCCTTGATACATCAGGTGTTGCTGGTGGCCCCATCGCGGGCAAGCCCGGCTCCTACAGGAATCTTTGTTGAATCACAGAGGTGTGTTCAACACTGATCCCCCGTGGGAGCCGGGCTTGCCCGCGATGAGGCCCTTGGAAGCACTAGAGATTGCGCAGTTAATCGTTAATCAGTTTCCCAACCCGAATCGGCTCGCGCCCCGCCACTTTCGCCTGCCACGTCCCCGGCTGCGTATACCGCCCGCGATCAATCGCAAACAACACGCCGCTGGTCCCGGCGCGCACGGTGGTCGCCCGGTCATTCAACGGGTCGACCACTTCAAACAGTGCATCGCCGCGCTCCACCCATTCACCGGCATTGCGCAGGAAACTCACCACTCCGTGATGCGGCGCGAACAGGTACTCGGTGCCTTCGAAGGGCATGCCTTCACAGCATTCGCTCGGTGCCGCCGGCCATTCGCCCTTGATGAATCCCTGCTCGGCCAGAAAACCGAGGATCGCCTCGCAGTTAGCCTGAGCCTGATCAACCCGCGTGTCGCCCATGCTGCCCAACTCCAGCGTCGTCGCCAGGTTGGCCGGGGGAATAGCGGCGTCAGGAAACGCCCGCGCCAGACGCAACCATGGCGAAGAACACGATTCGTCGAACGAGCTGCCGCCGGAATCTTCACACAACAACGCCACGCCAGCTTTCAGCCGCGCAGCCAGGGATTGCCACTGCGGCCAATGCTGTGGCAAGGCATAGATATGAATCGCCGCGTCGAAATCACAATGCAGATCAAGGGTGATATCGGCATCACACGCATGGCGCAACAGCAAGCGGTGCATGGCTTCCAGTTGCGAGGCCGGTGCCGGCAGCCCATCAAGTACCTGGCCCATGGTCTGGCGAATCAGGGCGATGTTGGCCTGCGCATCGTCGCCCAATCGGTCACCGATCAACGCGGCCACCGGTGCGCTGAGCTCGACAAACGAGCGGTTGAAGTTCTTGCCGCTGCCCAGTTCAAAGCGGCCCATGTGGCTGCCTTGCAGGTGCTGATCGAGGCCGATCGGGTTCGCCACCGGTACCAGTTCAATCACGCCTTGCAGTTGGCCTTGGGTTTCGAGTTCGGCCAGGCGTTTCTTCAACTCCCACGCGGTGCGCATGCCCGGCAGTTCGTCCGCATGCAGACTGGCCTGGATATAGACCTTGCGCGTGCCCGCGCCGTAGCGAAATACGCTGAGGGTTCGTTCGGTACCCAGGTGGCTCCAGGGCAGGGAATGGTCGGTGCGTTGCATGGATAAACTCCTGAAATCTGAACAGTGAGATCCCCCTGCTCTCTGTTGCTAGAAAGAATGCGCAAAAAAAAATGGCAACCGCGTCAACGGTTGCCACTTTTTTGAACGGCGCGATTACTCGCCGTAAACGTCAAACTTGAAGTACTTGTCCTGCACTTGCTTGTACTTGCCGTTGGCGCGGATTTCGGTGATCGCCGCGTTGAACTGCTCGGCCAGGGCGGTATCGCCCTTGCGCACGGCAATGCCGGCACCGCCACCGAAGTATTTCGGATCGTTGTATTCCGGGCCTACGAAGGCGAAACCTTTACCGGCGTCGGTTTTCAGGAAACCGTCGTCCAGGTTGACCGAATCGGCCAGCAGCGCGTCAACGCGGCCAGAGACCATGTCCAGGTTGGCTTCCTGCTGGGAACCGTAGCGAACCAGCTGAATCCCGGCCGGCACCAGCACTTCGGTGGCGAAGCGGTCGTGGGTACTGGCGCGCAGCACACCGACTTTCTTGCCTTTGAGATCGGTCAGCGGGTCCTTGACGTCAGTACCTTCCTTCATCACGAAGCGCGCTGGCGTGTGGTAGTACTTGATGGTGAAATCGACGTTCTTCTTGCGGTCGTCAGTGATGGTCATGGACGACAGGATCGCGTCGATTTTCTTCACTTTGAGTGCCGGGATCAGGCCGTCGAATTCCTGCTCGACCCACGTACACTTGACTTTCATCTGCTCACACAGCGCATCGCCGATGTCCACGTCGAAACCGGTCAGTTTGCCGTCGGGGGTTTTCATCGAGAATGGCGGGTAACCGGCTTCTATACCGATGCGGATCGGCTTGGCGTCATCGGCCACAGCGGTCAAGGACAACATCGACAGTGCCAGGGCACCGAACATCACTAGCTTTTTCATTTATTACTCCCGTGTGCGGAGACTTTTATTGGCAGCTTACGATTGGCTTTCGGCCGGTGAAAACCGAAGTGGTCGGCAGTCTAGAGTGGCTTCAAATGGGCAAATTGTGTTTAAGCGACAAATACTTACAGAAAAGTGGCTCGCGTAATGGAGTCCCTTGAAGTGTGCGCCACCGCAGTGCACAGACTGTAGGACAAGTCCTTTAATCAGACAAAACCTACACACAAAAACGACAGGGAATCCTGATGCCAACATTGAACCTGATCCAGCACCACCCCGCCGAAGGTCCGGGTGCGATTGCTGAATGGGCCACGTCCCGAGGCTTGACGCTGAACGTCTTTCGCGCCGACCTCGGCCAATTGCCGCCAGTGAGCGCGACACCGGTGATGGTGTTGGGTGGGCCCTATGAATCCAACGCCGGACCGCTCTGGCTGGAAGCCGAACGGCAGTGGCTGGCGGGCAGCCTGAATCAGGGCGCTCCGGTGTTTGCGATTTGCCTGGGGGCGCAGTTGTTGGCGTTGAGCCTGGGCGGACAGGTGCGGCGGATGGATCGAACCGAAACCGGCTGGACTGAGGTGACGTTCGCCGATGGCCAGCGGCTGAAGGTGCTGGAGTGGCACGAAGACGCAATTGATCTGCCGCCCGGCGCGCAATTGCTCGCCAGCAGCGCCCAATGCGAACAGCAGATGTATCGGGTGGGGCCGATGCGTGTGGGGTTGCAGTTCCATCCGGAGTGGAATGCCGAGTCGGTGGCGATGCTCAATGAGCACTTTGGTGAGGCATCACCGTTGCCTCGGGGTGAACAGGACAGCGCCGCCTACACCGCCGTATATGACTGGTTGCAGGCGACGCTGGATGGGTGGTGGACCGCTTCGTCCGCTATGCGCAATGGTTGATCAACATTCACACCCTATGGCGGTCGAGGCAGGCCGCTGCACCGCCACACTCAACTCAAACCCTTCGTCCAGCCACCCCGTCACTCCGCCGATCATTTCCTTGACCGGGTAACCCAGCGCCGCAAGCTTCACAGCGGCCTTGTTGGCGCCGTTGCAATGCGGGCCCGCGCAATACACCACGAACAAACTGCTTTTCGGGTAAGCCGCGAGACCTTCAGCGGTCAGTAATCGCCCCGCAATATTGATGGCGCCCGGCACATGACCGCGTTCGAACGCCAGCGGACCGCGAACGTCCACCAGCACAAAATCCACTTCGCCGGCCTGTTGGCTGGTGTGGACGTCGGAACAGTCGGTTTCGAAAGTCAGGCGGTTGCTGAAATGCATCAAGGCAATGGCCGAAGGAGCGGCGGGGATTTCGCGAACCAGGCTGGTCATGTTCTGTACTCCATAGTGTGTGGGCGTGAGAGGACTTTATCCGCCCGCCACTTGCCGCTACAGTGGCGCACAAGACACTCACCGGGAACTTTCCGCCAAATGCAGCCTAACCCTGGATTGGTCGCGATTCTGGCCTACGACGGCCTTTGTACTTTCGAGTTCGGCATTGCCGTGGAGATTTTCGGCCTGGCGCGGCCAGAGTTCGACTTCCCGTGGTACGAACACCGGATTGTCGCCGTGGACCAAGGCCCGATGCGCGCCATGGGCGGCATTCAGGTGCTGGCCGATGGTGGCATGGAGCTGCTCGAAGAAGCCCGGACCATCATCATTCCCGGCTGGCGCGACCGTCATGCGCCGGTGCCCGAACACTTGCTCGACGCCTTGCGCAAGGCCCATGCACGTGGGGCGCGATTGCTGTCGATCTGTTCCGGGGTGTTTGTGCTGGCGGCGACCGGTTTGCTCGACGGTCACGGCGCTACCACCCATTGGCGCTACACCACTGAACTGGCTGAACGTTTTCCGCACATTCTGGTGGACCCGCAGGTGTTGTATGTCGATGCCGGTCAATTGATTACCTCGGCCGGCAGCGCGGCGGGCATCGATGCCTGCCTGCACCTGGTGGCGCGGGATTTCGGTACGCAAGTGGCGAACACGGTGGCTCGACGGCTGGTGATGTCGCCGCAACGCACCGGCGGCCAGGCGCAGTTTATTCCGACACCGGTCAGCCCGACGCCACGCAGTGACGTGTCACGCGTCATGCAATGGGCACGGGAGCGCTTGCACCAGCCGCTGGAGGTTCGTGAACTGGCGAGCGAGGCGGCGATGAGTGAGCGGACGTTTCTGCGCCGGTTTACCGAAGCCACCGGGATGTCGCCCAAAGCCTGGTTGCAGCATGAGCGACTGGCGCGGGCCCGGGAGTTGCTGGAGGGCACCGGGCACAATACCGATCAGATTGCCGAGCAGTGCGGGTATCGGTCGGTGGAGAGTTTTCGGGTGGCGTTTCGGGGGGTAGTGGGGGTGCCGCCGTCGGTGTATCGGGAGCGGTTTGGGCGTGGGGGCATGGCTGGCATTTGAGCTGACCTTCAGGGCCCCACTGATTTCAAGGCTTGCGCAGCAGATAGGTATCCATAATCCACCCATTCGCCAATCGAGCCGCCTTGCGCACCCGCTCAATCTCATCCGCTACCTCTTCAAGCTTGCCGCTGATCAACCTCTCATCCGGCGTCCCCAAATAAGCACCCCAGTAAATCACGGTCTGCTGATCAGCCACCTGTCGGTAGGCATCTTGCGCATCCAGCATCACCACCACACTGTCCGCGTCACTCACCTGCCCCGCAGCCAAACGGCGCCCGGTGGTGATTTCAATCGAGCGACCAATGCGATTCAACGGCACCTTATGCCGCGCTGCCAGTGCCTGGACGCTGGTGATGCCGGGGATCACCTCGAACTCGAACACACAGCGCCCCGTCGCCAGGATCGCCTGCAAAATCCGGATCGTGCTGTCGTACAACGCCGGATCGCCCCACACCAGGAAACCGGCGCATTGCTCGTCAGTCATTTCCTCGTTGATCAGCCGTTCGAAGGTCAATTGCTTGGCCAGGTTGAGGTCTTCGACACTGCTCGTGTAGTCCACCTCACCGCGCTCACGCTCGGGGCTGTGGGCTTCGACGAAGCGATAGTCGTGATCGGTGATGTAGCGTTCGCAGATGTCGCGACGCAGGTTGATCAGTGAATCTTTGTCCTGGCCCTTGTCCATCAGGAAAAACACATCGACGAGATTCAACGCCTTCACAGCCTGCATCGTGATGTAGTCGGGATTGCCGGCGCCGATGCCGATGACCAACAGTTTTCTCATCACAGCACTCCTTGGGCATCAGTGCCGAGCAAGCGCAGGCGCCAGCGGCCGGTGAACCGCAACTCAATGGCTGACAAAGGTTCGACGTCAATCTGGTTGAACGCCGCCCCCTGCAATACCAGGGTGAGCGCAGCGCGAATGACAAACGGATGGGTGACCGCAACAACATGCCCCGGAGTGGCCTCAAGGGTGTGCAGCCACTGCGCCACGCGCTGACCCAGTTGCGCCACCGACTCACCGCCATGGGGCGCCGAGGTTGGGTCATCGAACCAGGCCTGGAGCGCCTCGGGCTGCGACGTTTGCAGGTCATCAATGCGCACGCCCTGCCACTGCCCGAAGTCGCAATCGCTCAATGCATCGATCACTTCAACTTCATCGCCAAACAGTGCGGCCGTTTGTCGGGTGCGCAATTCCGGAGCGCAGAGCAAACGCGGTATCCCTTTGAACGCATGACGACGCGAACCCTTCGCCGATTGCCAATCCAATTCCAGCGGTTCGTTCGTAGGAAAACGCGCCAATTTCTGTGCGACGGTTCGAGCGTGACAGATCAAGGTCAAACGGGTTGTTTGCACGGATTAACACCCTGGCGATGAAACGGAAACGGCAACGCGCCGACGATATTCGCCTGATTGTGCCGCAAGAAGCCCGATTAAGGGCGTTCGTTTCAGCCGGCCCACAGCGCTTGCCCGCCTGATGAACCAGTGTAATTCGGCAATCTCCGACACAGATTCCGGCGATTGCCTACAAGCGCTGTCGAATTCCATGTAGCTCCTTTAGCACGAGGTTTACGCACTGTTTTCGGGCTCAAAAAAGGCGTGGAAAAATTCACTAGACTTGTAGGCTCGGCTACATAAATACTGCTTTCGCAATTTTTGAAATGAAACCGACATCGCCATCCAGCAGGAGCCCGGATGCCCACCTTCAGAGACCTGATCACCGACGCTGGCCTGGAGCTGACGTCGTCGGAACGCAAGGTCACATGCGCCTTGCTGGCGCCGTACCGGCGTAACGGGCTCAGCCCTCTCTTGCAACCACGTCCTCACCTGCAACAAGTCCATCTGCACTGGCCCCGCCTCTTTACGCGCCCTCCCCGCGCCATAGCCTTGGGACTGACCTATTTTTTTTGCTCAACAAAACCGGCCTCCGTACGGTGCTGTCCGAGCCGAGCAACGGCTTGAAATAAGAAGGCCGGCGTCTGACAACAAATCAGCCGATCGCTGCTTCAACGCGTGGAAACCGACAGTGATAGTCAGGTTCGGAACACATCGCCGAACCCTTTGATACAGGAGTACATCCATGCTGGTCTTACGCCCAGTCGAGTTAACCGACCTGCCCCAGTTACAACAACTCGCGCGCGACAGCCTGGTGGGCGTCACGTCGTTGCCGGACGACACAGAACGCCTGCGCCTCAGGATTCTCGATTCCTGCGCCTCATTCGAAAAAGACGTTGAGGCACAGGGCCCGGAGAATTACTTCTTCGTGCTGGAGGACCTGACGACCCAACGCCTGGCAGGTTGTTCGGAGCTCCTGGCCACCGCCGGCTTCAACGAGCCGTTCTACAGCTTGCGCAACCGCCACTTCACCAGCGCCTCTCGGGAACTGAACATCGAACATGGCGTGCCGGCGCTGTCGCTGTGCCAGGACCTCAACGGTCACACCTTGCTGCGCGGCTTTCACATTGATACTACGCTGGTGCGCACTGCATTTTCGGAGTTGCTGTCACGGGCACGGCTATTGTTCATCGCCGCCCATCCGCAGCGCTTTGCCGACGCGGTCATCACCGAAATCGTCGGTTACAGCAGCGATGAGGGGCAATCTCCGTTCTGGGACGCGGTGGGCAAACACTTTTTCGACCTGCCTTACACTGAGGCCGAACGGCTGTGCGGACTGGAAACCCGGACCTTCCTCGCCGAACTGATGCCGCAGTACCCGATCTACGTGCCGATGCTGCCCCAGGCGGCCCAGGACTGCATTGGCCGGATTCACCCGGATGGCCAGGAGGCCTTCGATATTCTTGAGCGCGAAGGCTTTGAAACCAACAGCTACGTCGACCTGTTCGACGGTGGCCCGACCCTGTATGCGCGCACCTCGAACGTGCTCTCCATCGCCCAAAGCCAGACCCGCACGGTGAAACGGCGCTTATCCATCGATGCACGCGGTCGTTACCTGGTGAGCAACGATGCGCTCGAAGGCTTTCGCGCGATCGTCGTCGAACTGGATGTTGTAACCGGGCAACCGGTGGGGTTGAGCGCCGAGATGTGTCAGGCCTTGAACGTGACCGATGGCAGCCCGATCCGGCTGATCGCCTTGTGAGCATCACCCGGCCCCGTGCCCAACGACAGCGCCCGAACTGGCGCAAAGAAGGAGCTGCATCATGATTGTCCGCCCGGTTCGCGTCACCGACCTGCCCGCCTTGATGGATCTGGTGCAACAGGCCGGCCCCGGGTTCTCCACCCTGCCGGCCAACGAGGATCGCCTGGCACACCGGGTGCGCTGGGCCCAGCGGACATTCGCCGAACAGGTGGAGCGTGCAGATGCCGATTACCTGTTTGTGCTGGAGGATGACGATCAGCAAGTGGTCGGCGTCAGTGCAATGTCTGGCGCCGTGGGCCTGCGTGAACCCTGGTACAACTACCGGGTGGGGCTGACTGTCAGCGCTTCGCCGGATCTTGGGATCGCGCGGCAGATTCCGACCTTGTTCCTGAACAACGAAATGACCGGCCAATCGGAGCTGTGCTCGCTGTTCCTGCGTCACGATCAACGCCAGGGTACGAACGGCCGGCTACTGTCGCTGGGACGGCTGCTGTTCGTCGCCGAGTTCCCACAATTGTTCGGCGACAAACTCATCGCCGAACTGCGTGGCAGCGCCGACGAGCACGGCTGTTCACCGTTCTGGGACAGCCTTGGCCGACACTTCTTCAAAAAGGAATTCAGCTACGCCGACCACCTGTCGGGGCTGGGCAACAAATCCTTCATCGCCGAACTGATGCCACGCCAACCGCTTTACACCTGCCTGCTGACTGAGCAGGCCCAAGCGGTGATCGGCAAAGCGCATCCGAACACCGTACCGGCGATGAAGCTCCTGAATGCCGAGGGCTTTGCCCACCAGGGTTATATCGACATTTTCGACGCCGGGCCGGTGATCGAAGCGCCGGTGGCGAAAATCCGTAGCGTGCGCGACAGCCAGGCGCTGGTACTGGCCATTGGCACACCCGACGAACAGGCCCCGGTGTGGCTGATCCACAACCGCCGCCTGGAAAACTGCCGCATTACCGTGGCCAAGGCACGCCTGGTCGGCAACAGTTTGGTGGTCGACCGCCTCACCGCCAAACGCCTGCAACTGCAACCTGGCAATTCGGTGCGTGCGGTGCCTTTGTTGAAGCAACAGCAGCAGGCTGTGGCGGCGTAACAGTGTCGCCACGGTTTTAATAATCAATGTAAACCAAAATCCGCCATAGCGGATCAGCCCACCATAAATATCCATTAACAACTGACAACATCAACTAACAACTACTAAATTGCCTTTAGTGGTCGCCCTCCCCATACTAAAAACACAAACCGGCCACATTAAACGAGCCCACCACGCAACGCCCTATAGACAATTGATCTTACGCCCCGGTATTTCGCACAACCTCAAACCAGCTGATCGCCCCACCCCAAAGAACCGAAGCAGAATACTTCATGATCAAGACACTTTTAAACGCAACCTTATCACCCAATGAACTGATAACCACTTTAAAAACACTGGACACATCCGCTGAACTTCATAAGTTAGTCAGCGTGCTGCACAACACGTCTGAACACCCTCATGAAACATCTAAAAGCGCGACGATCATGAAGTCAACAAACACCCTCACCGGAACATTGACACTGTACTGCAACGACAGTGGAAACATCAGTCTCAAAGTACCTGATCGCGCACCGCCGTCACCGCAGCTGTACACCGTTCCAGGCAACAGCGTTTTGTTTGCCATCAACGACCAGTCATTTCCTGTCCAGCTCTATGGAGTAGAAGCCAACAATCTGATACTTGGAAAGCAGGTCATTGTCGACGCCAACAACCCGTTATTCATCGACGGCACGAAGGTCCTGTTCGACAGCAACCCCACGGGCGACGGGCACGCGACATTCATTGGGAGTATCAACCTGCCAGATAAAAGCGCAGATATCGGGGTATTTGATCGTGCCTCTCGACACAAAATCGCCTGGTTTCCCCATGACGATAGCGCCGCACGCTACCTGGTGAGCCTTGAATTACTTGAAGCGGCGCAGGATCCAGGGGCAGGCAAAGTGGCCGAAGAATTGATTTATCACTACCACCCCGCCGTCGCGTGGAAGGCATTTCAGGTCATTCATAAAATCGATCCGCAAGCCGCACTGCATTTCGTACCACTGTTGAGAAACCTGCAAAACAGTCGCCTGAATGTTTTACTCGAACAACAGAGTGAAGCAGCATGAAGCTGAATACATTTGTTGAGCGAATGGCGGCTTACGATCTAGAGCGAGACAAGCCACAAATAATAGAAGACTTACGTCAACTGAGTACCAACCGTACCTTGCTGAGCGAGCACCTTTACAACATTATTCAGCAAGAAGGTTTCAGCACACGCAACAGTATCTATAGCGCTTATGCTTTTGTTCTGTATTACAACGACCTGTTTACTGTTCGTTTGGGTTTTTGGTCACCGGTCTCTTCTCAAGACGAAAGTGAAACGTTCATCTACGATTTGAACCACACCCACGACTTTGAAATCTATGCCATGGGTTACAGCGGCGACGGCTATATAACCGTGACCCGAAAAATACTTGATGACACACCGATTCGCGTGAATGCAAGACCGATACTCGGCGAAGAGCGAGTACTTAAACTCGCACCCGGCGAGGTCCTGCACATGCTTCCACTACAGGAAATACACAAGCAGCTCCCCCCGAAAACAATGTCCGCTTCGTTGAGTTTACTGATCCATCCTCAACGATCGGTTAAAAACGAAGAAGCGTGGTGCTTCGACGAAAACTACATACCGACTTATCCCGGTATTGCTACGCAGGAAACAGCGTTCTTTGAAAAAACGCTGGCACTGCTTAATAGTGGTAGTCATTCGCTACCCGATAAAAACCAAAGGAAGAAAACATGAACAAGCCAACGAACAACTGGAATGAAACCCCGCTGCTGCGTGCAGGTACCAACGTGATCAACACTCCCGTCGAGACTACCAAGCAATCCCCGTGTGGCGAATTCGTGCTTCGCTATAACGTGGGTAACATCCATGAAATCAAGCAAATCTGGAACGTGACGGCTAACGGCTGAACGCGCCACCGTTAAACATGCCGCAAGCTGCAGACCGATCAGGTCTGCGGCCTTTTTCTGAACGCACCGACGAAAAAACCGGCATCCCTGTAAATTCGTCATCATTTGCCCCCCGCCCCCGTGATAGCCTTTTGTTCCTTCGGCGTTGACACTTTTGCTCAAGCCCTTCCATTCCAATTGCAGTGGTGGAACTCGTATGTCCAGGCTTTCCCATCAAGATTTGCGCCGTAACTTTCGCGAATTGTTCGCTTCCAACACCTGCTATCACACGGCTTCGGTCTTCGACCCGATGTCGGCCCGCATTGCCGCTGACCTGGGTTTTGAAGTGGGAATTCTGGGCGGCTCCGTCGCATCGTTGCAGGTGCTGGGCGCCCCCGACTTTGCGTTGATCACCCTCAGCGAGTTCGCCGAACAGGCCACGCGCATTGGCCGCGTCGCGCAACTACCGGTCATCGCCGACGCCGACCATGGCTACGGCAACGCGCTCAACGTGATGCGCACCATCGTCGAACTCGAACGCGCCGGCATCGCCGCCCTGACTATTGAAGACACCTTGCTGCCGGCGCAATTCGGCCGTAAATCCACCGACCTGATCGGGGTCGCAGAAGGCGTCGGCAAGATCCGCGCCGCGCTGGAAGCCCGGGTTGATTCGGAAATGGCGATCATCGCCCGCACCAACGCCGGCATTCTGCCGATCCAGGAAATCATCAGCCGCACCCAGCAATACCAAGCCGCCGGGGCGGACGGGATCTGCATGGTAGGCGTGCAGGACTTCGATCAACTGGAAAAAATCGCCGAACACCTGAGCGTGCCGCTGATGCTGGTCACCTACGGCAACCCGGCGCTGCGCGACGACAAACGCCTGGCTGAACTGGGCGTGCGGGTGACCATTGACGGGCATGGCGCTTACTTTGCGGCGATCAAGGCGACATACGACAGCTTGCGCGAGCAGCGGCAGATCTTTACCCAGGCGTCCGACTTGAGCGCCACGGAGCTGACGCATACGTACACGCAGCCTGAGGACTACATTCGTTGGGCCGAAGAGTTTATGCGTGTGAAGGAGTGACGGTTCAGGCGGTTTATTTGTATTGCCTGTTATTGCCCTTTCGCGAGCAAGCTCGGCTCCCACAGGGTATTGGACCGGCCTTCAGACGGGGTCGAGCAGTTCACGATAGGGCTTGCCATTGGTGCGGCAGATCACGCGATTGCGGCCCGTGGCCTTGGCTTCATACAACGCCTGATCCGCATCGTTGAGCCATAACGTCGCATCGGTGTGCGCCGAACTGAAAGCCGCCAGGCCAATACTCAAACTGACTTTCAACGCCGGACTCTGCTCGTAACCCAACGTGGCAAAGCGGTCGCGCAGAGCCTCCATCGTCGCAGCGGCGCTGTTCAACGGCATATCGGGCAGGATCACGCAGAACTCGTCGCCGCCATAGCGCCCGGCCACATCGGCGACACGCAGGTTCTGCTTGAGCATTTTGCTCAACTGGCGCAACACGATGTCCCCGGCGACGTGGCCGTAAGTGTCATTGATCGCTTTGAAATGATCGATGTCGATCAGCGCAATCGCCCCGCCCTGCTGCAGGCGTTGGCAGCGCTGGAATTCGACTTCGAGTTGATCCTTCCAGGCGCCATGGTTCAGCAGGCCGGTCAGGCTGTCGGTGCGGCTCAGGGCCAGCAACTCACGCTTTTGCAGACCCAGAGTAGTGGCCTGACGGAAGCAGATCCAGCCCAGCGCCATGGGATACAGAATCAGCAGCGGCATGCAGGCGAACATCTGCAACGGTGTTGTCGACGGAATGAACGCCGGGGTAAACGCCAGCCATCCAACCCCCATCCCGAGAATCTGCGCGACGGTGCCTACCAAGAGGAATCGCATGCCGCCGATGGCGACGTTGTTCATCGCCATCATCGACAACGTTGCAACGCTGGGCAGTGGATTGAACTGCATGGCCGCCACCCAAAAACCGCCGAGAAAGGCATCGACGAGGATGTTGCGGTGTTCGGCGTGAAACGGCACCTTGGCCCGACGTGCCCACTGATAAGCAACGTGCGGCCACACCACGCCATTGAACAGCATGAGTCCCCACACCCACGGTGCCGGGTCGAGTGGGTACATCGCCGCGCCCACGCACAACAGTCCCAAGGCCAGGCCCAGGGTTCGCGATGTATAAAGCCTCCTGGCCAATGAAAGACCTTTCCCCGCTTTTGCCATAGGGCCTCTGCGCCACTCAACGGAACCGGATAACACCGGGCTTGCAGGTGCGTTTGAAGTCTATCAGGGCGACGTTAAATAGCCATCACCGGTGAGCGGTCTGAATACCGGGGTATTGCCATGAGGCGAGTCCTCAATGTTTGGCTATACATGAAGGGAGGGTTCAATCAATAACTCCAAAAAAGGAGGCCCATGCAGACTTTTCAAGTGTTGATCATCGGCAGCGGTTTTGGCGGTCAGTGCGCGGCGATCAATTTGCTCAAGGCCGGCATCGACGATTTTCGCTTGCTGGAACGGCGGGACTTTTTTGGCGGCACCTGGTGCCAGAACACCTACCCCGGCGCCGCTGTGGATGTGCCCTCGCCCCTTTATTCGCTGTCCTTTGCGCCCTATCGCTGGACGCAAATGTTCGCCCAACAGGCGGAACTGCACCACTACACCCAGTACGTGGTGGAACACTTCGGCTTGCGCGACAGGGTCGAGCTGGAAGCCAATGTCGAACGCATCGAATGGGATGACGCCAGCAAACGCTGGGCCGTGCACACCGGCATCAAAGGCACGTTTTACGCGCAGTTTCTGATTAACGCGACAGGGCCGTTGAGCCAACCGGTCGTCCCGCACTTCGAAGGTATGGAACGCTTTCAGGGCAAGAGCTTTCACACCAACAACTGGGACCATTCCTACGATTACCGGCAAAAACGCGTGGCCATCGTCGGCAGCGGCGCCAGTGCCGCGCAGGTCATTCCGACGATTGCCCCGGACGTCGCGCACCTGCATGTGTTCCAGCGCACGGCGCACTGGGTATTGCCCAGGGCTGACCGCGCGTTTGGTCCTTTCCAGCGTTGGCTGCTGGGCCTGAAACCGGCCTACAAACTGCTGCGTTGGATGATCTACTGGCAGTTCGAAACCCGGGTGATTGCCTTCAAATACTCGAAACCGGCGATCCGCATGGTTCAGCATCAGGCCTTGCGCTTTCTCAAGCGCCAGGTGCCCGACCCCGAACTACGCCGAAAACTGACACCGGACTTCACCATCGGCTGCAAACGCGTGCTGGTCTCCAGCACCTACTACCCGGCGCTGAGCCGCCCCAACGTAACGTTGCACAGTCGCGAACAGGGCATCACTTCCATCGATGAAACCGGCATCGTCACTCAGGACGGCCAGCACATCGACCTCGACCTGATCGTCTGGTCCACCGGTTACGACGCCACTGACGGGGTGATTTCCTACCCCGTCACCGGCAAACACGGCACACGACTCAAGGACGTCTGGGCGCAGTACCCGCGGGCCTATCTGGGCACCAGCCTGCCGGACTTCCCGAACCTGTTTATCGTCACCGGCCCCAACACCGGCATTGGCCACACCTCGGCGCTGTTTATCATCGAATCGCAGATGAATTACATCCTCGACTGCATCCGTACGTTAAAAGCACAGGGTTTACGCAGTATTGAAGTACGCCCCGAAGCGGAACGTACCTACACTGAAATGATCCACAGGGAAATGGAGCGCACCGTTTGGAAGTCTGGAGGCTGTCACAGCTGGTATCAAAGCAAGAGCGGTCATGTGATCGCCATGTTTCCGGGGTTTAGTTTCAGCTATCACCGATTGACCCGGGCCTTGAAACCGGCCGACCACATTCTGTCCTGATCACGTTTAAGGAAGTCATCCGATGCTTCTATTGGTCGTCATTATCGCGGTTATCGTGGCCTGGAGCTGGTTGAGCTACCCGACCATCGGTTATTGGCTGTACGACTGGAACATGGCGATCGAGGCCAAGCTGTATCGGCTGCACAAGATCGTCGTGCCGATCAATGAAATGACCGTCTCGACCTGGCAAGGCGGGCCGTATGAGGCGTCCAGCAGTGTGCTGATGCTGCACGGCTACAGCGCCGACAAAAACCTGTGGTTGCGCTTCGCACGGCATTTTGTCGGCACGCATCGGGTGATCATTCCAGACATTGCCGGCCATGGCGAAACCGGCTTCAAGGCCGGTGGCGGCTATGACATTGCGTTGCAAGCCAAGCGGATGATCCAGCTGCTCGACGTCTGCGGAGTCGAGAAGGTGCATGTGATCGGCAACTCCATGGGCGGCTACATCGCGGCGTGGCTGGCGGCCACCTACCCGGACCGGATCGCCTCTGTGGCGCTGATCGACCCGGCCGGCGTCACTGCGCCCGAGGCCAGTGATCTGGAGCGACACCTGGCCAAGGGGCACAATCCTTTCCTGATTCATTCGCGGGAAGAGTTTCGGCGTTTCTACGCCATGACCATGGCCGAACCGCCATGGGTGCCCGGCGTGGTGCTGGACGCCGTTGCCCAGCGCTATGAGCAAAGCCGCGATGAGCTGGAAGAAATCTTCAACGACTTCCGCGCCAGCCCGCCGATGGAACCCAAACTGGCCGACATCAAATGCCCGGCGCTGCTGCTATGGGGACACAAGGACCGTTTGATCGACGTCAGCAGCGTGGCCGTCTGGAGCAAAGGCATCGTCGATCTGCGAGTGCATATCTGGGACCACGTCGGGCACATGCCGATGGTCGAACAGCCGGCCAATACCGCACGTCTGTATCGCGAGTTCCTGGGATCACTGCGCACCGAAAGCCGCTCGCACCTGTAACCCGGCCCTGTAGCAGCAGTCCTGGGGAGAATGAAGTCCGTAAGATTCTTCGTTTGTCGGCGCCGCTGAAGGCTGCGATCTTTTCGCACATCCTTTACGTCACCGCGCCGGGAATTTCTTTCATGAGCCAGTCACCCTTCGTCAGCCCTGACCTGATCCGTCAACGCTTCTCCAAAGCGATGTCCGACATGTACCGCGAAGAAGTGCCGCTGTACGGCGCACTCATGGAGCTGGTGGAGCAGACTAACCAATACGTGCTGGACAACGACCCGCAGATCGCCCGTCAGCTGAACAGCACCGGCGAAATCGAACGCCTGGATCTGGAACGTCACGGTGCAATCCGCGTCGGCACCGCCGCAGAACTGGCCACGCTCGCCCGTTTGTTCGCCGTGATGGGCATGCAACCGGTGGGTTATTACGACCTGACCCCGGCCGGCGTGCCGGTGCATTCCACGGCGTTTCGCGCGGTGCATGAAGACGCGTTGCAAGTCAGCCCGTTCCGCGTATTCACTTCATTGCTGCGTCTGGAGCTGATCGAAGACCTGGAACTGCGCGCCTTCGCCCAGTCGGTGCTGGACAAGCGCCAGATCTTCACCCCGACAGCGCTGGCCCTGATCGAACGCGCAGAAACCGAGGGCGGCCTTACCGAACAAGAAGCGCAGCAGTTCGTCGAACAGGCGCTGGAAACCTTCCGCTGGCACCACAGCGCCACGGTTACCGCCGAGCAATACCAGAAACTCAGCAACCAGCATCGCCTGATCGCCGACGTCGTGGCCTTCAAAGGCCCGCACATCAACCACCTGACCCCGCGTACGCTGGACATCGACATCGTTCAGGCGCAAATGCCTGCCCACGGCATCACCCCTAAAGCGGTGGTCGAAGGCCCGCCCCGCCGGCAGTGCCCGATCCTGCTGCGCCAGACCAGTTTCAAGGCGCTGGACGAGCCGGTTGGGTTCACCGATCAAGCTGAAACCCGTGGCAGCCACAGCGCGCGTTTCGGTGAAATCGAGCAGCGTGGTGCCGCGCTGACACCCAAGGGACGGGCGTTGTACGACCGTTTGCTCAACGCCGCTCGGGACGAGTTGAAAGACTTCCCCAATGAAGCCAATGCCGCACGCTACAACGCGCTGATGACGCAGCACTTTGGCGAATTCCCTGACACGTACGAAGGCATGCGCCGACAGGAACTGGCGTACTTTCGCTACTTCGTGACGGAAAAAGGCCTGGCGGCGGATGCGCTGGAATCATTGTCGCTGGAGGATTTGCTGGACGGCGGGTATCTGCGGGTCGAACCGCTGGTGTATGAGGACTTTCTGCCGGTGAGTGCGGCGGGGATTTTCCAGTCGAACCTGGGAGACGCGGCGCAAACCCACTATGGCGTGCATTCGAATCAGCAGGCGTTTGAACAGGCGCTGGGACGATTGACGATTGATGAGCTGGGGTTGTATGCCGAGACGCAGCGGCGCTCGATTGAAGAATGCTATGCCACGTTGGGGCACGCTATTTGAGACACACCACATGTAGCCGCTGGCGCAGCGTGCGCCAGCGGCTAGAGGTTTAGCGGAGCTTCGCCAACAATGCTTCGGCGCCTGCCTGCGAAGACGCCGGGTTCTGCCCAGTGATCAGCAACCCGTCCTCAACCACATAGCTCGCCCAGTCATCACCCTTGGAATAAATCCCGCCCTTCTCCTTCAGCATGTCTTCCACCAGAAACGGCACGACCTTTGTCAGTTGCACCGCTTCTTCCTCCGAGTTGGTAAACCCCGTCACGCGCTTGCCTTTGACCAACGGCTGTCCGTCCGTGCCTTTGACCCTACGCAACACACCCGGTGCATGGCAGACCGCCGCGACCGGTTTGCCGGCCTTGATAAACGCTTCGATCAGCGCAATCGAATAACTGTCTTCGGCCAAATCCCACAGCGGACCATGACCGCCGGGATAAAACACGGCGTCGTAATCCTCAGGTCTCACCGTGCTCAGCACCGCCGTAGACGCCAGCGCCGCTTGGGCGGCAGAGTCTTTGCGGAAACGATGGGTGGCTTCGGTTTGAAAGTCGGGCTCGTCGCTTTTCGGGTCCAGCGGTGGTTGGCCACCCTTGGGCGAGGCCAGGGTCAGCTGAGCACCGGCGTCCTTGAAGGCGAAATACGGAGCGGCGAATTCTTCCAGCCAGAAGCCGGTTTTCTTGCCTGTATCACCCAATTGATCGTGGGACGTTAAAACCATCAGGATTTTCATGTCGTTCTCACTCCGTTTCAGGGTTGTTCGGACGCTCGACGGCGCTGTTTTTATGGACCTTGCGGCCGGCCCATTCGTTGCACCGGATGTCAGGCGCCGTTGACGGGTGGCGCAAGGCCGTTATGCGCAAGAAGTTGCGCACTGATCCTTCAGAAATGTCCTGCCTTGCGGCTGATCGCCCGGCCTGGCAGGCCCTCCAGCCGAGTGCGCAAGAAGTTGCGCAGTGGTGTGCAAGTTCTTGCGCACATTCCTTTGGGTTCCAAGATGAAAATCTTTTCCTTCGTGATAAAACCAACTCAAACCACTGATTTATATAACGTTAACCGTTTATGGCACGGACCTTGATAACAGTCAGGCACCCACCGGGCGATACACGCCTCCCGGGCACCCTAAATTTTTAGCAAGGAGCACACCCATGGCTACACCAGCGTACATGTCCGTCACTGGCGAAAAACAAGGTCTGATCACCGCCGGCGCATTCACCGCCGACTCGGTTGGCAACACCTACCAGGAAGGTCACGAAGACCAGGTCATGGTTCAGGCTTTCAGCCACGACGTGATCATCCCGCGTGACCCGCAATCCGGTCAGCCAACCGGTCAGCGCGTTCACAAGCCAGTGGTGATCACCAAGGTCTATGACAAGTCCTCGCCACTGCTGCAAGCCGCTCTGACTTCCGGCGAGCGCATGAGCGAAATCGTTATCCAGTGGTACCGCACTTCGGCTCAAGGTACCCAAGAGCACTACTACACCACCAAACTGGAAGACGCCATCATCGTCGCCATCAACAACAAAATGCACAACTGCCAGGACCCATCGAACTCCCACTTCACGCACCTGGAAGAAGTGCAGTTCACCTACCGCAAAATCACCTGGACCCACGAAGTTTCCGGTACTTCGGGTTCCGATGACTGGCGTCTGCCGGTCGCCTAAATCAGGCCGACCGTCTCAAGCATCGGCCAGCTCTGCTGGTCGATGTTGTTTTCGCCCTTCCAGAATTTTTGCGTCTGCCGAGGCCTTTTCGGCCATTGGCGCACGCCGCAGCACTGCACGAGGAACAAGGGATGTTCGCGCCGGCCAATCAGACTCACTTTGCCCTGACCATCGAAGGTCTATCCAGCGATTTGCAGGTGCTGTCCTTGCAAGGCCGGGAGGCGATCAGCCAACCGTTCGTGTTTGAGGTGGAGCTGGTCAGTGAACAGCCGTCCCTGGACCTCGAAGCCCTGCTGCACAAACCGGCCTTTTTGCAGCTCTCGCCGGACGGCAGCGGCATTCACGGCCAGATCTACCGGGCCGCCCAGGGTGATTCCGGCAAACGCCTGACCCGCTACGCGGTGACCCTGCGCCCGCAATTGTCCTACCTGGCGCACCGCATCAACCAGCGCATCTTCCAGAACCTCAGCGTGCCGAAAATCATCGGCAAAGTCCTCGAAGAGCATGGTATCCAGAGCAACGCCTACGAATTCAACGTCGGGGCGATTTATCCCGAGCGCATCTACTGCGTTCAATACGATGAATCGGACCTGCAGTTCATCCAGCGCCTGTGCGAGGAAGAAGGTATCCACTACCACTTTCAGCACAGCGCCACCGCCCACAAACTGGTGTTCGGCGATGACCAGACGGTGTTCCCGAAACTCGCCCCCGTGGCCTACCAGCAAGACTCCGGCATGGTCGCCAACGACCCGGTGATCAAGCGCTTCGACCTGCGCCTGGAAACCCGCACCAGCCGTACCACCCGCCGCGACTACGACTTCGAAAAACCACGCCTCACCCTCGAAAGCGAAAACCGTGGCGACGCCCTGCCCGACCTCGAAGACTACGACTACCCCGGCCGCTTCCTCGACCGCGAACGCGGCAAGCACCTGGCCAAACGCGCCCTCGAACGTCACCGCAGCGACTTCCAGCTCGCCGAAGGCAAAAGCGATCAGCCGATACTGGTCAGCGGCCATTTCCTGGCCCTGACCCAGCACCCGAAAGCCAAATGGAACGACCTGTGGCTGCTCACCGAAATCCTCCACGAAGGCAAACAGCCGCAAGTGCTGGAAGAGTCGGTCACCAGCAGCACGACTAACCTCAAGGACGATTTCCATCAGGGTTATCGCAACCGCTTCCAGGCCACCCCGTGGGACGTGCCGAATCGCCCGCCGCTGCATCATCCCAAGCCCCGCATCCTCGGCAGCCAAAGCGCCGTGGTCACCGGACCTAAAGGTGAAGAGATCCACTGCGACCAGTACGGCCGCGTCAAAGTGCAATTCCACTGGGACCGCGAAGGCCAGGCCGATGACAAAACCAGCTGCTGGCTGCGCGTCTCCTCCGCCTGGGCCGGCGCCCACTACGGCGGCATCGCCATCCCGCGCATCGGCATGGAAGTGCTCGTCACCTTCCTCGAAGGCGACCCCGACCAACCGCTGATCAGCGGCTGCCTGTACCACAAGGAAAACGTCGTCCCCTACGACCTGCCGGCGAACAAAACCCGCAGCACCTTCAAGACCCTGAGCTCCCCTGGTGGCGGCGGTTACAACGAACTGCGCATCGAAGACAAAAAGGGCCAGGAACAAATCTTCCTGCACGCCCAGCGCGACTGGGACGAAAACGTCGAACACGACCAGAAAATCCGCGTCGGCAACGAACGCCACGACACCGTCGAGCAAAACAGCTACAGCGAATTCAAGGCCGAAGAACACCACACGGTGTATGCCGATCGCAAAGTCGAAGCCCGGGCGAATGACCACCTGACGGTGGGCGTGAATCAGCACATCAAGATCGGCACCGGGCAATTCATCGACGCGGGTCAGGAAATCCACCTGAGCAGCGGCATGAAAGTCGTGCTTGAAGCGGGCAGTGAGTTGACGCTGATCGGGGGTGGCAGCTTTATCAAGATCGATGCTGGCGGCGTGACCATGAGCGGGCCGGTGATCAACATGAACTCCGGGGGTGGGCCGGGTAGCGGGACGGGGGCTGCGCCGTTGTTGCCGGGGGTGTTGAAGCAGGCGGATGCGGATAAGGCCGGGCAACTATTGGTCCCTGCGCAACGGCAAGCTTTGATGCAGAAGAAGCCGATCTGCGCGATCTGCGAGAAGGCCAAACTGGAGGCGCAAAATGCTTAAGTCCGAGTGGCCGCTGGAAAATGGGTTGCCTCAAGGATTGCCGTGGAATGGCACGGTCGGTTTGCTGCTGGATGGCGTCAGCGTCGAAAAACTGCCCCAGCACCTTTATCAATGGTCGGACGATCCGATTTTTGAGCCGCTCTACCTCGGTACCCCGTGGGCTGAATTGGGTGACGTTTCGCCGTGTCTGGTTCAGATAAAAGCGCAGAACAATCCCATCCTCGCGAAATTTCTGGCTGAGTCCCGCCAGGAATGGGGCTACATGGTGTTCAGCGATCAACCCTGGGCACAAATGGTCGAGCACTTCCGCTGGCTGACCAGCGTCATGCATCCTCAGGGTGAAGAAGTCCTGCTGCGCGTCGCCGACCCTGCCGTGGCCCACGCATTGCTTAGCCACGCCGAGAGCATCAAGGACCCTACCCTGTTCGGTCCTTGCTCGCAGATCGTCTCCGCCGATGCGGCGCTGGGTTGCTGGCACATCAACCAGCAACCGGGCAAAGCAGCCGAGCCAAATCACAGCAAACGCTACCGCTTGAGCAACGAACAACTCAGCCAACTGGATGAAGTGAATTTTCGGAGCATCGTCCTGCGCCTCGACCAACACATGCACGAATACTTTCCGACCTATCAGGCACAATCGACGCCGTTGCAGCGCTGGGAACACCTGCACGCATTGGCATCGACCTCGTACGATCGCGGCTTCAACACCGAACTCGACATCACACTTTATGCCAACATTCACGGGTTTCTCGGTGAGCGAGCGCTGGAGGAGCATCCAGATCTGGATGCAATACTGAAGACCCCTTCGGAACAAACGCCCGCTCAGCGACTCGAACGGGTCGCTGATATTGCCCAGGAACGGGCTGAAACCCCGCTGAGGAGCCAAGGATGACAACGCCAACATTGACCGGCAAAAGCCCGAACAACGTTGCAAAAAGCCGGGACGACGGCAAGTGTGCCATGGGCGGCTGCTCGCTGATGAAGGCTAAAATCCAGCTCATCCCACTGCGTTACGGTCTAGTCGAACGACTAGACCCATCCAGCGCACTGGCGATGCCGTACAAAACCACTTCTCGCCCACTAGGCATTCGCTTGATGCGCGACGGCTGGCTCTACGTCATCGTCGACAAAAAACCTCAAGCCGTCATGCACGAATACCGAATCCAGAACGGCATCGTGACCCAACTGCTGTGGGAAAAAGGCGAAATCACCGCCAACAAACGCGAAAGCAACGTGGGCGAAGCCGTGCTGGTCTTCCCGCGTTTGAGCAAGCTCTATGTCAACTACTCCGAGGTGCAATGGACCGCCGCCAAATGCGCGCAGGTCAGCAAGCACAAGTCTGAACGTGAGTACTTCATGCAAAAGGTCGATCTCACCAATGCAGACCCTGAGAAAGGCGCAGCTAATCTACTGACTCCAAGTCAGGCGGAAAGGTGGATTGCGGAGATTGCAGAACAGCCGAGTAAAGGTCCAGCGCCGACGGGCGTCAAACCCGAAGAAAGCAAAGACTATCTCTGGGAGCAAGCATCGCACTTCAAAAAGACTCAGCTGGGCGCACTGAAAAAACAGGTCAAGGCAGAAAACGAGCGTGACCATCTGTATATGGTCATACAGGATGACATCGGTGTACTGCGCGACCTCGCCGAACATCAGGATTTGGTAACTGGATGGATCAGTGACTGGAGTGATGCGGAGGCAAACCAAAAGAAGTATGTATTTGGTTGCTACATCGAATCCTTATACACAGTCACCGGCGATACCATCCTGAATGCCGCCCAAGGCGACCCGCGTTTTGCCAAACTCAAGGACGAAACAAGCGAAGAACAACGGCAATCCATCGTCGACTACGTCAACGTTAAAAATCAAACCCAGTATTCAGGCGCTGGTACGCATCGTGGGGCTATTGCAGCTTCAAAGTCGCGGATGCGTACGAGTCTTGGACCTTTGCATTCCAAGTACGAAGACCTGATCGAGACTATCGAAGAAAATGCGGATGACGCGCTCGAGGGCGCAAAAATGGGACAACAGGGCATCAACGACCTGATTGATCGGCCCGCTATGGAAGCCTTTCTGAAACAGCAACGCGCCCAACTCAGTCGTTGGAACAAACGGCTGGACCTGATCAGTGACGATCGCGCAAATCTGATCAGTGAAGAACGCTTCCAACGCTCAGCCTGGTATTTCGATCCCAAATTTGGCGATCAACTCGACACAACTCTCGCTACTGAATATGCCTGTATGAGAGACATTTGCCGGACAGACAAAGCGACTGAAAAGCTTGCCGATCTGATCGAGAAACAGCCGGGTTTTACCGTACCAACCTTCTTCACATTGAGCTTGACTGATCAGAAGGACATGCACGCAAAGGTCACATCGTTCATCAAGTCCCTGCGCGATACCTATATGGCCAAGGACGACTATCAGGGTGCGCAGGCACTCAGCGGAAAATTTGGCAATTTGCTCACGCAGAATCTCGCAGCAGCAATGCAATTGAGTGAAAACGGCATTGTGCTCGGTCAGTTGCGCGACACGGCGTATGAGCCGGCAAAGCAATTGCGCCTGGCAGGAGCGCTGGATGAGGCAATGCAAGCGCTACGCAGTGGCCAGCCGCTAGATCCAGCAAAAGTATTGCGCCGAATTCCTGGCTCGGCCTGGATAGATGTTCTGCGAGCCTTCGGTAAGGGAGGTATTACGTTGGAGTTTGCCTCTGCGAATCAAATTGCCACGTTCAAAGCTGATATAGCCAAACTGACAGATCTGCGCCAGCAAATGACCTCGCTGAAAAATCAGATTCGGCAAACCCTGGCTGATGAACGTAAAGGAAGGTCACCAAAAGGCGGTTACAAAACCTTGGTATCTCGCCGCAAAGCCATTCAACAGACTGTCGCTCCCCTTGAAGGACGGATAGCTCAGGCCATGAGTCCTGTTGGTGACGGACCGGGCAAGGCTGCCTTCAAGATTAAAGGGCTTAACAATGCTCAGGTGCTTGAGTTTGAGCGGATGGCCGATGACTATCGGCTCAAGCGTCCTTCCAAGGGAATAAGCAAGGCGGTTTTCGCATCAGCTGGAGGGGATTTGTTTTCTTCAGCTGCAGCGGTTCTGCAAATCATCAGCTTTGCGACTGTTTATGGTGAATTTGCTAGAAAAAAAGAGGCGGATTTCTCCGATAAGTTGGCTGTAGCAAATGCTCTTTTTTCAATGTTTGGGGGGGCAATTGCCGCGGCCCAAGGAATTGCCATTACTGGCCTTTCTGTCGCAATTGAAAACTATGCGAGTGCCGCCGCTAAAATCGGATTAGCCTCCAAGTTAGGCAAAATTACAGGCGTATTGGGGCCGTTTTCATACCTTTTTGGCGCTATTGCCGCAGGCACCGGTTTGTACGGTGAAAAAGGGTCTGCCGCAAGGTGGACCGAAGCTTTACGGTCAGGCGATGGCGCCAAGCTAGCTGGGGCTAGCATGACGCTGGCTGGAGACTCCGGCCAACTAGTTGTCAATGGCTGGGCAACCGCACGAACAGTTCAATACACTTTTGAAGCTATGACGAATGTAAGCCAGGCGCGCGCTCTTGCATGGGTTACGGCTGGTGGTAAGTTGCTCAGCGTCGCCGCACGTGCCAACCTGATTGGCCTAGTCCTGACAGGACTCCAATTAGGTGGTGAATGGCTATACAACCGTAATAATAAGACCGAACTGGATAAATGGCTGCTTAAAGGTCCTTGGGGCAAGCAGAGCGAAAACCGAAGTCTTGCGGAGGAGCGTTTGATGTTAGCAAATATTACTGCCGCTCCACAGATAGCCCTACAACAAGTAAACAGCAAGCCAATGGCCGTCTTGAGCGTGCCGGGGATGACAGCCAATGATCTAGAAGATGTCAGTCTCGGCCTCAGTGCTTACTGGCTAACTAACCAACAGCGCAATGACTGGGAAGCGTGGAGCGAACCATTGCTGTATCAACTCAATCTGCTAGGTGCTCCGGGCGAACCTCTTAAGCTCGGCTTGGAAATATTCCAACACGAAGCTAACGCCCAGCATGGCCTTTCCGTCGTTTTACGCTACCACCCCGTAGCCGGTGATAAATCTTTCCGAGAGAAGCGATTCGAAACCACGACCCTAAACGCGCAGAATGGCAAGCTGCTTCAATCAGTATCTGTGTTAAGGACGCGTACCACGAATGCCCCTTGGTTGCTAGTAACTAGCGACTCCCTGTAGTGGCCTAAACCGCCTACATTTTTTCGGTTGAATTGCATGCCATCCAAACCTGAACAGCAAGTCGAACTTGACCTCAAAAATCACCGCCCCACGGCGGGTGAAACTCGACGTTTTGCCACAGGTGAAGCATTATTTTTCTCACCGCTGCCAGTTCCGACCGGGCAAATCCCAAAGGATCTCGGCGGAAGTTTTGTTGAAGTCAACGACACCTATCTGGACTTGGGTAGCAGCAATCTCACCAAGTCTTTCCAAGCACGATTAGCTGTGTCACTCCCAACAGTCGTAGTTATCGTTTGTCTATTTGTTCTCCCAACATTGATGGGCTTCGCAGCATTCATAAACCCATTCGGCAGAAGCTTCTGGTTTTACTTCAACGATTTTTTTGAGTTCGGAATATCACTAGCGCTCTGGTGTGGAGGGGGAGCAGCGCTGATTGGCCTGTACGCGATTATCAGCACCACAAGGAACAAAGCCCGCGCCAGACCCATCCGATTTAACCGTCAACGCCGAGAGGTCTGTTTCTTCCCGAATGGCTCCGACGAAGCCGTGATCCAGCCTTGGGAAGACACGGTTGCGTGGATCTCAGTCAGCACCGGATTCACTGGAGTAGGCGTAATCAGTAGCTACACCTTTGGCATGGCCCTAGATAATCCCAAGGCCGATACGGTGCACTTTCTCACACAGGAGGTCATGACTCCTGTTCATGGACTGGGCAAATGGGAAGCCATACGTGCCTACATGGAAAAAGGACCGGAGTTCTGCCCTGGTAAAGCACCCTACGAGGGTCGCCACACCTTCGATAAAGAACGACAAGACATGCACGAGGAATACCAGCACAACGAACGTTCCGCATTAGGAGTTGGTTGGTGGTACCTGACACACCTGATCACTTGGTGGCGCTTTCCATACTGGGTGGCGGAGTGGGACCATCGTTTCAGTATGAAGTCTCTACCTGATTCCATTGCTGAGTGGTCCAAACCTCTTCCGTCTGAACAATGGGCCAAACCAAGCCCAGCGCTTAAAGAGCAAAGCTCGAAAATCGAAAAAGCCTTTGCTCAAGGGCAGGATTTTATGACGTACTTCAAGGCAAACCTAAACGAAAGCAAGGCAGAAGAATCAACAAATAGCTGAGCTATATGATTGCCAAAAATCAGGTGGCCCGATAACCGTTAGATCAAGTCTGAGCTTTTACAAAACTGGAAGACGCCATCATCGTCGCCATCAACAACAAAATGCACAACTGCCAGGACCCGTCGAACTCGCACTTCACGCACCTGGAAGAAGTGCAATTCACCTACCGCAAAATCACCTGGACCCACGAAGTATCCGGTACTTCGGGTTCCGATGACTGGCGTCAGCCGGTCGCCTACGCGCAAAGAAGACTTGCAAGGTCAGTTGGCAACAGTGCAGCAGGCACGTGATTGGTATCAGCGTTATACGCCAAAAGTTTCGCTTGGGGGCAACTACCTGGAGAGCAACTGGAAACAGCTGCAAGCCAAAAAAGTACTCGAATTGAACGCCGAGATTGAATCACTGCGAACCAAGATCGCAGCGCAAGGAAAGGCCGAAGCCGGCGACAGTTCCACCAGCGCCAACAGCGCTGCGCCGGACATCAAGCATGGCAAGGGAAAAGCCACCGAAAGCCAAAAAGGTCGACAAGTAAAAACTAGCATTACCGTTATCGAAGTCATCTCGTTCAGCGACCCAAGCCGCCGGCACTACATACCGATGAGTTACCGGGAACAACTTGACTGGAAAGTGAAGGTCAGCACGAAGGTAATGCAGGGCAAGCCACTCGATAAAAACCTGGCTAAAGAGCTGTTCAAGGACATCAAGTCCGCCGTCAATGAAAGCCGAAAAACCAGCCCCCTTGGTAGTCTGGAAGCCAAGTTTACGAGCTGGACGAGCAAAGACGACAACCTGCTTAATGCCCTGCATAAAGAATGCTCCTGGACCTCCAATCAGGCAGACTCGGCGAAATACGCCGTCTCCGCCGAAGCCCACGCCTTCCGTTTCGCCGCCACCGCCAGCGCCGGCATCAACAGCTGGGAGCCCGGCAAAGGCAACATCGAAGTGGGCGTGAAAGGCAGTGCAGCGATCTCGCTGGCGGAAGGCTCTGTTGCGCTCAAGAGTTTCTTCCCCGATCAAGGCGGTTACGTGGTACGGATGCCTTACCGCAATGCCGAGGGCAAAGAAGTGGTGAGTGACATCGGCATTTTCCGCCTTGACGGCAAGGTCGAATTGTCGTGCTTCGCCGGGGCGACAGCCCAAGGCCAGGCTGGCGTCAAAGCGCAATATAAACCCAAAGAAGTTGAGGCGTCGGGGGCTACAGCGTTGCTCAGCACGCCGAGCATTGCGGTGGATAAAAAGCGCGGAGGCAGCGTAGGTTTGAAGGGCAACGCCTTCGCCGGTGTACAAGGTGGCGGCACAGTGACCGGAACGTTGAAGTGGCTTGATCCAGCCAAGCAAGGGGGCGGCAAAATTGTCGCGGGCCAGGCGAATGATAGTGGCAGTACAGACTGGGCGAGTCTGGTTGAGGTCAAGGCTGAAGGCAATGTGGCGCTTGGCGTTGGAGCAGGTTTTGATTTCAGCATTATCATTCGAAGTGATCGCTTGGAAATTAACTGCGAGGCCAGCCTGGTATTTGGTCCAGGGGCCGGTGGTGGTTTTGGAACGGCGGTCGATTTAGAGCAGGTCGGTAACCTGGCATATGTGTTTTGCAGTGCATTGTCGAAAGCGGATTTTCACTACCAGCTTGCGGTGACTCAGGATGCTTTCAATTACATGGCCAGGGGTCTATTCCAAATTGCAACTAATCCAGGGCAAGCAGCGGGCAAGGCATTTGAGGATGGATCCCGTAGCATGGGCCTTTGGTGGAAACAACGTGAGGCTACTAAACAGGAAGCACAAAATTTGGCGAGGTATCTGCTCAGAAACCAAGCCATTAACGTGAATGACAAAAAAATCCCGCTCAAGATGCTGCCACCAGAAACCATTGGACCGATGGTATATCTACTAACCGAAAGCTTTGTTGAAAGCTGGGCTGAAGACCAGCAAAAGGCAGTCGTATTATTGCTGTCTCATTTGCACAGCTGGCGGCACTTCTTCGAAGTATTAGAACACTGCTCGAAGGGTGGTGAAAAAGTCCTAGCCATGGATAGCCTGAGTCGTATCAATGCCCTACTAGATGGACAAGAACAACGCGAATTCAATAAGTTTATCGGAAGCTTAGCGGTCAACGACAATACTTCATCGCGTTCAGGTGGCATGCTGGCGTGGACGCCGGGTCCATCATGGCGCAAAGAAGATGTATTAGTCGCCGCACGACGCAGTAATCTGTTTGACGGCTTGGCTTGACTCTACAATTTAAATAATGGCGCCACTGGCGCCCTTATTATTTATCTAGCTATAGCGGTTTACCTGACTGAATAGCGCAGCGAAAACCAGTGCCTGGATAGTACGCTTTTTGGATAGGTTTATCTGGCCAACGCCGTACGATAGGAGCAGCAAATAAAGGGGCCTCTGGATAATTCGAGCCACGCTTTACTTTCTCTGTTCCCGTCGCAGGTCCTTGCGGATTCTCTAGAGGTGAGTTTTGATAATAATCTTTACCGTACCAGTCATTAACCCAGTCAGTAGCATTACCTGACAAATTGTATATACCTAAAGGATTTGGGGTGAATCTGTTAACAGCAAACGTCTCGCCTCCGCCTTCTACTGGAAAGTTTTTCCCATAGTCTAGACTACCGGTATCTGTAGGAAACAGCACATGCTCGCCACGGTTGCGGGCGGCATACTCCCATTGTGCTTCTGTGGGCAAGTCTATTGGATAACCGCTCAATTGGCCAACCCATTGACAGTAATCCTTGGCCTCCTGCCAGCTTTTTGTAGGAGCCGGTAAATTCGGCGCATACATATTTTGCAGATCCGCTCTGTCTCGGAATTTTATATCAAACACCGGCTTACCCTGCGCGGTAAAAAACAGGTCAAAATCACCTAAGTTAGTTTGAAACTTCGATAGATAATAGCCACTTAGTTTTACCGGATGAACAAAGTCGTCGTTACCATCTGGGCTGATATTGCACATCTGCTCAGGATCTTGCCCACAAGGCCAAGTACACACATCCTTTTCGTCGTACTCACAAATCCAACCGAAGTCTCCCATATCAAACTGACCACCCTCGACAAACACCATATTGTCGATGGACTGCACGACGGTGTTGAGTACCTTGCCGCGCAGTTCGCTGGATAGATCAGGGTACGTCTTCGCAATGGTGGCAGCGATGGCGGATACTTTCTCTGGCGCAAGACTCTTGCTATTTGGCAAAGGACCGGATTCCGCCTCGCAACCGACTAAAAACATCATGGCTGGCAGGGCAAGTACGAGCTGACGTAGCACTGGAAATATCCTTATAAAATGCGACAAAGGCCGAACATTAACATCCCCGCCCTTACAACAAAGTCCCACACAAAGCCTTTCAAAATGTCGGTAATTACCAGGACGTTTCATCAACCGCGAGCGCGGCAAATATTTAGCGAAGCGCAACCTGGATCGTCACCGCAGTGACTTCCAACTGGTCGAAGGTAAAGCGATCAGCCGTTGCTGGTCAGTGGCTACTTCCGAGCCCTGACCCAACACACGAAAATCAAGTGGAACGAACTGTGGCTGCTGACCGACGTCCTCCAAGGAGGCCTCCACTATCAATGGGACGCAGCGAACCGCCTCGCGCAAATCACCCTGCCCGGTGGTGCAACCCGTGCGTTCACCTCTAACGCTTACGGCAAAGTCACCGCCGAACGCGATGAACTGGGCCGCGTCACCCGTTACGAGTATGCGGATAACCTGCATCTGGTCAGCCGCAGCATCAACCCGGACGGCAGCCAACTGCGTTACCACTACGACAACTCGCGCCTGCTACTCAGCGAGATCGAAAACGAACGTGGCGAGCACTACCACCTCGGTTCCTACCCTAACGGCCTGATCCAGCAGGAAACCGGCTTCGACGGTCGCCGCACCGCCTACGAGTACGACCTCAACGGCCAACTGCTGAAGAAAACCGAATTTGGCGACGACGGCAGCGAACTGATTACCGAGTGCCAGCGCGACGCCGCTGGGCGCTTGCTGGTAAAAACCCTGGCCGATGGCGAAGAAATTCACTACAGCTACGATGCATTGTGTCGCCTGGTAAACGTCGACGACGGCCACTGGCCTCTCGCCTACGAATACGACCTGCAAGACCGCCTGATCACCGAACACCAGGGTTGGGGCACCACGCGTTACGAGTACGACAAACTCGGCCAACTGAGCCACTGCCGCCTCCCCGACGGCAGCAAACTCGACTACCGCCACCAATCCGGCGGTCGCCTGAGCAGCATCGACCTCAACGGCTCGCGCCTGACCCCGATGCCAATGGCAACCTTGCGGGCATCGACGACAGCCGCAAAGGCAATCGCAGCTACCACTACGACCCGCTCGACCGACTGATCAACGTCCGCGGCCCCCCCCCGGAAAGCTTTGCCCACGACCCGGCGGGCAACCTCCTGGGCCAGGGCAACCAGCCAACCGCAAACCTGGCCAACGTCAAAGGCAACCGCCTGCTCATGCAGGGCGACCGCCACTATGATTACGACGCCTACGGCAACCTGGCGTCGACCCAAACACCGCCAACCCCATCAGCCACGTCTTCACCATCCTCCCCAACATCGATACCGAAGCCCTGCTCAGCCACGCCTGCGAAACCCTCGCCTCCCTCAACGTCCTCACCACCGACCTGGCCTGCAAACTCGAAGGTTCACACCGCAGCCTGGCGCTATCAATCCAGCAACTGGCCGTAGTAGTAGGTGAATTGTTGGTAAACCGTGCGCTGGACAATCTAGACCCTCCTGACGACGCCTCCAAAGCCCCACAAAGCACCGAATCTTGAGAGAAGGAGGCCCAACCATGGCTCGATACATGCCCATCACTGGCATCGACTGCCTGATCCCTCGCCTGCGATACGGAAGCGCCCCTCGATGTGTTGCACGACACGGCGGCATACCGAATCCGCAGCGTGACTCAACTGGTGGAAACTCTATCCTTGGGTGATTCGCTCAAGGGCGACAACGCGCTACTTCAGGACTTCGCCCGGGTCATTGCAATTCGATTACACGACGGCTGCGATCTGCTGGACGTCATCGGCCGACGTTTACAAAAACAAGCCACATAAAAAAACGGGCGATCATACGATCGCCCGTTTTTTATATATATTCATTGCCAACACTTCAAAGGAAGGTGTCCGCCCAGTGCTATGGCCTCGGCATTCCATGCACTGGTAAAGAGCCGTGACACTGGGCGAACGGGGGCATTTTAATAGAAGTTTTCGAATATGTCCGCTTAGCGAACATGAAATTTTCAAACACAATGTTTAACAAAATGTCGGTTGCAATACTATTTAAACCGCCACCAAAACTCACCACCTAGAACATTAAAACTGATTGTTCTTGTACAAAAAACTTATACAAGAACAATCATTTTATAGAGTCAATACTCAGCTTTTAGGGGCGTGAGTATGCACTTGCAGGATGTCTGTGTAGATGAGGACAACGGTTTGACCGACTTTCAGGTCTTTGAGTTTGGCTTGAACTTCCGGTCTTACGACATCAACCGTTTTGGATTTACCCTTCGGACCTTCGAAGGTCACCTGGTTTTTCTTCAGGTCGATGTGGGTGATTTTCAGCTGAACTTCAACCTGGCGGTAAGCTTCACCAGCCGGTTTGGCGGAACCTGGCGCTGCGCGAACGTCGCCCGTGCGTTCGGCGGAACCTGGCAAGGCCTTCGAGACGTCGGTATCGAGGTAGGCCGCTTCAGCGTGGGTGACATTGATATCGACTTGATCGCCGGCTTTCAAGTTGCCAAGGTTTTTCGCTTTGTCGGTCAGTTGTACAGAAACTTCTTTACCTTCCGGCCCTTTGAGCACGACTTGATGGTTTGCGGCGTCGACCGAGACGACAGTGGCGGTGGTCTGATCCTCTAACACGACGCCAGCCAGCGGAATATCGGCAGCCATGGCGCCGAGGCTGACAGCGGACAGCAAGGTAGCGAGGGTGATGGCTTTGGTCAGTGCATGGAGTTTCATAGGCGATACATTCCTTGGTAATAAAGGGCAGCAGACCGCTCTGGCTCAGGTGTCAGCGCGATGTGTGCAGATGAGCATAGACGGTCTTCAAAGAGTTTTTGCAGTTTCTTGCCCCGTGGGCTCGTTGTGGTCGGTGCTTTTTCCACTTTCCTTGCGCCAAGTCAGCCAAGTGTCGCGCAAGGCATCACTTTCTCGTTCTTCGGGGCCGCCTCAGGCTTCAGGATCATCGACTTCCCGGGCGACGTTCACGGCCGGCGAGTCTTTGTGCGATTGTCCGGCTTTGGCCTTCAAGTCTTGCCACTGCTGGAGGTCGATGGCGCCCTGCCCCAGCAAGTCGTCGGCCACCCGCAGCAGTTCGGCGTAATGGGCGTCGGGGGATTGTTGCCAGTAGGCTTTGTCGTCGAACAGGCGTTGCCATGAAGCAAGGTCTGGCGGTTTGAGGTCGTCGCTCATGGTGGGCTCCAGTGAACGGGCTTGTTAACGTAGGAGGACGTCGATCAGCCGAGAGTTCCGCCTCAATAACCGGTCATTTCCAGATAGCCCTGCCCGCCATGGCTGCCGCTCAGTAGCACCGGCCCTTCCCAATACGGAATGCGTAAATCCATCCATGCGTTGGGGTTGAGGGCATTGAGGGTGATGTCGAGGTGCTTGCCGGGGATTTTGATCGACCAGCGTACGGGCATCTGACGGCCAGCTATCTTGGCGGTGTCTTGCGGTGTGAGGCGGATGTCGTCGGCGTGCAGCGGTTGAGTCTGCCCGTCGGCGTCAATCCAGGTGCCGGTGAGGTAAGGCTCGCCGTTCTTGTTGCGCATGCGGTAAAGCATTACTTGTTCACCGCTGTCGAGGTGCAGAGAGAACCAGTCCCAACCGGTCTGGTTGGCGGTCAGCGGCTGGCTGCTCCACTCGCGGTCGAGCCAGGCCGGGCCAGTGACTTGATAGATTTTACCCTCGATGTCCAGCGAGCCACTGGCCTGAAAAAACGGCTGGCTGTAGTAGTACGACGCCTGGCCCTGTTCGGATTTCTGGCTGAAACCTTTGTCGCCCTGAAGCACCGGCGGGCGTGTGGACATCAGCCGAAGTTGGTAACCGAAATCCTTGTCCCGCGCACTGAGTTGAACATCCGCTAAAGGATCAGAACCCTGACTGCTGAAACGCCAGTCATCGATCCAGGCATTCAACGGCGCCACGCTCACGCCCGCCTGACCGACGCCGCCACGGGCGTAGCGTTCGGCCGCGTGATGCACCGTCGCCGAGGTCACGGCCGCGTGCCCCAGCCAGATCGTCTGGTTGGCCCAGCCCGCCACTTCGGGCGCGGCTTTCAGGGCGCTGCGAAACAGCGTCCATTGCACGCCGAATTCGCGGCCCTGCGCGTCCTTGAGGTTGGCGGTGACGTACCACCACTCGATGCGAAAACCGTCATGGGGCCCGTGATCCGCCGGGAAGCTGAACACCCGACCGGGCACTACCGGGGTAAATGCTACCGCCTCGCCCCCGAGACCGGCGAAGCCTTTCTCGACAGGCGCGGGGTTGTCGCAGCCACTCAATAACATCAGCAGCAGCAAGCCGAGTTTAATTCTCATGAGCAAACGTCCTCAGCAGGTCCGCCGGTTGCGTGCGGTACAGCGAATACAACGGCCACGCCGACGCCAGCAACGTCGCGAACAACGCCAGCCCCATCAACTGCAGCAGTTGGACCGGAAACACGCGCAACGGCAGGCGCCAGCCAAACGCCTGGACGTTGATCACAGCATCGAGGCACCACGCCAGCGCGATCCCCAGCGGCAACGCCAGCACCAGCGTCAACACCGCCAGCAGCCAGGTTTGCCCGAGGTTGAGCAGCATCAATTGCCGGCGCGTCACACCCAGCGCCCACAGCGGCGCCAACTGCCCGAGGCGGCTTTGGCTTTGGGTCAGCAGGCTGATGAACAACGCCACGCCCGCCACACACAGGGTCAGGCTGTTGAGCGCAGCCGTGGCAGCGAACGTGCGTTCGAACACTTGCGTCGACCAGCCCTTGAGGCGCGCCTGATCGACAATGCGGTTGTCGTCGAGCGCGAAACGCGCCTGCAACGCGCTGACAAACGCCGGGATCAATGCCGGCTCAATGCGCAGATTAAAACGGTTGGGCGCCTGCTGTGGCCAGCCGTGCAGCAGGTGGTTGACGTTGACCAGCAAGTGGCCCTTGGGATTGCCGTAATCGGCGTAGATCCCGACGATACGCGGCGACCACGGGCCGCCCGGTGTGGGAATCGTCAGGTGATCACCGAGGCGCACCTTCAGGCGTCGGGCCAGTTGCTCGCTGAGCATCAGCGCGTCGTCCTTGGCCAGTCGATCCCACGGGTTGTCGCCCAAGGCTTCCAGCAGCGGCCAATGCTGACGATAGGTCGGGTGATCGATCACGCCAAAAATGTCCGCCGGCCAGCCCTGCAACTGGATCGACACCTGCCAGCTGGGCAGTACCGCCGAGAGTTGCGGTTGTTGTTTGAGCCAGGTGTTCAGCTCGCGGGACTGCGCCGGGGTTTGCGGATTGACGTAGAGCTCGGCGGTCAGGCGTTGTTCGAGCCAGTTGCTGAATGTCTCGCGGAAACCGGCGGTCATGCTGCCGGCGCCGATGTTGGCCGCCAATGCCAATAGCAGAGCCATCAACGCCAGGCTCAGGGCCGGTAGTTGCTGACGGCAATCGGCGATAAACCATTGGCCGAGCACCGAATGACTGCGCTGCATCACCAGGTTGAGCACGGCATTGAGCAATACCGGCAGCGCCAGTGCGGCACCGAGCAACAGCGCCGCCATCAGCACAAATCCGCTGGCCAGGCTGGCGCCCCAGATCAAAGCGCTAAGCGCAATCACCGCAGCCGTCGTCGCCATCCAACCCTGGCGCCGCAACCAGTGTGCGTGCGCCTGATGCCAGGCTTGGGGATCGGCCAGCGCCAGCAACGGCAAACGCGCCGCCCGCAGCAGGCTGTTGGCACCGGCCAGCAAGGCACCGAGCAAACTCAGGCCGACACCGCTGAGCCACCACCACGGGCTGAGGCTCAACTGCCCCGCCACTTCAGCGCCGTACAAACCGCGCAGGCTGGCGGCGACATCCGGCAACAGCACACTGGCCAACAGGTAGCCGCTGACCACACCGGCGAGGCCACCCACTAGCGCCAAACCGCCAAGTTCAACCGCCAGACAGATGATGAGCATGCGCGCGCTGACGCCACAGGCGCGCAGGGTTCTGAGCAGGCCTCGGCGTTGTTCCAGCGCCAGGCCGATGGCCGCGTGGACGATGAACAGGCCGACCACGAAGGACAGAAAGCCCAAGGCGTCGAGGTTCAGGTGAAAGCTCTCGGTCAGGCGCGCGAGATTGTTCTCCTCGCCGCTGGTCTTGAGCTGGAGTTGATCCTTGAACGCGTCGGGCAGCGCAGCGCTGTAATCTTTCGGCAACAGCAAGCGCGACAGTTGATCCGGCAGACCGAGAATCTGCTGGGCAAAGCCAATGTCCACCAGCAACACGCCGGGGGCCATGTCCGTTTGAGCGTGCAGCGGTGGCAGCGGCTCACCGCTCGAACTCAGCGGACGCTCACCTTCCTGCAACCCCAAGGTTTTCAGGGTCTGCGGCGAGATCCAGGTACTGCCCGGCGCACTGAAAAACTCGACAACCTGCTCAATCGGCAGCGCCTGCCCCGCCACCGATGAGCCGGCCGGCAGCGACACCGGTTCAATGCCCATCAACTGCAAGCGCTGCTCTTCATGGCCCTTGAGCGTCACCCGTCCTTGCAGCACTGGCGACACCGGCCAACCGGCACGGCGCAAGTCGACAAACAACGCCTGAGAAAACGTCCCGCCTCCCGGCGCACTGAGACTGGCTTGCGGTTCGCCGCCGATCAACTGACTGGCCCGCGCATAGCTTTCTCGCGCCTGACTGTTCAAAGCCTGCACGCCCGTGAGCAAACTGGTGGCGAGCCACAACCCCGTCAGCACGCTGAAAAATTGCACCGGGTGCTGCCGCCAATGGCTGAGCAGCGCCCACAATGTCTCGCGAAAAACCCGCACCTCAGCGCTCGTCCGTGCCAGCCAGGCGACCACCGTGCAACACCACTTTTTCCGCCAGCCGCGCCGCCACCCGTGGGCTGTGGGTGACCATCAATAACGTGGTGGACGTGTCGTCGAGCAATTCCAGGAGTAACTTCAACACTTCGTCGCTGGTGGCCTCATCGAGGCTGCCGGTGGGTTCGTCGGCCAGCAGCAATTTCGGCTGCGAGGCCAATGCGCGGCCCAGTGCGACGCGCTGCTGTTGGCCGCCGGACAGTTGCTCCGGATACCGCCGCAACAAATCGCTCAGCCCCAAGCGTTGCACCAGATGCGCCTGCCAGCGCGGGTCATGGCGCCCTGCCAACCGCGCCTGAAACGCCAGGTTGTCCTCGACCCGCAGGCTTCCGATCAGGTTGAACTGCTGGAACACCAGGCCGATTTCGGTGCGCCGCCAGTGGGCCAGTTGCCCTTCGTTCATCTGTTCCAGCCGCTGCTCACCGCTGCGTATGCTGCCCCGGTCGACCTTGTCGAGCCCGGCGATCAGGTGCAGCAACGTGCTTTTACCGCTGCCCGACTCGCCCATCAGCGCCAGGCTGCTGCCGGGTTTCAGGGTCAGGTCGACGCCTTGCAGCACCGGCAGCGGGCCTTGCGGGGTGGCGTAGCTTTTGAAGACGCCTTGGACCTGAAGCATGGGTAATTCCATGAAGAAACGTGAGGCAAGGATAGCGGCCCTGCATGGTTTTTGTCCGCTGACGATTGTCGCCCGCCCTGGCCGGGGCCCTACCCTCGGAGGCTGGTCTAACCATAACGATAAAAAACGGAGACGCCATGCCTCGTTTCACCTTGAGCCCTCGTGGCTTGCTCGCTTGCCTGATCACCGTGTGCCTGACGCAACCGGTTTACGCCGTCGATGAGCCTGCCAATGCCAGTGCGATCACCACTACTAACAATGCCGCCGTGCTGCAACACTTGCCCTTCAGTGACCGCACCGATTTCGAGTCGGTCAGCAAAGGCTTGATCGCGCCGTTCAAAGGCCGGGTCAAAGACGCCTCCGGCAAGGTCATCTGGGATATTGCGGCGTACGACTTTCTCGCCAAGGATCAGTCCCCGGCCTCGGTCAACCCGAGCTTGTGGCGCCTTGCCCAACTCAGCGCCCACGCAGGCCTGTTCGAGGTCAGTCCGAAGATTTATCAGGTGCGCGGCCTCGACGTAGCCAACATGACCATCATCGAAGGTGACGATGGCCTGATCATCATCGACCCGCTGACCATGGCCGAAACCGCCAAGGCGGCGCTGGCGCTTTACTACCAGAACCGTCCGCAGAAACCGGTGGTGGCGGTAATTTACAGCCACACCCACGTCGACCATTTCGGCGGCGTGCGCGGGGTGATCGACGAGGCCGACGTCAAGGCCGGCAAGGTCAAGGTGTTCGCGCCGTCCGGCTTCATGGAGCACGTGATGAGCGAGAACGTCTACGCCGGCAACGCCATGAGCCGCCGCGCGCAGTACCAGTTCGGCAGCCTGTTGCCCCGTGGCGAGAAAGGCCAGGTCGATTCCGGCATGGGCAAGAGCTTGCCCACCGGCGGCACCATCACGCTGATCGAACCCACTGACCTGATCAGCAAGGAACTGGAAACCCGCACCATCGCCGGCATCGAGGTGGAGTTCCAGCTGACGCCGGGCACCGAAGCGCCGTCAGAAATGAACCTCTACCTGCCGCAATTGCGCGCCCTGTGCATGGCGGAAAACGCCACGCAGATGATGCACAACATCCTCACCCCGCGTGGCGCGCAAGTGCGTGACGCCAAGGCCTGGGCGCAATACCTGGACAGCAGCCTGGCGCGTTACGGCGACAAGAGTGACGTGTTGTTCGCCCAGCACAACTGGCCGACCTGGGGCGGTGAACGGATTCGCACGTTTCTCGCCGATCAGCGTGACATGTACGCCTTCCTCAACGACCGCACCTTGCACCTGTTGAATCAGGGCCTGACGCCGATGGAAATCGCCGAGAACATGCAAAAGCTGCCCGGCGATCTCGACCAGAAGTGGTACACCCGGGGTTACTACGGATCGCTGAGCCACAACTCGCGAGCGGTGTATCAGCGTTACATGGGTTTCTACGACGGCAACCCGGCCAACCTCAATCCGCTGCCACCGGTGGAAACCGCCAAGCGAACGGTCGAGGCGATGGGTGGCGGCGCGGCGGTGGTCGAGAAAATACGCGCGGCGATGGCCAAGGGTGACTATCGCTGGGCTGCGCAATTGGGCAATCAGCTGATGTTCGCCGAACCGGACAACGCGCCGGGCCGTAGCGCTCAGGCCGATGCACTGGAGCAATTGGGTTATCAAAGCGAGAACGCGACCTGGCGCAACATGTACCTGACCGGGGCGATGGAATTACGCAACGGCGTGCCGCAGCATGCCGGCAGTTCGGTATCGGTGGACATGGTGCGGGCAATGACCCCGGACATGTTCTTCGACTACCTGTCGATTCGTCTCGACAGCGAAAAAGCCGTGGGTCATGACCTGACGTTGAACTGGACGTTTGAGGACCAGAACAAGGACTTCAACCTGACGTTGCGCAATGGCGTGCTGACCCACCGTAACGGGCTAAACCCGGCGGCGGATGCGAGTGTGAGTTTGAGCAAGGCGACGCTGGAACAGATCAGCCTCAAGCAACTGGACTTCCCGACGGCGATACAGAAAGGGTTGATCAAGTTGCAGGGGAACGGGAAGAAGCTTGGGGAGCTGCTGGGTAGCCTGGACAGCTTTAGTCCGCAGTTCAATATCGTGACGCCTTAAAACCGCAATTATGATCGTTCCCACGCTCTGCGTGGGAATGCAGCAAGGGACGCTCCGAGTCCCAACAGCGTGACGCAAAGCGCCACAGGAGGCATTCCCACGCAGAGCGTGGGAACGATCATTACACTGGAATCACTTCGACCGCGGGCATCTTCCAACGCTGCTCAATCACTTCCCGCCCCGGCCCATACAACCGCAACACCAGCGTAAACGCCCCGCTCGCCGGCGTCGGCAGCCAGTTGCTCTGATGTTGTGGCGCCGAAGGTTGCATCACCAGCGTCACCCCACCGTCCGTATCAACCAGTAACTGATCGCGACTGCTCAAGCAATATCGATCAATGGGATTCGCGACCAACTGCCGATCCGGCAAGTCATACAGCGTCAACGACCAGAACTCACTGGCGGGCGGCAGTTGCCCCGGCGCAAACCGCAGGCGATAACGCCGCCCGCCCTGTAATGACTGTCCCTGATTGTCCTGGCGGCTGCCGGTGTAGAACGCCTCTTCGACGCTGTTGCCGTAGATGCCGACGTTCGCGGCGACCGCTCGATTCAGGTAGTTGCCGTGCAGCGCTTCGCGGGTGCCAAACAGGCCCAGCGTGGTGCGCACCTGGCTCACCGCTGTTTGCAGTTGCACCTGAGCATTGGCGATGCCGGCGATCAACGCCTGCCGGGTTTCCATCGGCAACGCGGCGGCATCGAAACCCTGACCCGGCACAATGCCGATGCGGGCGAAGCGTGCGCGCAAGGCCTGCTCGGAGGGTTGGGTCGGGCAAAGTGTGAGGATCTGATTGAGCGCCGCGATGAACGAGGGCCCCAATCCGGTCTTGCTGTCCCACGCGGGCCAATCGATTGCGGGCGCCGCGAGCGGCGCCGGACTGGCGGTGTACTCATGCAACGGACGCAAACGGTATTGCTGCTGCAACGCGCGAACTGCCGGCAGGTCATCGGCGTTTTTCAGGCCGGTGCGCCCGAGCACCATGACAATTTCGGTCTCGCTGCGCAGCACGGCTTTGATGCCAGGCGGTGTCGAACCTTGCCAATCAGGCCCGGCGATCAGGTAATCCCCCGCTTCGCGCCCGGTGCTTAGCACACCAACGTAAGCGAAATTGTGCGTGTATTGATCCACCAATTGGTGCACGTAATAACGGTCGTCATCAACCGCCGGCACGCTCAACACTTGCGGTTCGCTGCGCAGGTCGAGCCAGGCCCAGGAGTACGGTGTGTCGTTGTTCGGCGTGACGATTTCGCGGTTCTTCGGGGTGTACAGCTCGCTGTAGTGACGGAAGCGATTGAAGCCGCCGACGTATTCCGGTGCAGCGGGATTGAGCAGCTGTTTTTCCAGGGTCTGGTAGTGCATGAGCATCGGATAGGCGTAGATCCATGCCTCCTGCGCGATGGCTCGAAGGTCATCGGATTCTGCGGCCAACAACCAGCGCGGCAACATCAGACTGGCTCCCAGAACACCCATGCTGCCCAGCACTCGACGACGGCTGAAGATCAGGTTCATGGCTCAACCCTCGCAATCGTCGGCAACTGATAGCTGCCATCCAAAGCGCCGGCCTTAGGCAGATACAGACGCAGCAACAGATTGAACGGGCCTTGGGGTGTCGGCAGCCAGTTGCCTTGTTGTTGCGTAGGCGCGGCGGATTGCAAGGTCAGCGTCAGCCCGCCATCAGCGTCGTAATGCAGATCGGGGCTGCGGTCGCCAAGGGCATAACGCTGAATCGGATTGGCCGCGAGCAATTGGGTTTTGCCGTCGTACAGGGTCAATGACCAGAAGGCATTCACCGGCGGTAATTGCCCGGCGGGAAAATGCAGACGATAAGCTTTGGTGCCATCCAGCGTCTGGCCCTGGGCATCGTGCAACGCCATTGGGTACACCGCTTCCACCGGGTCGTTGGCGTAAATGTAGCGCCAGGCGACCGCCGCACGGGTCAGGTCGTCATCGCCGAACTTGCCGACGTTGGTCGGTGAACGAAACCAGCCTTGCTGCTCCACCGAGACCTGGCTCGACGCCGTACGGACCTGTTCGCGGCCGGCCTCGGCACCTTGGGCAATCGCTTCGCTTAAATCCGCTGGCGGTTCGAATGCGGCGCCGGGTTCCACCCCGATGGCGGCGAATCGCTCAAGTTTCGCGCGTTCCGCCGGCGTCCATTCGTGCAGCGGCGCCAGGTTATTGAACGTGCTGAACAGCGCTTGGGCCGGGCCGTGTTTGGTGTCTTGATAGGCGGGCAATTGCAGCGGTGGCAACGCGTCGGGGGCTGCGCTTGCGATCACTTTGGACAAAGGTTGCAGCGCGTAGCCCATCAACACGTTTGCGGCGTCTTGCTGATCGGCTTCACCTTTGACTTCGGTGCGGCCGAGCAGGAATACCAGGCGACTCGGCGAGCGAATCACGCCGCTGAATCCCTTCGGCATCTCACCTTGCCAATCCGGCCCGGCGATCAGGAAGCGCCCCGCTTTGCTGCCGGTGGCACGGGTGCCGATGTAGTCGAGGTTGTCGGTGCGCATGTCGACCAGTTGAAAACTGTAGTAGCGCCCTTCCACGGCTGGCACGTCCAGCACCATGGGTTCGCCGCGCAAGTCGAGCAAGGCGCGGGAATAGAAAGTGTCGTTGTTGGGCGATACCACTTTGTTGTCCTGCGGGCCGAGCAATCGCGGCTCGCTGTAGAGCCGGTTGAATGGCAACTTCGCGGCGATGGCAGTGAGCACTTTGTCGTGCTCGACGGTGGCGTAGGCGAAGACATACGCCTCTTGCGCCAGCGCCTTGGCCTGAGGTGAATCGAGGGTGGCAGCATGAACGTTGCCCAGGCTGACGCCCAGGGCCAGAGCGGATATCCAATAACGCACGGCAGATCTCCTGATAGATTTTCAAAACAACGTTGTTCCCTTGTAGGAGCGAGCCTGCTCGCGATGAGGGGGCGTCAGCCGATGAATGTGTTGACTGACACACCGCTTTCGCGAGCAGGCGCGCGCCCACAATGAACTTGCGGGGACGCCTGATTACTTCGCCCAACGCCGCAGGTCCGAGGGGGTGTAGTCATCGGTCTTGGCTGCGAACCCGACCCGCATCGGTTCGGTCTCTTCGTTGGCCAGGCCACCGGCGTAGTAGCGGCCGGAAATCAGGTCATACGAGGTTTCCAGCACGTTGTAGGTGAAGCCGTGGTCGTACTGCTGAATCGCATGCAGCTCACCGCTGCGCCACAGTTCGCCGCGGCTGTCGTACTGGTCCGACTGCGCGATCTGCCAGCTGTCCTCGTCCACATAGAACCGGCGTTTGGCGTAGATGTGCCGGGCGCTCGGCTTGAGCGTGGCTTCTACCACCCACACCCGGTGCTTCTCGTAGCGCGCCAGGTCCTGATTGACGTGATTGGGCTTGATCACTTCGTCGTACTTGAGGCTGTGGCTGCCGATTTTGTAGCTGTTGTACGGGATGAACAGTTCCTGTTTGCCGATCAACTTCCAGTCAAAACGATCCGGCGCACCGTTGTAGCCGTCGATGTTGTCGGCGGTGATCAGGCCATTGCTGTAACGGGCGCTGTTGTCATAGGCGATCATCGGCGCGCGACGCACCCGGCGTTGGCCCGGCAGGTATTGCCACGCCGAACGCGGCTCGGCGACCTGGTCGATCGGCTCGTGCACCAGCACCGCTTCTCCGGACAAACGTGCCGGTTCCAGCACGCGACTCTTGAACATGAACAGAATGTTGGCACCCTGCTCCAGCCCGCCCACGGTGTCGGCGAAGTTGATCAGCGACTGGTTGCGCACGTAACTGGTGGCACCGTTTTCACGCACCAGCGCCGAGCTGCTGATGCGCTCATAACTGCCGCCGCGATAGCGGGTCATGTGGTTCCACATCACCTCCAGGCCTTCGGTGGGCAGCGGAAACGGAATGCCGCGCGCGTAATCGTGCAAGCCATTACCGCCATCGGCCATGCTGGTTTTAGCCACGTTGTCGCGGCTCTGCGCCAGGATGTCCTTGGGCAGGTTGGCGCTGCGGTGCGTCGGGTAGATGTTCATCTTGTAGCTGTCGGGAAAGCGCTTGAACAACGCGATCTGACCGGGACTGAGGAACTTCTGATACTGCGCGACATTCTTCGAATCGATGGTGAACAACGGCTTCTCGGCCGCATACGGGTCACTGTAGCCGCCCTTGCTGTCGACGGTGCCGGCGTTGCTCGCCAGGCCGCCGGTCCAGGCCGGAATGCTACCGTCGGCGTTGCCTGCCATTTCCGAACCCATGGGGGTCAGGGTTTTGCCCAGCGCGGCGGAATCGGTGCCTTTGGCCTGGGCCAGGCCGACGGTGCAGGCCAGCGCCAGCACGCATAATTGCATACGCATAACGGTTCTCCTTAGAAGTCTGCCTTGAAGCTGACGGATGCGAAATCGCGGTCATCGAGGGTGCTGTAGTCGTTGGAACCGAAGAAGGCGTTGTAGGCCAGTTCCACGCTGTAATCGTTCATATAGACGCCGGTCAGGCTCACGCCCAACGCTTGCTGGCCTTCCTGGAACGGCCCTTGGGGATCGTAGGAATAACCTGAGACGTCATGCCGCCAGTTGACCGCTGGAATCAGGTTGATGCCGGGCAGCACGTCGCTGTATTCGAGGCTGGCGCGCAGGCGGTAACCCCACGACCACTCGGTGGCGAAACCTTTGTCGGTGCAGTACTGATTGGTCACGCCCGAGGCCACGGTGTTGCACAGCGTGCCGTTGCGCGGTGCACTGCGGCCAAACGCGGCGTTGCGGCCCAGACGCTCATCGCCGAGGTCGTCGATGTGCACCACGCCAGCCTCGCCGAACAGGCTCAGGCGCGTGGCGCCCAGCACGTTGTCGAAGGCCTGGGTGGCCGAGCCGGTCGCTTGCCAGACACCTTTGCGCACCCAGCCGTCGTAGGTGCTGCCGCCATTGGTATTGAACCCTGGCGGTAACTGGACCCACGAACTGCCGCCCGCCCCGGAGATCACCGCCACGTTGATGTCCGGCGCATTGATCGCCAGAGGCATGTTCGGCCGATAGCTCAACTCACCGGCCAGGGAGATGCCGCTGTTGGGTTCGACACCGTTCAGGCTGATGCCATACAGGTGAATGTTTTCCGGAAACGCCGCCGCATAACTCGGCGCCTGGACGCCACCGGGGAAAGTCCCGGGCAGGCTGGTGTTCTTCGCGTTGAGGGTGAAATACGGCAGGCGCGAGTGATAGTTGATGTAGTAGATCGCCGCTTCGGCATCGTTCAGCGAATGGATGATGTTGCGCAAGGCGAAGCCGAACTGGCCGTTGTCCGACGGCGACTCATTACCTCGCGAAGTGGCGTACAACCCCGCGGCCTGCATCTGTTGATCAGTTTGCACCTGGCTCAGATACAGCGGCCCGCAGCCTTTCTGGATGGCGTCGCTGCTGGCGAAGAATGTGCCGCATCCATCGAGTACGCTTTCGCGCCAGTTGTACTGATAGAAACCTTCGAGGTTGAGGCTATCGGTCAGGCCGAAGCTGAAGGAAACCATCTCCACCGGCAACTGGCCTTCCTTGATCTCCACACCCGGGCGGTTGAACGCCGAGATGTCCAGCGGGTTGATCACGTTGATGCCGTTCTGGATCAACAACGATTCGCCCCATGACAACACCTGGTTGCCGACCTTCAGGTTCAACGGCCGATCGGCCACCTGGAAATCCTTCCAGACGTAGGCGTCGAGCGTCTTGAAGCCCTGGAACTTCGACAGGTCGTCCCAGCCCGAATCGTCGAAATCCTTGAAGCGGCCGTTACGGGTTTCGTAGGCGTGGTCGTACCAGTATTTGAAGCGAATGAACGCGCCCTGCCCCTGGCCATCGAGACTGAAATCGGTGAGGCCCTTGAAGTTCTGCGAGATGGGATCGCCCTTCTCGAAATTCAGCCGGTTGTCGTCGGCGCTGACGCTGGTGCCGTTGGCGTGCACGCCTTGGGCTTGTAACGCGTTGGCGCGGGTCATCAGGCTATGGTCGGGATTCTGCGTCGACCAACTGCTGCCCAGGGTCAGCGTGGTTTTGGTCGACAGGCTCCAGTCTTCGTTGATGTCAAAAGCAGTGGCCTGCGCGGGCCCGGTCAAGACAGCAAGAATCGCCAGCGCAAGCGGTTGCGGGCGGGGGTGGCCAAGCCGGTGAAGTCGGGGACGGACTCCGGCTGTGGCCGAGCTTTTTCTTATCATTATTAGGCTCCGGTCAGGATTACTCAGCCCGGACACGGTGCCCAACAATCAATCCCGACACGCAAGCGATGGCCGACAAAAAGTAATCATCACGACCACATCCCCTGCTACAAGGTTTCCGGTGTGGTTACAAGGAGAGCCGAAACTGTTTGGGGGTGATGCCGAACTGTTTGCGAAAGGCCCGGATGAAGTTGCTCGGCTGGCGGTAACCGAGGCGTTCGGCGATGCGTTCGATGGGTTGATCGCCGGACGTCAGCCAGTGCCGCGCCATGTCCAGGCTGTCGCTGCGGGTGGTCTGCGCCACTGTGGTTTGCCAGGTGCGCAGCATGCTTTGATGCAGGAACGGATTGGCCCCCAGCAATGGTTCATCGAGGCAAGCCAACGGCAATGTCAGGCACAGATGCGGCCCTTCTTGCACGTTGATGCCGACACTGCGCAACCACTCGCCGGCGGCTTGTTGAGGGGTCAGGCATACGTCGACAAACACTTCCCCCGGCGCTCGTCCTAGCCGTCGGGCGATGTTACGCACCAGGCTCAAAGTCGCCGCATCCAGACCAAAGAAGTGCGGCGGAAGGTCGGTCCCGCGCAGGTGCAAGCGGGCCTGCCCGCCAGCCTCCTCCAGCTCGGCGATCACGTAGTTGGTGACGCGCGGCAGGTACCCGGTGAAACAGGCAAGGCTGTCGCGCAGGGTCGCGGCGGAGTCCAGCAAAATGTTCAAACCCTGCAAGCAAGTGGTCGCCATTCCGTTAACCAGATCGCACCCAAATGTCGCGCCCGCGCCCTGACGCTCGCACTCGCCCCACAGCTTTTCGACCAGGTGCGCCGGGATGTGCAGCCCCTGCTCGTCAAGCCACGACTGGCTGATACCGGCCCGCTCCAGCAATTGGTCCGGGCACAGGCCGGATTGCTGGGCGTGACTGAGAATGGTGCGGGTGAAGGCGCTGGAAGCGAACGATTGATCAGGCATGACACGCTACGACGAGTAAACAGGGTTGTAGTTATGCCAGCGGTCGTGATATCGATCAAATGCATTAAAAGTATTCACAGAATGCAGGAGACGCATAATGGACTTACGCCAGCTTCGCCACCTCGTGGCCCTCGCCGACTACCGCAGTTTTGGTCGCGCCGCCGAAGCGATCAATCTCAGTCAACCGGCGTTCAGTCGCAGCATCCAGACCCTGGAAAGGGACCTCGATTGCGCGTTGGTGGAGCGCAGCAGCCGCGAGTTTCGCCTGACCGGCCAGGGTGAACTGGTGCTGCAACATGCCCGGCGCCTGCTCGCCGGCAGCCAGGCGTTACACAACGAACTGACGCAATACAACGGCCTGACCGGTGGCGAACTGCACTTCGGCAGCGGCCCTTACCCAGCGCAACTGTTGGTGCCCGAAGCGCTGGCCGAATTCATCCAGGCGCACCCGGCGATTCGTACCAGTTTCCACCTGGGCGACTGGGAGCAACTGGCGCTGTGGCTGCGCGAGCAGCAGATCGAATTTCTGGTGGCTGATGCCCGATACTTCACCGGCGATCCGCAGTATCAGGTGCAACCGCTGCGCCCCCGGCGCGGGCGCTTTTTCTGTCGCACCGGTCACCCGTTGGCCGCACGTGAAAACCTGTCGCTCCGTGCCCTGCTTGACTACGCCGTGGTCGGCACACGGATTCCGCCGATGATCCGCAAGATCCTCGCCGACGTGCAAGGCGAGCCGGACTTCAACCCCAGCGTCGAATGCGCGCAATTCGATGCGATTCGCCGGGTGGTCATGCATTCCGACGCCGTCGGCATCGCGACCATGGAAGCCCTCGCCGAACTGGCCGCTCAGGGGCACATCCACTTGCTCGATTTTGCCGACATCCCCCGCGACGACCCTGGCCTGCAATTGCACTACGGCATCGTCAGCCGACCGGGTCATTCCCTGACGCCAGCGGCGCAGGCGATGGTGGAAGCGATTCTCGCGGTGGATCAGCGGTTGCTTGCGGTGGACACCGCATAACCTGTAGGAGTGAGCCTGCTCGCGATGAGGCCATCACATTCAACATCATCGTTAACTGATACACCGATATCGCGAGCAGGCTCACTCCTACAGAGGTTCTGTGGTGTTTTTGAGTCAGGCACGGCGCGCAAACGCCAGCATCGCTCGCGGTTCACCCAGCGCGCGCAGCAGGCAATGCATCGCCTCCTCCCGGCTGCGTTCAAAGCGATAACGGCCCTCGATGTACAGCGCCAGTTTCAGCTCCACCGGTTCATCCAGCGGCAGCGGCACTTGCTGCAACCCCAGCGCCGTGGCAACACGGCTCGGCAGGCTCATGCCGAAGGGTTGCCGATCGGCGATCAGCTTCGCGGCCAGGGTGCTTTGCGTGTTCACCGCGATCGTTCGGCGCAGGCTTTTCAAACCGAGGTGCAGGTCCACCGGGCTGAGGCCATCGCGGCGGCTGGAGATCTGAATCTGCGGTTGCTCCAGATAGGCTGGCAGAGTCCGCGGCGGGTCCTTGAGCGCGGCGCCGTAGGCAAACACATAATGGTCGGATGGCAACACCTGCTTGTGCAAACCGGCGAGCCCGGCCAGCGGTTGGTCGATGTCGATAAGGATGTCGAGTTTGCCGCTGGCCAGTTCCTGCAGGGCGTCGCGACGGCGCGGCTGGAAGTAGCGCACCTGCCAGTCGGCCTGGGGTGATTCGAGCAAGGCATCGAGCAGCACCGGTTGCAGGCAATCCAGGCAACTGATGCGCAGCAACGGATTGTTCTGCCGCGCCGCCGGAATCATCCGTAACCCGTCGCGCAATGACTCCAGGGCTGCGCGCACAAAATCCGCGAGTCGGTGCGCGACCAGCGTCGGGGTCACGCCGAGACGACTCTTGATGAACAGCGGATCGCCGCACAATTCACGCAGGCGGCGCAGGGCATTGCTCATGGCCGGTTGCGACAGGCACATCACTTCAGCGGCGCGGGTTACGCTGCGTTGCTGGTAAATGGCATCGAAGGCGAGCAGCAGGTTCAGGTCGAGCTGGCGTAAATCAAGCATGGTCTTGCTCCGGCAAATCGCTTAACGTCGAGCAGCCTAACCAGAGTCCAGGAACACGCTGTGAGCCCTACATGACAAAAAGCGATCAGCCACTGCGCCATCAACCAACACCCAATGCGTTTTATGCGCCGACCTTGCTGCCAGCCATCGAAGAATTATTGGCCCGAGGCATTTCCCGGGAAACCATCGAAAAGTTGTTTCGCCGCAGCCTGTTCGAATTACGCACGCCGTTCATGCGCATCCCGCTGCTGCTCTCGCGGCGCTTCTGGGCCTTTGCCCTGGAGCAGAGCGGCGACCCGCTGGTGGGTCTGGCGGCGGGTCGACGTTTCGTTTCCACCGCCACCAATGGCCTGACCTACCTGTTCGACGTAGCGGCGTCGCTGGAAAGTGCCTGCGTGTATTTCGAGCGGTTTTTCCCGTTCTTCAATGGGCATTTCCAGGCGCAGATCATGCGCGATGAAACAGGCATCGAGTTACGCTTGCTCGACTGCGGCAGCCTGAAAGCCGGTGCGCCGACCACCGATTACATCCTCGTCAGTCTGTGCAGCATGCTGCGCCGAAAGTTTCTCGCCAGCGGACTGGAGCGTGACCCGGTTTTAGGCGTTGGTCTCGCCTGGCCAAAGACCGCCAATCCGCACGCTCACGAACAAGCGTTCCGCGCTCCGGTGCAATGGGCACAGGCGCATCATTCGATTCGCCTGGACCCGCAGCTGTTCGTGACCGCGCTGACACCAGGCAACCATGAACTGGAGCAGACGCTGGTGGACTTGCTCGAACAGACCCGGCGCAACAGTGAGCCGACGTTGCTGGAGCAAGTCAGCGACCATTTGATCGCCGACCTTGCCAGCGCCAACTGGCAACGGTTTTGTGCCGACCATCACTTGCTGGAACGCACCGCAGCACGTCGTCTGAAAGCGTTGGGCTGGAGTTTTTCGGAGTTGCTTGATGAGTACCGTCGCTGCCGGGCGGAAGATTTGTTGCAGGCAGCGGAGCTGGAATTGGTGGAGATTTCGGATCGGCTGGGGTACGGCGATGTGCAGAGCTTCAACCGCGCATGTTTGCGCTGGTTGGGGTGTGCGCCGGGGGTGTATCGGACGCGGTGGGCGCAGCCTTCGGATTTGCATTGAATGGGGCGACGCCTTCGCGAGCAGGCTCACTCCTACATTGGATTTGTGGCGTTCACCCCCCCCCTGTAGGAGTGAGCCTGCTCGCGATGAGGCCCGCCCAGACAACAACAAAACTTACTGCCCCACCGCCACACCCGTCGGCGCCTGCGACGGCGTCACAATGCTCTTCAAATCAATATGCTTCCACTCCGGCTTCGCCCCCAGCCGCGCATTGAACCGGTAGTTGAACGTAAATTCATCAGCCGTCGACACGCTCAACGGTTTTCCGTAAAGCGCCTCAACCCCCGCCAGGTCATACCCCATCAACTGCAACAGCGTCGGGAAGATGTTGTAGTGACTGGAGCGATCCTTGTTCGCGGCCAATTGCGCAGACCAGTCCAGGGTTTTCAACCTGCTGCCCTGAATCACCACCAGCGGCACCAATCCCTCTTCCTCCACCGGGTCACCGCCGCAATGGGTATTGAGCCCCGGATTGCCCCGCTCATGCAGGTCCTGCCCGTGGTCCGAGGTGTAGATCAACAGCGCATTGCTCAAGTCAGCCTGGGCGAACACCCGTGAGAAAAACTCCCCGACGTTCCACAGCAAGGTGTTCTTGTAGGCATTGCGGTACAGCAGCCAATCATCCGGCTGACCGTTAAACCCGTCACGCTTTCCGGTATCGGCCACTTCGACAAACTGCCCGCGCGGCAAGGTCGGACGGTACGCCATGAACCCGTCCGGGTATTTATCGTGAACCGGAAAATGCGCGCCGACCTTGTTGATCACCACCAATTCCGGCTTGCCGTCATTGAGCAGGTCAACCAGTTTGGCCGCCGCCGCCATGTCGCGATCACGCACGCTGGTCTGGTCGAATTGCACGAACTCGTCGATGTCCTTTTTCTCGGCGTCGTTCATCAGGTTCTGCAAATTACCGCCGGTACGCTGGGCATCGATGTAAACGGTGCGCAGGCCGGCCTTCCTGGCGTACTGCCAGATCGACGGCATCGTCGTGTTGATGCGCATGTAGTCGGCGCGAGTGCCGCCGTAGCGCAACGTGACGTTGGTGTCGGCGCTGCAGTTGGCAATCGAGGCGGCATACCCGTAGTTGAAAATATCGACACCCGCGCGCGGCTCCTTGAGGTTGCTGTGCACACCGAACGGCGCGTTGATGTCCAGGTAATTGCCGGAAATGCTCTCGTCGATGATCAACACGATGTCGTGACCCACCGGTTGATCGTTGCGCGCCAGGCTCACCGGCTCACGCGGGCCGACGGTGTTGTGCAGGGCTTCATAGGCAAACAGGTTCAGGTAGGCCAGCGGCGTGTACATGATCGGCAACCCCCGGGCGCCCTCGCCGGCCCGCACGAACAACACCGCGCTCAGCAGCAGCACCCCCAGCACCGGCGCTGCCACCATCAATGCACCGGGTAACGGCATGCGCCGACGCGGTTTGAGGCCGATGCCGAACAACAGCAGCATGCCGCCGAGCAGGCCACTGATGATTGCATCACGGTACTGGTAGATCGCTTCCTGGATGAAGCCGCCCGAATACACCAGCGACACGAAGCTGCTGTAGGTCAGGTAATCGGCCGTGACCCGCGTATAGACATCGAAAAACACCGCCGACACGAACATCACCAGGGCGAACAGATGGCGGACCAGCGTCTGCCGGATGTACGCCGTCATAAACAGCGCCACCGTCAGCGCGATAAACATGCCGCCAAAAAGAAGCACCGGAAAACCGATGCCCATCGCACTTAAACGTTCGAGGTAATAGTCGTAGTTCTTAACTAAATAGAGAACTAACAGTACTTCTTTGAGATATCGAATCATTCTCTTTAGGTACTCATGAAGGGCTTTTGGCCAATAGATTGTCGGCCATTTTTTGACACTAGCACCGGGCCATCAAAGCGCAAGAATTGTCGGACTTTTACACAAAGCGTCAAAAAAACGTTGACTCAAATCTGACACACTTGCGGGGAAAATTCCCCGGACTTTCAAGGCACTAGACCGTCCATCGTTTTCTTCAGGTCCTTAAAAACCCCTCAAAACCGCGACAAATCCAGCACCGACAAGCACTTGATGGCATTTGGCCCCCAAAATGGGGGTTTGGCTACCACAAGAGAATGTCATTTTGCTGACACGCTTTCCCAACGCTGGGCTATACCCCTTTTGACAGTCTTATTTTCGTTATCTCAACCGTCTTACGAGGCACGCCAATATGGACGTGAGCGTATTTGGTACGGGCTATGTTGGCCTGATACAAGCAGCGGCACTGGCCGATGTCGGACATCGCGTCCTGTGTGTCGACATTGATCCAAATAAAATAAAACAACTGCAACAAGCAGTGCCACCGATCAGCGAACCGGGGCTTTCCAGCACGCTGGAAGAGAACATCAAGGCCGGTCGGCTGCTGTTTACCACCCAGGCCAGCGATGCGGTCGAACACGCCGAGCTGATTTTCATCGCCGTGGGTACGCCCGCCGATGAAGACGGTTCTGCCGACCTCAGCCATGTGCTGAGCGTCGCTCGCCAGATCGCCAACCATATGGAGGCCGATCGCACCTTCATCATCAAGTCCACCGTGCCGGTCGGTACCGCGGACCAGGTGGCCGCCACCGCCAACGAAGAACTCAAGCGCCGTGGCAAGAGCGCGCTGAATGTGCGGGTGGTGTCCAACCCGGAGTTCCTCAAGGAAGGCAGCGCCCTGGCCGACTGCATGCGCCCGGACCGGATCATCGTCGGCACGCTCGACGATGAAGCCCGCAGCCAGATGAGCGAACTCTACGCGCCGTTCTGCCGCAACCATGAAAAGCTCATGTTCATGGACAACCGCAGCGCCGAGCTGACCAAGTACGCCGCCAACGCCATGCTCGCCACGCGCATCAGTTTCATGAATGAACTGGCCAACCTCACCGAACTGCTGGGGGCTGACATCGAAGCGGTGCGCCGGGGCATCGGTTCCGACCCGCGCATCGGTTACCACTTTATCTACCCAGGCTGCGGCTTCGGTGGCTCGTGCTTCCCCAAAGACCTGCGCGCCCTGCTGCACACGGCCGAACAAAACGGCATGCCGCTGCGCCTGTTGCGCAGTGTCACCGACGTCAACGACACCCAGCGCCATATTCTCTTCGGCAAGCTCAAGGCACAGTTCCCGAACGGCCTCGCCGGTAAATCCATCGCGATCTGGGGCCTGGCGTTCAAACCCAACACCGATGACATGCGTGAAGCGCCCAGCCGTTACCTGATGGAAGCCCTGTGGGCCGAAGGCGCGACGGTACAGGCCTATGATCCGGAAGCGATGTCCGAGTGCCGGCGTCTCTACGGCTATCGCAAAGACCTGCATTTGTGCGCCACCCGCGACGACACCCTGGAAGATGCCGACGCGCTGGTGATCTGCACCGAGTGGAAGAACTTCCGCGTGGTCGACTTCGACCTGCTGGCGAGCAAATTGCGTTCGCGGGTGATCGTCGACGGTCGTAACCTGTACAACCCGGAGCACGTCGCTGCAGCGGGCTTGCACTACAGCGGTATCGGTTTGCGACACATTGCACCCGAGGCGCCGCGCCCATGAAGATCCTCGTCACCGGAGCGGCCGGTTTTATTGGTGCCCATTGCGTGTTGCGGTTATTGCGCGATGGGCACCAGGTGTTCGGCCTCGATAACTTCAACGATTACTACGACCCGCAACTCAAGCGCGATCGCGTCGATTGGGTGAAGGAGCAGGTCGGCCATTTCCAGCTCGCAACGGTGGACCTGGCCGATACGTCGGCCATCGAAGCCCTGTTCGCCCGTGAAAAACCCGAAGTCGTGATCCACCTCGCCGCCCAGGCCGGGGTGCGTTACTCACTGGAGAATCCTCGGGCCTACCTCGACAGCAATTTGAGTGGCTTCCTCAATATTCTCGAAAGCTGCCGCCGGCACCCGGTTCAACACCTGATCTACGCCTCGTCCAGTTCGGTGTACGGCGCCAACCAGCACACGCCGTACTCAGTCCAGGACGGCGTCAATCACCCGCTCTCGCTGTATGCCGCGACCAAGAAAGCCAATGAACTGATGGCCCACAGCTACAGCCACCTGTTTGGCATTGCCTGCACCGGGCTGCGGTTTTTCACGGTGTACGGGCCATGGGGCCGGCCCGACATGTCGCCGATCCAGTTCGCCCGCGCCATCGCCGAGGGCCAGCCGCTGAAGCTGTTCAACTACGGCCAGCATCAGCGCGACTTCACTTACATCGACGACATCATCGAAAGCATCGCCCGTCTGATCGATCGCCCACCGCAGGCCAACGCTGAATGGGACCGCGAGCAACCGGACCCGGCCAGCAGCATGGCACCGTGGCGCATTTACAACATTGGCGGCCAGCACCCGGTGGAACTCAAGGACTACCTGGCGCTGCTGGAAAAACACCTTGGACAACAGGCCATCGTCGAGTTGCTGCCTTTGCAGCCGGGCGACGTCCTCAATACCTGCGCCGACGCCACTGACCTGGCGCGGGCTACCGGATTTCAGCCTTGTATCGAGCTGGATGAAGGACTCGGGCGTTTCATCGCCTGGTTCCGCGATTACTACCAACTGCCTATCGCCCACGCGCCGCTTGCGGCTGAATTTCAGCGGAGGACTCTATGACTGGACATGAAAAAGGTGTGCCCCTCAAACAAATGCGCAGGGACAAACGCCTCGATCCCGAGCACCGGATTCGCATGGATGCCGCGATTCACATGCAGGGGCGTGGCTGGATGACTGGCCGTGACGGCGGTCGACCCTGGACGTTGTCACGCACCAACCGGGTGGTCGCCTGCCTCGGTGCGTTGATGATTCTGGTGTTGATTTCGCCGGTGCTGCTGGGCCTGGCGCTGGCGATCAAGTTGAGCAGCCCGGGGCCGGTGATGTTCGTGCAGAAACGCACCGGCTACCGCGGTCGTGCCTTCGGCATGTACAAATTCCGCACCATGGTGGCCAACGCCGAGGAGCTCAAGGAGTCCCTGCGGCACCTGAACAAACACGGCGCCGACGCCATCGACTTCAAGATCGACAAGGACCCGCGCATCACCGGCATCGGCGGTTTCCTGCGGCGCAGCAGCCTGGATGAACTGCCGAACCTGTTCAATGTAGTAACTGGCGACATGCGCCTGGTGGGCCCACGGCCTACTTCGTTCAACGCCTACCGCTACAAGGATAACCACCTTGCACGCCTGAGCATCTACCCCGGCATGACCGGCCTGTGGCAGATCTCCGGGCGCAGCAATATCGACTTCGACCAGCGCGTTGAGTTGGATCTCAGCTATATCGCCGAGCAGAGCCTCTTGCTTGATCTGAAGATCCTGTTGAAAACCCCCTTCAAAGTATTCAGCGGCCACGGAGCGAGTTAAATGGACGGTTCATCAACCAAAAGCCTGAGCATCGCCAACCCGAGCGAGTCCAACCTGACTTCGACCGTGCTGGATCAAGATCTGCGGATCCTACTGCTGACCGCCGCCAACCCCGGTGCGGGCACCACCACCAGCGCGCTGGCACTGGCCAGTCAACTGGCCCAGATGAGCAGCGGCCAAGTGCTGCTGGTCGACGCCAGCCAGTCCTCGAACAACCTCACCCAGCAACTGGGGTTGACCAAGGAACGCGGCTTTCGCGACTTGATGTTCAACAACCAGAGCCCGCCGATGCTGCAGGACTGTGTGGTGAACGTCGCCAGCCTGCCCTTCGACATTTTGCCCAACGGCCGTTATGCCCGCGGCAATGAACACCTGACTGCCGAAAGCATGAGCCCGTTGCTCGATCAGCTCGGCAGCCAGTATCGCTTTGTGGTGATCGACGCCGACGCGGTGTATTCGGCCGCCGACACCCTGGTCATCAGCACGCAGGTGGACGGCGTGATCATGGTCGTGCGCGCGGAAGACACCCGCTGGGAAGTGGCACAAGCCGCGGTCCAGCGCCTGACCCAGGCCGGCGCGAAAATGGTCGGCAGCGTGTTCAACCGTCGCAAGTACTACATGCCGAAATGGCTGTACAAAAACCTGTAAGCACCCAGAAAAGGATGACGCCATGAACGCCAGAATGCTTGTCCTGCTGTTGCTGCCGCTTGCAGGTTGCACCAGCAATTCGACCGAAACCCAAATGCCGGTACAGATCCTCACGGCCTCTCCGGCCAACGCCCAGGCCACCGACATGCCCAAGGTCGAACAGACCTTGCGGCCACAGGACGTGCTGGACGTGATCTTCCACATCAGCACCAGCGGCTCGGACGCCTACCGCATCCAGTCCGGTGACCAGATCGGCCTGAACTTCACCGCCGCCAGCCAGCTCAACGGCAATCAACTGGTGTTGCCTGACGGCACCATCGAACTGCCAGGCGCCAACACCTCGGTGAAGATCGCCGGGCTGTCGAGCGAGCAGGCGCGTGAGGAAATCCAGCGGGCCTATCAGCGCAAACAGTTGTTCCAGCCCAACCGCAACCAGTTGACCGTGCAAGTGATCAGCCCGCTGAGCAACGAATCCAACCTCAAAAGTGCCCTGAACCACCCCGCGACCGGCATGAGCCGGGAGATCACCGTGGGCACCGACGGTTATGCCAGCTTCCCGGAAATCGGCGCCGTGCCACTGCAAGGCATGACCGTCAATCAACTGGAAACCTTTCTCAACAAACGCTACGCCGATCTGCCAGGACGGATGACCGTCGACGTGCTGCTCAAGTCCACCGCCGGCAACGAAATCTATGTGCTGGGCGAAGTCGGCCAACCGGGTTCCTACCCGATTCGCCGGCCGGTCTCGGTGCTTGAAGCGCTGACCCTGGCGCGTGGCAGCAATGCCAAGGCGCAGCTCGATTCGGTGGTGATCATGCGCCGCAACGGCAATCAGGTTAAGGCCGTGCGTTATGACGTGGAAAAAGCCCTGGCCGGCGACGCCTCGCAAATCGCCTACCTGCAACCCGACGACATGCTGTACGTGCCCAAGACCAAACTGGCCAGCGCCGGTGAGCTCGCGCGGCAACTGGCAGACGTCGTGTTGTTCCAGGGTGTGGGCTTCAGCTTCGGCTACCGCGTCGACAACAAAGACAGCAATAACAACAACTGACTCTCAGGTGACCTGACATGAATCCAAAGGAAAACTACCTGCACGAGTTCTTCAGGATCTTCTTCGCCAACAAGCAGTTGGTGAAGCGCGTATTCCTGGTCTTTGCAGTGATCGCCCTGGTCTTGCCGCTGGTGCTCAAACAGAGCTTCGACATCACCGCGCAAGTCATCGTGCAGTCGAAAAAACTCTCCCAGGGTGACGCCACCACGTCACTGACCGTGGACAACGCCACCTTCATTCCACCCTCGCTGGCGGACATGGAAACCGAGAGCAATATCCTGCGCTCCCCGGCCCTGATCCGGCAGACCATCAGCGAGTTGCGCGACAAGGGCGAGTACACCCCGGCCCCCGGCGTGTTCAATACACTGGTGCTGCAACCGATCAAACGCTTCATCACCTCGCCACTGCGTGAGTACGTGATCAACCCGGTGAAAACCGCGTTGGGCATGGAAACCGATCCGGTGCGCGACACCACGCTGGATACGTTGACCCAGGAAGCCATCGACAAACTGAAGATTGAAACCCTGCCGGGGTCCAACGTGATCTCGATCATCTACAGCTTCGGTGATCCGCATCAAGGCACGCAGTTTGTCGCGGCCTTGCTGCAAAACTACCTGGCCAGCCGTCAGGAACTGCAATCGATCGACCTGCCACAAACCTTCTACGAAACCAAGAAGCACCAATATCAGGTGCGCCTTGATGGCCTGGAAGGCACCCGACTGGCGTTGCTCGAAGGCGTCGGCTCGTCCGATCCGAAGGAAGAAATCACCTTCCGCCTCAATGCGATCAACACCGAGGAGCAAGCGCTCAACCTGTATCAGGACCGCCGCCTGCAAAGCCAACGCTGGCTCGACTATCTGAAAACCAGCCTGGCCGCCGCCAGCAATAACAAGCTCAACGACTACACCTTCCCCTACACCTTCACCACTACCGTGGATAACGTGGCGTTTGAAGATCGCGAGATCAAACAAATGGGTGAGGCACTGACCAATCAGGTCAGCCGCTACATGAACGACCTGGCGATCTTCCAGCCCAACAGTGAACCGATGCTGCTGACCCGTGAGCAGATCAGTCGCACCCGGCAGCAGTTTTTGAAAGTGGTGAGCAACCGGATTCAGGAACGCACCAACGACCTGGCAATTGTCAGCTCGGTGATCGACCAGAAGACCGCGCGCATTGCCGAGTTCAAGAACCGCATCCACCAGTTGCAGGAAACCCAGAGCAAACTGCGGCAGATGGACACCGAGATCGATGCCTTGCACGCCGCGTTCTCGACCTACGCCCAACGCTTTGCCGAAAGCAGCACCGCTCGTTCGCTGGACAACGACCTGTCCAACGCCCGTGTCCTGAGCCCACCATACGAACCGACCGAAGCGGCGTTTCCCAAGCCGTTCCTGATCATCCCGTTCGGCTTGCTCACCGGCCTGCTGCTGGCGATTGCCCTGGTCTACGTGCGTGAGTTCTTCGATCACCGCTTCAAGGCGCCTGCGCAAATCACCCACGAACTGGGCTTGCCGGTGCTGTTGGTGATCAACGATCAAAGCGTGGAGCCGATCAACCCACACAAGAACTGGTCCGTGCCACGCCTCGTGCATTGGGTGCGCAATTGAACGCGCCGCTCAACCCTGCCACCGCCCTGCCGATCATTCATTTGCTCAGCAGCGGTGGGTTCTATGGGGCTGAGCGGATGCTGCTCGACCACTGCCTGGCGACGCCGGGGCAGCACCAGGTGCTGTTTCTCGATGCGCCGCCAGCATTGATCGCCCGGTTTCGCGAGGCCGGGGTGGATTGCCGTGGTTGCGCCGGGCTGGGGGAGTTGCTCGCGCATTTACGTCAGCGCCGTGGGGAAAAACCGCTGATCAATACGCACAATTTCAAAGGCCTGTTGTTTGGCTGGGTCGGCGCGACGTTGTTGCGTGTGCCGCTGGTGATCACCCAGCACGGGTTCACCCCGCGCAGCCGCAAGCAGAAGTTCTACACCTGGCTGAGCCTGCAACTGTGCCGCACGGCTTCGGTGAATCGCGTGGTTTGCGTCGCCGAAAGCATCGCCACGCTGTGCCGACAGGCCAGTGTGCGGGCCGACAAGTTGCAGGTGATTCCCAATGGTTTGCCCGCCGCTGCCACGTTGTTGTCGCCCAACACTGATCGTCAGCGTTGGCTGGCCGGATACGTCGGGCGCCTGAGCAGTGAAAAAGGCCCGGACCTGTTTCTCGACGCGCTGATCCCGTTGTGTCAGCAACACCCGCAACTGGACGCCGTGATGCTCGGCGACGGTCCGGAACGGGAAACGCTGCTGGCACGGATCAACACCGCCGGTTTGCAAACGCGCATCACCTTGCCGGGTTATCAGACCGACATGGGGCGGTGGTGGCGCCAACTCGATGCGCTGGTGATCAGCTCGCGCACCGAAGGCACGCCGATGATTCTGCTTGAAGCGATGCAGGCCGGCGTGCCGGTGGTGGCGTTTGGCGTCGGCGGTATTCCCGATGTGCTGCAAGACCGGCACAACGGCTTGCTGGCAACCCCCGCCGACAGTGCCGCCCTCGCCCGCCAGATCGACACCTTGCTGATGGAACCGGCACTGGTTGCGCAATTGATCGACAACGCAAAACGTACCCAACTGGATCGTTACGACCTCAAGGCCCTGGCCGAACGCTGGTCGCAGCTTTATATCCGTACTGCACGGGAGGCACGCGCGTGATATTTCCGCTCTCGATCGTCAGTCTGCTCGGCCTGGTCTGCCTCGGTTTGCTGGCCAGTCCTTATCCTTTTCTGGCGCCGGGAGCGGTGCTGGGTCTGGTCGGTGTTGCATTGCTGTACCGCAAACCCACGTGGGGTCTGATCGGCATCGCGGCGCTGGTGCCGTTCGAAGGGTTCTTCAAGGACAGTTCGCTGTCGGGCACCAAGTTCCTCGGGGCTTCGCTGGCGGTGATCCTGATGCTGCAACTGGCCCTGCGGCAGATTCCTTCCGAGCGCTTGCGCAGTAATACCTGGCGCTACCTGATCTGGTTTCTGGTGCTGTACCTGCTCAGCCTGCTCAACACCGATGACATGGGCATGTCGTTGGGGCATCTGCGCGAGTTGAGTGTCGGCCTGATCCTGTTTGTAATTACCCTGCTGATTGGCCGCGAATTGAACCTGGACCTGTTCGCCAAACTGGTCACCGCCAGTGTCACGATGACCTGCGTGCTGGCGATGTTCTCCAGCAAATATCAGGACCAGGGACGCGCCGCCGGGTTGCTCGAAGACCCGAACGCCTTCGCCATGCTGATCGCCTTCGCCGTGCCGCTCGGCCTGTGGCTGGTGATCCGCAGCCCGAACCTGTTACATCGTCTGGTCTGGGGCGGTTGCTGCCTGCTGTTGCTCGGTGGCATGACCAAGACCGAATCGCGCTCCGGGCTGGTGGTGTTGTTTCTCAGCCTGATGATTGGAGCCTGGCACTACCGCACCGAGTTGACGCGTATCCGCCCACGGCACCTGGGGTTTGCCATGCTCGCCGTGGTGATCGTGATTCCCCTGGCCATTTATGCGATGCCCGCCGGTTACGTCGCCCGCATCCAGTCCCTGAGTATCTTGAGCGCAGGGGCCAAGAGTCAGGACGAATCCCTCGGCCGCCGTGCCTCGTACATCGTGGTCGGCAGCGCGATGATCCGCGAGAACCCGCTGCTCGGCTCCGGCCCCGGCACCTTCCCGCTGCACTACGCCACCACCGGTTACGCCAAGGCGTTTTCGGCCAACCGCAAAATCGGCGACCTGTACCGCCGCGCCCACAACACCTACCTGGAAATCTTCAGTGAACTGGGGATTCCCGCCGGCCTGTTGTTCGTCGGCATGCTCGCCCTCGGCTTGTACAACCTGATCCGCGCCCGGCGCATCTGGATGCAGCGAGCCAACCGGGAGCAAGCGGACTTGATGACGCACCTGGCAATGAGTTTTCTGTCGTTGACCCTGTTCCTGATGTTCCTCAGTGCGCCGAACCAGAAGTACGTGTGGATCATGCTCGCCCTGACCAGCGTACTGCGTGTGAAAGCCGAAGAAAGCCCGCCACGGGAGGCCAAGGCATGAGCCGAATCAGCATTGTGATTCCGATGTACAACGAAGCGCGCCACATCGCCCGCACCTTGCTCGCAGCGCAAAAAGCCGCCCACGCGGCCGGCCTCGATTGCGAGCTGATCGTGGTCGACAACGGCTCGCAGGATGAAGGCCCACAGATTGCCCGGCAGTTCGGTGCGCAGGTGCTGATGCAGCCAGGAATCCTGATCGGCGCCCTGCGCAATCGCGGCACAGCCATCGCCACCGGTGAGTGGCTGGCGTTTATCGACGCCGACGTGGAGATGCCCGAAGACTGGCTGACAAAACTCATCGCTCTGGAAAGCAAGGGGCAGGCCGATGTGTTCGGCCTGGATTTGCACACCCCGGCCGCAGCACCGTGGTACGCCACGGCCTGGCAACGTCGGACATTGCGCCCTGCGACGCAGAGCCTGCGCAAGGTGGATTGGCTGCCCAGTTCCAACCTGTTGATGCGTCGCAGCTGGTTCGACAAGGTCGATGGCTTCAGCGAAAGCCTGCGCACCGGCGAGGACAAGGATTTCACCCTGCGCTTGCACGAGGCCGGCGCGCGGATCCTCGCGGTCAATGAATGCGTGGCCCTGCATTGGGGTTATGAAATGAATTGGCGCGAATGGATGGGCAAGGAAATGTGGCGCCAGAGCAGCCACGTGCAACTGCTTCGCACCCATGGCGCGAGCCTGCGACTGCTGCGCTTTCCGCTGTTGTCGCTGGGGGCCTGGTTCCTCGATTTGCTGGCGATCTCTGCCCTGTGCGACGGCTTCCCGCATCACGCCGCGGTCATGGTGGGCATCACCACCGTGCCGGCGCTGATCATGAGCCTGCGCCAGAGCCGCAAACACCGCGACGTCGGCCTGACCCTGCAACTCTGGGGCCTGCACTGGGTGCGCCTGCACCTGGCCGGAGCAGCGCTCGTTCTCAGCCTGTGTCATTGGAATGCCAGGAGGCCCGCCCGTGGCTGAATTCATTTTCTGGTTGTGCCTGCTGCTCCCGGTTTACGCCTACCTCGGTTATCCCTTGTTGCTGACGCTGCTGTCGCCCATGTTCGCGGCGCGGCGTCATGGCGCGCCGGAGCCGATGAGCGTGAGCGTAGTGATTGCCGCGCATAACGAAGCGCGGCACATCGAACACAAGTTGCGCACCCTGCTCGCCCAGGATTATCAGCCGGCCTCGCTGCAGATCATTCTGGCCAGCGACGGTTCGACCGATGACACCGTGGCCTGCGCGCGCAATGTGATTGACCCGCGCATCACCGTGCTCGACCTGCCGCGCCAGGGCAAAGCCGCGACCCTGAATGCCGGCGTGGCGCTGAGCAACGGCGACATTCTGGTGTTCACCGACGCCGACAACCAATGGTCGCGCGACACCCTCGGCCATTTGCTCGCGCCGTTGAGCGATCCGCAGGTCGGCGCCTGTGCCGGGCACATGGTGATCCCCGTGACGGGCGGTGGCCTGAGCGTCGGCGACAGCCTGTATCGGCATTACGAAGGCTGGCTGCGCCGGGTCGAGAATCGCACCGGGTGCATGGTTTCCGCTGACGGCGCGTTGCTGGCTTTGCGTCGCGAGCTGTTCCAGAACGTGCCGGCGGAGGTCAACGACGACTTCTTCATCAGTACCTGCGCGCCGGTCGCGTTCAAACGCATCGTCTATGTGCCGGAGGCGCAAGTGATCGACCAGGGCGTCGATGAGGCCGACAAGCAATTCCGTCGCCGCCAGCGTGTCACCGTCGGCGGCCTGCAAAGCCTGGCGCAGCGCAGCGAGCTGCTCAATCCGCTCAAGCATGGCCTGTATTCGATTGCCTTGATCAGCCACAAGCTGATCCGGCGTCTGGCACCGATCCTGTTGTTGCCGTTGCTGCTGAGCAATTTCTGGCTATGGGACGACCACGGTTTTTATCGCCTGAGTCTGATCGCGCAACTGATCGGTTATGCCATTGCCATCGCCGGTCTGCTGGATTCGCAACACCGCTTGCCCAAGCCCTTTCGCCTCGCCGCGTACCTGCTGGTGACGCTGGCCGGTATGAGCATCGGCCTGTGGCAGTTCCTGCGCGGCCAACGGTACGCCCAGTGGAACCCCGAACAGAATCGTTGAAAGGATTGAGCCATGGCGATCAAACAACTCTTAAAGCGCACCAGTGGTTGGCTCTACCTCAACTCGCCGGTCGGACGTCATCAGCTGCAAGGCGCCGGGGTGATTTTGATGCTGCACCGGGTGCTGGCCGACGATCAGGCCGCCGCCCTGCCCCACCGCAATGAATTGTGCGTCGGGCCCAAGGCGTTCGAGCACTTGCTGGCGTGGCTGAAAAAACATTTTGACTGCGTGCCGTTGATGGAGATTCTGCACCCGGGAAAAGTCCGCTCGGACCGGCCGAAAATCACCCTGACCTTCGATGACGGCTGGCGTGACAATGCGGTGAATGCCTACCCGCTGCTGCAAAAATACCAGGTGCCGGCGAGTATTTTCCTCTCCACCGACTTCATCGGCAGCCGTCAGCGGTTCTGGTGGGAAAGCATCGGTGAAACCTTGTGGGGCAGCCACGGTGAACCCGCCCGAGTGCGCTTGATCGAGTCTCTGCAACAGGCCGGCCGGCCCTTGCCGGTGCCGTTCGCAGAGCTGAATGAGGAACGCCGCAGCCTGGCGTTGCTGCATTTTCTGCAAAGCCTGAAAAGCCTGAGCCCGATGACGTTGAACCAACTGACCGATGCCTGCCCGGACGAGTCGTTGCCCCAGGCGCTGGACTGGCATCAGGTGCGTTCGCTGGAAGCTTCCGGGTTGGTGCGTTTCGGCCCGCACGGTGCCAGTCACGCAATCCTTACCGGCCTCGACGATCAACGCTTGCACGAAGAGCTGAGCCGCAGCCGCGATGCCCTGCAACACGGTTGCAACCGGCCGTTGCCGGTCTATTGCTACCCCAACGGCGACAACGATGCGCGCGTGCGCGATCAGGTCGCCTTGCATGACTTCCCGTTTGCATTGGGCACCGGCACCGGGATTTATCGCGGCAGCGAAGACCCGTTGAACCTGCCGCGTTTCGGCGTCAGCCAACGCGTGGCGCGCAATCCACAACTGCTGTCATGGCGTTTGTATCGCGGGGCCCGCCCATGAGCCGTAGTCATTACCTCAAGCACCTCGCCCTGAGCATGGGCACCAAACTGGCGATGATTGCGCTGCGCTTGCTGCGCAACGTGTTACTGGCGCGAATTCTCGGCCCCAGCGAGCGCGGTTTGTTTGCCCTGCTCAGCACCCTGCCCGACCTGATCAGCGCCGCCACCAGCGGCGGGCTGAACTCGGCGGTCGGGTATCAAGCGGCCAAGCAGCGGCCGATGGGTCTGTTGCTAAGCCAAGTGTTGGTGTTCGGCTGTCTGCTGGCGGCAATGTTGACCTTGCTGGTGGTGGCGCTGGTGCGCGAATTCGGCAGCGAACTCGACATCACCACGCAACTGGGCCTGCTCGCCTGGCTGCTGTTGCTGGCGGTGCCGTTGACCGTGCTCAAAAGCGGGTTGCTGACACTGCACAACGCCTCGGGCGGCGTGGTCGCGTTCAACGCCTTGCGCCTGGTGGAATCCCTGGCGCCGCTGTTGCTGTTCCTCGCACTGTTCTGGATGTGGAAAGAATCGGCCCTGGAAGCTGCGCTGATCAGTTGGCTGGCGGGGATCAGCCTGGTGGTGCTGGCGGGGTGGGTCTGGCTCAAACGTGATCAGCCGCTGAAGTTGCAATGGGACCGCGCCAGCCAGAACGAACTGCTGCGCTACAGCGCTCGCAGCCATCCGGACCTGTTGTTCCAGCAAGTGATCCTGCGTTCCGATTACCTGTTCATCGGCGCCCTGCTCGGCAGTACCGCGCTCGGTCATTACGCCATGGCCAGCGCCGCCGCCGAGTTGCTGCTGATCGTGCCGGAAGCGGTCACCACGCCGCTGATGAAACGCCTGCTGCAACAGGAGGAAGGCATCGACAAGGTCACGCCGCTGGCGCTGCGCCTGACCGCGACGGTGATGCTCGGCGCCTGCCTGACCATGGCGGTGATCGGTGAATGGCTGATCGTCACGCTGTTCGGTGCGGCGTATCAACCGGCGTATCCGGCGTTGCTGGCATTGCTGCCGGGCCTGCTCGGCCTTTGCTATGCAAGCATCCTGCGCCTCGATCTGCTGGGCAAAAACCGCCCCGGCACCATTTCATTGTTGATGGGCCTCGGCGCCCTGCTGAATCTGGCGCTGAATCTGGTCATGATCCCGGCGTACGGCATCGTCGGCGCGGCAGCCGCATCGTCCATCGCTTATTTGGCGGTGACCATCGCGCTGCTGGTCATGTACTGCCGCTTGAGCGGTGTGTCGGTCTGGCAAACCCTGATCATTCTGCCCAGCGACGTGGCACCTATGCTGCTGATGTTGCAACGGAAATCGGCATGAGGTATTTCGCGCTGCTGATGAGCCTGGGTCTTTCCTTCGACGCCTACGCCGGGCCGATGCGCTGGGCGGACATTCGCGACGGCAGCCTGTACCTGCAACCGGAGCGTCCCGACACGCTGACGGTGCGCTGGACTCCGGCGTGGCAAGCGGATGCCAACGAAGAACAGCTGTACCTGCTCGACGGCAAAGGCAAGCTTCAGGCTGAACGCAAGATTGCCGCCAGTGAATTGAGCGGCACCCAGAGCTGGCCGTTGGCGCCGAATGCGGCCAGCTATCAACTGGAGATTGCGGGTTACAGCTTTCGCCGCTACAAGGTTGAACACGACGACAGTACCGTGGCGCTGTTCGCCCCGGCCAAGGTGCATTTCAGCGCCGAAACCCATGACGGCGACGAGTTGTTTTTCAAGGTCGCGCCAGGTGAACACGCGGTGCTGGCCGGTAAGTTCCACGGCGGCGTCAGCGTCCTGCAAGCGCAACGGGTGGGCGACGGCAAACAGGTGTCGGTGGCGCTAAAACCTTATCGGGCCTATTGGCAGTTCGACCAGGTCGAGTTACCGGTCACCTCAAACGAACAAGTGTGGCGCCTGCGCCTGCAAGGCAGCGGCAAAGTCGCGTTCTGGCTCGACGGCACCGCCAACCTGTTCGCGCAGGACCCGCAGCAGCTCAAACCGTTGCGCGAAGACGCAGGTGATGTGCACCTGACGCTGGGCAAAGACGTGCTCGGCCCGACACCAAACCTCGGCATCGCCCTGCCCTACGTGATGCCGCCGCCCTCCAGTTATGCGGTACTCGATGCGCTCAAGCCGCAAGCCGGCGCTTACTACACCTTTGTCGACGTCACCGCGAAAAAGCCGCAGTACGAAGATGCGTTCCGCCAGGTGTATCAGGACCGCTTCGGCATTTATCAGGACATCACGCTGTTGGCCGGCAGCCAGCGCCAGGCAGATTTGCGCGCCGACACCATGAGCAACGCGGGGCTCGACGCCTGGCTCGCCTCGACCCGCGCCCTCGGTGGCAAGGGCACGCACTACATCGGTTTTGCCGATGAACCCAATCTCAATTATTCGAGCTACGCCCAGTACCAAAGCATCTTCAACAGCATGGCCCGGCAAGTGCGCAGCAACCCGGACAATGCCAAGGCCGGTGTGCGTATCGCCATGCCGGCCAGCTCACGGTTGGTCAATGGCCCGTTTGCCGACAACGCCGCCGACAAACGCGGGATCGATTGGGCTCGGCGTTTGCTGGCGGAATCGGGCGATAACGTCGATGCCCTCGCTTGGCACGAATGGATGATTCGTGACTTGCTGGCGACCCGGGTCTACCGTGACAGCGTGCGCCGCGCCGCCGATCTGGTTGGCCTCGATGGCAAGGGCCGGCCACGCAAAGCCCTGTTGCTGGACCAGACCAACATGTCCAGCGGCTCCAGCCTGAGCCCCTACGATCAAGACACCCATTTCGCCTCGCTGTGGTGGGCGTCCGTGGTCATCAACTCGTCCCAGGACGGTTTGCTGGAAATGCTCAACTGGTTCCAGGCCGCCGATGAACCGAACTATCCCAAGGGCATGTTGAAAGTCCTCGGCGACGATCACTTCGAATTGAAACCGGTGGGCTTTGCCCAACAGTTCATTCAGCAACACTGGCTCGCCAGCGTGATACGGCTGGAGAACACCGCCTTTGAAGTCGATGCACTGGCCATGGCCACTGACGATCAACGCAGCCTGTTGGGGGTCAACAAAGGCAAGCGTTTGCAGCATGTGAGCCTGACTGGCACCACTTGCCCGCAGCTCAAAGGCTCATTGCGTTACTTCGGCGCGGACAACCGCAGCCGTGATGCGCCTTTCAACTGCCAGAACGGGCGCGTCAGCTTCGACTTGCCAGGGGAAACCCTGTTCGCTCTGAGCTGGAGCGCCTCATGAACATCCTGGATTGCTTTGTCGCGCCGGCCCTCGCCGCGCGATGCATTACTCCCAACACGGCCAACACCGTCAGGAGACATGACATGAATGTTTTGCACAAACTCAGAGAACAGATCAAACAGAAAGGCCTGAGCGCCACGTTCAAAAAAGTCTGGAAGCATTACGTGTTCTTCCACGAAGAACTGTTGTGGATGGAGCGCGACCTGGTCAGCCCGGTGCCGCCACACAAGCTGCGGCCGTACCCGCCATTGCGGGTGGAAACCATTACCGCGCAGAACGCCGTGGCGTTCACCCGCTACTTTGGTGACCGCGTAGAGACCATGGCCGAACTGGCCCGCGAGGGCTACACCGGGCACATGCACCTGGACGATAAAGGCGATGCAGTGGCGTTTATCTGGGGCGCGGCGCGCGACTATCACGACAAGCACTACTACGGCTGCTGGTTCCCGGTGAAGGAAGGCGAGTTCTTCGAATTCGGCGGCGAATTGACCCGTGCGTATTGGGGCACCACGCTCTCGGTGGACGTGCAACTGGAACTGTGGAAAGCCATGCAGGCGCAGGGCTGCAACAAGGTGGTGGATGTCTGCGAGTCCCACAACATTCCTGCCCTCAAGCTGCACATGCGCATGGGGTATCAGGAGCAAGGGCGGATCATGAACGTGTACAGCCTGTTCGGCTGGCGCTTCTTCCGCGAAACCCGTTACACAGGCTCGCGTCTGGATGCCTTGCGCAAACCGGCCCGTGAACCTGTCCCAGCCTCGGCGACCTGACCTTATGGCGGCACGATTGGAATGGCGCACATCACTGTGCGCCGCTGACTTCCCGGCAGCGGCTTACGAAGCGCTGCGTCTGCGGGTGACGGACCACACGCCGTTCAACACGCTGGCCTGGATGGCCGCGTCTGAACAGGCTTTGACTGCCGGGCAGCACCTGCACGTGCTGCTGGGCTGGCAAGGCAATGAGTTGCAGTTGTGCCTGCCGCTGGTGGCGTCCGTCGAGCGGTTCGCCGGGCTGCCGTTTCGGGTGCTGCATCATTTGGGTTATCCCCTCGCCGACCGCCTCGCCTTGCTCACGAACCTGGACGCCGAGGATATGCGCAAGGCCTTGGTCGAGATTCGTCGACGGCTGCCCCATGCCTTGCTGCAACTCAATGAACTCCCGGAACCCGTTGGCGAGGAAAGCGTGCTGACGCAATGGATGACCCACAGCTCGACCGGCGAACGCCGACTCAGTTGCCGGGTGCCGGTGCACCTGATCAGCGAGGCCGACCATCAGGAAGTGTCCGGCGACCCGCGCTACAAACTGCGGCGTGCGCGTAAACGCATCGCCGCGTGTGGTGCTCAGGTTCGACGGATCACCCCGGACGCCTTGACCATGGGCCCGTTGCTGCAGGCCATCAGCGAAGTCGAAGCGGTGAGCTGGAAAGGTGACGAAGGCGTCGGGATTTTCTCTGACGAGCGTCATCGACAATGGATGGACCGCGCCTTCACCGCCCTCGCCGAACAGGGGCTGGTGCGGGTGGTGGTGCTGGAACTGGACGGCCGTTGCATCAGCTACCGTCTCGGGTTGCTGGAGCAAGGTCGGCTGTACGACTACAACCTGGCCTTTCTGCCGCAATACGCCGATCTGGGCAGCGGCCGGGTGCTGCTTGAAGAATGGATTCGCTGGGGGCTGGACGAGAACTGGCGCTGGATCGATGCCTCGCGGGTCAGCCTGGAAAACTCCAGCCATCAACTGCACGAACGCATGACCGGACAGCTGGAGCACTGGCGCTGGAGTTTCTATTCCTGGCGACCCAGCGGTCTGGTATTGGGCCTGGCGTTGCGCTTCTGGCAGCGACTCAAACCGGCCTGGCAACAGTGGAAAGCCCGGCGTGCGGCAGCAGCGGTAAAACCCGCTCCGGTTGCCGCGCCAGTCGCCAAAGCCGTCGAGCCGGCAAAAACCATCATGGAGAGCGAACATGCCTCGCCAAGTCATAGTCAACGCTGACGATTTCGGCCTCAGTGCCTGCGAAAACGCGGTGATTCTCGGGGCCTTTCAGGCCGGGGTCATCAGTTCCGCCACGGCCATGGCCAACATGCCGGCCTTCGAAGCGGCGTGTGTCATGGCACGGCACCCGATGCTCGAAGGGCGGATCGGGCTGCACTTCAACCTCACCTACGGGCGGCCACTGAGCCAGTCGATTCTGGATCGCAGGACGTTCTGCGACAGCGCCGGCGTGTTCGACCTCAACCTGCCCCGCCACCGTCTGTGGCTCAGTCGGCGGGATCGTGCGGCGGTGCTCGAAGAACTCGAAGCGCAATGGCAGCGTTGCCTGGATAACGGTGTGCGCCCCAGTCATCTGGACTCCCATCAGCACGTACACAACATTTGGCCCATTGGTGAAATCGTTGCCCGTTTCGCTGCCCGTCAAGGGGTGCCCGTACGACTGGCGCGCAACCTGGGACAAAACCTGAGCCTGCCCAAGCGCGTATTCAAGGAGCTGCTCAATCGGCGTTTAAGCAATCTGGCCGGTGCCACCGCTGACTATGTGTGCACCCCGGTTGATCTGCGCAATGCGGCGCCACCGCTGGATGGGTTGCTGGAGATTGTCGCGCACCCCAATCAGCTCGGTGCCGATTTTGGCGATGCTTATCTGGATCAGGGCGAGTCGTTGAGTGCCCTGCTGGAACAGCGTTTGCCGGGTGTGGAGCGAGTCGCCTACACCGTGGTGGGCAAGTCGTTCAGTGAGCGTGCGGAGGCGGTAATGGAATAAAAGCCGCGCGTTTTTTGACGCCTGAAATTGTGTCTGAACTGTTACTCACACTGAAACAAAAAAGTTGGAAATGGCGACTCTGCGCTATGCCCACACTACTTTCATCCACGCAAGACCATTCCTTCGTCAAGGAGGGCTTCATGAACGCACTCGACAAGCTTCGCGAACGCATCAAACAAAAAGGTCTGAGCCGCACGTTCAACACACTGTGGCAGCGTTACGTGTTTTTCCATTGGGAACTGTTGTGGATGGAGCGCGACCTGGTCAGTCCCGTGCCGCCGCACAAACTGCGGCCCTACTCGGGCTTACGCAAGGTGATCATCACCCCGGAAAACACCACGGCATTTGCCAAGCATTTTGGTGACCGCGTCGGCACCATGGCCGAACTCGCTGCCGAAGGTCATACCGGGCACATGTACCTGGACGACGAAGGCCATGCCTGCGCGTTCATCTGGGGCAGCACCCGCGACTATCACGACCGTCACTATTACGGCTGCTGGTTCCCGGTCAAACCCGGTGAGTTCTTTGAATTCGGCGGCGAAATGACCCGCGCCTACTTCGGCACCAGCCTGTCGGTGGATGTCCAGGTCGCCCTGTGGGAAGCGATGCAGGCGCAAGGCTGCAACAAGGTGGTGGACGTCTGCGAAACCCGCAACATCCCGGCCCTGAAACTGCACATTCGAATGGGGTATCAAGAACAGGGGCGCGTGACTCACGTCTATTGCCTGTTCGGCCGGTGGCGCTTCTTCCGCCAATCCACCTACACCGGCTCACGCCTGGACCCACTGCGCAAACCGGGCCGGCCAGTGGTGACGAGTGCGGCGCAGGTTTGATGTTTGCTTGAGTGCAGCGGTGTCAGTGACACCGCTTTCGCGAGCAGGCTCACTCCTGCATTAGGGGACCTTCACCAGACATCAGTGACATCTGAACGACCTTCTGCCATGGTTCACAGCATTGTCCATTTGCAGTCTGTGATCACAGTACGCCAACAATGGGGGTCCGTCTCATGAGCAAAGCGTCCTACATTCCGCCCAAGGTCTGGAAAAACAACGCCCCGTCTGGCGGCGAATTCGCCAACATCAACCGGCCAACCGCCGGACCGACCCATGACAAGACCTTACCGGTCGGCAAGCACCCGTTGCAGTTGTACTCACTGGCCACGCCCAATGGAGTGAAGGTGACCATTCTGCTGGAGGAGTTGCTGGCGCTTGGGCATGTCGGCGCGGAATACGACGCCTGGCTGATCCGCATCAACGACGGTGATCAATTCTCCAGCGGCTTTGTCGAGATCAACCCGAACTCCAAGATCCCGGCATTACTGGACCATAGCGCGAAGCCGCCCATCCGCGTGTTCGAGTCCGGTTCGATCCTGCTGTATCTGGCGGAAAAATTCGGCGCTTTCCTGCCCACCGATGTGGCAGGACGCACCGAAACCTTGAACTGGCTGTTCTGGCAAATGGGCGCGGCGCCCTACCTGGGCGGCGGCTTCGGGCATTTCTATGCCTACGCGCCGGAAAAACTCGAGTACCCGATCAACCGCTTCACGATGGAGACCAAGCGGCAGCTGGATGTCCTCGATCGCCGACTGGCCGAAAGCCCCTACCTGGCGGGCGATCACTACACCATCGCCGATATTGCGGTCTGGCCTTGGTACGGCCAACTGGTGCGGGACAAGGTGTACTCGGCGGCCGAGTTTCTGTCTGCACACGAATACACCCACGTGCAACGCTGGGCGCAGGAGATTGCCAAGCGACCTGCGGTCCTGCGCGGGCAGCGCGTCAATCGTACGTGGGGCGATGAGGCGAGCCAGGTGCCCGAGCGGCATGAGGCTGATGATTTGAACCCGTGAAAAGCCGGGCTTTCGGGTTTGATGGCTGACAGATAAACCGTGTCGCGGCCATCGCGAGCAGGCTCACTCCTACAGGGGATTTTTTGCGGACACAAAATCTGTGCCTGATGAAGATCCAGTGTAGGAGTGAGCCTGCTCGCGATGGAGCCAAAAGCGGCACTACTTCTCTTGGCGCTTCACCACCAACGAAAAACACATCGGTAACTGCGCCGTCTGCCGCTCATACCGGTCATACAGCTCCTCCCGATTCGAGTGCGGGTACTCCTTGAAGTGGCTGATCTGCAATCCTGCATCGAGGGCACCGGTGAAGATGTCCCCCAGGGTGTGAACAAACCAGTAGGACGCCGCTGCCGGCTGTTCGACCTTGCCTTGGTACACAATCGGCTGATTCTGCACAAACGGTTCGCTGCGAAAATACGAGCTGTCCGGGCGATACGGATCGGCCGATTCGGGGTCGAACATTTCAAGGAACGGATGGGTTTCGTACACCACCAGCGCCCCGCCCGGCTTGAGGGTTTGCGCGACATGCTGCATGAACTCGCCGATGTCCGGCATCCAGTTCAACACGCCGATGGTGATCAGGGCCACGTCGAAACGCTGATGCAACGAGGTCGGCAAATGATGGATATCGGCTTCGATAAATTCGGGCTGATGGGGTGAGCGCGACGCCAACTCCCGCGCCTGATCGAGAAACGCTGCCGACTGATCGACGCCCACCACGCGGCGGGCACCCAGCGCATACAGCGAGAGACTTTCGCGGCCGTTGTTGCAGCCCAGTTGCACCACGTCCCCGCCATCGACGCCCACCTGTTCCAGCACGCCGGTCAGGGTCGCATCCAGACAGGAAAAATCCCTCTGACCCACGGCAGTCACCATCTCGTGCCATTCGCGGGTGTCTTTGTGGTGTCGGGCGGAGTCGTTCCACGCCTCGCGGTTGCTGGCGATGGCTTGTTCTTGTGTCGGCATTTCCATTGCACGCTCCAGATTCGGGTCTTGATGGATCGGCCCAAGTCTAGATCGGAGCGCTGAAAAAACCTGTTGGAATCTTGTAAATCGGGCATAACGAACGCCTGCCCGTACGACAGCTATAGTTAATGGCCTTGGGGAGTTGCGCGAAAATCGACTACACAGGTGTTGCCATGAAAAAAACCGATCTGATGCTGTTCACTGTCTGCCTGACACTGACGAGCGTCGCCCACGCAGGCGAGACCCTGCCGCTGACCACCGAATACAGCAGTGACTTCAACTATTACGGGGGCGACCAGCCCTTCGCCCACCCCGCGCCTCCCTCCGCGATCATGGTACCGCCAGGTTCATATACCTCGACCTCGCCAGGGGACTTCATACCGATTTCAAGCCAGCATGTGTTCCACGATTCACTTTTGCCGACAATCGCCAGTGCCCGAGTTCAGGTGTTCATTCGCACGTACGATGCCGATCTCAACGTGTACGTGAACGAGGAAGTCCTGAACCCGAGTTGCACACTCGAATGCCTCAGCCAACAAGGCCCGAGGTTGGAATAAGGCCTACCACTGGCGTTTATCCGGACGTGCCAGGCCAAGTTTTTCGATCCGGTAACGCAGCATGTCGCGGCTCAGGCCCAATAGCCGAGCGGACTTGGTGACGTTCCAGTCGGTCTTGTCGAGCATCTTGCGCACCATGTCACGCTCGACTTCCGGCAGGTTCATCGACTCCGTGCCGCTGTAGACCGGACGCGGTTCGTGGTGTTGCGGCTCATGCTGATACAACGGCGGGTCGTCCACCAGGCTCAGGCAGACGTTCAACTGGTGCGCGGCGATGGTATCGCTCTGGGCCAGCAGCACGGTTTGCTCGAGCATGTTGCGCAGCTCGCGCACGTTGCCTGGCCAGCTGTAGCTGAGCAGCAGCTCTTCGGCCTGATCGCTGAAATGCAGGTTCGGCTTGCCATAGCGTTTGCCGTGGATCGACAGGAAATGCCGGGCCAGCAGCAGGATGTCTTCGCCACGGGCATACAGGCGCGGCACCTTGATGGAAATGATCCGCAGACGGAAGAACAGGTCACGGCGGAACTTGCCCTGCTGGACCATTTGTTCGAGGTTGCAGTTGGTGGCGCTGATCACCCGCAGATCGACCTTGCGCTCCTTCACCGCGCCGACCCGGCGAATGGTCCGGTCTTCCAGCAGCTTGAGCAGTTTGGCTTGCAGCAGCAGGTCCATTTCACCGACTTCATCGAGAAACAGCGTGCCGCCATCGGCCGCTTCCACCAGGCCGGTCCGGCGGTCCTTGGCGTCGGTAAAGGCGCCCTTCTCGTGGCCGAACAGTTCCGACTCCACGAGGTTGGACGGGATCGATGCGCAGTTGAATTCAATGAACGGGCCTTTGCTGCGCGGGCCGTCGAAGTGCAGTGCCCGCGCCACCAGTTCCTTACCGGTGCCGGTCTCGCCTTCCACCAGCACCGGCGGCAGGTCGGCGTTGGCCATGCGGCGCTCGGCGTCGAGCAATTGGGCGATGGTGTTCTTCAGGTAGTTCATCGGCGCCGATTCGCCGATCAAGGCCTGCACGCCGGACTTCTGCGCCTCGCGTTCCTGATAGAACGACAACGTGCGCTCCATGCGATCCGTGGCCAGTGCCTTGTCGAGCAGCAGCTTGAGCTCGGGCAAGGCCACCGGTTTGGTGACGTAATGAAAAGCGCCCTCTTTCATCGCCACCACGGCATCTTCGACATTGCCGTAACCGGTCATCATGATCACTTTCAGATCCGGCGCGCTGATGCGCAGCTTCTGGATCAGATCGTGACCACTCATGCCCGGCAACGAGTTGTCGGTCAGCACCACGTCGGGGGCGACTTTACTCAATTGCTCCAGTGCATCTTCAGCAGAATGGCAGACCGTCACCTCGAAGTCTTTGCGCTCCAGGTAGGTCTGAATATTCTCGGCGAGGATTTCGTCATCCTCGACCAGCAATATGCTGTGCTCCATATTCCCCTCCCGTTGCCACTTTAAAATTGAGACAGACGCGGGTTCCCTCCTGCTCCTGGCTGGTCAGGTCGACCGAGCCTTCGAAACGCTCCATTATTCGTTTGACCAGGGCCAGGCCGACGCCCAGCCCGCCTTGTTTGGTGGTAAAGAACGGCTTGAAGACCATCTGTTGCTGCTGCTTGCTCATGCCTTTACCGGTGTCACTGAGGGTCATGCGCACATGGCCCGGTTGTGGCTGTTCGATGTCGACGGTCAAGTGGCCGCCCTTGGGCATGGCTTCGAGGGCGTTGGCAAACAGGCTATTGAGAATTTGCGTGAGCAGCACCTGTTGGCTGACGACCGGTGGGCAGGTTTGAGGTGTGAAGTGCACCTCCACGTTCGAACGCTTGATCAGCGCATCGAAGGCACTCAGGGTGTCATCGATGGCCAGCACCAGGTCGACCGTTTCGTAGTCATCATTCATGGGCCGCAGCGATACCAGCAATTCCCGCACCCAGCGCGACATGCGATCGACCTGGTTGATGATGTCACCGATGTTCTTCTGCGCACTCTGGCTGGCGATTTCCTGGGCCAGTTCGGCGCTGGAGCGAATGTTCGCCAGCGGATTGCGCAAACTGTGCGCCACCGCCGAAGACATTTCCCCCAGCGCGACGAAAGTCTCATTGGTAATCAGCTGCTTTTGCTGGCTCTGCAGCAACGTTGCAGCCCGGCGAACAATCCAGAACAACCCGAGGTAAATGACCAGGCCGCCAAGCACTGTCGCGATCCAGATTGCCTTGAAACCACGCTGGATGCGCTCCACAAGGTCCATCGGTTCCTTATAGATCTCGACCATGGCGATCACTTTGCTTTTGTCGGCATTGAACATCGGAATGTAGTTCTCAACGAACAGGTACTTGGGCTCGCGCAACAGCATCTGTTCGGGACGTTCCTCGTCGATCTGGTGATAGCTGGTAGAGACGGTTTCCTTCATTTCAAAGGACTCATCCAATTCTTCATCGCCTTCGACGCGCATGCCGATCATTTGTGGATTGGTCGACCAGACCACCGTGCGATCCAGGGCGTACACCACCGCCAGCAGCGTGTCCGGCAAGTGTTCGACATGATCGAGAAACTCTATGCGGGCGGCAGCACGGGCGCCTGGATTGACGTCTGAATAGGCGTTGTCATCGCGCGGATCGAGCATTTCGCCCATGGTTCTTGTCAGGGTGATGCCCGCATGGCGGATTTCCGCATCACCGATGGCCTGGATGAATTGCGCGGTCAGCATGGAGTCACGTTCGATGCTCTCATCGACGACAAAACGCGTGGACACATAGCCCAGACCCAGCGCCACGGCAGCGATGATCAGAAAGCTGCCCAGGGAAAACCAGCGCAGCAGATTGAACTGTCCCAACCGGTTTTGGCCCTTTGCTGGCGGCGTGACCGGCGCAGGTTCTTTTTGTTGTTCTATTGTCGGCATTAGGGGTGTCCTGGATGCTCGTATCTAGCCTGTTCAGCCATGTCACGGATCAGTGTAGGTCGCATTGAAGGTGCCTGATGACCCAATGATAGTATTTCGCCGCTATTGCGCCTGTGCTGCTTGCAAGGGCTGCTGGCGCTCGGTTTCTTCCTGCAAAAAATCCACAATCGACTGCGCGGATTTCTCATCCAGACGCAGGTTGGGCATCGGGATTTTGTCGAAGCGTTCAAACAGCTCCACGGCAATCGGGTCTTTCTCCTTGAGCATGCTGTCCGGCTCGCGAATCCAGCGGTTGAGCCAGGCCGGGTCGCGTTGACGGGTCACGCCGATCAAGTCCGGGCCGATGCTGCGCATGCCGAGGCCTTGCCCGTCCATCGGGCCCAGGCTGTGACAGGACGCGCAACGGGTGCGAAACAATTCTTCGCCGTTGCTCGGTGGGCGAATCTGCGGGGCGTTGGCGTAGCTTTCTTCAGCGCTGGCTTTTTTCCAGTTCTGCAAGGTGTTGGCCAACTGGTCGGCCAGAATCCACGGGTTCTCGAACGGTGAGGCTTTCATCCAGCGACCGGTGCTCTGGTTACCGACGATCAGGCTCAGGTTGTGGTCCTTGCTGCGTCCGTTGTCGACGCCTTCAATGAACAGCCCGAGTTTCTTGCGCAGCTCAGTGACGTCGGCAAATTCCCCGGTGAGGAATTTCCAGCCCGGCCCGACCTTGAAGCGCTGCGCATAGGCCTTGAGCACTTCGGGTGTATCGCTCAAGGGATCGATGCTGATGGAGTAGAAAAAGATGTCCTGGCCGACCCGGTCGCCGAGCAGCTTTTGCACCTGGCGCAGGCGCGCGGTCTCCAGTGGGCAAGAGTCGCTGCATGAGGTAAAGATGAAGTTGATCACCACCACCTTGTCCTTGATCAGGTCATCGAAAAAATGCACCTGCTGACCGTCCTGGTCAGTCAGCAGGGTGTTGGGGAAATAGTCGCCGCCCCAGGGTGTCGCCGATTCCGTCGGCGACAGCACACCCTCATGGGCCAGCAGTACCTGACTGACCAGCAGACAGGTGACCAGTACCAGAATCAGGTGCATGCCAAGGGCGCGGGAGCGCGGCGTGTGCACGTTCATGTCGGCTCCCTCGCGGCGTTTCATGGTTTGACGACCACTTTTGGGCCGAAGCCGTCGCCGGTACGGAAGGTAGGCAGCGCGGCGGAGTTGACGTAGCGCACACCATCCCAGCTCGGCAGCGGTGTGGGCATCAACTGAAATTGCCCGGGTTTCTCAATGTCCCAACGCAGCAGCATCGAGTTGTCTTCGTGCTGGGTGTTGTGACAGTGCTCCATGTAGGTCCCGGCGAATTCGCGGAAGTTGATCGCCATCTCGACGTTATCCAGGCCATCTTTTTCCGAGCCGATGCGGTACACATCCTTACGTGCCCATTTTTCCCATTCCGGTGGCGCCTTGCCGCCGCGACTGAGGATGATCCCCTCCTCGAAGTGCACATGCACCGGGTGACTCCAGCCCGTGCCGCCGGCCTTGATATTCCAGACCTCCAGGGTGCCGAAACCCGCAGCACCGGCATCGGTCGGACCGTTGGCCAAGTGAGTCGCCGTGTTCAAGCGCCTTGGGTCCATGTGGAAGCCGAAGCCGCCGTCGGTCTTGACCGTCCACGGAGCTTCATCGGTGCCGTCGGAACGGCCGAAGGTAAAGGTCCGGTGAAGTGCCTGGGCCAGCAGTGCCTTGTCGGCAGCGTTGTCGCGATGGATCTTCAGCGGGATCATCACCAGGCCTTCAGCTTTGCCCGGTTTGGCCGGTTCGTAGGCTGCAGGGTCCATCGCCAGGTCTTGACCGGTGTAGGCCTTGACGTTGAGTTGCAACACCTTGCCCACCGCAGGGTCGCCCTTGTCCCACATCGGCCCTTTGCTGGTTTGCTTGATCACCGCTTTGTAATTTTCAGAGAGCACGTCGGCCAGCGACACCGGTTCTTTCGGGCCTTTGCCATCGTCGTGGACCAGCAGGTTGACGAAGAAAATCTTGTCCCCCGGCTTGATCCCGTTCTTCGCGAAGTTGACGATGATGTCGAAGCGCTCGGCGATGCCCTGGGTGGGGAGAATCGCGTTGTGGTTCTGTTTATCGCCGTCGGCGTCGAGGTCCATGGAGCCATCGAACGGCACGCTGTGTTCCATGATGTTGCCGTCGTTGGCAATCATGTGGAACGGCACGCGGGCATAGGACACACCCGAACCTTTAGGCCCTTGGAACTCACCGCTGGTGCCCTTGATTTCACGCACCAGCGCCAATTTGTAGTAACGCGATACCGAACCGTTGAGCATGCGGAACCGATAGCTGCGGGCGCGCACATCCAGGGTCGGTTTCCACTGCCAGTTGACCAGCACCTGGTCACCGAGGAAGCCGTCGGTGTTGAAGGGGTTGAACCACAGCTGACCGTTCTGATCCCAGGCCTTGTCGGCGAACACCAGGTTGACGTCATAGTCGCGGTTACCCCACGGCAAGGCACTGCCGCTGGGGAAACGCAGGTTGACGCCATCGTTCACCGATTCGTTGCCACGGTCCAGGGCGCTGTAGTAGTTCATCATCGCCGCGTTGCCCTTGTAGACGTTCTGCGCGGTGAAATCGAGCATGTGGTCGTGGAACCAGTGGGTGCTCATGGTTTCGCGCCAGTCGCCACGGATCTTGATCGTGCCGTTCTCACAGGTCTTGCGGCTCGGGCTCATGTCGTTAGTCCACAGCGTTTCACCCGGCGAGCAAGGGAATGCCGCGCGAGGATCATGAGCGTCGGTGTTGATGGTGTCGTAACCGGCCAACTGGATCGGCCAGCGATAGTCGTAATACTGCCCGGGGAAGAAAAACGCGTTGGCATAACCATCGCTTTCCGCCGGGGCGTGACCGTTGTGTTCGTGGGTACTGATGGTGTGCAAGCCAAAGCCCATGTTGGCGGCGGGGTCGATTGGCAAGCCGTTGTAGTGACGCATCAGTACCGGTTGGCCGTAACGCACCATCAGCAATTTAGGCGGCAGCGTGCCGTCGAAGGTCCACACCGAGTTGTGGTTCTGCACCGGCATGTTCGGGTGGAAACGCGGATCGACGCCTTTTGAGGTGCCATCGGTGGCCGGCACACCGGCGACGTTGTGATACAGGCCACCGGGGCCGAACTCGCCCACGGCGTAGTGGTGCATTTGCAGGCTGTCACGCCAACCGCTGTTGAGCCTCGCCCCGGTTTGAACGGTTTTGTAGGCCATTTGTGGGTAGAACTCGTTCCAGCGCTGATGCGACCAGCCTTTTCCTGGTGGACGACCTTCAGCCGACGAGCCGATATGACGGTTGAGGAACACTTCGATCTGCGCCTGCCACGGGTTGCGATCCACCACGTTGGAATACTGGCTGGGGAACGGTGTCAGCCCCGGTTGACGCATGAAGGCGTCGAGCGCCGCGCTCGGTGGTGCACTGCGGGCGGCATTGGTCGGGTCCTGTTGTGGCAACGGGCCTACCGCTGCCGGCGGAAAACCCAGCGGCGCCGCGGGAGTAGTGGGGTCGAGTTTTTCCGGGCCGAACTCTTCGAACAGCACCAGTTGCTGAGTGAATGGCTGGGCGCCAAACAACGGGCTCGGCTTGCCATTGGTGGGGTAGTTGAAGCTGGTCTGCACCGCCGGCGGCAGGACATTTTCCTGCCGCGTGGTCATGCGGGTGCCTTTGACACCATCAGGTAGGTCGAAGGAATCTTCGTTGGCCTCCGGCATGGTCAAAATGGCATTCAACGCCGTGGCTTCGTCAGCCGGTTCGTCGTAGTAGGCCGAAGGGTCGGACGGTTCTGGCTGTCGCTCGTCATCAATCGGGCTGGCACGCAGATTCGCTGTGCCCAGCGTCATCGTCAGAAGGACGCCCAGAGGCGTCAACAGGCCAAACCACTTGAAGGGATAACGCGCTTTTGTGTCCATCACCAGCCGCCTCGAAGTCATGAAGGGGGTGATGGGGGTTTTGCAAGGAGCTCGCCAGATTTGTAACTGATTTATACGAAAGTATTAACACCCTAAAAAACAATGGCTTATCAACATCAATTTGCCATGCCTCGAAAAACGACTGGGTCCTGACACCCGCTAACGGGGAAAGTTCACACCCAGTTTCAGGGGAATCGTTTAAACGACAAACGGACGGTCGTGCCCTCGCCTTCACGGCTGTTCAGGGTCACCGCGCCACCGAAACGGTCCATGATGCGCTTCACCAGAACCAGCCCGACGCCCAAGCCACCTTGCTTGGTGGTGAAAAACGGCCGGAACGCCATGCTGCGCTGCTCCTCGTTCATGCCTTTGCCAGTGTCGCTGACGCTCACACAAATACCTTTGGTATCGGTCGGTTCCAGCAAAATCGTCAACGTGCCGCCCTTATCCATGCTTTCCAGCGCATTGGCCAGCAAGCTGTTGAGGATCTGCGTCAGCTGCACCTGCTGGCTCCACACCATCGGTGTTTCCTTCGGCTCGAACACTACGTGAACATTAGCCTTGGCGATCTGATGCTCGAAGGCGAGCAGGCTGTCATGCAAGCAGGCAACCAGGTTCACCGACTCTGCTTCGTCATTGAGCGGTCGCAAAGACTGCAGTAATTCCCGGACCCATTTCGACATGCGGTCCACCTGACCGATGATGTCGTTGATGTTCTTGTGGGCCGGGCCACTGTCAAACTCAAGGGCCAACTCGGCGCTGGAACGAATGGTCGCCAACGGGTTGCGCAAACTATGGGCAACCGCCGAAGACATTTCCCCGAGGGCGACAAGGGTTTCGTTGGTGATCAGTTGTTTTTGTTGCGTGGCCAACAGATTCGCCGCCTGCCGCACGATCCAGTACAAGCCCAGGTAGATCAACCCGCCACCCAGGGCCGTGGCCAGCCAGATCAAGGCCAGGCCGCGTTCCATACGCTCGATCAGGTCCTTGGGCTCCTTGTAGATTTCGACCATTGCGGTGACGTTGTTGCGGTCGGCGTCGAACAGCGGGATGTAATTCTCGATGAAGATGTAGTCCGGCTGCGTGACGAACTTCTGCTCCATGCGCGCCTTGTCCACGTTGTGATAGCTGGCGGACACCGGGGTCTTGGAGCCGAATGCCTGATCGAGGTCCTCGTCGGCATGGATCGTGGTGCCCATCAATTCAGGGTTGGTGGACCAGATCACCATGCGGTCCGGGGCGTAGATGTTGGCCAGGATCACATCGGGCAAATGCTGGATGTGATCGAGGAACTCACCCCGGGCACTGGCTCGGGCCTGCGGGTCGACATCGGGGAAATCCTTGTCTTTGCGCGGATCGAGCAACTCGCCCATGGTCCGCACGTGAGGAATGGACACATGGCGCACCTCGGCCGAGGCAATCGCTTCAATGAACTGTGAGGTCAGCAACGCATCACGCTGCACGCTCTCGGTAATCACAAAACGGGTGGACACTGCGCCCAACGCCACAGCCACCGTGCCGATCACCGCCATGCTGATCAGCGAAAACCAGCGCAGCAGGTTGAACGGCTGTTTGCGCGAACTCAGGCGAAAGTCGCCCTCTTCTTTGAGCAGGGCTGTGGCTTGAATAGTCATGGACGAGGTTCCCGGGTACTCCCTATAGGGTTATAGCCCACTGCCCGATGTTTGCCCGGCTTCGGGTTTTGTCCCCCACTTTCCCCGTTTGCCCCACTGCCCCCATAGCCCCCCAAAACTGGGGACAGTCGCCCGCTTCAACGTCCGGCACGATTTTGCTGCGCCAGTGCCACAGGCTTTCACTGCGGGCCTGAGGCGGCGGTTTTCAAAGATTGGTATGGAAGTTGCCGAAGCCCTCTCAACTGACCCACCCCCAGGGGGCAGGTCTTCTGATAGAGGGAATACTCATGCACCCTTTACTGTCCAAAACCACGATCGCCCTGATCGTGTCCGCTCTGGCCCAAGGCGCTGCGCAGGCGGCGCTGTTTGCAGTCGACACCGGACCTTACCTGCCCGCCAACGGCAATTTCGCCGCCTGGTATCAAGACACGCACGGTCGCACCCTTGATCTGTGCCTGTCCAAGGCCGTCAGTTCCAGGGTGGCCAGCACACCAGGCGCCCCGACCTACATGTGCTCGTTGATCCCCACACCGGGTGTTTTCGACGACACCCAACCGATGGTCTTCCCGACCAACTTTCCCGACGAAGCGTTCTGGGCGACCGGCGAAACCACCATCGTCGATGCAACCCGTGGCATCGACCTGACCTATGTCTCTGCGGTTGAAGCAGCCTTCAGCGGCGGCGACCCGGTGGAAGGCGACCAGATCAGCTTCGCACGTATCCGCATCCGTATCGATGTGCCCACGGCCGGGACCTACGTCGTGACGCACCCCTATGGCGTCGACGTGTTCACCGTCGATACTCCCGGGCGCAGGGCGATCAACATGACCAGGGACATCGGCATAGGCGCAGCGAAAACCTACGACGGCGCGCTCAAGGGTGATATCGGACCGTTCCTGCGCAGCGTCAACGGCCCTTACACCGAGACCAACCCGGTCACTGGTGCCGCCGAACAATTCGTTGGCGACCCGAACCTCACGGAAGCCGTCACCGGCAGTCCGTTCAACACCAACTACGTGCGCATCGAAGGCCCCAATGGACTGGACCTGCGCACCGACCTCTTTGCCGTCTCCGGCAAGCTGTCGACGGTGGTCCGGCCAACCCCGGTCATCGCCCAGCGCAGCACCTACTCACGGCATGCCGGTACCAGCGCACCGGTGGCTCAGCAAGACGTCTTCGTCATGGCTCCGCCCGCACCGGCGACGGTGACCCTGGACAGCAACAACCCGGTGTTGAACTTCACCGAAGCCGACAGTACCGGCCATTGGTACGCGCAGTCGTCGACCAATCCATCGTTGCCGAACACCCTGCAAGTGACCGCCGACAACCACCTGGCCATCGCCAGCAGCACGCCGACGACCCTGCCCATGCCCCTGAGTGACCTGGTGGTGATTTCCCGTGCCGAGTACAGCCTGAACAACGGCCAGATCACCATCGTCGCCTCGACCAGTGATGAAACCTCGCCACCGGTGCTCACCGCCACCTCGGGTACCGGGGCCGCCATCGGCGCGCTCAGTGGTGATGGTGCCGTGAAAAGCCTGGCCACCGGCATCTCGCCGATTCCGCCAGCCCAGGTTCGGGTGACGTCATCCAATGGCGGCAGCGACACCGAAGAAGTGGTCATCGTGCAATGAACGCTCACATGCCCAGATCCTCATCAGGAGGCATCATGAACAATTGGCCACGCCTGGCGCTCAACGCCCTGGGACTGACTCTATCGCTGTCCGGCAGTGCTTTCGCGCAACTCGCTGCCGTCGACCCCGGCCCCTATACCTTTGCCACCGGGAAATTCCCGATCTGGTACCAGGACAACAATCTGCTGTCGATGGAGCTGTGCCAGTCCAAAGCCGTCAGCTCGCGGGTAGGCGCCTCTGTACCGCCAGCCTACATGTGCACCCTGCTGCCGGCACCGGGCATTTTCGACGACACCCAGCCGATGGTGTTCCCGGATAACTGGCCAGACGAATCCTTCTGGTTCCTCGCCGAGACCACCATCCCCAACAACGCCGCAGGCTACGGGATGGACGCCTACGTCGCCGGGATAGAAGCGGCATTTGCCGGCGGGAACCCGCTCGACGGTGATCAGATCAGCTTCGCGCGGATCCGTATGAGGATCAACATTCCCGTCGCCGGCACCTACACCATCACCCACCCTTACGGCGTGGAAACGGTCAACGTCACCACCCCCGGCCGTCGTGCGATCAACATCACCAGAGACGTCGGCGTCGGTGCGCCAGGGGTCTTCAGCGGTGCGGTCAACGGTGCCATCGGGCCATTCCTGCGCAGCGTCAACGGCCCCTACACGGAAGTGAACCCGGAAACCGGCGCCGTCGAAACCTTCGTCGGCGATCCGAACCTCACCGAAGCCGTGACCGGCAGCCCCAACAACACCAACTTCGTGCGCATCCAGGGGCCCGCCGGGACTATCGAGACTAGCCTCTTCACCCTGTCCGGCAAAGTGCTCGACAGCCGCGCGCAAACACCGGTGGAAATCAGCCGCGCCACGTACCGGCGCACCGGCGGAACGGGAGGCAACAGCACCCGCGTCGAAGTCTTTGGCAAAGCCGACAACGGCTCGGCCCTGTGCTTCCGCGAAAGCATCGCCCTGGTCCCCGGCCCGCCTGTTTCGCCTTGTCAGACCACCATGGTCGGCGATAACAACGGCCAGTTCTTCGGCCAGCACCTCCTGGCCAATGGCGCCGTGCCTCCGGTCGTCGTGATCACCGCCACCAACCCGACCGGTTCGACCCGTCCGACCTCCGTGTCGAGCAAACTCAGCGATGTGGTGAAAATCCAGACCGCCCGCTACAACTGGAGCAATCACAGCCTGCTGATCGAAGCCACTTCCACCGACGAAGTGGGCATACCGGACATGGTCGCTCAGGGTTATGGGCGGCTGTCGAAAAACGGCACGCTGCAACGCCTGACCGTTCCGGATCTGCTGCAGCCACCGGCCACCGTGACGATCAAGTCGGCCGCGGGCGGCAGTGACACCGAGCCGGTCGTTGTAGTCGGTACCGCACCGGATACCGGTCAGAACCAGGCGCCGATCGGCGTTGCCGATGTGGGCAGCACCACCTTTGGCGTGCCGGTCACCCTCAACGTGCTGGCCAACGACAGCGACCCGGACGGCAACACACCACTGAGCGTCACGGCACTGGCACAACCGGCCGCTGGCCAGGGCACCGTGGCATTGGCCGTCAACAATGTGGTCTATACCCCGCCCGCCGTCGTCAATGCACCGTTGACCACGACCTTCACCTACAAGGTTCAAGACGCCAAGGGCCTGGCCTCGACCGATCCGGTGACCGTGACCGTCACGGTGGCGCCTAACCAGCCGCCGGTGGCTGTCAACGACAGCGTCTCGACCCAGGCTGCACCCGTCACGATCAACGTGTTGGCCAACGACACCGACCCTGAAGGCAACCTGCCGCTGGCCGTCGCCAGCCTCACCCAACCGGCAGCAGGACGCGGCACTGTTGCCATCAACGGCACGGCGATCACCTATACGCCTCCGGCTACGGTGCTGCTGCCTTTCACCACGACCTTCACCTACGTCGCCCGGGACAGCTTCGGCGCCCTGTCGGCACCGGCCACGGTCACCGTGCAGGTGTCGCCACCGCTGGTCCTTGAAGTCTTCAACGTGACGGCTGCCACGGTCACCGCCCGTGCCGGCAACCGCTTCACCTGGAACTTCGCCGGTACCTCGTCGACGATCGTCGGCAACACGGTCACCGTCCAGGTCACCACACCGGCCGGGCTGGTCACCCTGGGCTCCGCCACCGTGGCGATTACCGGACGCTGGACCCTGACGGTCACCAACACCACGGTCGCCCCATCGCTCAACCCGACGGCCACCATCCGTTCAACCCCGGGCTCGGTGCGCAACGTCTCCGTCACCGTGCAGTAAACGCTCGCCCCACCGACCGCAATGGCCGGTGGGGCAAGCCCTCAACCAAGGACTCAGCCATGAAAACGTCGACCGCCACCCTGCTCTGCCTGCTTCTGCTTTGCAGCAGCGCGGGTGTGCGCGCCGATGACTTGATGGACAACAACGACCTCGGTCCCGGTGGCGACCTGGGCGAGTTGCCCCCACCGGTTGGCCAGCACGCGCTGATCGACCAGAACGGCCAGGCCAACATCGCACTGGTGCAACAGAACGGCCAGTCGTTGCTCGGCAATATCGTCCAGTCGGGCAGCAATCAGGAGGCTTACATCCTGCAACAAGGCAACGACCTGATGGCCATGATCAACCAGCAAGGTTCCGGCAACGATGCCTCGATCACACAAACCGGCAGCCACAACCGTGCGCAGATTTCCCAGAACGGCAATAACAACGACGCCAGCATCGTCCAGGCCGGCACGGGGCTCTCCAGCGCCGTGACCCAGTCCGGGAACGGCATGAGCGTCTCCGTCAAACAATATCGCTAAAGCGCTGCACCACTTGGAGGTTCCATCATGTTCAAATTAATGCCCCTCACCGCCGCCATACTGGTCATCCTCAGTGCCCAGGCGATGGCCGACGACAGCACGTCCATCCAGAACCAGAACGGCGATGCCAACATCGCCAACGTGAAACAGACCACGGCCAGTTTCAGCACGTCCACCCAGCAACAGGCTGGATCGGGCAACGATGCGGCGACGTTGCAGGACAATGCCAGCAGTACCATCGAACAGACCCAGGTCGGTGACTACAACGCCGGTTATGGTGAGCAACTGTACGAAAACGGCAGCACCATCACCCAGCAGCAAGTCGGCACGTTCAACACCAGCCATGCCAGTCAGTCGATTGGCGTGGGCGCCAGCCAGGCACTGCAACAACAACTGGGCAACGGCAACTTCTCGTTTATCTATCAGGACAGTCAGGACGGCTCCACCGGCACGACCTTCCAGCAAGGCGACAACAACGAGGCCAACATCGAACAGATGCAGTTGGGCGTGGAAAACACTGCGTCCATCATCCAGCTCGGCAACACCAACTACGGCACCGCCGAGCAGGTGTTTCACGTGGGTGGCCAAATCAACATCAACCAGTCGGGCAACGATAACTATGCCTATGGCGATCAACGCAACGGACTGGGCGGCACGATAAGCATCAACCAGCTCGGCGATGGCAACGGCAGCGAAGTCTGGCAAGACAGCCAGACCGCCAGCCAGACCACCATCAATCAGATGGGGCAGACCAACGAAACCGTGGTCGACCAGAGCTTCGGCCAAAACAACGTGGCGACGGTGCTGCAAGTCGGCGACCTCAACGCGATCTATGCCGACCAGTTCGAATCCCTCGGCTCGACCGTCGCGCTGTATCAAGCGGGCACCGGCAACGTGCATTTCACCTACCAAAGCGGCAATAGCCATGTGCTCAACGCCAATTCGGTGGGGACTGGCAACAAGGTCTACGCCAGCAACTGGAAAGGTCCGCAATCGGGTGGTCAGTTTGGCAGCAACCAGCGTGCGACCGTCAATCAGGTGGGCACCAACAACGTCGCCAACTTCACCCAGAACGGCGCCGGCCACATCATGACTACCAACCAGTCCGGCACCGGCAACTCCACCAAGGTCAGCCAGGCTGATTCGTACAACGAGCTGTATTTCGACCAGAACGGCAGCGACAACATCCTCATCGCCGACCAGCGCGGCACCACCAACCTGGCCCAGGGCAGCAGCAACGGTACTGGCAACAGCACCGAGTTCGACCAGTCGGGCAGCGGCAACCAGGCCTACACCACACAGCTGTATGGCAGCGACAACATGATCACCGTCAAACAGGCGGACACCATGAACGTCGCCTATGTGACCCAGGGCGGCACCGGCAACATTGCCAGTGTTGATCAAAGCGGCGTAAGCCAGACGGCGACCGTGCAGCAGTTTGGTAGCGCCAACCAGGCAACCGTGTTGCAGCAATAATCGCAAGGCGTAAAAAACCGCGGCCTTTGGTGGAGGGTCGCGGTTTTTTTTGTGTGTGCCTGGTGGGGATGGGGTGGTGGTTAGGCCGCTATCGCGAGCAAGTCGAATCGTCGCACCGCCGCTCCCACATTTCGATCGGGGTTGGCCTGAAAAATTGGTGGAGGTCCTACAGCCGCGGCGGTTGTAGAGGAGGATTCCGACAGGTTGTGTCGGTTGTCGTGTCAGAAGGCCGGGAGATAGGCTTTGCCCGTCGCTGCAAATTCAGCGACCGGGTTTGGTCGCCCAGGTTTAGAATGGCGCACTTTTTGTGCTTGCTTCATGGCGAGCTGTGCGTGGGAGGGCTCCGGCCCTGCCGGGTTCCATTCCCTGGTCGACCAACCTGCGTACAGTTTGCCACCCCACTGCTTGGTCGCAGTCGTGGCGAACTCCCTATTTTCGAATGGAGCTTCACCATGATCAAAGAAACACCAAATCCCCCGGAAACCGACGACGTTTCCCCCTACGAATCCGTCGATTCCAAAAAATTCCACGACGCCGCCGAACGCGCGTTGAATCACTACCTCAACCCCGCGGCCCTTAAATCACCACCCACCCGCAAACCCAGCACCATGTTCATGCTTGCACCAGACCTCAAGGACGAAGACCTGCTGGCCCACACCTGTGAAACCCTGGCCCAGGCCAGCGTAATGGCCGGCGATTTTGCCAGTTATCTGGAAGGCCCACACCGCAACACCGCCATGGCCATCCAGCAAATCGTCATGCTCGCCGAACTGGCGGCGAACAGGATGATGGATAACCTCGAACTGCCCAAATCCTCGCCACATCGCTAATCCTCCGGCAGAAATCCATCCCCCTGTAGGAGTGAGCCTGCTCGCGATGACGGTGAGTCAGTCGGCTTCACTGTTGAATGTGAGTCCGCTATCGCGAGCAGGCTCACTCCTACATTTGGATTGGGTGCATCTGGTAGAGATTGGTCGGCTGTCAGGCCGCCATCGCTGGCAAGCCAGGCTCCTACAATTGATTGGCGTACAGCCCTTGCTCCTCACCACTCAACAGGCCGAGCGTTAGCTCGCCTGCAGCTTTTGATCTTGATTCACCCGCCCCTTCGGGAGGCTGAGTGGAGGTGTGCATTCGGGGAGTGGCGCGCAGCGCCGTTCGACGCAGTCGAACACGCTGCATGTAGGTCGTCGCGAAGCCAACCTGCGGGCTGTGTCCCCGGATGGATACCGGAGCGAAGGAACGCCGAGCCTAAGCGAGGGGCCGGACGCTCGGGGCGAGCCTTTTTGGTTCCTTTTGTGGCGTTTGACAAAAGGGACTCGCTGTAAGAGCGAAACCATAAGCGGCCTTTACCGCAGGAATGGATATGTACACTGAGGAAGAGAATGGTCGGCTATCAGGCCGCCTTCGCGTGCAGGCTCGCTCCCACAATTGAGACCGGGTACATCAGGGGAAAACCAGGTCGGCCCGAAGGCCGCCTCGGTTTACTCACTTTCAGGATCAACCTTGGACTGGGTCAGGTACCGGTCAAGCGTCGCATCGGCATCCGGCGTGTTATCACCTGCTACCTGCCACAAATGCCGCTCGATCCCCTGCGCCAGCAAATGCCCGACCGCCGCCTCGATCGCCGACAACACACACAACTGCGCCGGCTCGTTCGTGGTGTAGCCGACTTCCGCCTCGAGCAACTTCTTGAACTCGATAAACTTGAACACCCCGGCACTACGGCTCACCGAGTAGATCGTCTTGCTGGTCATCACGTTAGCCAACACCTGCCCACTGCGAACATCCACCGCTCGCAAGTTCACCGTGACCTGATCCACCCGGTACTCCCGGGAAATATCGATCCCCAGATAACGCGCCCCTTCCCCGCCACTGCGCACGTTGGTGTCATAGGCAATGATCCCGCCTTCAAGCATCATGTTCGCCGCTTGCAGCGGAGGCAATTCACCCTGGATATTCACCGGCGTATTGGGCTTTTTCTGCGAAGCGCGAATGATCTTGCGCTCGGTCAGCAAGTTCTGCAGCCCTTCGCGCTCCAGCACCACAAACCAGCCGCTGGCCTGCAACGCATCCATCAACATGCTCGCCGCGCCCTGGGTCACGCTGGTTGAAAACGAACTGGCCGGGGTCGGTTTGTATTGCCCGGTCTGGTCACGAAAACCGTACACCACCGCCATCAACCGGCCCTTGGGTCGAGGCATGGCCAGCAAGTCGTAATAGGTCGACGCCCGTGGTGTCAGGGTCGGGGTCTTGGTGTCCTGCTCGGCCGACATCGGCTCGCGCAAACCACACCCTTGTAAGGTTGCCAACATCAGCCCTAGCGCAATTATTTTTTTCATTTCCCTCACTCCCCATCGACCCAAAGCCCTTTAAGGGGCGAGGCCATTCACCTGGATTTCCGACACTTCGCCGGTCGCTCGGTCCGTCACTTCAATGGTCAGTGCACCGGAGTCGTCGACAACGTTGACAATAAAAGCGTCGGTAGAAAGGCTCCCCGAATTACCGGAGGAAATGTTGTCCAGCACTTGCCCCAGCAATCGCGATTGCAGCTGACTGGTGAATCGCTCCAGGGCTGTTGTCCCGGCCACGGCGGTACGGTTTTTCAGGTCCGGATCGTCATAGTCGTTCTGCGCCTGGGCGTTGTTGAGTAGCCAGGTGCCGTTCAACGGGTTGCCGCCAAACGAAGGGTTGATGGGCGTGTACACCAGCTCCGTGGCCTGGACCAGGCTGGCGCTGCCAAGCCCGAGCAGTAAAATGCCGGTGCACTGCAAGAACGTTTTCGTTTTCATAATTCGTCCCTCTCCAGGTCCGTGGTGTCTTGCAACAAGGCCTCCAGCTTCTGCTGGGCTATCTGTGCGCGAACCATGTCGGCTGCCTGGTAGGCGTCCTCCTGGAGGTCCACGGTGTTCGGCGGCAAGAAACGCCGATAAACCAGTCGCTGCCGATATTCCACGGTCACCAGGCTGCCCCAGCGAGCCGAAGGTCGTTCACGTACCACCAGGTTGAAATCCATCGGGCTGGTGGCGCGCAGACGCTCACTAAACGAGTAGTAAAAGTCGTGGCCGATGTGCGAGATCGTGTCATCGACAATGAAGCCGAGCATTTCCTCTTCTTCGCCGGCGCTGGCGAAAGACGCTACACACGTGAGGATCAGTACAGCGAGCCAGTGTCTGTTCATGGCGACAGCCCCTGAGGCCGTGCGGACTGGCTTTTCGGCGGGCCGGACGTACCGTCGAGAAAGGCCTTCTCGGCCACGAACTGCCAGTCTTTGTAGCTGGCCATGCCAGCGAAATCCGACCATTGGCTGGGGAAATCATTCTGCTTGAGCGGCGTATCCGTCGAGGGGCTGTTGAGGCCGGTGATGCGCCCGTCGAAACCGCGCATCAGCGTCCACTCGCCCCCGCCAATCGGGTCCGGGTACAGCTGGCGCAGATGATGTTTGGGCGAGGGAAAACGCTCGTCCTGCAGCAGGTCCGCCAGCTCTTTCGGGTACTGCGCCAGGCCTGGCGAACTGCGGTAGTAGCTGCGCAGTGCCTGGGCGTATTGGGTGCCGACCCACAGCAACTGACGCTCCCGATCGCGGCGCGAAGCGGTTGCCCACAACTCGCCGGCACTGGCCAGGCCCATGCCCATCACCATGATCAGAAACAGCACGCCCAGGTAGGTGAACCCCGCCTCGTCAGCCGGTTTACCACTCGGAATAAAGGCTGCCATCACGCGCCCTCCCTGTGGCTCCACTTTTGATATCGGCCACCCCGCCCGCCACGCCATCCGGCGGCGCGACCAGCACCCAGGTGTCTTTACGCTCGGCAATCGGGTCCATCGGCGCGTTGCGCAGGTAACGCTGTTCGATCAGTTGATCGAGGGAATCGGGGTAGCGTCCGGTGTCGCCGTAGTAGTGATCCAATGCTTCACGCATGGCCGACAGGCTCTGACGCAGTGTGGTTTCCTTCGACGTTTCGAGGCTGTTGAAATAACGCGGCAAGGCGATGGTCATCAGCGTCGCGATGATTGCCATCACCACCATCAGTTCCAATAAGGTAAAGCCCTTTTGCCGACGCATATGCTCACCACTCCCGGTAGGCGATGCCGTTGAGCCCCTTGCCCCGGGCCTTGGAGTAAACGTCAAAGACGTCTTCACCCTCCCGCGGGTTTTGAGCCGTGCTGTCGTAAGAGCGCAGGCCCCAGCCACCTTCGTCGTCACGCTTGACCGCCGTCAGCGGGTCATGGGGCACGCGGCGCAAGAAGTAGAACTTGGCACCCTTGGCGCTGCGCACATCGCGCACGCCTTCGACCAGCACTTGAAGATTGGGTGGATAGCCGCTGCTGTTCAGCGACTTCTCGATGTAGCCGGCGTCAAAGGCGCGCTTGTAGGCGTCGATGGCGTCGCGAATCTGGTACAGCGCGGTGCGCAAGTCCTGCTCTTTGCCCCGGCGCACCACGGTCTCGGTCAGCGGCGCGGCCATACCGGCCAGCAGGCCGATCAGGGCCAGCGTCACGACGACTTCGATCAAGGTAAAACCGCGTTGCGAGGCGTTCATGATCAAGGCTTCTCAACAGTGACTTGAGGGGTGGCGGAAGCCACCGGCCGGCCGACGCTCACTTCGGTGGTCACGCCAGGCACCGAGCGGTCGATGTGCTCGTTCTGAATCTGTGGCTCCATCCGGCGATCCGGCGCCTGGATGTGCATGCTGGTTTCGGTGCCGGTAGGGAATTCCATGTCCGACGGGCTCTGGTACGGCAGGTTGCGCACGATCCGTGGGGTGATCGACAGCACCAGCTCGGATTTGCCGACGGTGTCCTTGTTGCTGCCGAACAAGCGGCCAAGGCCCGGGATGTCGCCAAGACCGGGGATCTTGTTGCCCGTGGCGCCATGGTCGTTGCGCACCAGGCCGGCGAGGATCTGCGTTTCGCCGTCATGCAGACGCAGCGTGGTCTGGGCGTTGCGGGTGTCGACCTGAACCGGAATGGTGCCCTGGCGGGTCGGTTCCAGCGGCGTGGCGTTACTGACTTCCAGGGCGATTTTGATCGCCACTTCATTGTTCAAGTGCACGATCGGCTGCACTTCCAGCTTCAGACCGACGTCGAGGTAGGTGACGCTTTCGGTGATCACCGGCCCTTGGGTCGACGGCACCGAGGTCGCACTGATGATCGGCACGCGCTGACCAATGTGGATGCGCGCCTGTTCACGGTTGCTGACGCGAATCACCGGGCTGGCCAGGGTGTTGATGTCGTTGTCCTGGGCGTTGATCTTGGCTTGCGGCGACGGCGAGATGGAGATCCGACTTGAGTCGATACCTTTGAGTTGATCGAGGATCGTCACCGGCGAACCGTCGGTGTTGATCACGCCGAAGGTGTTCGGCCATTGCAGGCCAAGGTCGAGAATCCGTTGGCGGGCGACTTCCATCACTTCCACTTCCAGTACCACTTCCGGGTTGGACTGGTCTTGCGATTGCAGGAGCTTTTCGGCCATGCGCACAGCGTCTTCGGTGTCGCGCATGGTCAGGGTGTTGAGGCGCTCATCGACGAACACGTCACGGGTCTTGAGCATGGTCTTGATCATGTTCAGCGCGGTGTTGGAATCAATGCTGGTCAGGTAGAAGGTACGCATTACCAGCTCTTGATAGTCCTTGAGCTTTTGCGGCGAGTCCGGGTAGATCAGCAAGGTGTTTTCGTTCACCACTTTCTGGTGCAACTGGTTCTGTTGCAGCAGCAGTTCCACGGCGTCTTCGATGCGCACGTCACGCACGAAGATCGTGGCTTTCATGTCCGGGCGCAGGTCCTTGTCGAAGATGAAGTTCAGACCGGCCACCTGGGACAGCACTTCGAAAATGGTTTTCAGGTTGGCGTCGCGAAATTCCAGGGTCACCGGACGATCCAGACGAGTACGCAGTTGTGGGTACGGGACTACGTTGCGGCTCTGCACCAGGCGGATGTTGCCTTGCAGTTCCAGAGCACCTTCATTCTTGGGGTCGAGTTCGAGGATCTGTTTGACCTGGCGTTCGGCGCCGTAGATGTCGCCGCGACGCAGGTCGCCACGGGCCAGTTCGAGTTTTTCATCCATGCTGCGCAGGTAGTCGAGCTGGCTCAGCGCGTCCTGGGCGCGACGGTTGTGCGGCTCGATGTTCAGTACTCGACCGTAAGCCATGCGCGCCGAGGGGAAATCACGTTGGGCGCGGGCCATGTCGCCCTGGCTCAACAAATTCGTGACCGCCAGCGCGCGTCCGCTGTTGAGGGCCAGGTGCAGTTCGGTGTCGCGAGGGTCTTCACGCAACCCTTCTTCGATACGGGCCAGACCGGCTTCGTACTGCCCCGATTCGATCAGTTGGGAAGCTTCCTGATTCGCGAGCTGCGCCGAACTGCACGCGGCCAGCGCTGCAGCGATGCAGACACTCAACAGCAAACGGGATGTGTTCATTGCGCGCTCCCCACAGACAAGGTCTGGGACAAATGCAGAGGCAAGTAGACAAAACTGAGTTCCACATCGGAAATCCGCTCGATCCGCCAGGTTTCGTCGATCACATCCCCTTTGCGTACGACGTATATTTTTTCGCCGTTCTGCAAAAACACTTGCAGGTCGGAACGGTCATTGAGCTTGCCAATGAACTGGAAAGGCATCGGCGGTACGCTGGGGGCCTGTACCACCGGGGTCTGGTTGACGGGTTTTTCGGTGACGCTGGCCAGGGTCGGTGCGACCTTCCAGCTGCGGGCGGTGAACAGGTCACCGGACGGGCTGAGGTCCTTGATCACCGCCGGTTTGCCATTGGCTACGGCAGCCGGCAGCGTGCCGGTTTTGCTTTTGACCGGGGTGGTCGAGGCGGCGACAGACTCGTCGCCCTCATCGATTTTCTGGAAATATTGAGGGCCCCAGGCCAGTCCCGCGGCCACGCCGAAGAACGCCATCCAACCCAGTACGCGCTTGGTATTCATCATGACCTCGACAGGTAAAGGGTCATGCGGATCCGCCCGGTCAGGTCGGTGTCGGCGATCTTCTTGCGCTGGAACTCCACGTCTTCCACCACCACCGCTGGCAACTGGCCGAGCAAGGCGTGCAGGAAGCGCCGCAGTTGCGGATAGCTGCCGCGAACCGGCAGCAAGATCTGATAGCGGGCCAGGTGCGTCTTGGGGTCGATGCCCAGTGAATACTCACCGCGCGACAGGGTGATGTGTTCCTGGCTGGCCAGCGCGTAGATCTTGTCGATGGCCACGGTGGCCTGCGGTTGCGACGGCAATTTGCTGCGGAAGTCATCCAGTTGACGCTGCGGCACCACCGGGGGGGCGACGCTGCCGTCTTCAACCTTGGCCAGGTACTCGCCGGCTTCACGGGTCTGCTGGCTCAGCTGTTGCAGCGCTTGCCAGTCCGGCAGCAAACCGCCCAGGCCATACACCAGGCCGACCAGCAGCAGCGCCATGCCAGCCAGGCCCGGAATGCCCAGGCCTTGCAGGTATTCGTGGACGATCAACTTAGGGATTCGCATCACCGATCTCCCAACTGGCCGACAGGTTGAATTGCACCGGGTGTTCCGGCACGTTGGCGACGATTTCGTGGCTGAGCAGCGACACGTCGGACAGCTCGTCGCTGGCTTCCAGACGTTGGTGGAATTCGAGCATGGCTTCCAGATCCCGCGCCTCGGCACTGATGCGCACCTGGCCTTTGCGCGCATCCGGGGTCAGGGTCAGCAACGCGACGTTGTCGCGCGGCATGGCTTCGAGCATGGCGAACAGCCGTTCCCAAGGCCGGCGCAGCTGCTGGGAAACTTTGCGCATTTCGGCCAGGTTCTGTGCCTGCTCACGGGTTTCGGCCGGGGTCAGGGAAACCTTGCTGCCGTTGTCGCCGGTGAGTGCACGCTGGGCATGTTGCAGATGCCCTTGTTGTTGCGAGGCCTCTTCGTCGAGGTGTTGCTGGACGAAGAAACACACCAGCGCCAGCGCCACGCCACCGGCCAGCAAGCTCCAGCCCAATGGGCCGGAACGGCGACGCGGCTGGAAGTCGAGCATCAGCGGGCGCATGTCAGGCCACCGCCCGAGACATCACGTACAAACTGTCGCGTACGGCTGTCTGGTCTTCTTCAAGGGTGCGCAACTGCACGCCCGGCACGTCGGGATGCGAGTCGATGCGCGCCGGTGCGTGCAGGTAGACGCTGAGCGGCCGTTCGCTGGTGGAAGCCTGCAATTGGCTTTCACGGCCGATCAGTGCGGTCAGTGCAGCATCGCTGTCACTGCTGCCCACCGAACGCACCGCCGCCCACTTCCCTTCCCGTGCCAGCAGCAGCACGCTGCGCACCGGCTCGGCGACCACGAACAGAAAGTCGCCACCGTCAAAGCTCTTGTCGAAATGGTTAAACGCGGCCATCAGGTACGGCTGCACCGAACGCAGGCGCATACCGCGACCGCTGACCAGGTTGCGCAGGCGCGTCAGCAAGTCTTGCGGCAGTGCAGTGGCGATCCGGTCGTAACCTGCTGGCTCGGCCGACAGCACCATGCTCCAGGGCTGCGTTGGTACGCCATAAAGGTCTTCGAAGCACAGTTGAGCAAAGCCGAGCAGTTCGTCGGGGCTGCTGATTTCTTCGCTCCAGGGCACCAGGCAGAAACGGCTGAAGTGCCCGGAGATCACCACACACAGCTCCGCGCCGGCCTGCGCATGTTCGCCGAGCAAACGGTCAAGGGTTTCGAGGGCGACGGCCCAGGCATGGAAGCCTTCGTCGATGAAGCCGACGCTGCCCAGCCAAAGGGTGTCGCTGCCGCGGCGTTGGCCGAGGCCGACACCACTGGCGCCGAGCACGGCGATATACCGATCACGAGACAAAAGTGACACGATTGATCTCCTCGAGCGTGGTACGCCCCTGTTGCACCAGTTCCAGGGCCGACTCGCGCAACAGCCGCAAGCCACGTTTACAGGCGTGGGCCTTGATCTTCGAAATGGGTTGGCGCTCGACAATCATTTGCCGCAGTTCGTCGTCCAGGTGCAGCAGCTCGGCGATCGCACTGCGCCCGCGATACCCGGTGCCCCGGCAGTGGCCGCAGCCCTTGCCATGCACAAAGTGATAGTGGCCGACGTCTTTTGGATCGAGGCCCGAGGCAAGCAATTCGTCGTCGGTGGGGGTGACCGGCGCGCTGCAACTGGCGCAGACCAGGCGGATCAGCCGCTGCGCCAGCACCGCGTTGAGGGCCGACACCAGGCTGTAGGGATCGATTTCCATTTGGGTGAAACGGCCGATCACGTCGAAAACGTTGTTGGCGTGGATGGTGGTGAACACCAGGTGACCGGTGAGTGCCGATTGCACGGCGATTTGCGCGGTGTCCGGGTCGCGGATTTCACCGACCATGATCTTGTCCGGGTCATGGCGCAGGATCGAGCGCAACCCTCGGGCGAAGGTCAGGCCTTTCTTTTCATTGACCGGAATTTGCAGCACCCCCGGCAGTTGATATTCCACCGGGTCTTCGATGGTAATGATCTTGTCCACGCCGTGGTTGATCTCGGTGATCATCGCGTACAGCGTGGTGGTTTTGCCGCTGCCGGTCGGACCGGTCACCAGCACCATGCCGTAGGGTTCGGCGGCCAGGCGCCGCAATTGGCGCAGGGTTTCCTCTTCAAAACCCAGGGCCTGCAATTGCACGCCACTGACTTTGTCGGCCAGGTCCTGTTTGTCGAGGACCCGCAGCACTGCGTCTTCGCCGAAAATGCTCGGCATGATCGACACCCGGAAGTCAATCTGCCGGCCGCTGATGCCGATCTTGAAGCGACCGTCCTGGGGCACGCGTTTTTCGCCGATGTCCAGTTCAGCCATGACCTTGACCCGGGAAATGACCTGCTCGGCGAACTCGCTGCCCTGGATTTTGCTGATGTTGTTGAGCACGCCATCGATCCGGTACTTGATCACCAGACCGCTGCCGGTAGTGCCCAGGTGGATGTCACTGGCGTGCATTTTCAAGGCGTCGTAGAGGGTCGAGTTGACCAGTTTGACAACGACGCTGGCGTCTTCGCTGATGCTGGTCAGGGACAGGCTTTGCAGGTTGTCGATTTCAACGCCGGTGTCGGATTGGGCATTGAGCGATTCCACCGCATGGAAGCTTTCTTCGTGACGCGCCAGGTAGGCTTTCAGGTCGTCGGCATGCACCAGGTACAGCGGCGCACCGTGCAGGCAATCGTCGATCCAGGCCAGGCGCGCAGTATCGAAGGGGTCGGCAAACACGCCAATGACCGCGTCTTCGTGACGCAGCAGGATGAATTCGCGCTTGAGGCATTGGGCCAGGGTGACCCGGTCGAATACCGGGATGGCCTTGAACAGGCTGTCGGTGTCGAGCACCGGATAATGCAGGGTGGTGCCGAGGCACTGGATGAAGGGCATCGGGGCCAGTTCGCACAGCACCCCGAGGGCTTCCAGTACCCGTTCGCCGGTACTGGTGGCTCGAGCCCGGGCCTGGGCCAGTTGCTCACTGGAAAAACGAGACGGTACACAGTCCAGCAACGCCGGTTCGACGGCAAGGGATAGACGGTCCATGGCATGCTCTCCAACGCCCGGGGCTTTGAGCCCTGTCGGCGCGGCGAGTCATCGCGGCGGGTGCCGGAACGTCTGGTCGCGCCAATTACTCCCCGGTGAGCAGTTGTTCGTCGTCTGGCGCCATGGAGGCCGATGTACTTCGTCGGCGATCTGCAAGCACCCAACTCCCGTCGTACAACTGCAGCGGGAAACTCTCGGTCCTGCTCTGGCGTCGTTCGACGAATCCTTCGGAGGTGCTCACGCCCGTTCTGGGTTCGCGCTCCATCCCTAGAAGGTCACAGACTGCTCGGGCCAGTTCCGCCAATGGAAACGGTTTGAACAGGATATGGCTGACTCCCAGTTGCCGGGCCCGCTCACAGACTTCAGCGGTGGGGTGCCCGGTAATCAGCACAAAATGGCACTTCCTGTTCTGGCGGACAGCATCGAGCACCTCAAAGCCTTCCATATCGGGCAAGCGGTAATCGAACACCATCACATCGGGTGCAAATTTTTCGGCTTCGCCGATGGCCTTCGCACCGTCGTTCGCTACCAGGACATCCAGCCCTTGCGCCGCCAGATAATCCCGGAGGTTTTGTGCAAGCAGCTGTTCGTCTTCAACAACCAGTATTTTGTTCAACAAGGTGGACTCCTTGAAACCGCAGGTCCGATATTCGTGCCTGGGAGTACGCGCCTTAATTAGGCTAACGCACACTTCATGCCAGACTGAGTGCCGCTTTTTGGTCAACACATCGCGTTGATTTCCATGACAAAACCTTTTCGCTCGCAACCCCCGTCCCCCAAAGACGGGGAAGCGCCCGGATTTGCACTGAAGCTTTCCCCACATTTGGGGGACAAGCTTCAATCATCGTCAATCCGTTCGATTCGATTGTTTGATCGAAGCTGCGCCAGAACTTGCAAGCGTGCTTGAGCCTGTTGCTGTCGGGCAAGGTAAGCCCTGACCATTTCAAGCCCCTGCGTTTCTGAGACATCGGTTGCCTCCAAGTGGTTCTGGAGATAAATCAAATGCCAGCCCAACGGCGTACGCACCGGTTCGCTGACGGCCCCCGGCGTCAGGGCGAAGGCCACCGCTTCGAACTCGGGGAGCATGCGCCCACGAGGAAAATAGCCCAAGTCCCCGCCTTCGCTGGCCGAAGCATCTTCGGAGCCGGTCTTGGCGACACTGGCAAAGTCCTCGCCCTGGCTGATTTTCGCGCGCATCTCTACTAAGCGTAGCCGCGCCGCTTCAACTGTGGCGGCATCGGCGCCTTGCGACACTTTGACCAGGATGTGCCGGGCCTGGATTTCTTCGGGCCGGCTCATGTCGGCGCGGTGTTCTTCGTAAAACGCCCGGACCTGTTTTTCATCCGGTGTTCCACCTGCCTGCACGAGCTCGGCAAAGACCTGCTGGGCCGCCAGTTCACGGCGGGTGTATTCAGTGAAACTGGCTTCATCAAAACCGGCGTCCTGGAGCCGGCGGGCAAACACCTCGGGGCCGCCGATGGCTTGTCGGGTCTGGTCAACCTGGCGTTGCACGTCGGCATCGCTGATCACCACGCCGCGCTTGAGGGCTTCTTGCCACAACAGTTCCTTGTCGATCAAGGCGTCCAGCGCTTTCTGCCGCAGCTGCTTATAAGCCTTGGGGCTGCGAATGTTGCCCACCGCCCTGCCCTGATCCTCGAGGAATTCGGCGAAATAGCGCTCCAGGCGAAACTCGGAAATCTCCTCGCCATTGACCCGCGCGGCGGCCGGGCCGTTGTTGCACCACGCGACCGGGACCCACAGTGTCAGCAGCATCAGCGCAATGTTGAGTTTCATGATCGGCCTCCGGTCAGGGCATGGCAGCAATGGGTTTGTAGGGTGCAACCACAAAGAAGCGCTGGTCGGGCAATTCCACCGTAACGACGTGGGCACCGCTCAAGCCCAGACGGCGGCCCGGGCCGAAGTTGATCAACGGGGTCAACCCGGTCTCGAAATCATGCAAGCCTTCCAGGGCATTGATGAGCTTCTCGCGGCTGGCGTCGCGTCCGGCCTGCTTCATGCCTTCGCCGAGCAGCAGCATCGAGCTGTAGGCACCCACTTGCAGCACCGCGTGCTGACCGCCCAGCCCCTGGTTTTCGCGCAATTGCGTCAGCGCCAGGCGCCCGGCCAGTGTCCAGTCGCTGGGCACGAACGGGTAGGCCAAAAACAATCGTCGGGAAAACCCGCTGGGCATTTGCAACACGTCACCGGCCACCTGATTCGAGGCGGCGAACAGATAAGGCACCTGCCCCGCTTTTTGCAAACGCTCGGCCAGACGACTGAAACCTCTGCCACTGCCCAGGTAAAACACCGAGCGAGAACCCAGCGGCAGTTCGTCTTGTGCCTCGTCCCAGGCTTGCAACCGCACCTCTTGCCAGCCGTGATCCTGCAAGTATTGACCGAGGTCCTGCGCCGCCTGCCGCTGGCTCGGTTCGTCTGGAAAGGTAATCAGCGTCGGTCCCTTGAGCACACGCAAATTGGCGGTACCGTAGTCGGCCAGGGCGATCAACTGTTCGCGCAGCCCCGGCAACGGTTCAAAGATTTGCCGACTGGCCTGCGCCATGCCTTGTAACGAGAGCGGCCCGATCAGCGGAATCCCGGCCTGTTCCAGGCGCGCCGCCAGGTCCGCATCCAGCGCTGGCGCCAGCGGTGAGATCAGGGCGAACACTTGTTCCTGTTCGATCAGTTGCTCCAGTGCCCGCTCGGCACTGGCGCGGTCCGGGCCAGGGTCGAGGATGGTCAAACTCACTTGCCGACCATGAATGCCACCCGCCTGGTTAATGCGTTCCACGCTGCCCTTGAGTACCGCCGCCACCGTGGCGCCCTCATCGGCCAGCGGCCCTTGACTCGGCAATAAGGTGCCCAGGTGCAGACTGTCAGCGGTCAAACCGGGGTCGCGGTCATCGGCCACACGCTTGAGGTAGGCCGTGAGGTTGCGCTGGTCCTTCATCGACAGCACGAACCGCGGCATCGCCGGGTCGAGTCGGTTGTTCGCCGAATCGCGACCTTCGGCAATGGCTCGGGCCAACGCGCCCTCGGTGTAGGCCGGGTAGTTGCGGCCGTTGACTTGCTCCTGGCCATAGCGGCTGGAGAGCCGCGACCAACTGATGTCCGGCGGGCGCACCCCGCCTTCCGGCCGTCCCTGACCGTCGGCGCCATGGCAATTGGCGCACGGCAGGCTGCTGGCCGGCAAGATCATGTCGGCCGCGCCAACCCGCGCCATCACCGGTTCACCGCTCTCGGACAGCCCCTCGCGGTACAGGCGTTTGCCCGCACTTTCGCTGGGGGTGAGCGCTAGCGCATGGGCGGTGCAATGCATGCCGCCCAGCAGTAGCAGGCCGAGGACCAGGGACGTTTTCATGGCGCGTTCAACGACCGGCCACGGGCATGGTCAGCAACTGCAAGCGCTGAGCAATGGCGGCGGCCGGGGCATCGGGACGGATTTTGCTCCAGCGCTTGTTCGCCACGTCACCGACGATCAACTGCGTGGAATGCTGTTCGGGGGTTGGCACGATCTGGCCGATACGACTCAGGACAAGGTCCATCTGCGCCTTGTCGCCAGTGAGAAAAAACCAGTGGGGCCCATCGACGCCCTGTTTCAAGGTGTAAGCCTTGAGTACCGCCGGCGTATCGCGCAGCGGATCACTGGTAAGGGAGATAAAGGTGATGCCATCGGCCTTGTCGCCCAGCAACTCACGCACCTCCTTGAGCTTGCGGGTGATCAGCGGACAGGCATCGTTGCAGCTGGTGAAAATCACGTTCAGCAGCACCACGCGGTTTTGCAGCGCGTCACTGTAGAAGCGCAGGGTTTCGCCGTTCTGATCCTGCAACGGCGTGTCGGTGAACCAGGTTTTCGCATCATGCGTGCCGGTTGCCGGTTGCGCGGCGGCCACCGCCGGCGCGGGTTCTTCGTGCCCTTCGTGGGCAAATGCCATCAAGCTGACGGTGCAAAAGCACAGCGGGAAGAGGATCTGGGCGAGCACTCTCATGGCTGTTGCTCCATGGCAATGGCGGTGTGTTTGGCGTGGGCATTGCGCTGGCCACTGATTTTCTCGACTTCGCGGGTCAGCACGGTCGGGTCGGTGAAGCCGTAGTAGCGCGTCCAGTGACGGCTGTTGCCATCGCCGACGAGGATCAATGGCTGATGGTTCTTGAAGTCGCCACTGAACGACCCCAGGCCCTTGAGGGTTTCAGTGATCGACTGCGAACTGCCGGTGAGCCAGCTCCAGCCCGGACCGTTCTGGAAATTGCGGGCGTAGTCGTTCAGGCGTTTGGCATCGTCGCGCTGCGGGTCGACGCTGATCGACACCAACTGCACCTCGCCACCGACCCGCGCACCGAGTTGTTTTTGCACCTTGCCCATGATCGAGGACACCACCGGGCAGACCGTGGTGCAACTGGTGTAGATGAAGCTCATGACCACGATTTTGTTGCTGATCAGGTCCTTTTCCAGGCGCACTGATTTGCCGTTCTGGTCCACGAGTGCCACGTCGGCGAACTTGACCTGTGCGCTTTCGGACGTGGCGGGTTTGGCTGGCATGTCGTGCCCGGCGTGCTCGTCCGCCGAATGCGCCAGGGCCTGACCGATACCGGCCGCCAACAGGCAGAACGTCAGCCATCCACGGTGTGCGATACGGTTCATGTCGGTGCCCTCTTCAGTTCGCAGTGCCGGGCAGAACCCGGACGCTGGCAAAGGTCTTGTCGTCGAAACTCACACCCAGCGACGCTGCACGAACGTGCAAGTACCACGCGCCGTTCTGGTCCAGGGTCACCGGGGCTTCATAGATTCCGTTGCCCACGTCGAGGGCCGCTACTTCCTGCGCCCGTGACGTCGGCGCACGGAAGTAGCGCACCTGAACATCCTTGACCCCGCTGCGCCGGGTCTTCTGCTGGCCCTGGACGATGCGAAAGCGCACCACATAAGGACTGCCGAGGGTGGCCGTGGACTTGTCGAGCATGAACTCCACTTTGGGTACGCCGGGGTGTTGGGCGATTGCCGGGTCCGGCTCAACCAACGCGGTGAAGCAATGAATGATGTTCGGTTGATTGAGCAGGAACGCCACGTCGAAACGCCCGGCCGACGGCAACTTGATCCGCGCGCTGTACAGCCCCGGTTCGACCTCGCGCAAACTGCGGTCGATGACCATCGCCGCCCGCGCCACTTGCCCGCGATTGGGGTATCCGGACATCGGCGCGTTCATGCCTTCGGCGTAGAAGTAAGTGGTGTTGTCCACCGGGTTGACCACGAACACCGCGTTGTCGTCACGCGACACCGCCAGGCTCGACGCCAGCGGCAGATCACCGGCCAGCCGTGGTGCTTGCGGCCCCGCTTCGAAACCCTGGCTGATCGGCGTACGTCCCTGGCCCAGCGACGACAGGTTGATCATCGTGACCTTGGCCGACGCCAGACCGCGGACATACGCATAGGCCTTGGTGAACACCACTTGATAGGGCTCGGCCGACACGTCCAGTTCATGGATCAGCGAATCGGTGGCGGCGTCGATCACCGAGGCCTGGTTCTCCAGGGTGTTGAGCACAATGCCGAAGCGACCGTCAGCGCTGAAGCCCATCGGCCCCAGGCCCTGCTTCGCCTTGATCACCCGGCGCACCGCCAGGCTGGCGCTGTCGACGACGGTCACGGTGCCGTCCCGGCCATCGGCGACGTACACCGCCTGGGACAGCGGCGAGTACGCTACTGACAGCGGGTGCGAGCCGGTCTTGAGTTGCTTGCTGACGGTCAGGCTGGCGATGTCGATGATGCTCAAGGTGCCGTCGTCGCGGTTGGTGACGAAGGCAAAGCGGCTGTCCTTGCTGAAGGCGATTTCGTGATGCCCGGCCCCGGTGGCCAGGTGTTTGAGGGGCTTGAGGCTGCGGGTGTCGATCACCGTGACGCCGGACTCGTCGGCGGTTGACGCGTTGTTGCCGACCCACAACAGACGCTCATCCGGTTGCAGGGCCACGCGCACCGGGTTGCTGCCGGCGCTCACCGACTCCAGCAATTTGAATTGTTCACTGTCGATCACCGCCACTTCCCCCGCCGTTGGCATCGACAAAAACACCCGTTTGTTGTCCTTCGGGGTGACCCAATCCATCGGCGGTTGTTTTAGATCGATCCGGGCCATGGTGCTGGTGATGCCGCCCACCGACACCGACGGATCGACCACTGAAACACTGGCATCGCGGTTCATCACCAGCAGGAAGTAGCTGTTCAGATCCAGCAGCGGCCGCGCGCCAATGCTCGATTTGAGGAACACCCCGACCCGGGATTTGCAGCTTTGCTCGCGGCCCTGGGCCTGGTCGGCGGCAACGGTTTCGGGGTCGAGCCAGGCGCCAGGGTTGACGCCAGACAATGGCTGGCCCGAAGTGCTGTCCTTGACCCGGAACTTCACGTCGGCAAACTCGCCTTCGCGCAGTACACCGTCCTTGGCCAAAGGCTTGACCTCAAGCGCCACCGACACCCCGTCACGGGAGAGACTCTGGCCGCTCCAGGTGTTGGGCAGGGCGACTTCGCTGAGCATGCTCGGCGGCACGGTGCGCCACACGCCCAGGCTGATCAGCGCGACGCCTAAAACCAGCGCACCACTGGCGATTCTGATGGTCCTGTTCATCCCACTCTCCCCTTCAGATCAATTACTGCCCCACCGAGCCCCTGTGGGAGCGAGCTTGCTCCCACAGGGTTGATGTCGTTCCCATCCCCTCGGTCTACGGCGCCGGTGCCGGTTCGGGTTCGTTGGTCACCCGCAGCAACCCCCACAGCCCGGCGGTATTGCCGTAGCCGGCGTAGTCACGGAACAGGTAGTCGCCCGGTATCGCATTGCTGCCCCCGGCGCTCGGGTGCATGAAGCTGAAGTGCGCCGCCGGCAGGATGCTTTCGTGGGCGCCGATGTACATCGACATCGGGTTGTAGCCGAACCGCACCGACCCCACGCCCGGCGTCATCATCGGGTAACCGCCGGTGTCGCTCTTCTCCGACTGGAACGGGTTGACCGACCAGACGTGACCGTCCAGCTGGAACGTCGAACCACGGCTGCCACCGGTAGGCATCAGGATGTGGGTGCGGAACGGTTGCCCCGGCTTGGCATACAGCACCGGTGTCTGCGGATCGCCCCCCACCAGCGCGTTGCTGTAGGCCATGTGCGCGTTGGGCACGTCGCCGTAACCGTTGCCATCGGCGTGACCGAACGGCGCGTCCGGCGGCAGGCCGAAGCGGTACCACATCGGTTCGGTTTTATAGTTGATCGCCATGCTCGAGTTGTCCTGCGGATCGGTCGGCACACCCGCTTCCGAGGCAATGCCTTCCACCGGCCGGCCATTGGCCCAACGCATGTTGAGCGCCTTCTGCCAGACCATCGCGAAGTCGCGGTAGATGGTTTGCCCTGGCGCAGTGACCGTCGCATTGACCTTGCGCGCGTCCTCAACCCAGGTCGCACCGATCGGCAGGATGCTCATCGCGCCACCGAGGCCTTTTTGTGGCTGCTTGATCACGTCCGCCGGCGTGAAATTCAGCCCGCCGAATTCCACCGCCGTAGCGTTGATGTTGTCGACGCTGCGGCCCAGTTGCGTGATCGGCTTGCCTTCACGCTCCAGGTGTCCGGCGTAGTACTGATAAGTACGCGTCGGGTATGCACCGGTGTTGCCAACACGTGGCGGTACGGTCTGGATCGGGTTGGTGCCGACGTTGGTGCCGTCGGATTTGGTGATGTCGTACGCCAGCAGTTGAGCGTGCAAGCCCACCGTGCTGGACGGGCGCATCAGGTTGTTGCTGAAGGTGGTCGAACCTTCGCTACCGTTGCGGTCACGCTTGACCATGCCCATCACGGAAGCGGTCTGGACCAGGTCCGGCATCACGCTCGGCAAACGGTTTTCCAGCGTGATGTTGATGCAGTCACCGGCCGCCGCGCGCAGCACCAGCGGTTCGACAGGCACACCGGGTTTCAGCTTGCCGGTGATCGGGTCGAGGTCGGATTTGCGCACGTACAGAATCGCGGTCGGGTCATGCAGCGGGCCGCTTTGCCCGCCGATGGTGAAGGTCGTCCCATCCTGGGGATCGTTTACCGTGACCTGTGGAATGCTCACCGCTCGGGAGTTGTACACCAGCGTACCGCCCGCCGGATTCAACGGCCCGCCAACATGCTGGCCGAGGCCCGCCGGGTCCGCCATGGACAGGTTCAGCGGATTGCCAAGGATGTCGTTGGCCAGCGCCGCGACCACTTCATAGTTGCGTTGCACGGTGGGCCGGGTGCCGATGCCGTTCGGGTTGGCTCCATACCGCGGGCAGGCGCCATCGAAGGCCACGGTGTTGCGCATGCCCGCCGGTTTCGGGTTGTTCGGCAGCGCGAACAGGTCGTTGCGTTGCGCGGTGTAGTTGCGCATCACACCCCAGATTCCGCTCCAGTAACCTTCCAGGGAGGCGTCCATCGAGTACAGATAGTCCCCGGTGGTCGCCGCCGAACTGGACAACATCGAGACCGGTGCAATGAAGCCCATCTGCTCGGAGATCCCGATCATCTGCGACGAGCGCCAGCCGGAGTTGGAGCTGTTGCCGAAACCGGAACCGCTTTGCAGCCACTTCACGCCGTGCAGGGTCACGTTGTGCTCTTCTTCATGACCGCCGGCATGCACCCGCAGCCGCACGTTGTCACCGGTGTAGGTGCGCAGCATCGGCGTGAACGGGTCACCCGGTTCCGCGCCGCCCTTGTTGATGTGCGGCGGGAACAGCGTAGTGCCGCCGGTGGGGCCGGTGGCGGCAGTGACCAGGTTGGGCGCCAGGTTCATCGCCGGGATCGCCCGGTCGGTGCGGCTTTGCATGGCGTACGCCAGGTCGCCACCGAGGCCGTCGGCCTGCATGCCGCGCTTGCCGTCCGGGCCGACCTTGTTCGGGTCGTACACCCGCAGGGCCAGCGGTTCGTTGCGGTAATTGACCACGAACATGCCGGGGTCATCCACCGAGATGGCTTGCGGGCACGGCCGGCTTGGGCAGCCAGGCGACAGCCCGCCGCGGGCTTCAACCACCTGCTCAAGCAGGGTCTCGGCTTCCTTGCGCACCGGCGGGTTGATCGCGTAGCGGAAGCTGTCGGCGGTGGCCGGGAAGGATTGCGCATCCGGCACGCCATTCGGCCCGGCGCCCACGTACACACCGGCTTCATAGGCGTGCTGGAAGTCGCTGTATTCGAGGAAGAACTCACGGAAGCTGTCGTTCTTGCCGTCGCCGTCCAGGTCACCGGTAGAAATCACCGCTTGCCACGAGGTCGGCCCGCCGTCCTGCCGCGCACCGCTGTACAACGGCTCGCCGGTTTCGGCGTGGAACCAGGTGGAACCGGCCGGTTCTGCCAATACGGTGGCGTACAGCCCGATCTGTTGGTGCGTCGATGGGCCCAGGTGGTCGTGGGTGAAAATGGTCCCCAGGCCACGGTCGACGCCTTTGCTGTTGACCACCGGATCGACGAACCAGCGCTGCATCGCCGTACGCGCGCCCACCCAATCAGCCCGGCCATATTGACCAAAGAACGGATGCTGCTTGGCTACCGGGCAAGTCGGTGTGCCGTCACGCGGGTCGGTGCCCTCGCATTGGTTGAACAGACGGATTGCGTGGATGCGTTCTTGCACCGCGCCGGGGGAAAGCACGCCGTCTTCATAGTTCCAGCCGTTGGCCGAACCGTCAGCAGCGGTCAAGTCCCATTTCGGCAGGTGGATGTGCTGGCCGATCACGTCAGTCGGCGTACGCACCTGATAGTCATCCATCTCGTAGATCGCCGGCACGAGGTTGGTTTGCTGGTACTGCACACAGTCGAAGGTGTTCATGCGCATCACCAGCGGTTCTGGCGGACGCTGTTTGGTGATCACCGGCCAGGCGTCTTCCCACAGCGCCAGGATGCGCGCTTGCGGGAAGTGGTAGCCGACCTTGTTGTACACCGCGTCGAACTGGATGTTCGCGGCCTTATAGATGCGCGGACGGTCGGCGGTGAAGGTCGAGGAACCGGTAAACGACAGCCCGTCGACCCGTTCGCCGCTGTTGAACTCGCCGGTGCCGGCGCTGGCGGTCAGGCGTTTTTGCCGATCATCCATGCACGGTTCGTAGTACGGCGCACCCGCCATCGGCAACGCGCCGTTGGTGCGGAAGTTGCGCGCCACCACTTGATTGCCTGGCAGCACGGCGAAGCTCGGGTGGTCCTTTTGGGCGTGGAACGCCATGGCCGCCTGTTCCACTTCAGTGCCCTCTTCGGGCATATAAATCGGTTTGGCGCGGGTCACTTCCTTGGAGAAATCCAGCGACGTGGTGACGGTGTGCGCCTGACCACCCGAAGAGAACCCGTCCAGTGAATGCCGCCCCAGACCACCGTCCCAACCACCGGACTGCGCCGGATCGAGGTTGGCCCACAAGGCATTGCCGCTGGTTTTCAGGGATTGCGCCTTGGCGGCGTCGAGCATGTCCAGCGGCGGGGTTGGCGGGCGTTGGCCGACCGAACTTTCCATGCCGCCGATCCAGAACGGATAGCCCGGGTTTTTCAGGCTGCCGTCGGCATTGCGGTTGGCTTCACTGCGATCCACCAAGGCCAGGGAACCGATGGCTTGAGCACCACCGCTACCACCGTGATGTTCGCCGTCGTCGCCCTCCTCGTCATCGCCCTGACTGGCCACCAGGGTTTCGCTGATCTTCGGTACGACCGCGACTTTGCCCGGCATCGGCGCCATGGCTTTGCCCGGTAGCGGCACGACCGCAGGAATCGGCGTGCCGGCAATGATCTCGCCATCCGGCAAGGCCCGTGCGCCCGCCGCCGGTTTACCGCTGCGCAACGCGTAAGGTTCGCTGTGATAACCGTCGTTGCCCTGTTGGGAGACTTCGAGTCTGGTGCCTTCCTCGAACACATCGTGCACCCGCCACATGCTCCACATGCCTTGGGCAAAGTGCGGATAGAAGTGGCAGTGATAAATCGCATCGCCGGCCACGCGGTTGCGGTTGCCCGAACCACCGTTGGCGATTTCATAGGTGTAGCCGGCGCCCGGACCAATGCCTTGGGCGTCGACATAGTCGGAGTTATCGTCGTTGGGGTTGAACAGCCACTGATGGCCGTGCAGGTGGAAGATGTGCTGCTCGTGACCGTTGTGGGTGTTGCGGAATTTGACGAAGTCGCCGATGTAGCTGTGGTTGACGTTGGACGGCTCGGACGGATACAGCGCCATGGTCGCCTTGACCCCGACCTGATCGGCGCGTGGCGTTTCACCCGGAAGAATGTTTTCCAGGCCGACGTTGGCCGGTACGTCCACCAGCATCGCCACGTCCCCCACGGTGTGGGAACTGAGGAAGAATTCTTCATAGGCGCAGGACAGGCAATCGTGCATCGGCCCCACGCCCAGTCGGTTGGCCACCACCTCTGCGCCCATGCCACCGGAGCCGTAGTTGATCATGAATCCATCGCGGGTCGGCTCCAGCACGTGGGCCATCACCGGGTCCGCCCAGTACGCCGGGAATGCCTGGGTCGCAGCCACTTCATCCTGGAACTGCGAGGCGAAATCGCGGAACGGTTCCAGCCGGTTAGGCAGCGCCGGGTTGCGTTTGCCGATCGCTTCCAGCGGATACGTCGCGGGCGGGAAGCTGCCATCGGCGTTGCTGCCCATCACGATCGCATCGCTCTCGCTGGAGATGATTTCACTGCCATCGACCATGCTGATGATCGGCGTGCCGGCCTTGCCTTCACGGATCCACGGTTCGCGCTGCGGGTAGCGCGCCTGGTAATCGACAATCGGCTGGCCGGCCGGGGTGCGGCCGGTGCTGGCCAGGCGCATCTCTTCTTCGGTCAAGGTGTTGCGATAGGTACGGCCACCTTTGGGCACCACCACCACTTCACCGAACAGGCCGTTGGCGACGTTGCCCGCATCACCTTCACCCCCAAATGTGGCGCCACGGCTGCTGGCGGCAAACGCCCCCTCACGCTCGGCGTACAGGGTGTAGGACCGCGTGGCACCGGGCGGAATCAGCGTGTTGGCATTGCGTCCGGTGAAGGACGCGATGTCGTCAATGCTGTTGACCGCTTGCAGGCCGTTGACCTGGAAGCCGACATGGCGGTCAGTGACTTGCTCATCGACCTTGAACTGATCGGCATTACCGGTTGCCCCCCCTTCTGCGCCCTCGACTCCGGTCTCTTCGTGCTTGCCGGGGTTGGCCTGATACGCCAGCAAATTCTGCAGATTGATCGTCAGGCAATCACCGGCGGCTACACGCAGCACCAAGGGACGCGGACGCTTGTCGGGACGCAACGAGACTTTGCCCGGCACTGCCGCGCCCCCCTGGGCGAGGGGCATGTTGTGGTCGTCGACCACGTCGCGGCGCAGGGCGAACATCATGCCGTTGGCGTTCTGTGCGCCGAGGCGGTTGAACATCAGCGGCTGATCCAGTGCCACGACGTTCGCCACCAGATTGCGTTCGCAACGGGCGGCCGCCTCGGCCATCTCGATGCCAAACAAGGGCGCGAAAAACAACAGCAGATTAATCAGGTAATGAGCGTGGGGTATGCCGGACATGATCACGGACCTCGCATTGGGTGCTCACAAGGAACAATTCTCGACAAGTGCGTTGGAGCAATCCCCATGCCAAGAATAATTTCTTTATTTTTCATATAGTTACTTTGACGACTTGATAACTCGGGGGATATTCCCCACTAATTCCCCACTTTTCTGCCGGGGCCATCATTCCCCACTGTTGGGGCAAGCCGGCACGGGGTTTCGACTACAACGGCGCGTCCACGGCCAGGCCCTGCAAACGCCGGTATTGGCGCAGGACATCCGGCACGTAGCGCTGGGTTTCGGCGAACGGCGGGATCGCCCCGCCACGGCTGAGCACCGCTTGCGGGCCGGCGTTGTAGGCCGCTACCGCGAGGGCAATGTCGTTGTCGAACAGGGTCAGCAGACGCTTGAGGTATTTGGCGCCGCCCTGGATGTTGGCCTTCGGATCGTAGACATCCTTGACCCCCATCTCCCGCGCGGTGTCGGGCATCAACTGCATCAACCCGCCAGCGCCTTTGGCGGACGTTGCGTCGGCGTTGTAGCGGGACTCGGCGCGAATGACCGCGTGTAACAGCGCCTCCGGAACTTCATTGGCCTTGGCAGCCGCCGAGACCAGCTCGGCGTAGGGTTGCGCGGCGATCATCTGCGGTTGCTGGTCGAGGCTGACGACCGCTGCGGTGGGCTCGTGAATGACCCGTTCATAGGTGCGGCCGGGGCGGTGAACGTTGGACAAAACGTAGCTGCCCTTGGCGTCCACGGAAACGAAGACATCGGCCTGTGCGACGCTGGTCAATAGCAGGCATCCGAGCAATCCAGTGGTGAGTGTTTTCATTGTTCTACCTCCCCTGGCCGGCCCCGAAAATTGGGGGTAATGCCCCACTGGCCGATCGTTAATCAGCCATACGCAAGCACTGTGCCGTAAGCGTGAAAGGCCGTAGCACGGGAGGTTCAGAAGGTTGCCAGGGGCTTTGCATGGCAATTGCATAAGCCTTTATCGCGACCCTTCTGCCGACTGTGTGAGGTCATCATGAATCAACGTCTGTGCTGTGCCCCGCGTACGCAACGCGGGTTCACCCTGCTCGAACTGCTGGTGGTGCTGGTGGTGCTGGGGCTGTTGGCCGGCATCGTCGCGCCGAAGTATTTCGCCCAACTGGGCCGTTCCGAAGTCAAGGTCGCCAAGGCGCAAATCGAAGGCCTGGGCAAGGCGCTGGATTTGTATCGCCTGGAGGTCGGGCACTACCCGTCGACCGAACAGGGCTTGCAGGCGCTGGTCACCGCGCCGAGCGATGAAACCCACTGGACCGGACCTTACTTGCAGAAAAAATTGCCGCAGGACCCGTGGGGCCGTAACTACACCTACCGCTATCCCGGCGAAAACGGTGAGTACGATCTGCTGTCCATGGGCAAGGACGGGCAGCCCGGTGGCGAAGGCGAAAACGCCGAAGTCACCAGTTGGCAATGACGGGGGAAGACCATGCGCTTTCATCTCAAAGCCGTGGGCAAGGCCGGCGTGGTCTCGATGACGGTCGAGGCCCCCGGTCACAGCGAGGCTCGGCGCATCGTCGAAGACCAGGGGTTGCGGGTGGTCAGCCTGCATGCCGAACGGCACTGGCGCGCCTTGCGTCTGCAACACCGAGAGACCTTCAACCTGGTGTTGTTCAGCCAGGAACTGACTACCCTACTCAATGCAGGCCTGCCGCTGATCGATGCACTGGAAAGCCTGGCCGAAAAAGAAAGCGCGCCACAGGCCCGCAAAACCTTGAGTGAGCTGGTGCGCTTGCTGTACGAGGGCAAATCGTTCTCCCAGGCACTGGGTCAGTTGTCGGCCATATTCCCGCCGTTGTATGTGGCACTGGTGCAGTCCAGCGAGAAGACCGGCGCCGTGGGCGAAGCCCTGGGCCGCTATGTCAGCTATCGCCAGCGCATGGACGAGGTTCGGCAAAAAATCGTCAGCGCGTCGATCTATCCCATGCTGTTGCTGGTGGTGGGCGGTGGCGTGGTGTTGTTTTTGATGGGTTACGTAGTGCCGCGTTTCAGTCTGGTGTTTGAAGGCCTGGGGTCGAACCTGCCGTGGCTGTCGCAAGTGTTGATGACCAGCGGCATGTTCCTCCACGCGCATCAGGGCGAATTCTTCGGCGGGTTGCTGGCGATCATCGTTGCCCTCGCCTTCCTCCAGCGCCAACCGGCCTTTCGTCGGGGCGTGGACCGCCTGATCGAAAAACTCCCGGCGATCCATCAACGCATCTTCATGTATGAACTGGCGCGCTTTTACCGTTCGTTGGGGATTCTGCTGCAGGGCGGCATTCCCCTCGTCACCGCCATGGGCATGGTGCGTGGTTTGCTCACCGTGGCTTCGCGCACGCGCCTGGACGAAGCCTGCGAACGGGTGCGCGAGGGCCAATCGCTGTCGGCCGCGCTGGAGCTCAATCACCTCGTGACCCCGGTGTCATTGCGCTTGCTGCGCGCCGGCGAACAGTCCGGCAACCTCGGGCAAATGATGGAACGCAGCGCCGACTTCTACGACGAAGAAATCAGTCGCTGGCTCGAATGGTTTGTCAGGTTGTTCGAACCGCTGCTCATGACGTTTATCGGGTTGTTGATCGGGGTCATCGTGATCCTGATGTACATGCCGATTTTCGAGCTCGCCTCCAGCATTCACTAAGGCTCTGGAATGGGGGCGAGCACCACGTTGCGTTTTTTGTTGACGCTTCAACTGAATAAATCTGAACGCTGTGGTGTTCATCTACTGAATCGAGCAGCACGTTGCATTGTTCATCAACGTTCCAACCCTGAATAAGACGGAGAACGACATGCACATCAACAAGCTTTTACTGGCAGTAGCTATTGGCGCGGTCTTGTCGGCGTCCACCGTATTGATACCGGACAGTCTGTCCAGTATGTCGACTGCTCAGGCCAAGGATGGTGGTGGCGGCGGAGGGGGTGGTGGCGGCGGTGGCGGAGGTCATGGCGGCGGCGGCGGAGGCAATGGCGGCGGTGGCGGCGGTAATGGTGGCGGCGGCGGAGGCAATGGCGGCGGTGGCGGCGGTAATGGTGGCGGCGGCGGCAACAGCGGCGGTCACGGTGGAAGCGGCAGTGGCGGCAACAGTGGCAGCGGCGGTAATAGCGGCAGCAGTCACAGCGGCAGCGACCATGGCCCGGGCAATGCCGGCAACACAGCCTCCTCCAACTCCGGGCGCAGTGGCACGCACGCCGAACCTGGCGACGATCATGGCGTTCATGCCAACGGTGAAGTCGGCGATGACCATGGTGTTCATCGCTCCGGTGAAGTGTCCCACAACCAAAACGGCGTTCATCGCTCCGGTGAAGTGTCCCACAACCAAAATGGCGTTCATCGCTCGGGTGAGGTATCCCACAACCAAAATGGCGTTCATCGCTCGGGTGAGGTATCCCACAACCAAAATGGCGTTCATCGCGCCGGTGAAGTGGGCGACGACCGTGGCGTACACGCCAACGGCGAAGTCGGCGACGACCGTGGCGTCCATGCCAACGGCGAAGTCGGCGATGACCGTGGTGTCCATGTCAACGGCGATGACAAAAGGACCTGATAACCACTAAGCCCTGGTCATCCACACATCAACTGTGGGAGCGAGCCTGCTCCGGGCGGCGTTCCGACGATAGCCATCTGTCATTCAACATTGCTGTCGTCTGACACTCCGCCATCGCGAGAAGGCTCGCTCCTACAGGGGGAACTGTGTGTGAGGCTTAGAGCCCACCTTCAGATTGATCCAGTCGTTCGCGCAAAAACTCGATCAACGCCTGTACTGGGCGCGAGCTCTGGCGGTGCTGCGGATAGACGGCCGACAACTTCAGTGGCTCAGGCCGAAACGCGTCCAGCACCGGCACCAGCCTGCCGTCCTTCAAGGCTGCACCGACGATAAATGTCGGCAAGTAGGTAATCCCCATCCCGGCAATCGCCGCGTCCTTGAGCAACTCCCCGTTGTTGACCCGCATCCGGCCCGTGACATTGACGGTCAGCGGTTTGCCCTGCCCTTCGAAACGCCATTGCACCTGACGATTGTGGCCATACGGCAGGCAGTCATGGCCGTGCAGGTCTTCGGGTTTGAGCGGCGTGCCACGTTCGGCCAGGTACGTCGGGCTGGCGCAGTACACACGCTGGATCGAGGCGATGCGTCGGGCGATCAGCGTCGAGTCTTCGAGAATGCCGATGCGCAACGCCAGGTCATAGCCCTCACTGAGCAAGTCCACCGGGCGATCACTCAGGTCCACTTCCACGGTGACATCACGATATCGCTGCAAGAACACCGGCAACAGGCAGCCCAAATGCGCCACCGCAAACGACAGAGGTGCGCTGATGCGAATCGTGCCCCGTGGCTCGGTGGTCTGCCCGGCGATGCCCTGCTCCACCTGCTCGACTTCACCGAGCAGGCGCAAGGCCGACTCGTAATAACTCTGCCCCAGCGGCGTGACGTCCAGCCGCCGGGTCGAGCGATTGAGCAAGCGCACGCCCAGGCGCTCTTCCAGTTGCATCAAGCGCCGGCTGACGAACTGCTTGGACAGCCCCAATTGATCAGCCGCCGCGGTGAAGCTGCCCGAGTCCATGACCTGGCAAAAAATACGCATGTCTTCGAATGGGTTCATTGTCGCGCCCTGGTTGACAGTTAAACACTTTATAGCTGCTTTTTCGCCTGCAGGCATCCTATTAATCTGTGTCCACGGTGTTGCTCAGGGCCTGAACCACAGCCATCAGCAACCTGAAAACTCAGGTACTCAACGTCTAAAAACTTAAAAAGGATTTGCCCATGAACATCCTCAAAAAAACCCTGACCGTTTCCCTCCTCGCCCTCTGCGTCGGCAACGCATTTGCAGCCGGCAGCCCTGGCGTCGAACACAACACCCAAGCTTTCCTCGAAGCTCTCGCCGCCGGTGGTGGCAAGCCGCTTGAGCAACTGAGCCCAAAAGATGCCCGAGCGGTGCTGGCGGGTGCGCAGAGTTCGGTGAAGGTTGATCTGTCGGGTGTTGAAGTCAGTGACCGCGCAATCAGCGTCGATGGCCAGACCATCAACCTGAAAATCGTGCGTCCGGCCAAGGTCAAAGGGCAATTGCCGGTGTTCATGTTCTTCCACGGCGGCGGTTGGGTGTTGGGCGATTACCCGACTCACCAGCGTTTGATCCACGACCTGGTGGTCGGCTCCGGCGCTGTCGCGGTGTATGTCGACTACACACCGTCGCCGGAAGCGCACTACCCGACTGCGATCAATCAGGCCTACGCCGCTACCCGCTGGGTGGCCGAGCATGGCAAGGAGATCGGCGTCGATGGCAAGCGTCTGGCTGTAGCGGGCAACAGCGTCGGTGGCAACATGGCGGCGGTCGTGGCCTTGATGGCCAAGGAACAGAAAACCCCGGCGCTGCGCTTCCAGTTGTTGATGTGGCCAGTGACCAACGCTCGGTTCGACACCGGTTCGTACCAGCAATTTGCCGAAGGCCACTTCCTCACCAAAGGGATGATGAATTGGTTCTGGGACAACTACACCAGCGACAGTGCCGAGCGTGCGCAGATCCATGCCTCGCCGTTGCAAGCCAGCGCCGAACAGCTCAAAGGCTTGCCCGCTGCCCTGGTGCAAACCGCTGAGTTCGACGTGTTGCGTGACGAAGGTGAAGCCTATGCCCGTCACCTCGACGCCGCCGGCGTACCGGTCACCGCCGTGCGGTACAACGGCATGATTCACGACTTCGGCCTGCTCAACCCGCTGAGCCAGATTCCGGAAGTCAAAGCGGCGGTTCGCCAGGCTGCACTGGAACTCAAGACTCATCTGAACTGAGCCCCCTTGAAGGAGCCTGCCCTCGTGCAGGCTATTTCCTGTCTGCCCTTTTGAAAACGGAGTTGCCCCATGTCCTTTGTCCTGGGTCATCTGTTGTCGTGGAGCTCGGGGCCGATCAAGAAAGGGGGGTTCCTGAGCTGGCTGCAAACACGATAGGCAAAAAAATGCCCGCTCATTGCGGGCATTTTTTGTGCGGCGAGGCTTACTTCGACGTCAGCACCGAATAGCTGTTCATCAAATTGCGATAGTTCGGAATGCGCGGCGACAGCAGATTCGCCAGGCCTTCCATGTCGTTGCGCCAGTCACCTTGCAGCTCGCAGGCCACCGAGAACCAGTTCACCAGTTGCGCACCCGCGGCCGCCATACGTGCCCATGCCGCTTGTTGCACGGTTTCGTTGAAGGTCCCCGAGGCGTCGGTAACCACGAACACTTCAAACCCTTCCGCCAGCGCCGACAGCGTCGGGAAGGTCACGCAAACATCCGTTACCACACCGGCAATGATCAATTGCTTGCGACCCGTGGCTTTGACGGCTTTGACGAAGTCTTCGTTGTCCCAGGCGTTGATCTGGCCTGGACGCGGGATGTACGGCGCGTCCGGGAACAGCTCCTTGAGCTCCGGCACCATCGGGCCGTTCGGGCCATTTTCGAAACTGGTGGTGAGGATGGTCGGCAGCTTGAAGAACTTGGCCAGGTCCGCGAGGGCCAGGACGTTGTTCTTGAATTCGTTGGGCGAGAAATCCTGAACCAGCGAGATCAGACCAGTCTGGTGGTCGACCAGCAAGACAACGGCATCATCCTTGTTCAGGCGTTTGTACGGAACGTTGCTCATGTGAAACTCCTCGGTGGATGGGTATTACGTCGGGCGCCGACACAGTCCATCGGCGCTTTTTGTGATCGTCAGAACGCGAAGCACGAACAGCCAAAGGCGCCCCAGAAACCGGCAAAATCACTGACCGGCGCGTTCGACAAGCGCGCTTTTTCATGGCTGTGGGCATGCACGCCGCACGGCCCGCTGCAATGGTGAACCTGTGCCTGCATCGGCGAGGTCGGACGCCAGTGGCCCGGGACCTTGACCACCGGCGACCAGTCCGGCAGCACCGGTACGCTGGCCGGCCCGAGTTTTTCGAAGTCACCGGCGGCGTACACCACCTTGCCGCCGACCACGGTCAACACCGACTCGATCCACTTGATCGCTTCTTCGTCGACGCTGAAATAGTCCGCACTCAATGCCGCCACGTCCGCCAATTGACCGACCTTGATCATGCCTTTCTTGCCCTGCTCGGAAGAGAACCAGGCGCTGCCGTGGGTAAACAATTCCAGCGCGGTCTGCCGGGACAGGCCTTCGGCATGCAGCTCAAGCCCTCCCACTGTCCGGCCGCTGACCATCCAGTACAACGAGGTCCAGGGGTTGTAGCTGGACACTCGCGTGGCATCGGTGCCGGCACCGACTGGCACGCCTTCGGCCAGCATGCGCTTGATCGGCGGCGTCGCTTCGGCGGCTTTGGCACCGTAACGCTCGACAAAATATTCGCCCTGAAACGCCATGCGGTCCTGAATCGCGATACCCCCGCCCAGCGCCCTCACCCGCTCGATGTTCTGCGGGGTGATGGTTTCAGCGTGGTCGAAAAACCACGGCAAACCATTGAACGGAATGTCGCGGTTGACCTTCTCGAACACGTCGAGCATGCGACTGATCGATTCGTTGTAGGTGGCGTGCAAACGGAATGGCCAACGCTGTTCCACCAAGTGGCGCACTACCGGCTCGAGTTCGTCTTCCATGGTTTGCGGCAGGTCCGGACGCGGTTCGAGGAAGTCTTCGAAATCCGCCGCCGAGAACACCAGCATTTCCCCGGCGCCGTTATGCCGAAGGTAATCGTCGCCCTGGTGCAGGGTCACGCTGCTGGTCCAGTTTTTGAAGTCGGTGAGTTCTTCCTTGGGCTTCTGGGTGAACAGGTTGTAGGCGATACGGATGGTCAATTGCCGGTCCTTGGCCAACTGCTCGATCACCTGATAATCGTCCGGGTAATTCTGGAAACCACCACCGGCATCGATCGCGCTGGTGAGACCGAGACGATTGAGTTCGCGCATGAACTGGCGGGTCGAGTTGACCTGGTACTCCAGCGGCAACTTCGGCCCCTTGGCCAGCGTCGAGTACAAAATCATCGCGTTGGGCCGCGCGACCAGCATGCCGGTGGGCTCGCCGTTGCTATCGCGCACGATCTCGCCACCCGGTGGATTCGGCGTATTGCGGGTGTAGCCGGCGACGCGCAACGCGGCACGGTTGAGCAAGGCGCGGTCGTACAAATGCAGCACGAACACCGGAGTGTCCGGTGCCGCCTGGTTCAGTTCTTCGAGGGTCGGCATGCGCTTTTCGGCGAACTGGAATTCGTTCCAGCCACCAACCACGCGCACCCATTGCGGCGTTGGCGTGCGGTCGGCCTGATCCTTGAGCATGCGCAAGGCATCGGCCAGCGACGGCACCCCTTCCCAACGCAGTTCGAGGTTGTAATTGAGGCCGCCACGGATCAGGTGCAAGTGCGAGTCGTTGAGGCCGGGGATGACGCAGCGGCCCTTGAGATCGATGACCTGCGTGCCCGAACCGCGCAGGGCCATGGCCTCGGCATCGGTGCCGACCGCGACAAAACGGCCGTCGCTGATCGCCACGGCACTGGCGAGCGGGTTTTCACGGTCAACGGTATGAAATTGGCCATTGAACAGAATCAGATCGGCGTTCATCGCGTTTCCTTGGGCTGAGGGGAAGGAGATAACCAGGGCGCGAACAATCGGGTCGCCATGGGCATGAACAGGTACACCACCGACAGCACGATGGTGAGCGTGATCAGGAACGTCGCTACGACGTAATTGGAGAGAACGGCGTTGAGTTGTAGCAGCGGTCCCCAGATCAGCGGCACCAGCAAGGTGTGCGGCAGAATCACCAGCAAGGTCACCACGGCCTGCTTCCAGCGTGGTGGCGGTGGCGACGCGGCGTCGGCCTGGGGCGCGAACCAGAATTCATTGACCGGGTTGACCTCGGTCTGGTCGCCGTCGGCGAGCATCGGCGTCGCTTCGCGGACCAGTTCCAGGCGTTGCGGCGAATCGAGCCAGTGCTGCATCGCCTCGGTGGTGCAAAAGCGCAGCACGCAGGTGTACATGTCGAGCCCGGCGTTTTTGCCGCGCATCACGTCCACGCCCAGGTGCCCTTCCTGCTGCCCGGCGATGCTGACAATGTTGCGCAGCCAGGCTTCGTAAGGCACTTCAAAACCCGCCTTGACCCGGTGCTTGATGATCAAGGTCACGACTTCTTCAAAAGGTCTGGCTTCAGGCATAACGCAACGCTCCGGTGAATCGGACATTGAGCGCCAGCCGACCAGGCCCGGCGATGAAAATGCTGGTGAACAGGATCAACAACAACCAGCCGAATTGCCCTTCCTCGAGGCTCCATTGCGGATGCACCACCACCATCGCCACCAGCAACACACACAAGATCGGCAGGCACGCCAAACGCACCAGCAGTCCGACAATGATCAGCAACGGGCACAGCACCTCGGCGAAAATCGCCAGCATCAGCGTCAGGTTGGCGCCAAGGTGGAAAGGGTCTTCGATGACGTGCAGTTGAGCGCTGTAGTCAAGCAGCTTCGGCAAGCCGTGCACCCACAGCAGGAACAGACTGGCGCTGCCCCGCAGAAACAGCAGGCCCCAGTCCTGGACCCGTTCATCCCGTAGCGACGTGTTCATGGGCTACCTGCACAAATGAAAAACCACCGGCAACGATGTGCCGGGACGTTTTTCGATAGTGCCGGTGTGGGGACGGAAAAAATTGGATGGGTGTGCTCTTTTTGTGGAAGAGCACAGATCTACCAAGCGACGCAGGCTCATGCCCACAGGGGACCTGCATGACGGGCAGGATTGATCAAGGTATCGATAAACCGGCCCGGTTCAGGGAACGGCTCGAACAGTATATTCACGCGTGTCGAAGACCATCGCTGTCGCGTCATCTGCCATCTGATCCGTATTTACCCTGAAGCGAATGGCCAACCGGCTGCCATCCCTCAATAGCGATAGATAGCTGTACGCAATGGTGATGCTAAAGCCGTTGTTCGTGACCCAAGCACGATGCACCGAGTTGCGCGAGCCCGCCCAGGTCTGGAGATAGTGGCTGCCACCACTGGCGTTTTCACCCTCCAGATCCAGCCAGATGCGCTGCCCTTGGGCGATATGTGGCCAGCCACCAAAACTGAGGGTCGCGCCGGACGTGACGTCTTTCAGGTCCAGTACGGTCGTGCCGTTCGCCTGGGTAATCACCGGAGCAATGAGCTCGACGGCCGGGATCGACAGTACGTCAAGGGGAACGGGTTGAGAGGTCACCGGATCGGATGTCCCGCGGGTATAGGTGAACCTCAGCTCTACTTTTTTACCCAGGCTAAACGCGACCAATGAAACAGGCAGCGGTATTTCTCTGGGTCGAGTATTGCCGGCCAAAACGGCGTTTGTCGTGTGTGAGCCCGCAGGCAGCGTGCCGGGCGCGGCTGCCCAGTTCACAGTGATCAGATCGTCAGGCGCCATTTCATAATCCAGCACAGCGGTCAGTCTTTGCAAAGCCGCCAGGGGATCCAGATTGACGTGATCGGGCGCTTCCTTGATCGACAACTGCCGCCTTTGCAACCTCACGTTTATCCTCCACGAATTGGATACCGCGCCGTCGCCATACAAGGCTTTGGCCTTCAACTCGTGTAATCCGTCGGGCAGTCCAGTCACCTGATGCCTCCAGCGACCGGAATCGGCCGTGGCCGTGCCTTTTGGAATGTTGCCGGCAAAGATTTCCACCTCTTCACCCTCTGTAGCGGTACCTTCCAGGGTCACGCTGCCGTACTCGGTATCACCTCCATCAGCGATGTCCTGACCGAATGGATCTTTCACCGACAGGATCACCGGCGTCTTCGGTGCATCCGTTCTTACAATGTAGTTGCGCGGCGCAAAAATCAGCGCTTTGGTCTCATCATCGCTTCCATCCAGCGTCGCCATGAACTCCAGAATCAACGTGCTGCGATCCATGAGCCGTTTAAGCGGATCGGCAACAAAGTTTTTGGCATAGAAGCCGTGAAGGATCAATTGCTGATCGACAACCGTGCGAGGCCAGTACACGGCCTCGAAAGCACTGCCGTTGGCGTTGGTTCCCCTGAGCCGAAGCCAATGGTTTTGATTGTAGGCAATCAGGGGCCATCCATTTATTCGCAGCGTGAATTCGGTCAGGTCTTTCACATTCAGGACCAAGCCTTCACCTGCGTTGCCCGCCTGCGGGATGAACGGTCTGGGCATATCGCCTTGTGCCAGTGGCAGCACATACAAGATCAATGGCTCAGAGGTTCTGGGCTCCGGGTCGTCTTCACTGATGACGGTGTAGGTCAGCGTTACCGTTCGGCCCAGGTTGAAGGTCACCAGCGAATTGGGAAGTCGTAGCTCCGCAGGGCGAGTATTCCCGACCTCGACGAAGCCCGACGTATAAGAACCCTCGGCTGGCGTGCCCGGTGCCCCCTGCCATGTGACGCGGATCCTGTCCGTGGCCTGACTGTCGTAGTTCGCCACGACTGTCAGGTTATGCCTGACCGCCACCGGACTCAGGAGCGTGAAAACCGGGTTTTCCTTGATACGTGGAGGGGGCAAGTCATGGGTGGTTACGTCAGTCAGATTATTCATCATTCGCTCTCAGTGCGGGATCGACCTTGCCCTTGGGGTACGGGCCTATCTCACACTGGATCGGGAATAGTCGCCACTGTCAGAACTGACAGGTAGACAGTTTTTTCAGACGAGTGGCTCTGCCTTGAAACCGGCCATCATACCCACACAGTTTCCTGCAGGCGGGAATCTGCTCGCCCGTAAGCTGCCACGTTCAGGCTGGAATGGGCAAAGGCCCCGACATGAATTCACTGATTCGCGAGCGCAACCATCGCTCCGCCGGGTCGTTGTCATGCACCCCGCTCCAGGCTATCGACAATTGCGCCGCATCGATGGCAAACGGTGGGTCTTCAGCGCGCAACCCACAGCCTTCCACCAGCGCGCACGCGGCATAGTCCGGTACGGTGGCGATCATCTCGGTGCCGGCGAGCAATGCGCGCAAGCCGCTGAACTGCGGCACGCCCAACACCACGCGACGGCTACGTCCAAGCTTGGCCAGGTCGAGGTCGATGTTGCCGCTCAGGTCGCCGGAGAACGACACCATGGCGTGGGGCCGTTCGCAGTATTCATCCAGCGTCAGCGTGCCCGGACGCTTGTCCCCGCGCAGCACTTTGCAGGGAATATCGCGCAGTTTTTTGCGCTTGGCGTTCGCCGGCAGGTCGGTGGTGTAACTGACGCCCACAGAGATTTCCCCGGAGGCCAGCAACGCCGGCATCAGCAGGTAATTGGCGCGGCGCACCACGACCACAATCCCAGGTGCCTCTTCTTGCAGCTGCCGCAGCAACGGCGGAAACAAACCGAACTCGGCATCGTCCGACAGCCCGATACGAAACACATCACAACTGGTCGCCGGATCAAACTCCTTGGCCCGGCTGACGGCGCCCGAGATCGTGTCCATCGCCGGCTGCAGCTCCTTGAGAATCGCCAGTGCCCGCGCGGTCGGTTCCATGCCGCGCCCGTTGCGCAGCAACAACGGATCGTCAAACAAATCGCGCAACCGCCCCAGCGCCGCACTCACCGCCGGTTGGCCCATGAACAGTTTTTCCGCGACGCGGGTCAGGTTCTTTTCGAACATCAGCGCCTCGAAAATCACCAACAGGTTCATGTCGACGCGGCGCAGATCGTTACGGTTCATAGGCACGGTTCCTTTTGTGTGTTGAGCCAGGCACGAAACGCTGGGACTTTACTCGATCAGCGGTACTTTGGCCGCACGTTTGTAAGGCCCGTATTCGACCGGCACCCATTGGAAGTGCTTGCCCTCGGTTGCGATATGACCGATGCCCGGAAACGGCAAGTGTGCCGCCGACACCCAGGTCTTGCTGGAGGCAGCGTCACTGAACACCTTGGCCCGACTCTTGATCGCTTGCTGGCTGTTGACGTCAAAAGCGATCGACACGTCAGGGTGCTCGAATTGCACCGCTAGGTTATGCACCAGATCCCCCATGAACAGAATGCTCTGCCCTTCAGAGGTGAAGCGGTACGTCGTGCTGCCGGGAGTGTGTCCGCTCTCCAGCGTGGCATCGACCACACCTGGCACGGGCGATTGACCGGCCGCGAACGTCTTGAAGCGGCCCTGCGCAACGTAGGGCGCGGTGGAATCCTGGGCGATTTTGAAATAAGGCTTGGCGCCTTCGGGGGCCTTGGCGATGGCTTGAGGATCGAGCCAGTAATCAGCCTCGGCTTTTGCCGCGTAGACCGTGGCATTGGCAAACACCGGTTTTTGCTCGGCGTCGACCAGCCCGCAGACGTGGTCCAGGTGCAGGTGGGTCAACAGAATCGCATCGACTTGGGACGGCTCGTACCCGGCGGCTTTCATGTTGTCCGAGAGCATGCCGGCCGTTGCGCCGATGCACTGGCCAGCGCCGGTGTCCACCAGAATCAGTTGCTTGCCGGTGTTGACCAAAAACGCGTTGAACGCGGTTTGCACGCCAGGCGTTTCAATCGAGCGACGGGCCAGCAATGCGCGGATCTGACTTTGCGTCAGGCCCTTGAGCAGCTTCGGCGACAAGTCGTTGTAACCATCGAATAACGCCGTCACTTCGTAGCCGCCCACGGCCAGGCGAAAGTAGCCCGGCGCCTGTGTGCCGACTTGCGCCGGTGCCTGTGCCTGTGCCTGTGCCTGTGCCAAGCATGTACCGGATGCCAGCGCTACCGCGACCCCCAATGTGCAAACCAGAGAATGTTTCATGCCTTCACCCTTGATCGATAAAAAAAGCGGCCACGCCTAACGCACCCGGATGACGTCAATAGTGCAAGTACTGCGTCTGAAGAAATTGCAGCAATGTGCTGAGTTAGCGCCTTGGCCGGATTTTCGCGAGGACGGAATTAACAACGTTTAACTCGCCTGCCAACTCCCCGCGACGAAGAATGAAGCTCACCGACACGGACATTTGTCATGGCCCATTCTCAGCAAAACGTCGCCCGCGCGGCAGTCACTGAATCGCCAAAGAAGACCACCGGCGGCCTGAGCCCATGGCGCGAAAGCCTGGCTAAACAACTGATCCTCGAGCGTCTCGATGAAACCGTCGAGGTCACTGAACTGGCGCGGGCGTGCGCCCTCTCGCGCAGTCATTTCTCCCGCGCGTTCAAATGCAACACCGGTTATTCGCCTCAGGACTGGATACGTCTGCAACGCATTGCGCGGGCCAAGCAGCTGATCCGCGACACCGACTTGAGCCTCACGCAAATCAGCCTCGAATGCGGCTTCTGCGATCAGGCGCACTTCTGCCACATCTTCACCCGCAGCGAAGGCATCAATCCGTTTGCCTGGCGCTGCCGCACGGTACGCTCACACCCTCATCCACCCGCCTACACCGCTCAACTTCACGCGCAATAACGCCCAACGCGGAGTAGCAGCTGTCGAGCCCCGGCGAGGCTCGACAGCTGGTACAGGGGGCCGGGGCGCCTGTAGCAGCGAGTGTTAGCCGTTGAGGAACGCCAGCAAATCAGCGTTGAGTTGATCCTTGTGGGTATCCGTCAAGCCGTGCGGTGCGCCTGGGTAGATCTTGAGCGTAGAGCCTTTGACCCACTTTGCTGAAGCAACGCCAGCGGCTTGGAACGGCACCACCTGATCCGCGTCGCCGTGCACTACCAGGGTCGGGATGTCGAATTTCTTCAGGTCTTCGGTGAAGTCGGTTTCGGAGAAGGCCTTGATGCAGTCATAGGCGTTCTTGTGGCCGGCCATCATGCCCTGCATCCAGAACCAGTCGATCATGCCCTGGGACGGTTTCGCGCCCGGTTTGTTGAAGCCGAAGAACGGGCCACTGGCGAGATCGATGTACAGCTGCGAACGGTCGGCCAGGGACGCCTGGCGAATGCCATCGAACACTTCGATCGGCAGGCCGCCGGGGTTGGCTTCGGTCTTGAGCATCAGCGGCGGCACCGCGGAGATCAGCCCGGCCTTGGCCAACCGGCCCGTGCCATGGCGACCGATGTAGCGCGCCACTTCGCCGCCGCCGGTGGAGAAGCCGAACAACACCGCATCCTTGAGGTCCAGCAACTCAATCAGTTGCGCCAGATCGTCGGCGTAATGGTCCATGTCATTACCGGACCACGGTTGGCTGGAGCGCCCGTGCCCCCGGCGGTCATGAGCGATGACCCGGTAGCCTTTGGACGCCAGGAAAATCATCTGCGATTCCCAGCTGTCGGCATTCAACGGCCAGCCGTGGCTGAAAACAACGGGCTGTCCGGTGCCCCAGTCCTTGTAATAAATCTCGGTGCCGTCGCGGGTGGTGAACGTTGTCATGGGCTATCTCCTTTGCGAGTGTCGGGGGTGTACAAAACCGGTGAGTGGTTCATGCGTTCGGCCAGCCGCGCCACGCGCTCGCCCAAGTGCGCGGCGGTGCAGCGGTCTTCGGGTGGCGGGGCCAGTTCGGGGGGTTGTTCGACATTGGATTGGGACATGGCGCCGAGCGAGCTGCCCAGGCGATTCATCTGCCCATCGAACACGCCGGTGCCGGAGCGCGCGGGCAGCAGGTCGAGGCCAACCCAGATCATTGAATGCTGGGCCGCGAACACGGCCATTTGCAGCAAGGTGTTGAGCTTGTCGCCACACAGGCTGCCGGAGTTGGTGAACCCGGCGGCCAGTTTGTCGCGCCAGGGCTGGGCCAGGTAGAACGCCGAAGTGGCCTCCATGAAGCTTTTGAAGGGTGCCGAGGCGCTGCCCATGTAGGTCGGGGCGCCGAAGATGATGGCGTCGGCGTTGTGCAAGCGGTCCCAGTGGTCGTCCACTTCCTCCACCGGAATCAACAGGCAGATGCTGCCCAGATGCCGTTCCACCCCCTGGGCCACGGCTTGGGCCATGACACGGGTGTGCCCGTAGCCACTGTGATAGACCACCACCACATTGCTCATTCCGGTGTCCTCATGACAATAAATCCCTGCTTGACTTCAATACCAACCCCAACAGGTGTTGCGTACGGCGGCTGACCGATGGACGTTGAAGGATGAGAGTTTTGGGCGTAGACCAGACGCAGCACGAGTTAAACGTTGTTAATTTTCCCTGGCGCGCCAAAAGCCGTAACCCCGGCTTTGTTACCGTAAACACGGCACCGGCCCAGGGTGGCGGGGACAGACAGTCGCAGCGAACACCCGACAGTCACCTGCCACCCGGATTGCACTGATCTCAAAACCTGCGGAATATGCTCGAAAACCGCGTATTAGACGGATGCAAGCAGGAGCGACACGTTGACCCTTTCCCCCGAACAGGCTGTGCATTTCGGCCCCTACCGGATCTACCCCGGACAACGCCTGGTGATGGAGGCCGACCAGCCCCTGCGCCTGGGCCGACGTGCCATGGACATTCTGTTGATCCTGCTGGAGCACGCCGGGCAAGTGGTCAGCAAGCAGCAACTGATTGCGGCGGTCTGGCCCAAAAGCGTGGTGGAGGACATCAACCTGCGGGTGCACATGGCGGCGTTGCGTAAAGCCCTCGGCGATGGCCAGGCCGGCCAGCGCTACATCGTCACCGTGGCACAGCGCGGCTATAGCTTTGTCGCGCCCTATTCGCTGGAACGGATCGAGCAGCACCCCGAACTCGAAGGACCGGTGCCCAACGGCCATAACCTCCCCGTGCGCCGCACCCGGCTCATCGGGCGCCAATCCCTGGTCGATCATTTGGTGACACAACTGGCACGCCAGCGCTTCATCACACTCGTCGGCCCCGGCGGCATCGGCAAGACCACCGTGGCCCTGCGCGTCGCCGAACAGTTGATCGGGCGCTACCGGGACGGCATTCGCCTGCTGGACCTGGCACCGATCAACGACCCGCTGATGATCACCGCGCATTTGGCGACGCTGCTGGAGTTGTCCCTGCACGATGGCGACCCCGTGGGCGCACTGGCAACCTTCCTGCGCGACCGCCAGATGCTGCTGGTCATCGACAATTGCGAACACCTGGTCGACGCCATCGCCCTGCTCTGCGAAAGCACCCTGCGCGCCGCGCCCGAGGTGCACATTCTGGCCACCAGCCGCGAAAGCCTGCGGGCCGAAGGCGAGTTCGTCCAGCGCCTTGAGTCGCTGGATTGCCCACCGCCCATCGCCGTGCTGGATCGCGCACAGGCCATGACGTTTTCGGCGCTGCAATTGTTCGTCGAGCGAGCGATGGCCAGCCACGACAGCTTCGAACTGAGTGATTACGAGCTGCCACTATTGATCGACATCTGCCATCGCCTGGACGGCATTCCGCTGGCCATCGAACTGGCTGCCGCGCAAGTCGGCCACTTGGGTTTAAGCGGCGTGCTGGAGCAGCTGCAAGGCAGCTTTCGTCTGCTGACCCAAGGGTGTCAGCCGGCATTGGGTCGGCACCAGACGCTGCGCGCCACGCTCGACTGGAGCTACGAACTGCTGACGCCCTGCGAGCAAACCTGCCTGCGCCGGCTGAGCGTGTTCAGGGGCGGATTCACCCTGGAATCCGCAGCGGCGGTGATCGTTGGTGAACACATCGACCCCGGCAACGTGTTTGGTGCAATCACCCAACTGGTGGCCAAGTCGCTGCTGAATGTGGAAGTGGGCGACGAAGACGTGTTCTATCGCCTGCTCGACACCACACGCAGCTACGCCCTGGAAAAACTCGACCAGGCCGCCGACCTGCCGGACACGCGAGTCCGCCATGCCGAACGCTGCCTGGCGTTGATGCACCAGGCACGCAATGACTGGGAGCTCATCCCGACCGGTCGGTGGATCGAGCGGTACGCCCGGGGTCTGGAGGACATTCGCGCGGCGCTTGATTGGGGTTTGAACGGGCACGGCTCGCAATCACTGGCCATCCAGTTGGCCGCAACGTCCATGCCGCTGTGGCAGGAACTGTCGCTGCTCAAGGAACATGGCATTTATGTGCGCAAGGCGCTGGCACTGCTCGATGCCACACCCGAGCCCTGCCCTCAGCTGAAAATGAGCCTGAAACTGGCCCTCGGCAGCTCCTGCTACCACACCCAGGGCGGCACTGTGGAAACCATCGACGCCTTCGTCAGCGCCAGAACCCTGGCCAGACAGTGCGGTGACATGGCCGGTCAGTTGCGGGCGGTGTCCGGGCACATGGCGGTCAATCTAAGCTGCGGAAATTATCAACTGGCGCTGGAACAGAGCCTGCAGTTCGATCGACTGGGCGGGCATGACGACGCCGTGCTCGCGTTGAGCACCCACCGACTGCGCGTGCTCGCGTTGCACTTTGCCGGGGATCAGGGGCGGGCCCGGGTCAACGCCGAAGAAGTGATCCAGCGCATGGCCCACAGTGGTCACCTCAACCGCTTCACCCACGGTTTTGGCGTGCAATACGACCAAAGCGTTGCGTCCCTGACGATTCTGGCGCGCATCCTCTGGTTGCAGGGCCAACCGGAGCAGGCCTGGCGTACGGCCCGCCAGGCACTGGACATCGCGATTCAGATCAACCATGGCACCTCCATTTGTTACACCCTGGCCCTGGCCGGCTGCCTGATCGCCCACTACAACGGCGACACCCGCAGCGCTCGCGAGCTCCTGCGCCTGCTGCTGGAGCAAGCGCAAAAACATTCGGTGCTGTTGTTCTACACGTGGGCACGTCACTACGCGCAGGTGATCGACCAGGCAGAGGAGCACTTGCCGCCCCCAGCCAGCAGTGGGTTGATCAAGGACATCATGGTCACGCTGGACAGCGGTTTCGTCGATGACGCCTTGCTGCAACGCGCGGATACCGGCGTCGCCGGCTGGAGCACGGCAGAAATTCTACGGGCCAAAGCGAATGCGCTGCTGGAAGAGGATTGCCCGTTGAAAAACCAGGCGGCCGAGGCCGTGCTGATGCGGGCATTGAACGTGGCCAGAACCCAGGGCGCTCGCGCCTGGGAGCTGCGCAGCGCCACGTCCCTGGCCCGGCTCTGGCAGCGTCAGGGGCGCTATCGACAGGCCCATGAACTGCTGGCACCGATCTACCAGCAATTCACCGAAGGCTTTGCCACACCGGACCTGATGAACGTCCGCCGGTTACTCGACGAGTTGCAACGCCAGTTGCCCAGCTGACGTGGAGCGCCCTCGGCTGATAAAACGGGCGTAGCGCCTTTTAAAATCGCGCAACGCTGCGCTGTGCTCGAGTTTTTCCAACGCATACAGGCGAGTGGTGTTGAGGAAACGGTAGCGGGTCACACCGCAGCCCTGCTCCACCGACAACAATGATTTGAGTGCCAGGTGTTCTACCGCTTGCATCACACATCCGGGCGGCAGTGCCGAGCAATTGATCACTGCCATGGCGGCGTCCAGGGTGAAGGCCATTTTGAACACGGCCAGGCGCTGCAACACTGTTTGCTCCAATGGGCTCAGTTGGTCATAGCTCCAGTCCAGCGCGGCTTTCAGGGTTTGATGCCGGGGGACGGCCGTGCGCCGGCCCTGAGTCAGCAGCTGAAAACAATTGTCGAGCTGCGCTTGCAACCCCATCAGCGCCAGCGCATCAATTTGCGCGGCGGCCAATTCGATGGCCAGCGGCAAACCATCGAGCCTGCGGCAGATGTCGCCGACGGTGCCGAGGTCTTGTTCGCGCAGGGCAAAGCCTTGTTGACGGGCGCGTGCGCGACTGACGAACAGCTGTACGGCCGAATAGCCCATGACTTGCGCGACACTCTGCCCCTCGCAGATGGGCGGCACCGCCAGTGGCGGCAGACGTACCAGCGTTTCCCCTGCGGCCAACAATGGTTCGCGGCTGGTGGCCAGAATCGACAGCCGGGGCGCCGCAATCAGCAGGCTTTCAACCAGCGTTCGACAGCGCTGCAGCAGGTGCTCGCAGTTGTCGAGCACCAGTAACGCGTGGCGCCGCGCCAACGCCTCTAGGGCAGTCCCGACATCGGGTTCAAGGGTGCGCGTCAGGTGGTCAACGACTTGCGCGGGATCATCAATCGCCCCCAGATCAACCAGCCAGACGCCGTCCTGATAGTGTTGCAACAACAACTCGGCCACGCGCAACGCTACGGTAGTCTTACCGATGCCGCCGGGGCCAACCAGCGTCATCAAACGCCGCACCGGCAACTGCCGCACCAGACTGCCGACAATCGAGTCACGACCGGTCACCGGCGTGAGCCGTGCCGGCAGGTTGTGTTGAGCTTTTTGAATGGATTGAATCGACACAGGTGCACCTGCCGGCAGGTGCTGCACCGGGGCCACAAAGCTGTAGCCGCGCTGGGGAATGTTGACGATGTAGCGCTGACCGTTTTGCCCGTCGCCCAGGGCGCGACGTAGCGCAGCAATGTGCACGCGCAGGTTGATGTCCTCGACCACCGACGTCGGCCAGACCCGGGCAATCAGTTCGTCCTTGCTGACCACCGTCCCGGCGCGCTCGACCAGCACCTGCAAAATGTCCAGGGCCCGCCCGCCCATGCGCAGCGGCCGATCACCGTCCAGGATCAGCCGTTGCCGTTGGTGAAACGCGTAGGGGCCGAAATGCAGCACCGCTTCGCTGATCAAATCTGTGAGGCTGTTCATGCACGTTCGCGTGCTGAAAACCTGTCCCGGCTCTAAGTGCCACAACCCACCTTCGCACTCGCCTTCCAGGCTCCCGCACCTCCCTTGCAAAGAGTTCAGGGGTATCTTGGCAGCCCTGCGTGACGGTTCAACGGCCACGGAGGGAGCGTCCCGGCCATCAAGGTGCGCATGACGGACACAACACGCTAGCTGAACTGTTCACGGTACTGACTGGGTGTCAGGCCAAGCTTTTCGCCGAACAGGAAACGCATGTGGCGCACGCTGCCAAAGCCGCTTTTGAACGCCACCGTCTTGAGCGGCAGGTCACTGGTTTCCAGCAGGCTCCTGGCGCGGTCGATGCGCGCGTTTTGCAAAAACTCCATCGGTGTCATGTTCACCTCCCGTGCGAAAACCCGGGTGAAGTGCCGCGTACTCATGGTTGCCAGACCCGCCATGCGCTCGATGCAGAACGCTTCATCCAGGTGTTCCAGCACATAGTTTTGCACCCGGGTGATCGGCGTTTCGTGCGGGGCAACCGTGGCCATCAACGGGCTGAATTGCGCCTGCCCGCCCTGGCGCTTCATCACCACCAACAGCACTTTGGCCACGTCCTGCGCGACTTTTTTGCCATGGTCTTCGGCGACCACCGCCAGTGCCAGGTCGATGCCGGCGGTCACGCCGCCGGAGGTGATGAGGTTACGGTCCAGCACGTAAATCTGATCGGTCTCCACGGTGGCCTTGGGGAAGCCTTTGATCAGCCGTTCGGTGTAGTGCCAGTGAGTGGTCACGCGATAACCGTCGAGCAAACCGGCGTGCCCCAACACAAAAGCACCGGTGCAGATCGAACCGTATCGCCCGGCGCGATTCACCGCGCCCGAGAGCCAGTGGAGCAACGGCGGGTGTCTCTCGTTATAGGCACCGGGGCCGCCCGGCACCAGCAGCAGGTCGTAACCTTGAATCGCCTGATCAATGTGCAGATCGGCCTGGACGTTGACACCGTTGGAGGCACGCAATGCGCCGGGTTCGGTGCCGATGGTCGTGAGGACGTAGTGGTCAGCCGGGGCCAGGTAGCGGTTGGCGATGGAAAACACCTCCATGGGACCGGCCATGTCGAGCAGGAGGAAGCCGGGGAATAACACCATTGCCACGGTTTTCATGGGTTAGAAATCACTGAAGTCAAAAAAGAATACCGGCCAGACACCGGTCCCTGAGGAGTCAGCCTGCTCGCTATGGCGGCGTATCAGTTGATATCAATGTGGACTGACACACCGGGATCGCGAGCAGGCTCACTCCTACAGGGGGTTGTGTGTAAGGCGTTAAAAGGGTGCTGTGCATTATGGCCAATCGTGGCGACTGCGTCGGGAAAGAATGCGTGATCGTCCGCACATTACTGTCAACCTTATCAGGACAGTGTTTCAATTTTCATCTACTTATTGAACCCACCAGTAACCATTAACCTTCTCCTCACTCGGACGAATCAACGTCCCAACAGGAGATTTCATCATGCTGACCCTTCGCAAAGCTTCTGATCGCGGCGCGGCCAATCACGGTTGGTTGAAGTCGTTCCATACCTTTTCCTTCGCCAACTATCGCAACCCGAAAGAACAGGGTTTTTCCGACCTGCTGGTGATCAACGATGACCGCGTGGCGGCCGGTAAAGGCTTCGGCCAACACCCTCACCGCGACATGGAGATTTTCTCCTACGTGCTCGAAGGCGCGCTGGAACACAAGGACACGCTGGGCACCGGTTCGGTAATCCGCCCGGGCGACGTGCAGTTGATGAGCGCCGGCAGCGGCGTGGCCCACAGCGAGTACAACCACTCGGCGACACGTCCTGTGCATTTCCTGCAAATCTGGATTGTGCCGCAAGTCAGCGGCGCCAAACCGCGTTATCAGCAAGAACACTTCAGCACGCAAAAGAAACGCGGGCGCCTGCAACTGATCATCTCCCCCGACGGCGACAAGGGTTCGCTGAAAGTGCGACAGGATGCACGGGTGTACGCCGCGCTGATCGACGGCAAGGAAAGCGCTGCGCTGGAACTGGCCGCGAACCGTTATGCCTACGTGCACGTGGCCCGTGGCAGCGTTGAACTCAATGGCGTGCAGTTGCAGGAAGGTGATGGCGTGCGGGTTCGCGATGAACAGGTGCTGACGTTGAGCAACGGTGCGGATGCCGAAGTGCTGGTATTCGACCTGCGCCCGCAAGAGCTGCCTGAAATGCCGTAACTGTTAAACGCAAATCCCTGTAGCAGCTGGCGAAGCCTGCGTCCGGCTGCTACAGGTGTGTTATTCGCCGGTGCCGGAAAACACCGCGACAATTTCATCGATCACCGCCCGCACCCGCGCGGTGTGCCGCAAGTCGGCATGGGTCACCAGCCAGACGTCATACGGCAGCGGTCGTGTGCGTTCAGGCCAGAGCCTGACCAGCCCGTCCCGCTCCCCCATGTACACCGGAACTTCCCCCAATCCGATACCCGCCGCAATGGATCGACGCACCAGCAGACTGGAGCTCAGGCTCGACACAATCCGCCCGCGATGCAACGGCTCCGACACCAGCGTCATGTCCTTCTGGTTTTGCAGGTACGGCTGATACACCACCAGATCATGCCCCTCGAACGCCGAGCCCGGTGTCGGCACTCCGTTGGCGTCCACGTACGCCTTGGACGCAAAAAGGCCCACCGGCCAGCGAGCGATTCGTCGCGCGATCAGGTCCGGGGTGTCCGGCCGGGTATTGCGCACGGCGATGTCGACTTCACGTTTGGCCAGGCTGAGGAACTGCGTCGAGGCGTCCAGTTGCACGCGCACGTCGGGGTGCTGCTGATGCAGGCGCGCAATGGCCGGGATCAGGAAGTCGATGGCCATGGAATCGGTGGTGCTGACCCGGACGAGTCCGGTCAACCGATCGTCCAGCCCCTGGATCTGCCGCTCCAGTTCCAGCGCCGAGCGCTCCATTTTTTCCACGGCCGCCAGCGCCGCCTCGCCCACTGCGGTGAGTGCGTAGCCATCAGAGGTGCGCAGGAACAACGTGGCACTCAAGGACTTTTCCAGCGCCGTAATCCGCCGGCCCACCGTGGCCTGATCAACCCCCAGCACCCGCGCGGCGCCACGCAGTGTCGACTCTCGGCACACCGCGAGAAATACCCGTGCGTCATCCCAATTCATGTGGTTCTCCTGCTGATGCATATTCGCATCACAGTAGCGCAAAATCGCTGCGTTATTGCATCAAAAGATCGCGTTAGGCTGAAGGCCAGCGAATACCTCTCAGGATCCTGCTCATGCACAGCTCATCGACCCCCTCGCGAAGCGCCATTTGGCTGCCGATCTTCGCCGGCCTCAGCGCCAGTCTGGTCAGCATTGGCCTGGCGCGGTTTGCCTACACTCCGTTGATTCCAGCGTTGATCCAGGCCCACTGGTTTTCCGCCAGCGATGTGGTTTACCTCGGTGCCGCCAACCTGGTCGGCTATCTGATTGGCGCCCTGATCGGCCGCCCTGTCGCGCAACGCACCTCCAACAAAACCGCGCTGCGGCTGATGATGTTTGCCGTGACCTTGTCGTTCTTCGCCTGTGGCTTTCCCTTGTCGGTGAACTGGTTTTTCGGCTGGCGCCTGCTGTCGGGTGTTGCCGGTGGCGCGATCATGGTGCTGGTGGCCGCAACCGTGTTGCCCCACGTGCCGGCAGCGCGCCGAGGGTTGGCCAGCGGTGCGATTTTTCTCGGGATTGGCCTGGGCATTGCCGGATCGGGGACGATTGTTCCGCCGTTGCTGAGTCTTGGCTTGCAGCAGACCTGGTTCGGTCTTGGCCTGTTGTCCCTGGTGCTCACCGCTGCCAGTTGGTTTGGCTGGCCGTCAGAGGCGCACCACCCAGCCGTCGCGCCATCAATCGACGAGCCCAAGACCGGCACTGATCCACGGGTATACCTGCTGTTCGCACAATATGCGTTCATGGCCGCCGGACTGGTGCCCGCGATGGTGTTCCTGGTGGATTACGTCGCCCGTGGTCTCGGTGCCGGGCCGCACGTCGGCGCACTGATTTGGGTGATGTATGGCCTCGGCGCGATTGTCGGGCCGGTGAGTTATGGCTTTCTGGCGGATCAGTTCGGCGCGAAGGTCAGTATTCGGGTGGTGCTGGTGGTGCAAGCAATTGCCGTTGGCCTGTTGGCAATATCGAGTTCCTTTACGGCGCTGGCCTTACTGGCGGTGATTCTCGGCTCGTTCCCGCCGGGCATCGTCCCGTTGGCGCTGGCACGGGTTCACGAACTGATCGCGCAGCATCACCAGCAGCAAGTGGCCTGGAGCCGTGCGACGGTTTCGTTCGCCACCTTTCAGGCCATCGCCGGGTTTGCCTATTCGGCGCTGTTCAATGCCAGCGGCGGTCATCACGCCTTGTTGTTTGTCATCGCGGCCGGTGCGATTGTGGTTGCACTGCTGCTGGAACAGGGCATGCGTTTGCTCAACCGTCGTGATGATGTGCTGCCTGTTTTGAACTGAATCACCGCTCCCTCAATGCGGTCCCACTGTTATGACTTCTCTATCCCAGGACTTCGACATGACCTTGCCTCAAACCATGACCCTGATTGAAATCACCGAGCCCGGCGGCCCCGAGGTGTTGAAGCCACGCCAGGAGCCAGTGCCCACCCCGGCGGCGGGCGAAGTGCTGATTCGCGTGCACGCCGCCGGGATCAACCGCCCCGACGCGCTTCAACGGGCCGGCAAGTACCCGCTGAAACCCGGCATGAGTCCGTTCCCGGGGCTGGAAGTGGCTGGGGAAGTGGTGGCCATCGGCACCGGCGTCAGCGAATTTATCGTGGGCGACAAGGTCTGCGCACTGACCAACGGCGGCGGCTACGCACAGTATTGCGTGGCACCGGCCGGCCAGACGTTGCCGATCCCTGATGGCATGGATTGGGTGCACGCGGCGGCAGTCCCGGAAACCTTCTTCACGGTGTGGGCCAACCTGTTCGAGATGGGCGGCGCCAGCAAAGGCCAGCGCGCCCTGATCCACGGCGGCACCAGTGGCATCGGCACCACCGCGTTGATGTTGTGCCGCGAGTTCGGGGTCAAGGCATTCGCCACGGCGGGCAGCGAGGACAAGTGTGCGGTGATCCGCCAGTTGGGGGCCGAGCCGATCAACTACCGCGACCAGGATTTCGCCGAGGTCATCGCGCAAAAAACCGCCGGCAAAGGCGTAAACGTGATCCTCGACATCATGGGCGGTTCGTACCTGAATCCCAATATTGCGGCGCTGGGCATGGAGGGTCGACTGGTGATGCTGGGCTTTCTTGGTGGCGCTCACGCCAAAGATGTTGACTTGCTGGCGATCATGGCCAAGCGCGCGATCATCACCGGTTCCCTGTTGCGCTCACGCACCCGCGAAGAAAAGGCCTCGATTGCTGAACAGTTGCGTGAGTATGTCTGGCCGGTGCTTGCAGCCGGGCGTTGCCTGCCGATGATTGACAAGGTTTATGCGCTGGCCGATGTGGCGCAGGCTCATGCGCGGATGGAAGCCGGCGATCATGTTGGGAAGATTGTGTTGAAGGTGGATTGATCGGGATTTTTGCTTTGCCGGCGATGGGGCCAGAAAATTCACCACAAAATCTTATACGGTTGTCGAAATTCTTCCCGCCCCCACCACGCATCTGTTAAAACCCGTCCTTTCCCGCGAACCTTCCGGACCATCGCATGTTGTCGAATTGGTTGAGCCGCTTAGGCCGTCGCTGGCTGCCGCTGCTGTGCATGTCTGTGCTGATCGTCGGCCTGCCGGTGAGTTGTGGCGTGCTCAAATACAAGGAACGCGAACTGCTGTTTCGCATCGAGCCGGGCACCGCCGCTTGGTACCGCGGCCTGCCGAGCGATGTGCAGGAGTTCGACATTAAACCCGCCAGCTTCAGGGCCGGGCAAAACCTGCATGCCTGGTGGTGGCCAGCCGCGCGCCGGGATGCGCCGTCGATCCTCTACCTGCACGGTGTGCGCTGGAACCTCACGGGCCAGGCGTTTCGCATCGAGCAATTGCGCGCCATGGGTTACTCGGTGCTGGCCATCGACTACCGAGGGTTCGGCCAAAGCCAAGGTGACCTGCCCTCCGAAGCCAGTGTTTACGAAGACGCCCGAGCGGCCTGGGAGCGTTTCACCCAGATGCAACCGGACGCCAACAAGCGCCTGATCTACGGCCATTCCCTGGGTGGCGCGGTGGCCATCGACCTCGCGGCAGACCTGGCCGCGCAGGCGAAAAAGCACCATGACCCCGTGCCGGTGCGCGGGCTGGTGATCGAGTCCACATTCACCTCGCTGGGCGATGCCGTGGCGCAAGTGGCCGACAGCAACCTGCCGGTGAAATGGCTGCCGGTGCGTTGGCTGGTGTCGCAGAAATTCGATTCCATCGACAAGATCGTCGGCATCGACATGCCGCTGCTGGTGGTCCACGGCCTGGCCGACCCGTTCATGCCTTCACGCTTCAGCCAGCAATTATTCAATGCCGCCAATGAACCCAAGCGCCTGCTGCTGGTGCCCGGTGGCACGCACAACAACAGCATGAGCCTGGGTGGCAGTCAGTATCGCCAGGCGATCGATGGCTTGATGAAAGCCAAGCCTAGCGGTAACCCCGGGCTTGCAGGTTGAACAGCTGCGCGTAACGCCCGCCCGCCTCCACCAGGCTGTCGTGATCGCCACGCTCGAGGATCGTGCCCTGGTCCAGCACGATGATGTGGTCCGCATTGCGCACGCTGGAAAACCGGTGGGAAATCAGCAACGTCATGCGGCCTTCGGTGTGCTCGCTGAAATGCTCGAACACCGCCGCTTCCGCCGCCGGATCGAGGGCCGACGTCGGCTCATCGAGAATCAGGATATCGGCATTGCGGCGCATGTAGGCGCGCGATAACGCGATCTTTTGCCACTGCCCGCCGGACAATTCCTGCCCTCCGGCAAACCATCGTCCCAGCTGCGTGGCATACCCGCGATCCAGACGCTCGATGAACGGCGCGGCCATGCCTTGGGCCGCCGCGTCCTGCCAACGTTGTTCATCGTTGAACGCCAGGGTGTCGCCAACGCCGATGTTTTCGCCCACCGAGAATTGGTAGCGGATGTAATCCTGGAAGATCACGCCGATGCGCTGCCGCAGCGCGACCTCCTGCCATGTCTGCAAATCGCTGCCGTCGAGCAAAATGCGCCCTTGATCGGGGCGGTACAAACGGGTCAGCAACTTGATCAGTGTGGTCTTGCCCGAGCCGTTCTCCCCCACCAGCGCCAGGCTGCGCCCCGGCACCAGGTGCAGGTCAATGCTTTCCAATGCGGCATGACTCGCCCCCGGATACGTGAAGCCGACGTTCTCGAATCGCAGACCATCGCCGGGCACGGCACCTTCCGTGAGCGTCCCGGTATCGGCCACCACCGGTTCGGCCAGGTACTCGTAGAGGTTCGACAAGTAAAGACCGTCTTCATAGAGCCCGCTGATGGCACTCAAGCTGCTGCTGACCGCTGTTTGCCCCTGCTTGAACAACACCAGGTACATGGTCATTTGCCCCAGGGTGATATTGCCGTGAACGGCATCGACCACCACCCACGCATACGCCAGGTAGAACGCCGCCGTGCCGAGCAGGCCGAGGACAAACCCCCAGCCATCGCGACGCAACGTCAACCGGCGATCTTCGGCGTAGAGCCGCGCGAAAGTGTCGCGATAACGCTGCAACAACAGTGGCGCGAATCCGAACAGCTTGACCTCTTTGATGTACCCCTCGTGGGACAGCAGCGTCTCGATGTAATTCTGTTGCCGACTCTCCGGCGCCCGGCGGGTGAACAGCCGAAATGCATCCCCGGAAAAATGCGCCTCGGCGAAAAACACCGGCAACGCACCGACCACCAGCAACACCAACGCCCACGGCGAAAAGTGCACCAGCAACACGCCGAAGCTGATCAGCACAATCAGGTTCTGGATCAGCCCCAACGACTTCATCACCAACGCCAGCGGCCGGGTCGACGCCTCGCGCCGCACCCGCACCAGCTTGTCGTAAAACTCGGAATTCTCGAACTGCACCAACGACAACGTCTGCGCTTTCTCCAGAATCATCGTGTTGACCTTCTGCCCCAACTGCACGCGCAACAGCGACTGCTGAACCGACAGCGCCCGTTGGGTAGCGGACAACAACGCCAACACCCCCGCCTCCATCAACACATAACGCACCACCGGCCACAACGGCGCACTGCCCTGCTGCGCATGCAACTGCATGGCGCTGACCACCGCGTCGACGATGCGTTGACCGATCCAGGCGGCCAGCGCCGGGAGGACACCGGCAATCAGGGTGGCCAGGACCAGGCCGAGGAACAATCCACGGGAGGTGCCCCAGACCAGAAGCAAGGCGCGTCGGGCCTGGTCGAGCAAGGCGGTGAGGCGGCCAAAAGCAGGGATCACCCCGAGCACTCCACCTGAAACCGCGCCCGATACCGCCCCGGGCTCTCCCCCGTCCATTTCTTGAACGCCCGATGAAACGCGCTCGGTTCCTGAAAGCCCAGCCGTTCAGCGATGTCGCTGATGCTCGCCTTGCTCTGGCGTAATTGTTCAAACGCCACGCCGCGCCGTACTTCGTCCTTGATCTCCTGATACGAGCAGCCTTCGCGCTCGAGTTTGCGGCGGAAAGTGCTGGGGCTCAGGTGTTGTTCCAGGGCGAAATCCTGCAGGGTCGGCCATTCGCTGTAGTCGCTGTTGCGCAGGCGCTGGTGGACTTGCGAGGCCAGGCCGTGCTGGTTGCGGAAGCGGATTACCAGCCATTGCGGGGCCGTGCGCAGGAATACCTTGAGAGAGGCCAGGTCTTGCACCACCGGCAGGCGCAGGTAGTGGCTGGCGAATTCGATTTCGGTGCGCTCGGCGCCGAAGGTCAGGTTGGGGCCCCACAGCAGGCGGTCGTCGCTGAGGGACACGCGCTCATGGCGGAAGTCCGCGCGGTCGATGGGAATGCGCCGTCCGCCGAGCCAGCACAACAGGCTGATCATCAGCACCAGGAACGTCTCTTCGCCGAAACGGCTGACGTCGTCGTTTTGCGCGTGGGTGTCGAGGCTGATGATTGCGCGCTTGCCGCGCACGCTCAGGGTGCCACGGAAGTCGCGCAGGAACAGACCGAAATTGGCCAGGCACTGGCGCATGGCTTTGTGCAGGTCGGGTTCCTGGATCAAGGCGCGGCAGATCAAGGCGAAGCTGCCCGGCGGCATGCCGTGGGAGTCGAGCCGGAAAAACTCGTCGTTCAACTCGCGGATCTGAATCAGCCACAGCTCGGCGAACGCGCTGGCCGGCACCCGCGCCGTGGGATCAGCCATCAACGCCGGGTCGATACCAGCCTGTTCCAGCACAGCCGTCAGGCGCTGCGAATCTCCCCCCAGGGCGTGGATCATGGCTTGCACGAAATAAACGGCAACCGAGTCGTTTTCCCGCATGTGAACGTTTCGCTCCCTGACACTTGAATGGCAAAAAACACCAGCACCGTTGAACAGTTGCGGCATAGGACAACTGAACGGCCGGTTCTAGACTCGCGGCCAATAGTACGCCTTCGACCGTTGTGACGGCCAAGGTATCGCAAGGTATGAGTGGAAGGACGGCAAGATGAATCTGCAAAACATCGGCGTGATCGGCGCGGGCACCATGGGCAACGGGATTGCGCAGGTCTGTGCGCTGGCCGGCTTCACCGTGACCCTGATCGACATCTCCGAAAGCGCCCTGCAAAAAGCGCTGGCCACCGTCAGCAAAAACCTCGATCGCCAGGTCGCCAAGGCAACGCTGACCGAGGAACAGAAGCACGTCGCCCTCGACAGGATTCGCACCAGCACCCAATACGACAGCCTGAAAAACGCGCAACTGGTGATCGAAGCGGCCACCGAAAACCTTGACCTGAAACTGCGCGTGCTGCAACAGATTGCCGCACAGGTCAGTGCCGAGTGCGTGATCGCCTCCAACACCTCGTCGCTGTCGATTACCCAACTCGCCGCCAGCGTCAGCCAGCCTGAGCGTTTCATCGGCCTGCACTTCTTCAACCCGGTGCCGGTGATGGGCCTGATTGAAGTGATTCGCGGCCTGCAAACCAGCGACGCCACGCACGCCCTGGCCCTGGACATGGCGACCACCCTGGGGAAAACCGCGATCACCGCCGGCAACCGCCCGGGTTTCGTGGTCAACCGGATTCTGGTGCCGATGATCAACGAAGCCATTCTGGTGTTCCAGGAAGGACTGGCCAGTGCCGAAGACATCGACGCGGGCATGCGCCTGGGCTGCAACCAGCCAATCGGCCCTCTGGCCCTGGCCGACCTGATCGGTCTGGATACCTTGCTGGCCATCATGGAAGCCTTCTACGACGGCTTCAATGACAGCAAATACCGCCCGGCTCCGCTGCTCAAGGAAATGGTTGCCGCCGGTTATCTGGGTCGTAAAACAGGACGTGGCTTCCATGCCTATGCCTGAGCGTTGCTCGCGCTTTGCCGAGTACCGGGACAAAGTGCTGGAGTTGTTTGCCAGCAAGGGTTTCGGTCAGGTCGGCATGCGTGAGCTGGCGACGTGCCTGGGGCTTTCCTCGGGCTCGTTGTATCACCATTACCCGAGCAAGCAGCACTTGCTGCTCGACCTGATCGAGGAGTTCTACGAAGAGCTGCTGGCGACCCTGGATCGCCTCGATCAAAAGGGCCCGGCGAAACGCGACAAGCTGCAAAACCTGATCCGTGCGCATTTGAATCTGCACCGGGAAATGCCGTGGCATTTTCGTCTGGCGGAACGCGACAGTGGTTGCCTCAATGATGAGCAACAGGCGCGAGTCCGGCAATTGCGCGAGCAATACGAACATCGGCTGCTGCTGATGCTCGGCACCAAACCGCGGGTCGGTGAACAGGCGAGACGCGCCACAGCACACGCCATCGCCAACTTGCTCAACAGCGCCCCCAGCTGGTTGACGCAACATGAGTTGAATGACCATGAGCGCGATGAACTGCTGGAAAACATGGTCAGCGGGGCCATTGAGCGTCTACTGCGGCCTTCGGCGCCACGCGCAGTGGCGTGAGCACCTGATGCAAGGTCAGGTGCACAGGTGTCCAGGCCATAAAACACCGCACTTCAATAGAAAAATCATCTAAACGAATTTTGCCAAACCCTCCCTCTAACGCTTTGCTAATGGCGTCTATTCACTACGGAGCCGGCGGGTGATCCAACTTCGCCCGGCCTCCTGCGTTACCGGGAGCACAACATGAAAATCAATCCCTACCTGATCTTCAACGGCGACTGCAAAGCGGCGTTCACCTTCTATGAGAAAAGCCTGCCCGGCAAGATCGAGGCCATGATGACCTTCGGTGAAACCCCGGCCGGCGAGCACGTGCCGACAGACCTTCATAACCTGATCATTCACACACGTCTGGTGGTGGGCGATCAGGCCATCATGGGGTCCGACACCACACCGGATCGTCCCGTCGATGACATGGCCGGTTTTTCGGTTTCGCTGAACGTCGACAACATCGCTGAAGCGGAACGGGTCTTTAATGCCTTGTCGGAAGACGGCACCGTGCAAATGCCGCTGGAACAGACGTTTTGGGCGGCGCGTTTCGGCATGCTGGTGGACCGCTTTGGTGTGTCGTGGATGGTCAACTGCGAGAAGGATCAGTAACACCTTTTTTGCCTCAGGCCAGAAAGCCCAACCTGCGAACGTTGGACTTTCTGGCAACTCCCGGACCGTCTGCTACCGTCAACAAGCCACCCGCGTGGCAACGGTTTGTTCGGAGGACACCCGCTATGCCTGCCCATGCCCCTTGGTCCACCCGCTGCAAAATGTCGCTGCTGGCGGGAGGGCTCGTCGCCGCCCTGCTCGCGCTCAATGGCTGCGCCACCGTCGATGCCCAGACCACAGCTTATGTGGGGGTCGAACATCCGGCCCCGACACTGGCCAGTGAAGTGGTGGTGTTGCGCACCGAGCCCCTTCGCCCGCATGTTCGGTTGGGTGAAGTGCTGATCGATGCCAGCGTCGATCCAGCCCCGCCGATTACACAGGTTGAAGAAAAACTGCGGGAGGAATCCGCCAAGCTTGGCGGCGATGCCGTGGTCGTGGTTTACGACCATATCGGGACTGTCGGCGCGTATGTCAGCGGACCGCTGTGGAGCCGCGACATCGAAACGATTCAGGGCCGCAAGCTCAAAGGCATCGTGATCAAGTACAAGTAATCGCTCGGTGAGTGGAAGTGTTCAGCCCTTGACGCACACCACCTGGCGCAAGGTGTGCAGCACTTCCACCAGTTCGCGCTGGGCGTGCATCACGTCGTCGATGTTTTTGTAGGCCATCGTAGTACATAACATAAACATTGACTTACCATCACATAACTTCACCAAGATTGACCATTTTATTTGCATTTAAAACACATAACGCTATGATTGACCTATTTTGAGGTAATCATGGCTTATGTAAATCCGCGTCACCAGGGCCGCCTCATCCTAGTGGCTCATGTACCGAATGCCTTCGCAAAACTCTACGTATCTTATATACCGCCGGATGCTACGGTGACATTGCTCGCGGGGGCTGATTCGGCAAAAACCATCTACCAAACCAATCAATTAGCCACTAACGCCAACCTTGACGATCTATTTAATGTCCCTTTCCTGCTTCATAAAAATTGCACAACACCGTGGCATGAGGCGAACTCCTACTTACTGAACCTCGCTACGAATAAACATGCGATAACAAGACCTAGCGACGACATGCGCCGCAGAGCCGCCAAACTGCTTGACTACCTAATGTATTGTGAAGACAACGATTTGGACTGGTTGAACTTTACGGGTAGAGCCGTGCACCGCCCGACTTATAAATACTTCTTCTATTTAAGCAATAATGCTGAATACAGACGAAGTCCAAGTGTAATCAATCAGTACACTGGGGTCATCTACGATTTTTACAAATTCGTATCAAAACACTGGCACTCTATCAATATGGATCTTGTAGACTCCACCAGAAAAATTCAGTTCACTGTTGAGGCAGCAAACGGCAAAAAAATCATTGAAGCGAAAAAACGCAGCCAGACCCACAGGACGCCCACAACGAGTAAAGTTCCAATCGGATTCGTGAGAGAAGAAAGTGAAGATCTTAGACCACTTACAAACTCTGAATTGTTCGAGCTGCGCCAAGTTATTACCAGCAACGAGTGGTCAGCTCAAGAACGCCTGATTATCATGACAGCCCTCATGACCGGAGCACGAAAACAGACCGTTCTTACGTTGCGCATGAAGCATCTAGATGCATTTACACAAGACCGATTACGAACTGACGGGACATTTTCGGTCTGGGCAGGCCCCGGCACAGGTATCGACACGAAAAAAAACAAGCGGCAAGATCTCTATTTTCCGAAGCAACTAGCCGATGAATTAATCGTTCTGGCAAACAGCCCAATGGCAAAGGCTCGACGCGCGAAACTGCAGCGCAGTTTTACTGAAGCATATCCTCATCTAGAGCCTATTACGGAAGAGAATATGTATATATTCTTATCAGATCAAGGGAATTGCTATTATCTCGCCAAAGATGATTCTCGCTATCCAGCTGTCAAATCAAAACCTTCCGGTCAAGTTACAGACACAATAAAGCGCAAATTAATAAAAAAAACGTCGAGTATATTTCCAAAAGACTTTACGTACCACTGGCTTCGTGCAACATACGCATTTCAAGTTTACCAGCGTCTGCAACCCCTTGTCGAATCCGGCAACTACAACTCGGGCGATGTCATATCTTTTATTCAGGGCCGCATGCATCACGAACGCAGAGAAGTTACAGAGAATTACCTTAAGCTATTTAAAATGCACTCAAATAAATTAATTGCACAAGAAGCGTATGAAAATCATTTGTTTGGATTCAGCAGCTATGAGGATCTGGTTTTGAGGGATAGTGATGAATGATCATGGAGCAGTATTTTCATCACGGGAAACCGATGTCGTTAATGTCTCACAAAGCAATCACAAATATTTGCGACCTGAACGCATCAGGATACAACTTGATAAAAAAATCAGCGCCTTTCCACTCGACGTAGGAAGTTTTTCTTACGAAATGCGAGCAAGGAAAGACAGGACTGATTACCATAAGGACACGTGCACCAAAGTTGTTCTAAGTTCATTTTCGGAGCAGCGCAGAGAGCTTGTGAGATGCATCCTCGAATGTTTCTCGTATCAAAAAAGCCATTCAACAATTCTAAATATCTTTCGACACTACCGAACGATCTTCGATTGGTGCGACCAAAACGGTCACGCAGATGCCTTTGTGTATGCGGACGCTGTCGTGCCAGCATATCAACTGTTTACCCAACACCTCAATCATCGCATTAGTTTTAATGAGTTGAAACCCGCATCAGCAAGTAAACTTCAAGAAATATTCAGCCAACTTGCAAAGATACGCTTTCCTGCGTCCGCCCAAAATATCAGGAGGACTGCGATTCCAATTATTCGCAAAAATCCCCCTAGCGAAGTGCCACCATCCGAGAATAATTTCCACGCATATTTTAGCACCTGCCTCGCGGTCGCGCGGCAACTTAGTGAATTTGTTTTAAATAACGATAATTTCCCCTTTGTCTTTCAGCATCGAGGAATAGAGGTGGTTCACTTCCCGTCAACACGCGGACGCATTACAAGCCTCTCAAACAGGCTTGTACCTCTCTACAATCAAGCCGAGCGCCGAATTTCGACTATTGAAGAATACTTAAACTTATCGCCCAAGAGTACTCGCCAAACTGCGGCAAAAGGCGTTCGCGACTCGCAATTAAATCTTGACTCGGCCAACTCTAATCCACACCACTCATCGAGACTAGGACTGGCATCTCTCGCAACGCGCGCTTATAGTTGCGCCTTGCTGTGTATCATCGGAGCTTCGCCTTCGGAGTTCATTCAATTCGATTTCGAAGAAGCACTCGATATTGAAAGATCCCCGATGAAAAAAGAATTTTCGTCAGTTAAGCTCAGAGCCGGTGGAAAAAAAACACGCTATGCCATAGGAAGGAAAAATGGTCTGACTATTTTGCGCGAGTACATCAAACTGAGAGAGTGGATTCTTGATGGGAAAAAATTTGACAAATTATTTTTTGTTATTGATGGTACGGGACCAGTCAAAGCCAACGATAACCCCTATGAATTGATGGTGTTATTCACCTCGCTCTACTACCGAAGTGTACACTCTGTATACTTAGATCCAAACATCCCTAACATCACAGCAACGTCAATACGCAAATACAAAAGCTCAATCCTTCATCTCCTAGGCACATCCACTACTGATGTAGCGGACGTATTAAATCACACCGTTTCGACAAATATAAATCACTACTCAGAAGCCAGAATTGAGCAGCAACAAAACGAGTTTGGAAATTTCTGGCAATCAGTACGAAGAGCCGCAGAGTTAGTACTTGAGCGCTCTCACGATAGAGAGACAAACCTATTATCAACAGCGACTGGGCACTGTGACGACTTCAACAATCCTCGCCCTGAAAGCAGCACCGCAGCACCAGTAATTGAACCTAATTGTAGAGCGCAATATGGCTGCCTATACTGCGAAAACTATGTTTGTCACGCTGATGAAATCGATATGCATAAGCTCTTAAGCTTGCAGTACGTAATTAATGCCGTTCGCAATACAGCCCAAGATATCATCCACGCAGAGACACTCTATAAAGACCTATCTATCCGTATCGAGTTCATTCTGGAGGCGCTTAGCAAACGCTCTGAAGCTTCGACCAACCTGATCAAACGAATAAAGTATAAGGTTCATGAACTAGGCGAACTAACTGTCTTTTGGGAACTGCGACTACAACGCTATGAAAAGCTGGGAGTAGTGTTTTGAACATTCAAAGCGCACCTTTTCTTATAGCATATAAGAAAGGCAGTGTTGCACCGGATACTGCTGGAGCAACTCGCCCTAGCGCCAACTTTGTGCTATGTCGTGACAAATATGGCACGCCAACGGCTGTTTATGGCGCTGACGCGTGGGATTTTAATCCGTATCGACTTAGCGCTCACCCAGTGCAGATATTTAGATTCAATAAGATTTTTAAGGAGAATAAAAGCGAACAAAAAAATTTGACCGAGCAGGTTAAATACCTAATGTTTTGCTATATCTATCACGCTGCCGGCCACGGCCGTCTTGGCAAACTGTCTGTTAGTACAATTAAGCTGTACTACCATATTCTTGCGGATATGGCACGATTTTGCCACTCTCAAAAATTAAACTCACTTGTCGGAACATTATCGTTTGAGCAATTACTAACCACACCTAGTTATCTTGCTGCATTTGTTAGACACCAAGGAAATAGAAACAATTTCAAGTCATTATTCCCGGCAATGATGAGCAATTTAGCATTCGCAGGGGAGAAATGCCTGGGTTATAACGTACTGAACGTTTCGGACATCAGCTTTACCCACATAAAAAACAACAAACAACATCCAGTTATTCCGCTACGGATATACATCGAGATCATTAATCGATCTGCCGATATACTAGACGTGTTGCACAACAACGTCCAACGTATAGAGTCATTTATCCTTGCCTTTAAAGACACGACATATGGATACCCTAAAGTCACACAACAAAGACTAAAAATACCTAAAACGCAGTATCGCCCTAATTTTCAGCAAGCTCTTATTGACCATGGAATGAATAGTGTATTTCATGGTGATTTTGTCTGCCATAATAGAAAATCGCTATCTATGGCGTTATTGAGCATGCAATACGTGTTAAAAATTATTATCCACTTGTACACAGGCATGCGCGATCAGGAGGTTATGCGTCTGAAACACGACTGTACTATTCAGGTTGTTACAGAGCCTGAGACTAGAGATGACGATGGCGTACTGCGCGATCCAGAAAAAATGATTAGCATTCTTTCGACCACAACTAAATTTGAAGGCTATAAGAAAGAGGAATCGTGGCTTGCGACTAGTGAAGTACTGAGAGCAATTGAAGTTGCACAAGCACTTTGTCGAAGCCTTGCACAGCTATACGGAATCAAGAACCTGGACGACTGCCCACTATTTCTTAATCCGGCCGCCATATTTATACACCCGGGCGGCGCAACAAATATCAATCAAGTTAAAACACTGAGCAAGTACAGTGTGAATTCACAATGGCTCGACTCTTTAACAATACAACCCTCTGACCTGATTGAACTCGGCCAAACAGATCCCGCTCGTAATTTTTACGAAGAAAACAAGTTCTGTGCCGGTAGTCCCTGGCCATTGACCTCCCATCAATTCCGGCGATCGCTTGCCTTCTATGCAACCAGTTCCGGCTTCGTTTCACTTCCCAGTCTAAAATCACAATTCAAGCACCTAACTCTTGAAATGGCCCGCTACTATGCAAATAACTTTGACAAGCTCAAAACGATTTTTGGCTATTTCGACACTGAGAAAAAAGATTTTGTTTTACCGTCTACACATATCGCTCTCGAATTTCAAATGGGCATACCTATCGGGGTAGCTAATCAGCTAATTTCGGATTTACTTCTTCAGGATAAACCGTTATTTGGCGGAACAGGCTCCTATATAGAAAAGCAAAAAGCACAATTAGATAATGATGAAATTCTTATAGAGGATGTGCGACGCGACACTCTTCGTCGTGTAAACAACGGCGAGATTAGCTATCGCCCCACTACCTTAGGTGGTTGTACGAAAGTCGGACGCTGTGATTCGTTCATGATGGGCGACTTCACCGAATGTTTATCGTGCGAAGGAGCAATCATCCAATTTGAAAAAGTTGAAGAAGCTATTTCTGACACGTCTAAGGAAATTGTAAATTACGAAGTCAACTCGGGCGAGTATCAAATCACTAAGACCGAGCTTGACAGACTCAAGAAATTCAAAGCACGTATAATCGGCGCTACGGAGATTTAATATGACAAGCAGGGGCAGAGTAGGTGAAGGCGTTGCCGTGTGCGAGAAGGCCTTTATACGACTTCTGGAAGGAGGCGCTTTAGTCCCATCTCATTTTGGAATCGAACCCTACAAGATCACAGCGGGCGTTGTAAGTGTCGAAGCAGGATTTGACCGTGGATATTTGAAAAAAAGCCGCAATTCACACAAATCCTTAATTGCGCGAATTGACGCATTGCGCGAGCAAACTAAGCCTATCGAAAGAGTCAAAGCAGGAAAGCTGCAAATCCTTAAATTTAGCGCTATGGAAAACATGCTGCGGATAGCATGCGAACAGCGCGATGCAGTACTCGTACAAAATTTACAACTTTGGGAGCGTATTTCTGACCTTGAACTGGAGCTTTCGCAAAAGGATTCTTCAAACGTGACGCGACTTCGTTAACTGCGAGCGCGCGACACCTAAGCAGATTTTAATGTTTACAGCTTCTCTTTTGCGACGGGAAGCAACATTTGCTTGAGTTACAGGGTCTGCAGGAAGGTCGTCGGGCAAGAAAGGCATGCCCGGATTATACGGGTTAAGTCCAAACGGGGCGTCAGAACCCGATGCATATGGTTACCCCGGCAGAGATCAAACCTTCGAGCAGCGAGCTCAGCTCTTGGACACTCAATCCGATGGCTTCGTCGGTGGCGTTAGTCGACGCCTTTTGAACGGCTCGGACTCCAGGCGCTTGATCCAAAGCAGAAGCCGTTACGCCCCCAATAGAGGTTCTCCTCTCGGTTACGGTGGCGATTCAGAAATAAGAAAAGCATCAGGTCGAAGACAACGACTTTAATATCCAACTCGACCAAGGCAGCCAGACAGTCGATGGATTTTCGAAGTCAACAGGCTTGGGAGAGGTACACTTTTCCGAATTTGGTGTGGGGTCGTATCATGACGGGCTGGCTCCAGAAAGAAATCGGAGGCACAGCATCAGACTTAAATAGGCCGCTTTGAATGGGGCTCTTGATTTCTTACGATCGACCTCACAGTTTGGCAACGCCGTGCGGCACTATCGCCCTGATATGGCTGGCGCACCCGGTCACAAAATTGGCGCATTCGGGCGATCTTCTCAGGGGTAGATCCCTTATCTTTATTTTAACGCCGTCGACCACAGATCTATTTGAATCGCTCTAGTTGTCAAAAATAATTACTCAGCCTTTTTGATATCTATTCATTTTGCGTCAGCGTCTGTTCGGTGCTTAATTCAACCTCGGTCGCAGCATCCACGGACAAGCATTCCGAGCAATCAACGTCCGCGTGAATTTTTAGGACTTTTCCTACATTAATTTTTTTATCCGCTTGCTAGCGTGATCGAAGTTTTAAGTTTGCTCCGGCCACGAATGGCCAGAGAGCCTGTGTAGTCTTCTCTTTCAGCTTAAGGAAAAGCGTATGTTCGCGCCGGCCAATACTGCGCACTTCGCGTTACTGATTCCCTCTGTTCGCAACGACTTCAAGGTGCTTGCCTTTCACGGCACCGAAGCCATCAGCACCTTGTATGCGATCCAGGTTGAACTGGTCAGCGAGTCCCCTGATTTCGATCTGGAAAGCCTGCTCAGTCAGTCCGCATTCCTTCAGTTTGGCCTGAATGGTGAAGGCATTCATGGCCGTATTGAAGATGTGCTCGCGGGTGACGCCGGTAAGCGCCTGACCCGTTATCACCTGACCCTAGTGCCCGCGCTGCACTATTTGCAATTCAGCCACAACCAACGGATTTTCCAGCACCTGACGGTGCCACAAATCATCGCCCAGGTACTCAATGGCCACGGCATCCTGGCCGATGCCTATACCTTTCATGTCAGCACCAGTCCTGAGCGCGAATACTGTACTGAGTATGGGGAAAGCGACTTCGAATTCATCCAGAGGTTGTGTTCTGAAGATGGGATTTCCTGGCACCACCAGCATAACCAGGATGGTCATCAACTGGTGTTCACCGACGACCAGACCTATTTCCCCAAACTGGGAGGCACACCGTATCAGCAAGGTTCTGGCATGGTGGCGGACCATCCGGTAGTCAGTCAGTTTTCCATGCGTTTCAACAGCCGTACCAGCACGACCTCACGCCGAGGCTATGATTTAAAACGCCCGACTCTGTTGCTGGAGGGCAAGTTTACCGCCGAGTTCACTCCAGCACTCGAAGACTACCGTTACCCGGTCTTGATCGAAAATGAAAAGCTCGGCAAACAGATTGCCCGGCAGGCCCTGGAGCGGCACCGCGCCGACTACCAGTTGGCCGAGGGTAAAAGCGATCAACCCATCCTGCGCAGTGGCCACTTCTTTAATCTGACTGAACATCCACGTCAGCAGTGCAACGAGTTGTGGCTGTTGACCAGCGTGACGCACTCAGGCAAGCAACCGCAGGCCTTAGAGGAAGCGGTCACCAGCGACGTTAATCCCGAGGATGGCTTCACCCAAGGTTACCGCAATAGTTTCAGCGCGATTCCCTGGGAGGTGTTCTACCGCCCGCCGTTGGTGACGCGTAAAACGATGTTGGTCAGCCAGACGGCCCGCGTCACCGGCCCTGCGGGGGAAGAAATCTTTTGCGATGAATATGGGCGGGTGAAGGTCGAATTCCATTGGGACCGCGCCGAACTGGGCAGCGACAAGAGCAGTTGCTGGTTGCGCGTATCGTCTAGTTGGGCAGGAGAGAACTTCGGTGCGGTGACCATCCCGCGCATCGGCATGGAAGTGGTGGTGACCTACCTGGAAGGTAATCCTGACAACCCGTTAATCACGGGGTGCGTGCCTAATAAGGTCATGCCAGTGCCGTACCCATTGCCGGCGAACAAAACTAAAACCGTGTTGCGCAGCCACAGCTCGCCGCACAGTGGCGGTTACAACGAACTGTCGATTGAAGACCGGGCGGGGCAGGAAAAAATTTACCTGCGCGCCCAGCGTGACATCGAGCAATTTGTCCTCAATGACAGTGACGCCAAGATTGGTAACGACCGCAGTGAACAGATCACTCGCGATAGCCACAGCCTGATTGGCAATGACCGATCAGAACAGGTAGACCGCAACAGCTCCAGCCTGATCAAGGGCGACGAACTGCACACCACCCAAGGCCTGCGCAACACCGTGATCGGTGGCAACGAGCTGATCAGCATCAGCGGTAACAGCAGCACGATGGCAAGCGGGACGTTGGTGATTCAGGCAGGTCCCCACGCCCATGTCACCGCCGCCAATGTGGTGGTCGATGCCGGGATGAGCCTGACGCTCAAGGCCGGTGGCCAATACATCGTCATCACCCCTGGGGGCATCTTTAGCAGCGTACCCATCGTCCAGGGCGGGGCGCCCGTGGCGGGTATTGCACCGTTGCAGGCGCTAACTGCCGAAGCGCAGGCGATGATCGCGACGCCCGTGTCGCTCCTGGCTACCACCAAACAGCAAGCAACAGACTTTTGCCCGCTCTGTGAAGCCTGCCGCAATGGACAATGCAGCCTTGGAGCTGTCGCATGAACACACTGACACAATGGCTTAACGAGCAAACCAAACTGGGGCGACACCTGTACCTGGTGCTGGATTCTGACGGGCAACTCGACGAGCGCAATGCCCTGGCTGGCGAGTTGGTCGTCGAGCAGTACCGTAACCTGTACCTTGGCACGCCGGCTGATTCGCTGGCCGCCGTCGGGCCGTATATTTTCCAGCTGGATACGGCTGAACATCCTCCCCTCAAAGCGCTGTTCAGTTCGCCTGAGCGACATTGGGGCTGGCTTGCCAGTTCCGCAAGCGGTGATCTGGAGGCGTTGACCCGTCATTGGCAGGCGCGTTTGGTGACGGGCCAGCGACCGAATCAGGCGCTCTATCGTTTCCACGACAACCGGGTTCTGGCTCGTGCATTGGCTTACCTACAGCCGGAACAACGACCCGATTATCTCGGGCCGTTGATCAGCGTCTGTTATTGGCAGGCTGAGCAATGGGTCGTGACCGACAATCCCGTTCCCGGTGACCACCCGCTACCGCTCGATCCGGCGTGGGTAAGCATTCCCCAATCAGAGGCAACCACTGCTGGGGTGCAATTCGACAACACTCGCCGCTACCTGATGCGCGACCACACGGACGCCGTGGTCAGTCTGGCGAAACAACAGGACGTAGACACCTGGTTGCGCGGACAGCTCGATTGCGCGCGGACATGGGGTTGGCACAAGCCGGACCATATTCACTTTTTACTGACACAGAGTTTGCAAGCGCCGGGCTATGCTCCGCCCTCGTCCTGGACGCCCCGGCCCAGTGAAACTCCGGCAGCGCACTTCGAACGGGTATACCAGGAAAAACTGTATTGGCAGGGAGATGCCTCCGTATGAAACGTATCCTTCAAAGCCTGATCCTAGGCGGCTGTCTCGCGCTGACCGTAGGCTGTTCAACCGTGGGTAAGTCAGACACCTTTACCTTGACCGCCGATTTGCCGCCGAACTTTGCTTATGTCGCCCTGGTGACGTATGTCCCCGCGCCAAACCAAAGCTGTACGTTGGGTAAGCGTGACAATCCGAAGATTCAGTTCAACCGAGAGTGGCGTACCGAGTACAAACCCGATTCACAGATAAAAATGCACCGAACCAGCAAAGGCTGCGAGCTGGAGCTGTATCGCATTGAACTGGAGATCAATGCGACTTATGGCGAAGATCGCGGGGACTTTGGCGGTGACGTCGGGAACATCGCAGTACGCACAGAGCTGGACAGTCGCGACCAAGGCACTTTCAACGCGGCTGGGGTAAGCGAGTTTTCCGGTCAATGTCAGTGGTTATTCCGTACTGCGGGTGGACTGCGTCGCATCGTCAAAATCCTCGACTGCAAAAACACGGATGCCCAAGGCAATGTCACCAAAGGCCGTCCTTTTGCGGCGTACACGCTGGATCAACTGCCGGGTAAAACCGTAAAGCTGAAGATCAAGCTGGCCGATGAGGAAAAGCCCGGATGGGGAGATACTTGGGTCAAGGTGCCCGGTGGCTGGAAGCGCTGCATGGGCAAAGGCTTTGAAGATCAACATGCTTATTGCAATGGAAACTATAAGGACTTCAGCACCTTCCGCATGCCGGATGGGCGCGACACCTGCACCATCTACCCCGGCTGTACGGAAAACAAGGAAGTGACCCCATGAGCATTGTTCCTCTGCACGAAAGTGATAAGCCGTCGATGCTGGGCGACATTCACACCTGTCCCTTGCGCGGTCACTCAACCAGTTTTCAACTGGTGGATGAGTCGGGTGACGGCCAGCCCTATGCCGGGCTGGCCTATGAGATCACCGATTACGAAGATGTGGTCTACACCGGCAAGCTGGATGCCTCCGGGGCGGGTAAGGTAGAGCACCACTACTGCGGACCTGTAGTGCTTAAACTTAATCAACCCTATCAAGGGGGCGATGAGCTATACAAAGACTTAAAAAACAGACCCAGCTATCCACTACCAATTACCGAACTACAAGTGCGCGCCGAAAAAACCCGCTTTTTCAACAAGACGGGTGTGCGCACAAAGCTCAATCCTGCCCAAGACAAGACCAATGGGTATTGCCAGGTCGAGGTACGGGAGCTGGTGGAGCATGTGGCCCATTTACCGCCGCTGGCCGCACGTAACTTTCCGCCCAACGCCTATGTCCACGCTCTGTTCCGTCAGCCACCCAAGGCACCAAACCTCCCAAACGCGGGAATGGGCTCGGTCATCACCCCGACGGACAGGGCCGCGGCGCAATTGGGCTTCGCCCCTGAGCCACCCAAGGCGAAGGGGGTCGCCCTGCTACCAAGCAGGCACCATGTGCTGGAGGTGCGCCCGCTTCGCGCTTTGCGGCCCGTGCTCTCCATTGATAACGAATTTTGCGCGCTCAACCAGTACCAGTTGGCGGTGTTGGCCACCTTGAGTTACTGCGACTTTGGTCAGGACCCGAAAGCACACCCGGTAGAAACTGACAGCGTAAGTTTTCCATTGCCGCTCAGCAGCGGCAATTGGTTTGGTGAGGCTTTGTCCAAATTTGAGGAGCCGTGGCAGGTCGACGACAAGCAGACTGGGGACAAACCCTATTACCCGCTGTACGAAGAGGTGCCTTACTCCAAACGCCTGGAAATCGCGCCCTTCGACCCGGATCTGTACAAGGAAGTCAACAGTCCTCTCTTGCAGGCCAAGCAGGAAACCCCGGAGAGCCTCCATTCCTTTGATGACGCGGGTACTCTTGATGACGCGGGCAAGCTTGTCGGGACGGATACTCAGGTCTATGCAACCCATCACGATGAGCTGGTGTTGATTGCCGTGCGGGGGACTGCTGGTAACCCAGATGTTTATCGTGACCTTGATGCTGAACAAGTCCCTTTCAAAGAGGGGGGCGGCATGGTGCATCGGGGCTTTTATGATTCGGCGAAGGTGGCTTACGACTTTGCCACCAAGTACCTGGACAAATTTCACAGCGGGCAAAAAATCATCGTCACCGGGCATAGCCTGGGTGGGGCAGTGGCGATGATCCTGTCCCAGATGCTGCGCAAGCGGGAAGGTTACACTTATGACGTGCTGCTCTACACCTACGGGGCTCCACGCTCCGGCGATGCAGTCTTTGTCGAGAGCGCCAAGGGCCTGAAACACCATCGCACGGTCAACCATAACGACCCGGTCCCCAGTCTACCCGCGACGTGGATGAATACCTCGAAGCCGACCTACATCACTGGTGCGGTGTTGACGCTCGTCAATGCGCCCCTTGGATTAGCGTCCTTCTTCTCGGGTATCTACAACTTCACAGGCGCGTCCTACGCACACCACGGCACGCTACATCACTTTATGCCTGTCAGCTTCGAGGATGGGTATCAATCCGCCATTCTCTGGAATCCAAGCTGTAGCACCATCACCGATCAAGGGTATGCGAGTGCGCTGAAAGCAACCGATGGTTTGCCTGCTCGCGGGCCATTTCTGCGACAAGTCGCAGAGTTTTCCGATCACAAAATGGTCGTCAGCTACATTCCCCACTGCTGGGCAACCTTACGTCGCTGGCAGGAGTCCCAAGAGCTTGGCCGTTGGTTGATCACCCCGCGTGAGTTTGATTTCATTGAAAGGGCATTGGGCAATATCAATAAGCAACTGTTGGCCAAACAAGGCGAATCTGCGCGAGGCCGATCGACAGTACAAGACCGGGAAATTGCGGCCTTGGAAACGGAGAGCCGTAAAGTAGACGAAACCCTTGCTCGCCTGCGTAATTTGCGCCATACCAAGGCCAGCGTAGAGAAGGTCTACGGGGTAGCGGCCTCCCATGAGACCTTTACCGCGAGTCTGGGGCGTTGGAGAGCGCATGCCCTCAACATGGCTACCGAACAACTGGCAATGGCGCCGCCAGCGGCGATTGACCATGATCAGCAGATAGCAGCCATCACCGGTGGTTACGTCGTGGGTGCGCCGTTCAATCTGGATATTGATGCGTTGATTTAAAGTCTATGGTCACCGGCAGCTAGGCTGCCGGGTTGCTGTAAGCCCATAGACGTAATTCTCCCCCCAGCGCTTCCTTTCCCCGATTACCCAGATATTTCGATGATGAAACATGTCTTCTTGTTAATCGGAGCTGCGACGCCAATCGCTAGATGTAACGGCTCGCGTTTGAAAACATTCGGGCTCGCATTCAACGATATTTCTGGCTCACGTTATCTGCAACCAGCCAAAGCCATCGGCTCACATTAATTGCAAGTGAGCTTGCGTTAGACGGCGTGGGCTCGCATTTCATCGAGACGGGCTCACGCTATCTGCAAATGACCAGTGGAGGCTGTTTAGGATTACAGAGGAATGCCAGCCGCGAGCATTTTGTCACGCAGTTCGCTCGCCCGTTCGGGGTCCAACGTATTATTGAACAGCGCCTTGAACTCGTGCGCCTTGGCGCTGAATTGCTCCACCAGGTCCTTCATACGATAACCATTGCGCGTCAACGTGGGTTCCAAGTCATCGATATGTCGTGAGAGTACCGACTCGACGACATCCACCGACACCGGGCGCTCGCCGGTCTGGTATCCGGCTTCCAAAGCCAGCGTCAGGTGCAGCTGTACTTGCAGTGGTGTTCGCAGCTTGCTTGCGAGTAGATCAATGGCATCCTCCGTCAGGATTGACTCGCAGGCCTCTTCGGCTCCAGTGCAGGTGCGTAATAGCCACTCGATGTACTCGCGTTGCGCCCCAGTAATGCCGTCCAAAGAGAACACATCAGTTCGGGCGCCGATTTCCTCCATGTTGTCTTTGCGCAGGTCATTACGCAGCTTGGGGTGGCCCGCAAGCACTACCGACAGCAGTCCATCCACGTCTTCGGCTAGCTCCATCAGACGTTTCAAGCCAGTGAGGGTGTGCCCGTTCAAGTCATGTGCCTCATCGACGAACATAACGATGGGTTTCTTACCCTTTAAAATCATTTCTTGAAGCTGTCGGTCGCGGCGCTCGATCTTCTTGGGGATCTGGACCTGCTTTTCGGACGACAAATCGTAATAAAGGGCCTCGATCAACGTGGCCAGCTTGATGTTGTGCTTATCCACGGCGACAGATTTGGAGACGATTACTTTTTTTTCGTCTTGCAGCATCTTGGTCAACCTACGTAACAGAACGGTCTTACCGCTGCCGATCACACCACAGATCGCGACCAAACGACCTTCCTGCACTGCTCCGCGAACGTCTTTTATCAGATCCTTGTGGTGTTCAGTCTCATAGTAACCAGCCTGCTTGAACGGCACGGCCAACCCGAAATGCTGCATCACTTCAGCCCGCATGTTGAGTCCCCTTCTTATGTCGGAAGTATTCGCGTATGCGCTCCAAAACCACACGGCGCGTCAGCGTTTCAGCCAGTACCTGGTCGATGAATGTTTTGTCTTCAAGCGCAAGTTTGGCCAGCGGTTTGGCCAATTCTTCGGCGATGGCCAACTTGGCCGCGATCACCGTCGGATAGTGGTATTCGTGTGCATGCGGGTCGAACGGTTGACGTGGAATGTCCTTCGCTGACATGGCAGCATCCGTTAAGCGCACATCAGTGCCAGATAGCGCCGCAATCGGCAATCCAAGCTGGTCTGCCAGTAAACGAATGCGGTCTGCCCGCTCATCCGCCTTGGTTCGTTTGAATGCCCGATATCGGCGCAGCGGAATAGGCCCGTCTACCGGATAATAGGGGCCGAAGCGCTCCCCCTCATATTCGGCGTATAGCTCATCGTCGAACAGGCCCCACAACAAAATCGCATGGTCGCCGGCCATGCCTGGTTCAGCTCATACTGAGTACCGTCGATGGTGATGCGCGCATCAATACCAACCTTGCGCCGCTCCGGTTCGCGAGCGAAGCGACAAAATTGATCCCAGGTACACATCTCGCGCAGGCCATCGTCTGGCAGCATAGCGAGCCAGTCCGCCATGCGCGTGCGCGACTCTGACCGATGACGCTGCTGATTGTAGGTATGCACCAGATAGTGCGACAGCCATTCGTTCGCCTGCTGTTCAGTTTCCGGTTTGTGGAAATGGTACAGCGTCTCGTGCGCCTCCTTGACTGTGCGAAACGGACGTTCGACTTTACCTTTGGACCGAGCGGTTGTTCGTGTACCGTCCTTGCCGGCAGGTATGTGTGTCTGCCATTCAATCGCGAGTGCCTGCATCACGCTCTGGAACACACGGGATTTAGCGACAGGGCCATTATCCAGGTAGATCATGTTGGGTCGGCTCTGGAACGGATTCTCGGCGTCGGCCTTGGGTGCCATGGCATTGAACAGAAAACGCAGTGCTGTTTCGGCGTCTTCGCCGTAGATACAGTGGTACTCCTGATAAGCAGTACCGCTACGGTCATCGACTACGCTGAAAATCGCCAATGTAGGCTCGCCCTTACTAGGGTCGATCCAGCTTGGCTTGTCGATGCGTTTGAGATCCGACGGAGATATATCGAACTGCCAGCAATCATTGCTGTGTTCCGCCTGAAAACGCACAGCAGTAGGTTCCCGCGTTAAATGCGAATGATCCAAGTGCCAACGATCCAGATAGCGATTGACGGTCGGCTTGGTCAACAGCCCCTTGGGGGCTGTTACTAATCCTTGTTTCGTCTCAACCCCGAAATCCTCCAGCAGCTTAATCGCGTTGGCTGTGGACAGATGGCGGTTGTTCTTGTTGGTCGTGCGCAGTTTCAACGCCGCAATCAGATCGCAATAACGCTCTAACTCAGCTGTTGGAAGTATGCGTGGTTTACCGTGGTCGGCACGATGTACCGCGTGAGGTTTTTTGAAGGCATGCAGTGCGCGATAGACCGTGGTGGACGACACGCCATATAGCTCGGCAACGGCCAGCACTTGCCTGGCGCGCTCAGGGCTTTTGCGTGGTAAAAGATCCAGCCGCTGTCGCAGTTGCAACAGCGAATCTACTGGGATTTGCTTATGCTGCGCGAACGGCATCGCTGTCAGTCTTCGCGAGGTAGTTGTACAGCGTTTCGCGGCTAATGCCGAAATCGCGTGCAACCTGCACCTTGGTTTCGCCGGAAGCTACCCGCTGACGCAGTTCAGCAATCCGCTCAGGGGTTAGTGATTTTTTACGGCCCCGATAGACGCCGCGCTGCTTGGCTAGCGCTATCCCTTCGCGCTGCCGTTCACGAATCAAGGCTCGCTCGAATTCTGCGAAGGCCCCCATCACAGAAAGCATCAACGTGGCCATCGGCGAATCATCGCCGATAAACGTCAATGCCTCTTTAACGAACTCGATGCGTATACCGCGTTTAACCAATTCCTGGACGATACCGCGCAAGTCGTCAAGATTACGCGCTAAACGGTCCATGCTGTGCACGACGACGGTATCACCCTCGCGGACAAATGCGAGCAATGCATCGAGTTGCAGTCGCTGGATGTCCTTACCCGATGCCTTGTCGATGAAAGTACGATCAACCTGGACATGCTCCAACTGACGTTGAGTGTTTTGCTCCAACGTACTGACCCGGATGTAGCCGACTCGTTGCCCTTGCATTTTTCTCGTACCTCGTCTTTGTCAAGTTGAAATCTTAGACCCTGCTCCAGTCGTGTCAATTAATAGGCAGATCAACCCTAAATTTACGCTATTTGTCGAGATGCCTGACTGTCGATCAAGGGTATACTACAACTTGACATTAACGAAATGGGCACTTCCATCGAGACTCAATAGAAAGAAAAAATATTCGGTAGAGTCAACGAGTCGCTTGCCATTATTTTCCTGCGCGTGGATATCCGTTTAGCGTATTATCTTTAGATGCTCACCTCCTTCCAGATGTTTACGTATTTTTCGGAGCGCACTATGGTGAAACGACAGGACTATGCTGTATGACTATTTCGTTACAAAATATCAAATCGTTTATCGCTGAAGCGACGGCAATGAAAGTCGACCACATCTTGGATGACTCGGATTTATACGCCGACTTAGGTATTGATGGTGACGATTTTTTAGAACTGATTGAGATGTTCCGGACCAACTTTTCGGTCGATATGAGTGAATATCGGTGGTACTTCCATCACAGAGAAGAAGGGTTCCTTAATTTTGGAGCGCTGATATTTCCTCCTCCATACCGCCGAGTTAAACGTATGGTAATCACACCAAAAATATTGCACCACGCCGTTGAAACAGGTAGTTGGCCGTACCACTATCCGGCCCACTCATTGGATTTACGCAGGCTAGACATGTTGTTAAACCGAATGTGTCTCGGAATATTATTCCTATTCGGTATGGGCGCCTTAGTAATGACGGTCTTGTAAATCTGCCAGATATTTATCCGTTATTGTTACTCGGCGGCCAGCCGATGATCGGCGTATTGAACGCAGCACCTCCCGCCAGTTACAACTTTAGCCCCGTCGGCAGGCTCGCACCTCTGTGTTCGGCTTTTCTGGAGTCTAAAGGCTGCGCAGATGCTTAATACACAAGTGTCTCACTTGCATCCTTGAACGTAATAGATACCAACGCCCCCTGACTCAATATCTTCGACATAAATTTTGCTATGAGGAATCCGCTCGATAATTCGGGCGACGGGTATCCCAACTGTATAAATTTTACCGTCTTTTATAAAGTTTTGAGGGTCATCAAAATGCATAACATCACCGATTGAAGAGACAGGAGGACCCGCTTTCCACATGCAACTTTGAAGGTGCGCATCTGAAGAGGCATAAAGGTCGTTGAAATAATTGAAAACGGTCAGTAGCACAAAAACACCTATGGCGCAGCGGAAGCCCAACATTGAGTAGTTTTGCATATGCCATCTCCTTGTCTAGTTTGTCTCAATAATATCGTTCAGTTGGCGAACGCATTGATGACGCTTTCAGTTTTAAACAGCACCCTGACTTCACCATGTTCATTAACCCCACCTACTATTTTTCTCTCAACGGTATAGCTGCCACCGTCATCATTAGTGTTTTTGTCGTCAAATACTACTGCAACCTGTTCGCCTTGTGCGTAACCTTTCGTTTTTATAAGTAGTCCCACACTCTCTCCTGCGGTAGCACCTTTAATGTTTTTTGAAAAATCATTGTTCACCCACTGAACTGAAATTATTTCTTTTGCATTTTTTACCGGCGTTGAAGTTAAATGTTCTGTGGCCTCCGGGGCCGGATCAGGGTAAACCGCATTACTACATCCCAACATTAGAGAGCTTACAACACAACCTATCAGCAGATAACTACGTTCTTTCATATTAGTACCGAGTATTATATTGGTGATACTGATTAGATTGCGCAACTTGACGCCTAACAGAGCAGCTTATTTTTCTCTGTGCCCCACCAGCCGTTCCATCGTTGCCCTAATGGCGCCGAATTTGTCTTCACTGTCGTTGATGGCGGTGCAACTGTTGTCAACCACCTGGTGTTCGCTCACGCCGGGGTCCGAAAAAGTGAGTATTTCGCAATCGCAATGAAGGCGAAATTTCATCTTCTTGGCTTTTGTATCTCGCACTTCTGCAGTCCAGCACGAATCTGCACAACCACATGAGCGATAGGCGAGCACTTCGCCTCGCACAGGCCACTCCAGCTTGTGCTCTTCTCCTCCAGAGGCGTACGCACAGCTCCCTACAGCAGCCATGGCGATCGCGCAGATTACGGCACCATCCTTCAGGAGAGAGTAAATGCGGGCATAGCGATGATTCTGACGACCATCAGGGATCGCCCCGCCGGCCACGCCTTCCCGCAATTGAACGGTATCGCCGTCCTTCATTTTTTGCTCCATGTAGAGTGGGCGGTTCCTTCTGGGGGCGAAATGACACCCTAAGCAATTTCTCGTAAGACCACAGGGTAAAGGTTCACTCAATCAGAAGCGCTATGGAATGCATCAGCTGGGAGAAAGACCGCGTCTGACGCCGTGGTTGCCGCGCACTTTCATTGCCCTCGTTCCCCAACTGCTGGTTGCAGTTAATGTGAGCACGTAGTAATGGAGTGGAAGCATGCGTCGATGAATGCAAGCACAATTGCAGCTAACTTTAAGCAAAAATCGGAAGTTTGTGAGCATTATTGTCTTTGCCGCCCTTGATTTGCTGATTTCTTTTGCTTAATTATATAAAGCACGTCGTTAGCTGAAAACAGCGCATACGTCAAATTCTGGTGCGTGAAATAGGCAAAATTAACAAGCAAGCTTTCTTTTGGTGGGAACACTTTGTTTTTAAACTCAGTTGTCGACAGGGAGCCTTTGTTTTTAAATTTCAGAATACTTCCACCTATCGCCACATTGTAATATCCCATCCCGCCCCAGCTGTAAAACATACTGCAGCCGACCTGGTTTGCAGCGCAATACTTTTCATATTTTAGTTTTTGAAAATAAGATATCGTAATATTGCTTGGTGGAATATAGCGCCCGAAGAAACGTTCATTGCTGGTGAAATTTTCGAACAAGGTATTATTGAAGCCAGACAAAGGCCGTCCATACCCATCTTCAGTTAATGAGTTTCCATATAAAATGTACCATTCACCTGTACTTCTTAGGTAGTACACTTTGGCTATACGTTTTTTGTTTTTTCCTTCTGAGATATTTTCCCATGTTTCAACGTCATCCAGATATGCACTTTTCATGACTATATCGCTATAGTGCTCGCGGACCTTGTCTTCGCTCCAGTTTCGATCGGCATTAATTTCAATAAACGGTCTTTTTATATTGCTACCATTCAATGGCCAGGTCGTATAATATCCCAGCTCTTTATTCACCAAAAAATTATTGCCAACCCACTCTTCGTCACCCGTGGCATCAGCGATCAAGTAACTCATCACAAACTGATGAGTATCAATAATTTTTCCCGAAGAGTCCAATTTATAGAAGGAAGTTTGGCGATGGTCGTCGTCAATTTTTGCAGTCACTTTAATGATGACATTGTTTGTATCTTCGTCAAACTTGTGTTCAGTCGGGCCGGAGGAGTCTTTAAATTTTTCAACGGTAAAATTTCCGAACTCCGAAATTTCATCAATGCCCTTGTAATCTGCAAATTCGGCTGGTAGTGGTTCGGTTTTTTCGACGAAATCCACACTGTCGCAACTCGCCAATAGCGCACAAGCGAAAATAGTTAGAACTGTAGTAATGCATTTCACGACATGATCTCGCTTAATTGGCAATAAAAAATATTTTGGTTGTCGCTGGTTCAATCAAATTCAGTGAGTTACGATATATCTTACGTTTCTTTCGGAAGAATGATTAGGCTCACAAAAAATGAAAATAGGCTTCCGACAATAAAAACATGTATTGGGAAGAACCATGCGCTAATGGGCTTGCCTGAATCAGTTCCGTAGCCTGACTCCTCTCCAGTGCCGAATAATATGAGAGACCAAAGAGTTGCCGTGATGCCTGAGAAGAATGAGACAAAAAGCAGAGAAATAATTGTTTTATATAATTGCACATAGGAAAATAAAACACCGAGGAGCAACCCATAGACGCCATAAACCATTGTTATAGCGCCTGCTTCAGCTAGCGCATCGGTAATTAGAGTGTCTACAGACCTATATTCTACCCATCCCTGAATAAACCCATGAATAAGCCCAAGCATCGATGGGCAAAGCGCAAAACCAACAACGACTCTGGCACGCGGGTATGAGATCATTTTTTACTTCCTCTTTTTGTATCAAGCCAACTGGAAAAATTATAATTTTCTGTTTTTACTTACTCGGCGTATATGCGATGGGCAGTGTTCTCCGCGTCACACATACAAGGCCGCTCCGGTGAGGATTCTCAAATCCAGGTATGGCGGGCGTGGCCATGGCAGCTGACATCGAAACTGAAATGGCCTCAGTCAATTCCGCTGGTGACTGACCACGGCTGTCCGATAACCGCTGGGGAAAATTCGGGCCGCAGCCCTGTGCCGAACTCAGCGGCAAGCAGAGACTTAGGCAAAACAAATGGCGAGGCCAGTGAGGTAAAAACACTCGAACCTCGTTAAACGGGGTATCCCGGTCCTGCGATTTTCCCAGCCTCGTCGCCCCCACCTATGTTGCCGTAGCTATACGCTTACGCCACTTTCGCAAAGCGTAAGCTTCAAGGCTACCGAATCGATGAAAATGATCTTTACGTGTGTTCAACAAATACCGGTCAGTAGTACTTCTTATGAAGCTCATTTCGCTAACTTCCAACAGTCGAGCATGCAAACATTAATATGTAGTTTAATTACGGATGTTCTGGCTGCCAGAGTTTTTTAGGTATGCCAGTCAACACCTTATGTTCAAACAGACGTTGCTCAATATGATATTTTGAACCATCTTGGCGCTGATAGAGAACTTTGTCGTTAATCAGGAAAAGTCCACGCTCTTCATTTTCCGGCGTGGTCAAAGTGTTTCCGTAAAGTCGAGATATTGCGAAATAAACTGTAGTGCTTTTTTCATGTTCACTTTCACTTGGTCTCCTTGGCTTTTCCTCATCATAAATGCAGCCCTGCCCCCAGTAAGACGTATAGTTAATAAAGTACCTCCCGGCAGGAATCGCTAAGCCATAGGATTGAGTCACTTCAACAGTACTTACATCCCAGTACTCATCCGCTTCCGAGTCCGTCCCTGTCCCCGCGAGCGTGCCCAAGGTGCCTTTTACTACCGCAATAATCTCGCTACCCTTGCGCATTTGCTTGCTGAGTTTATCCAAGAGGTCGGAGTTCTCGTCAGGACAATCAGCCCAGGCACTAAAAGAAAGCATCATCAGAATAATATGCAGTGAATTTTTCATAGTTCTTCAATGAAATCCTGGCTAAAGCAATTGATTATTAAAATATTTTGTTTCGCTCAGCCAATCAAGTCCTGCAAACCAATAAGTGATTATGAAGTTAACGTTAATGCCATAACGATTTGCTATTTATCTGGCGGACTTCAAGAAGGGAAGCCTGTGCGGTAGCGCCGAAACACTAACCAGAGTGCCGATACCAGCATCACAATGCTGCCGACTGTGAGTGCTGCCCTATAAGGGCGCAATGCAGAGCGGGCAGCGCCTATCACCTGTGTCACGTAGCGTTTGTCAGCGCTCTCGAAGTCCGGTGAAGGGCATTGAGTACGGAAATCTCCTTCAAACCGCAAAGGCCCTTCGTTGACGTAGCGCTGATAAATGGCATTTTTCCCTTTAACGCTATAATCCCAGGTCGCGGCCTGACACAGCACAGCGGCAAACGCCTGACTGGTATGAGGTAAATTGTCGGCGGCGCGACCCGCCAACGCGGCGGCAACAAAACGATAGTGGAAACGGTGTTCGGGCTGGGCGGCGCTAGCCTGCTGACGCTTCACTTCGTCCTCGGTCATCAACGGTCCAACTTTGAGCTCAATTCCTTCAAGGCGGTAGCCGCCGTCGTACCAAGCGAAATCCGGGCCCATTTCGTAGCCGAGAATTTCCATTCCCCATTTACGCGCTGACTCGCCCGCACTGAACAGGGCAACGGCGCGCGTGGTCGGCCACCACGCCGCATCCGCCCGCTGACGCTGTTGCGCATACAGCCGTGCTTTGTTTTGTAGATCGGCATTGTCAAAGTACACCAGCGCTTCGTCGTAGCGCTCCTCGCGCAGTAATCGGCGGCCAAGCAGATCGCGCAATTGTGCGGGCATCGGCAACGGTACGTAGTTGTCCCGATCCTGCTGACTCAACGGCGGAGGCGCGGGGACTTGAGTGTCGACGTAATGCTTGAGTTCATCGACGGTCAGCACCCGTTCGGCCACCGTCGCGGCATCGAGCCAATAGATATCCTGGCTGCGGTACAGCAGATCGAACGTTTGCAGGTAGTCCCCACGTTGCAGGGCCAAAATTGCACTTTCACCCTCGACCCGGCATTTGGGTTGAAGTGTTTCGTAATCGAAATTTGGCGTTGGCGTTACACGAAATCCCCAGGACTCATCTTTTGGGAAAGCCTGGGCGGCCTTGGCATATGCTGCAGCCGCGCCGTTTTTGTCGCCATCGCGCAAGGCCAGTTTCGCCCGTACCCACCAGGCCAGACCGCCATCATCGGCGTGTTCAAGAAAGGCCTTGGCGCTGGCGTAGTTGCCGTGTTGATAATTCAACGCCGCCAGACGATCGGCATTATCCAGGCTACCGCGCGTACTGTCTTGCAGCAGTTTGATCAATTTCAGTTCATTTGATGGCTGTGTACCGAATGACCAGTCGAGTCGGCTGATCAACAAAGCCGTGACCAATTGTTGTACCCGTTTGCCCTTGAGCAGCAGGGCCAGTTGTTCCTCCGGCATCGCCCCCAAGTCGGCCATCAACAACCTCAATGAGGTGTAGCCGACCGGCGAACCGTGCTGGCTTTGCGTGGCATAGAGTTCGATGGCTCGGTTCCAGTCACCAGCGGCTCGGATCACCCGGGCCTCTTCGCCAAGGCTGGCGATCCCTAATTCCAACGGGTCGCTGAACCCATCGATGCTCATCTGCCGGGTTTGCTCAAAGGCTTTTTGGGATTGAGCCCGCAAATCGGGGTCGCCGCCCGCTTCGGAACTCATGGCAAATAACGCCCGCCCCAGCGAATAGGCTGCCCAGGTGCTGCGCAATGTGCGCTGATCGGCGGGCAGCGCGAGCACTTTCCGAAAGTATTTCGCTGCCAAAGCATGGTCTGCCGCATGGAACGCCACTGCACCGGCCAGATAAAGCGTGAGCTCGGCAGGTAAGAGCGCGCCTTTTTCTTCCACCTGGCGGGCATTGGGCAATCCTCGCAATTGCCTTACCAAGAGCTGTTGCTCTGCCGTCAAATCGGCCTGCTCTGCCTGATCTCTCTGTTCAGCGACATCGGGACTTAGCGTGTCGTCCGAGACGGATTTTTTGAGCCCAGCGATTGCTTGCCCGAGGCGGGTCACCTCAAGGTTGAAGTTGCCTGGTGGTAGTTCCTCCAGTGACAGGCTTCGGTTATCCAGCAGGCGCATTGGGAAATTCGGACCGCACGCTAGCACCGAGCCCAGCGGAAAGCAGAGACTCAGGCAAAACAAATGGCGCGGCCAGTGATGTAAAAACATTCGAACCTCGGTGATGGCAGCGGCCTAACATGTGATTATCGTCCGGATTTTATGGCCTATCCCAGAGTGCGTTCATACCCTGCGGCCAAAGTCACTGAAAGTATGTAGGAAGTTTCTGAATCAACTCTCGGAAGGAAGCGCCCAACAAATTAATTCGCGGAAATGGGCTGCGAGCATGGCTGGAAAAATCCTGAAAACAAGAATCGCTGACGCGATCCCACTACTTCAGATTTGACCAATAATGAGCAGTCTGTTTTTACTCGATAATTTGCGCGCGCAGGATAAAAGATCGCCCCCTGAGAATCGCTACCGAATGTGTCAGGCAAGAGACCGGTCACGCCAGATGCTGGAGCCACAGAGCAATAAATACTTTGCGCGTGCGCACTCCAGCTAGGCGCAGGGTGCGGATGACCGTCAGCCCCTCCAACCGCTGCCAGTACGTTGCGCGATCTGATCGACGAACTGCTTGGCGAATGGTTTCAAACCGCTATGAATGGTCGGAAAACTTTAGCGTACGATTTTTTCCGAATTCTGCGAGCTCCCCAAGCAGGACGTGTAAACCGACCCCCCTGAAAATTAGCGGCCGGAGATATCTGTAGGGGGCTTTATCGGCGAAGGGTGGGGGACTTATCTAAACGGGTTGGTGAGGTGCTCTACGGATACGATATCCATTGCTGCTAGTTCGATGGCAGCTATTCGGAGGATGTCTGCGGCTCAAGCTCTTAGAAGTGACAATGGATGGCTCGGGGAAATCCCAATGAGGGTTTCAGGGATGAATCCACCTCCGTGCAGGCTTCAACGGTGACCAACGAAATGCGTGTGGCATGCCCCTCGATTTTTATTTGCAGATAGCGTGAGTCCGTCGCGATGAAATGCGAGCCCACGTCGTCGAATGCAAGCTCATTTGCAATTAATGTGAGCCGATGGCTTGGGCTGGTTTCAGTTAATGTGAGCCAGAAATGGAGCGGAATGCGAGCCCGCGTGTTTTCAAACGCGAGCCGTTACAGCTAGATCCCATAAGAAATTCATTCTCTATGTCCGACGTCCATGCTCCACCCGACAACCGTCAGTGCCTGTCCGTTGAACTCCACGAGCAAGCGGAAGCCTTTATCCATAACCTCAGAAGCCGATTGGGTGTCCAGAATGCGGTCATCCACGCTTTCCTTTGGAGACCAGCCAAAACCTGCACGGTGAACTTTTCTTGTAAGTCGTCCGTAAAGAGTGAGAAACCCGAATTTTGGTGTCAACCGTAGAAGGTAAAAGTGTCAATCAGAGAGTGCGCAGCCTACAGAATTAGTCAATCAGTAAGCGTTTTCATGGCAGAAATAATTGACATGCCATTTTCCTCTGAAATCCCCGTATTTAGCCGCTTATAGGTGATGTCAATGTCATAGCTAAACATGTTGCGATCGGGATTTCATCGATCACCGCCGCATCCTTGCGACACTCCACGTGGGCGGTGGCGCGGACCTGGTCGTCGACGGTGAACAGACTTTTCGCCTTGGTGCGGCTCATGGTGCGGCCGGCGCCGTGGCTGCAGGAACAGAACGACTGCTCATTGCCGAGCCCGCGAACGATGAAACTTTTTGCGCCCATCGACCCGGGAATGATCCCCAACTCGCCCTTCTTCGCCGACACCGCACCTTTGCGGGTGACCAGGATGTCCTCGCCGAAGTGCCGCTCTTTTTGCACGTAGTTGTGGTGACAGTTCACCGCTTCCAGCGCCGCCTCGAAGGGTTTCCTGATCACTTGCCGGGTCGCTCGAATCACCGATTGCATCATCAGCGCACGGTTCTGTCTGGCAAAATCCTGCGCCCAACCTACGGCTTCGACGTAATCGTCAAAGTGCCGACTGCCTTCCTTGAAATAGGCCAGGTCACGGTCCGGCAAGTTGGCGAGGTGCTGCCGCATGTCGGCCTGGGCCAGTTGGATGAACAGGTTTCCGATGGCATTGCCGACCCCGCGAGAACCACTGTGCAGCATGAACCAGACCCGGTCGGTCTCATCCAGGCACACTTCAATAAAGTGGTTACCGCTGCCCAGGGTGCCCAAATGCCCACGGTTGTTGGTGTGGGCCAGTTTCGGGTACTTGTCGGTGATCACCTTGAACCGTGAGGCCAACGCCGACCAGGCATGATCGGCCTGTTTCGGAACACGGTCCCAAGCGCCTTTGTCCCGAATGCCACGTCCCAGCGTGCGGCCATGGGGCACCGCTTTCTCGATGGCGGCGCGCAAACCGTGCAGGTTGTCGGGCAAATCCGCAGCGGTCAGTGTGGTGCAAGCGGCGATCATGCCGCAGCCTATATCGACGCCGACGGCCGCCGGGATGATCGCGCCCACGGTCGGAATCACGCTGCCGATGGTCGAGCCCTTGCCCAGGTGCACGTCAGGCATCACCGCCAGATGCTTGAAGATGAACGGCATCTTCGCGGTGTTGATCAATTGCTGCCGGGCTTCGTTTTCGACCGGGACGCCTTCGGTCCAGAGCTTGATCGGTTTGCCGTTGGCGACGTCCAGCCGTTGGTAGGTCGGGGTTCGCATGATGTTCGAGCGTGTCTCAACTGCCTGCACCGCCATGTGCTTCCTCAAAGAAATAGTCTTTCCAGCTGTCTGCCTTGTTTTTCAGCACCCCTAGCGTCTGCAATTGCTCGGCATAGATATAGGTTCGCTGTGGCACCACGGTGAAATCGATTTCCGGGTCGGCGACGATTTTCTCAACCAATGGCAAGGATAGTTTCGATTGCTCCACGCGGATATAGGTCTGGGCCGCTGCGGGCTTGTCAGCCTTGATAATCTGCTCGGCCTCGGCCAGCGCTGCGTAAAACGCTTTGTAGGTTTTCGGGTTTTCGTCGTGGAATTTTTCCGTGGTGTACAGCACGTTGAATGTGGCCTGGCCACCCAGTACGTCGTATGAACTCAGCACCTTGTGCACGTTGGGACTTTGCAGTTCCTGGTACTGGAACGGCGGGCTGGAGAAATGTGAGTTGATCTCTGAACCGCCGGCGATCAGCGCCGACGTTGCATCGGGGTGCGCCAGGCTGATCGAGATATCGTCAAACTTCTTGAAGTTGTCCACACCAAACTGTTTGGCCGTTTCGATCTGCAAGGTGCGCGACTGGAAACCTACCCCCGCCGCCGGCACCGCGATTCGGTCCTTTTCGGTAAAGTCCTTGAGGCTTTTCACATTCGGATTATTGGTCAGCAGGTAATTGGGCATCGACCCCAGCGAAGCAATGGCCTTGACGTTTTGCTTGCCCTTGGTCCGGTCCCAGATCGTCAGCATCGGCGGCACGCCGGCCGACACAACATCCAGCGCCCCGGCCAGCAGCGCTTCGTTCATGGCGGTGGCCCCGGAGATGCTGTTCCAGTCGACCTTGATGTCGAGGCCCTGTTCCTTGCCGTGTTTTTCGATGAGCTGCTGGTCGCGCACCACATCCAGAATCAGGTAGCCGATACCAAATTGCTGGGCAATGCTGATTTTGCCTTCGGCCTGAACCACCGGGCTGAGTAATGCGCTCAGCGCCACCACGGAAGTCGCCAACAGGGTCAATGCGGAGCGCTTGAAAGATGTCGTCATGAAAACCTCAAGGATGAATGAAACGCCCATACCGATAAATTAATGAATGGCACAAAGTGCGTGTTGGCTGGGAGGTTCAGAGCTTGGCGATCGAGACTTCGGTGGATTTAACGAAGGCAATCACTTCGCTGCCCACTTTCAGTTCAAGGTCGCGTACCGAACGGGTGGTGATCACTGAGGTGACGATGCCGGAGGCGGTTTGCACGTCGATTTCGGACACCACTTCGCCTTGGACGATTTCCTTGATGACGCCCTTGAACTGGTTCCGGACGTTAATCGCTTTGATGGTCATGATGAGGCTTCCTGTCTGATGTCGGGCCAATGCGCACAAATGTGCAGGCCTCCAAAGTGCACCCATCAGGAAAGCAACAAAAGGAATATATAATTATCTATTTATTCTTTTTAGTTATATCAAACCCACTCTCGCGCCCTGCTTTCAGGCGAAACAGACAACCTTGGCCACTAGATTGCCATCCCCCTTGATTTCACTCAAAATTGACAGTTAACGCTTCAATAATGGACGCCATGAAGCGCCCTTCCCTATTTCAATCTCTCTCGATGGGCAACAACGCCCCTCGACGAAATCACTCAAGGATTTACATGGAAACCGCACTGCCACCGAAGAAAATCTCCGGTCTTATCACGCGCATCATGGGCGGCATCAGTGCACTGCTGGCGGCTATGTGGGGGTTGATCACCTATGTGTTTCCAGACCCTACCGTGTTCGGGCTGAGCTTTCTGAACTGGAAAAACGTGATCCTGTTCATGAGCGCCTTTGTTTTTCTGTCGGTCATTTTTCTGGGCTGGTACGCCAGCCGCCTCCCACAGATGCTCAAAGGTGCAATGCTGGTAATCCTCTCGGCGGGCCTGGCGGTGATTTTTTTCGCATTGGGTGGTGAATACGCAAAACCGAGTTTCGACTTCGCCCGTAATCAGCAGAAATTCATCGAGAACGGCGGTGCCAATATGTTGGGCAAACGCATCGAGGTGATTGACGGTGTGCGCATCGAACTGTTGGGCTGCGAAAAAATCGGGCGTTCGCCCAACTGTGATTTCGAGCTGACGAACACCCGTCTGGACGGTGAATTTCATTTCAACTCCGACACAAGCCTGTTCGAAGAAACCGGAGGGGCGCTGAACATCGACAAGATGCAGGTAGGCTCGTCAAAGTTCATGAACCGCGAAACCTTCCCGGTGGTGCGCGGGGTACCGACGCGGGTGAGATTGGCGTTTGAGCAAGGACGCGGTGATTTGCAGAACTCCCCTGCGCTCAAACTGAGCCTGCGGACCAATCACGGCGATGACAGCGTCGTGAAATTCAACGACGTAGAAATCAAGTAAGCGACGTTACAGAGCATTTGCACCACCGTATGCGCAGTCGACCGGCGCATACGGTCGGTTATACCGCTGCAATTTTCATAAACTCTCCGATGACATGCCCAGAAACTTTCTGGTCCTTTCAACCATTCGTCGCCTGGTAAATCGTGTCGCGCAATGCACGAGACGCTCTGGCGCAGGGATTGCACAGGCCGGTCGTAGCCGCTCGGAAACGACGTAATTCTGACGCGACGACAATCCACTCAACACTTAAGGACCCCAGCGCAACGCCTGGTGAGTCACCGGAGATTTAACGTGTCAACCCTCAGTGAAATCGCAGCGAACCACGCGAGAATGGCTAAATTACAGGCACAAGAGTCGACCGGATTGAGTGAGCGGCACGTTCAAATTGTGGGCAGCTTCGAAGTACCCGTCATGGAAGAACAACAGCACATCCCCTTGCACTTGATCGCTGGTGTGCAGGACAACCACCTCGCCCAGGCTGCGGGTTACTTGCTCTGAGTGAGCTTTTGCACCAAGGAGTGGCACGCACTGGTGGGTGACCACTCCTTGCGCATGTGCTTTACGGTGAGTCGCTATTGCGAAAGCATCGATCGTTGCGATGATCGTTCCCTCGCTCTGCGTGGGAACGATTATTCAGCGGCGCTAATCCGAAGCCTGAGCCCGCAATCGCCGCCCCACTACATCCAGCACATCACAGCCATCGCGCAATGGGATGGCGCACAGCAGCGCAAAGTCGCTGAGGATGAAGGATTCGCACTCGAGCGAACCGCGCATCGACATGTTTTCCAGTACCTGGGTGACGGTGCGAATTCGGTAGTTGGCGGCTTCGTATAAAACGTCGAGCGGTGCGTGGGTGTCGACGAACAGCGTGGGCATGTCGGTGCAGTTGCTGGTGAGGGCCATGAAGCGGTTGTTGGGGTGGGGGATTGGTTTTTCGTAGGGTGGATCGGGGTGAAGGGTTTTCATTTTTTCAGACCTTTGGCGGATAAATTTAAGCTACCAACGGCCTTCCTACGGGCTTGGGTGGCAGCCGTACGCGGGAGTAGGAAACTGAGGATCCACCAAACTCAGCCACGCCGAAGCGTGTCCCGCGCACAGCCGCCGCGAACGATCTTACGGACACTAAGTAAGTGCCGCAATCACACGACAGCGCCGACGCGCGGTGAAAATCCAAGGGTTCCTACACCCTGCCACTGCATTTGCAGCGACAGCCAAAGACTATCCATGGATCTCACTTCGCACCAGTTCATCAAAGCCGCTACAAGTTGAAGGAAACTTCCGACGACCTTGCCCAGAAATTTCGCCCTCGCGCAGCGTTTTGAGCGCGCGAGACTTTGCGGCGGATCAATCAGGAAAGCAGTCAGAGAAGTAGGAAAACGGCGTAGGCCAAATCCTTAAATAACACCGCAAAATCAACAATTACCCCAAACGAAAACGTGGTGTGAGATCTCCCCCACGCCACGTTCTTTCATCTACCCAACGAACCTGATAACCGTCAGCCCGCCTCACTCTCCCGAATCAGCTTCTTGTTGATCTTCCCGACACTGGTCTTGGGAATTTCAGCCACGAACTTGAACTGCTTCGGAATAGCCCATTTGTTGATACGCCCACACTCGACAAACGTCTGCAGGTGCGTCTCGAGGATTTGCTTGTCGAGGTACTGACCCGGCTCGCACACCACCATCGCCATGGGCCGTTCGCCCCACTGCTCATCGACGATGCCGACGACCGCGACAGACATCACCGCCGCGTGTTCGCTGATCAGGCTCTCCAGTTCCAGCGAGCTGATCCACTCGCCCCCGGTCTTGATCACATCCTTGATGCGGTCCTTGATTTCCACGCCGCCCATCGAGTCGATGGAAGCCATGTCGCCCGTGTGCATCCAGCCGTCGAGCCAGAGCTCGGCGCCCTTTGCCGGTTCTTTCAAATAACCCTGGGTCAGCCAAGGCGCGCGGACCACGATTTCGCCAAGAGACTCACCGTCATGCACCACATCGTTGCCGCTGGCATCGATGATTTTCAGGTCAACCATGGGCACCGGTGTGCCGGTCTTCATGCGGGTCGCCAGTTGATCTTGCATGGGTTGCTTGAGCACGTCGTCACGCAGGTAACTCAGGCACAGCAACGGGCACGTTTCCGACATGCCGTAACCGCTGTGCACCACCATGCCTTTGGCGCTGGCTTCGCTGGCGATACCGAGGGTCAGCGCGCTGCCGCCGAGGAGCATTTTCCAGCCCTCGAAACGGGTCTGTTTCCCAGCCTCGCAGTTCAGGATCATTTGCAGAATGGTCGGTACGCAATGGGAGAAAGTGACCTTCTCCTCGCGATACAGCCGGACCAGGCTGTTGGGTTCGTAGCGGCCCGGATAAACCTGCTTCAGCCCCATCAGCGTGGCGACATACGGCACGCCCCACGCATGCACGTGAAACATTGGCGTGATCGGCATGTACACGTCATCGGAACGCAGCAGCGGCTGGCCTTGATACACGCCCAGGGTGCCGACGGCATTCAGGGTGTGCAGGACCAGTTGGCGATGGGTGAAATACACGCCTTTCGGGTCGCCGGTGGTGCCCGTGGTGTAGAACAGGGTCGCCACCGAATTCTCGTCGAAATCGGGGAAGTCGTACTGGTCCGATGCCAGGGACAGCAACTGCTCATATTCACCCAACACCGGCAACGAGGTGCTGGCGGCGTTGTCATCGGTGAGTTGGAGATAGCCTTTGACGGTGGTCAACCGATCCTGGACCTGCTCGAGCAACGGCAGGAAATCATCATGCACCAGCACCAGATCGTCTTCGGCGTGGTTCATGGTGAACAGCACCTGATCCGGCGACAGACGAATGTTCACCGTGTGCAGCACCGCGCCAATCATCGGCACGGCGAAGAAGCATTCCAGGTAGCGATGACTGTCCCAGTCCAGCAGTGCCACGGTGTCCCCGGCTTTCACGCCGGCGGCCGTCAAGGCGTTGGCCAGTTTGCGGATGCGTTTGTTGAGCGTCAGGTAGTCGTAGCGCAGTTTGTCGGCGTAGACGATTTCGCGACCCGGCTCGTAGCGCGCACCGGACAGCAACAATTGCTTGATCAGCAACGGATAGGCGTAGGCGCCATCGGCGGGCGGGATTATTTTTGTCGCCATCATGTTTGGGTTCCTGGTCCTTATGTTATTGGCTCAGAGCCCCTCGATGCACTCAGTTGCAATCGACTCCCGACGCGGAGTCGGGGGTCGCGGGGGCCTGGCGATCAGAACTGCGCGGCGTCCAGCTCGTAGAGGCACTCGCTGCCGGCCTTGACCGATGCGCTCAATGAATGGATGCGTGGCAGCAGGCGGGCAAAGTAAAAGCGTGCGGTGGCCAGTTTGCTGACGTAGAAGTCGTCCTCGGCCTGCTTGCCGATGGCGGTCTTGGCCATCAGTGCCCACATGTAGGCGTAGGCGACGTAGCCGAAGGTTTGCAGGTACTCGACCGAGGCTGCGCCGATTTCATTCGGGTTGTTTTTCGCCCGGTCGAGCACCCACGCGGTCAATTCGTCGAGGACGTCCACGGCAGCGTTCAACGGCTTGCTGAACTCACCGAATTCGGCGTTGGCATTGGCGGCGAAGTGGCGAACCTCGGAGGCGAACAAGCGGTAAAGCGCCCCGCCGCTGCCGACGATCTTGCGCCCGACCAGGTCCAGCGACTGGATACCGTTGGTGCCTTCGTAGATCTGGGTGATGCGCACGTCACGCACCAACTGCTCCTGGCCCCACTCGCGGATGTAGCCGTGGCCGCCGAAAATCATCTGACCGTGCAATGTGGTTTCGAGGCCCATGTCGGTGAGAAACGCCTTGGCCACCGGGGTCAACAACGAGACCAATTCCTGTGCCCGACTGCGCGTGGTGGCGTCTTCACTGTACTTGGCCGTGTCCAGTTGCAGGGCCACGTAGCTGGAGAACGCACGGCCGCCTTCGTTCAAGGCTTTCATGGTCAACAACATGCGTCGCACGTCCGGGTGGACGATGATCGGGTCGGCGGCTTTGTCCTTGTTCTGCGCGCCGGTTGGCGCGCGGCTTTGCAGACGGTCACGGGCGTACTCGACGGCGTTCTGGTACGAGCGCTCGCCCAGGGACAGGCCCTGAATGCCGACGCCCAGACGCTCGTAGTTCATCATCGTGAACATCGCCGCCAGGCCCTTGTTCGGCGCGTCGACGATCCAGCCAGTGGCGCCGTCGAAGTTCATCACGCAGGTGGCGGAGGCCTTGATGCCCATCTTGTGTTCTATGGACCCGCAGGACAGCGCGTTGCGCTCGCCCAGGGAACCGTCATCGTTGACCAGCACCTTGGGCACCAGGAACAGGGAAATGCCCTTCGGACCGGCCGGCGCATCCGGCAGTCGGGCCAGTACCAGGTGGATGATGTTTTCGGTCAGGTCGTGCTCACCGCCGGTGATAAAAATCTTGCTGCCGCTGACTTTATAGCTGCCGTCGGCCTGAGGCTCGGCGCGGGTGCGAATCAAGCCCAGGTCAGTGCCGGCATGGGCCTCGGTCAGGCACATCGAACCGGTCCAGGTGCCGGCGTACATGTTCGGCAAATAACGCTGCTTGAGCTCTTCACTGGCGTGGGCATTGATCGACAGGCACGCGCCGGCCGTCAGCATCGGGTACAGGCCAAAGGACAGGCCGGCCGAGTTGACCATCTCTTCGACCTGCGCCGAAATCGCCTTGGGCATGCCCATGCCGCCGAATTGCGGATCGCCGCCCACACCGACCCAACCGCCCTCGGCGAACGCCTGGTACGCGGCAACAAAACCGTCGGGCGCGATGACTTCGCCGTTGTTCCAGGTGCAGCCTTGTTCGTCGCCATTGCGGTTCAGCGGTGCGATCACTTCACCGGTGATCTTGCCGGCCTCTTCCAGGATCGCGGCAGCCGTCTCTTCATCAATCACATCGGCCAGGCCAGGCAATGTCGCCCACAGGCTGGACACCTCAAAGACTTCATTGAGGACGAAGCGCATGTCGCGCAAGGGAGCTTTGTATTCGGACATAGTGACTTACTCTGGTGTGCTCAAAGCATGAGGAACAGGTGAAGTGTGCGAAGTGCTGGCCTCTTCGGCCGGCGCCAGCGGTGCGTCCTCGACAGGACGCGTCTCCAGCGTTTTTTCGCGCAACAGGAAATACGACAGGGCCGGAATCAGGATCAGCGCGCCGAGCATGTTCCACAGGAACATGAAGGTCAGCAGGATGCCCATGTCGGCCTGGAACTTGATCGGTGACCAAACCCAGCACACCACGCCGGCGGCGAGGGTGATACCGACCAGGCCGACCACGCGACCGGTGAACGACACGGCGTTACGGTACGACTGGGACAGCGACAGGCCCTGGCGCTGGAAGTGCAACTGGACGCTGAGCAGGTACAACGCGTAGTCGACGCCGATGCCGACGCCCAACGCGATCACCGGCAAGGTCGCGACTTTCACGCCGATGCCCATCGCCACCATCAAGGCTTCGCAAAGGATCGAGGTCAGCACCAGTGGCAGCAGCGCCACCAGCGTCGCGCGCCAGCTGCGGAAGGTAATCAGGCAGAACAGCGTCACCGCCGCGTACACGTACAGCAGCATGGTGTGATTGGCCTCACGCACCACGATGTTGGTCGCGGCCTCGATCCCGGCACTGCCTGCAGCGAGCAGGAACTGGCGATCGTCGGTGCTGTTTTCCTTGGCGAACTTGTCAGCGATGGCGACCACTTCGTCCAGGGTTTCAGCCTTGTGGTCCTTGAGGAAGGCGATCACCGGCATCAGCGAGCAATTGTTGTTAAACAGTTCCGGCGAATTGACCGAGGCCTGTTGCGCGGCGTAGTTGAGCACGTCCTGGTTGCGCTGGATGCTGTTGAGTTTGGGGTTGCCCTCGTAGGTGCCGGCAGTGATCTGGCGCACGGCGTTGACCAGCGAGGTGGTCGCGCGAACGCCCGGGTTTTGTTGCAGCTCCCAAGCGAGACGGTCGGCCAACACCAGCGTCTTGTAGTTCAGGCAGCCTTCCGGCGCGGTCTTGATCATCACCGCGAAGAGGTCGCTGGACAGCGCGTAATGCTGGGTGATGTAGGCGTTGTCACGGTTGTAGCGCGAGTCGGCACGCAGCTCCGGCGCCCCGCTTTCCAGGTCGCCGATTTTCAGGTGCAGGCTGACCATGAAGCCGCCGACGCCCATCAGCACCGCGACCAACACGGCGCCCGTGGCCCACTTGCGGGTGGTGAAACGGTCGAGCAAATCCCAGAGTCGGCCAAAGCCTTTGTGCTTTTCAGCGCGTGTGTCGATTTTCAGTGCGCGTTCGGCGGCTTTGGCACCGACGCCGACGTACGACAGCGCCACCGGCATCAGCAGCAGCGAGGTGAAGATCAATACGGCGACACCGATGCTGGCGGTGATCGCCAGGTCCTGGATCACTGGAATGTCGATCAGCATCAGCACGGCGAAACCCACGGCGTCGGCCAGCAGCGCGGTGACCCCGGCAATGAACAGACGGCGGAAGGTGTAGCGCGCGGCGATCAGTTTATGGGTGCCGCGAGCGATGTCCTGCATGATGCCGTTCATCTTCTGCGCGGCGTGGGACACGCCGATGGCGAAGATCAGGAACGGCACCAGCACCGAGTATGGATCGATGGCGTAGCCCAGCCAGGCGACGATGCCCAACTGCCAGACCACCGCAATCAGCGAGCAGCCAACCACCAGCAAGGTACTGCGCACGCAGCGAGTGTAGGCGTAGATGATCACCAGCGACGTGATCACGGCCAGGCCGAAAAACATCATCACCTGAATCAAACCGTCGATCAGGTCGCCCATCAATTTGGCGAAGCCGATCACCCGGACTTTGTAGTGCCCCTTCCCTTCGACGCCGGACTTGCGCGCGGCGCTGTCACCGGCGTATTCGATCTTGTCGCGCAACTGCTCTTCGAGCATCTGCGAGAATTCGTGGTAGTTGATGCGTTGACCGCCGGCGGCGGCCTTGTCCAGCAGCGGCACGATCAGCATGCTGGATTTGAAGTCGCTGGCGACCAGGCTGCCGACGATCCCGGCACGGGAAATGTTCTGGCGCAGCTGCTCGATTTGCTCAGGCTTGCCCTGGTAGGTGTCGGGCATCACCGGGCCACCCTGGAAGCCTTCTTCGGTGACTTCGGTCCAGCGTACCGCGGGGCTCCACAGCGATTTCATCCAGGCCCGATCAACGCCTTCGGTGAGGAACAGCTGATCGTTGACCTGCTTGAGCACGTCCAGGTATTCAGGGTCGAAAATGTCGCCCTGGGTGTTTTCCACCACCACCCGCACCGAGTTACCGAGGCCGCGCAGCGACGCGCGGTTTTCCAGGAAATTCTGGATGTAAGGCTGGCTCTGCGGAATCATTTTTTCGAAGCTGGGACGCAGCTCCAGACGGGTGGCCGCCATGTAGCCCAGCACCACGGTGGCGAGCGCCATCAGCAGCATGAACAGCGGGCGGTAGTTGAAGACCAGGCGTTCCAGCAGGTTGCCGGAGCGACGGTCGAAATCGCGCACGTCGCGGATCACCGGCATGGCTTCTTGTTGTTTTATGTTGCCCATGTCTGGGTTCTCGCTTTAAGGGTTCGAGGTCTTAACGACGGACAGCGCCAGTGCGCCACGGCTGCCAGCCACGACCAACGAGCCGTCGGAGGCCTCGGTGGCGCCAGCAATCGGCGTCGGTACAGGCTGCTGAACCAGGTGCAGTTGCGCGCCAGAACCCTGACTGACCAGCATCTGCCCACCCTGGGTGAACAAGCGATAGTCGCCACGGTTATCGATCAGGCCGGCGGTGACGCTGATGTGCAGGCCGGTGTCCAGCGCGGTCCAGTTCTGGCCGCCATCGGTGCTGCGCAATACGTTGCCGCGCAAGCCGTAGACCAGCACTTCGCCTGGCTTGCCGAGCACGCCGAAAAAGCTGCCCTGATAAGGCGTTTGCACTTCAGCGAAACGCTGGCTGGCGTCGTCCCATTTGAGCAACAGCCCCTGCTCGCCGGCGATGTACAACGCATCCCCCGTGGAGGCGATGGCGTTCAGGTGAAAGCCTTGCGGGTTGTCGGTGCGGTCCTGAAACGGGGTCCAGGTCTGGCCGCCGTCTTCAGTGCGCAGGATCAGGTTGAACACGCCGACCACATAGCCGACCTGCTCGTTGGCGAACCAGACGTCGAGCAAGGGTTTATCGGCGCCCTGCTCTGCCAGTCGCTGGCCTTCGACGGCCCAGTGTGACCATTGTTCGTTATCCGGTTCGGCACTGGCCAACGTACCGTAATGCCTGACCAGCAATTCACCGATCTGACGGCCATCCAATTGCTTGCGCCAGGTCACGCCAGCGTCATCGCTGTGCAACACCACGCCGTCATTACCGACCGCCCAGCCTTCCCTGGCCGATGGAAAATTCACCGCACTGAGATCGGCACTCACTGGCACGGCTGCTTGCTGCCAGTGTTTACCGCTGTCATCGGAATAGAGAATGTGCCCACGCTGCCCGACGGCAACCAATCGGTCGCCCGCACGGGTCATGCCGGTCAACGGACTGCTGACCGCCAGCGGACTGACTTTGGCAGGCAGGTCCAGCACATCGACGTAACCGGCCGCCTGGGTGACGCCCTGCGACATGACAAGCAGGGCGCCGAGCGTTAACTGCAGGTACTTTTTGTACGAACACATACCGCGTCCTCTTGGGAAAACCGCGTCAGGGACTGCAAGCGTGCAGCCCGACGTTGAAAACCGGCGCCGCGACGATCGGCGAGCACCGACCGTCGCCGGTCACACGGCTTGCGGGCCGTGGACCGATGAACGCCTTGTTGCGGTTTGCTTAGCGAATGCCGGCGCCCGCCAGGGACTCCGACGACCACTGCGCCTTGGAGAGCGGATCGATGTACTTGATGCCGCCGTAAGGGCCGACTACACCGTTGATGTTGTAGGAACCGCCCACCAGGTCGTAAATCATGAACGGCGTGGAGTCAGGCACCTGCTTGTCATAGCTCTGGCTGAGGAAGGCAAAGGAACCACGGTAGAGCTGACCACGGGCGTCATATTGGTCCGAGGCCAAAGCTGTCCAGCTGTCTTCGTCGAGGTAGAAGCGACGTTTGGCGTAGATGTGGCGTGCACCGGCCTTGAGGGTGCCTTCGACGACCCACACGCGGTGTTTTTCCCAGCGCACATAATCGGATGCCAGGTGATTAGGCGTGGTGATCGACTTCGGGTCCTGCACGTAGGTCAGCTTGTAGGTGTTGTACGGCACGATCATTTCTTGCTTGCCGACCAGCTTCCAGTCGTAGCGATCCAGCGCACCGTTGAACACGAACACATCATCGTAAGTACCGGCGCCGGCGGTGCCGGGGTTAGGCGTGTCGTAGGCCAGGTTCGGAGCCAGCTTCACGCGGCGCTGGCCAGGCAAGTACTGCCAGGCACGACGCGGTTGTTGCAGCGGGTTGGCGGCGTCCTTGAGCATCACCGCTTCGCCGGCACGACGCGCCGGGCCGGTGTATTGCAGCTTCATCTGGTAGTACACGTCGGCACTGCTGATCGGCTGCGCCAGGTTTTCGTAGATCGGATAGGAGATGAATGCCTGCCCGGTGGTCGCCAGGCTTGGAACGCCCGCGGAGTCAACGTTCCAGGAGTCGTACTTGGAGTTGATGCTCACGCCCTGATAGCGCAACAGGAAGTTCCACATCGCCTCGTTACCCGATTGCGGAATCGGGAACGGTACGCCCGGCAGCACGTTGTCGATGGCCAGGCCACCTTCAAGGGACTTGGCGCCGGTGGCGTTTTTCACGCCGTTGTCGAGGATCGCTTTAGGCAGCGAAACGGTACGGTGAGTCGGGTACACCTCGACCTTGAACGTCGGGAAACGCTTGGCCAGTTCCGCGGTGGTTGCGGTGAGCTGAGCCTTGTACTGATCGACGTTTTTACCGTCGATCACCAGCAACGGTTTTTCATTGGCAAACGGATCCGGGCGCATGCTGTCGCCGGCCTTGAAGCTGGCGGGTGGCGTGGTCAGGCCGCCGTCATAGGCCGGGATGGAACCATCGGCATTCCCGGCTTTTTCAGCGCCGACGAGGGTCAGGCTGCTGCCCAGTTTGGTCGCGTCTTGAGCAGATACAGCAGCGTGTGCCTGGGCGGCAACAACCATCGCCAGCGAGGCAGCCAACACGGTTTGTACACATTTCATGTTGAGGTTCTCCTGCTTACGTCGAGTAAGCGAGTGATGAATCAAAAGGTGGTTTTCATTGTCAGGTACACAGCACCACGATCCTCAGTCGTGGCACCGCCACCGGAAAAGGACGAGTAGCCACCGGCGTAGCACGCATAGTTTTCGTTACCACTAAAGGCGTTTGGAGTAGAGCCGTCGCCCCCCGTCGGGCCGGTACTCACGCCGCTTTTATTGCACTTCTCGGTCTGGCCGAAAGAGTCCACATACTTCAGGTCGACAAAGTATTTGTTGTACACGACGGCACCCACGCCGAAGGCATAGTTGCCGGTGTCCTTGGCACCGCCACCGGACACCGGTGACACGCCGTCGATGCCGACGTTGACGGACATTGGCGCATTGAGGTCAACGCCCGGGAACACCTGGTACCAGGTCGGTGTGAAGTTGACCGCGATGCCCCAGTTGTCACGGGTCGGTTTGTCGATACCGCGATAGCTGTCCTCACCCTTGTAGAGCGCCTTGTTTTTGTCATCGATGCTCAACAGGTTGCTGTAATACAGTTCGCCAAGCACTGTCGCCTGATCGAACACCGGCGTTTTAGGCAGGGTCATCAGACCGTTCAACGTCCAGTGCAACGTCTCGCCGGTGGCGCTCATGCTGTCGCCGCGGCTCGGGGTGTCGTAGATCACGCCCGTGGCATCGGTGCGCGCCGGCAACAGGCCGAGGCCTTTACCCAGGCCCAACGGACTGGTGGAGCTGACGATTGCCGGGATACTGGCCAGCGGCATGTTGTGACGGATGTTCAGGTCGGAACCCACACTCACGCCGCCGACGTCCTTGGACAGGCTCAGGCCGAAAATTTTGATGTCGTCGGCGTAGGCCAGTTGATAAGTGGCGGTGTTCAACGAGTTGAGCGTGTTGACCACGGCAGGCACTTGCCCTGCTGGTCGGGTGCCATTCGGGTTGGCCGACGAGATGCCTCGTGCATCCAGCCAGGCTTGCGGCAGGATTTCCGACGTCTCGCGGTAGTAGACGCCGAGCGTCCCGTCCAGCCAGGCCGGCGACCACTTGGCCATGACGCCCCAATCACCGCTGCTGTGCGGCGTCAGGTCATGCCCACGCACCACGTTGGTCAAACCGTTGCACGGCGCCAGGCCGCAACCCAGCGGGCTGCCCGGAACCACGGCGTTGGTGTTGCCCAGCAAAAACGATTGCGCGCCGAAACCCACCAGATCGGAACCACCGTAGTAGGTGCCGGCTTCAGGCAAGCGAGCCGCGTCCCAGTCCAGGAAGTACTGTGCGCCGATGGTCAACTCAGGGTTAACGGTGAAGGTCGTCGACAGTTGGTTACGCGGTACGAACAGTTCCTTGGCTTCAGTGCCAGGCGACGCCGCCAGCTTGGCGAGGTCGAGGCCGGACTGGCCGTAGCTGATCGAATGCACCGGGTTGAGAATGGTCTCGCCCCAGAACACGTTGTGCTGACCGGCCTTCATACTGAGCAACGACTCCTCGCCCACTTCGGTGCTGTAGAACACGAATGCATCGAGGATTTCGCCGGACGGACCGGTGTAATAACGCTGGGCATAGTTGCTCAGGTGCGAGCTGCCAAAACCGACGTTGTCGTTGGTGACGGCGGCCAGGCGCGGGTCGTTGGCGACCAGGCCGGAGCGTGCATCGTTGCCATTGACGAACGGGTTGGAGTTGGAGCCGGTGTTTTCGTACGCCTTGTCGTACCAGCTGGCGGCACTGACACGGAAGCCCATGGCGTTTTTGTAGACCACGTCCATCTCGGTCAACAGGTCGATACGGTTGGTGATGTTGGTGCCAGCCTTGCGGAAGTTGTAGTCGCCATCGTTGTTGTTTGGCGTCCCCAACATGCGCTTGTCGGCGCTTTCGGTGCGCACACCGTAGTTGTACTTGATGGTGTTATCGATGCGCGCGGTCCAGTCCGGATTACCGGTATCCAGTTCAACCGCCCGGGCGGTCGGCATGGACGCGGCCAGAATGGCTGAGGCCAGCAATGTGTAGCGCGAAACCGTGAACCCGTGACTCTTATTGTTGTGCATTGCGTTGTCTCCGCCTTTTGTATTTGTTTTAAGCGCAGCCGCCCTCACGCATTCCCTTGTTCCAGGGTTTTGCGTTGCTCAGGAGTGAGGGCAAATGCCGGTTGGCTCGCGGCCAATCGGCGCCTGAATTAACGATCCAGCTCGAGAATGAAAGCTTCGGCTTCTGGCCAGTGGCCAAATCCTGCAGCCGGGTTCAGATGACCGACTGCACCCAGGTTGCGCAGCTCTGCACCCCAGCCTCGAGCCATGCGATTGACGGCTTCGAGACTGGCCAGGTGATCATTGGTGCTGCCAATCACCAGGCTTGGGAACGGCAGCGGACCTTCGGGTAGCGGATTCCAGCCATGGGACCGCAGCGATTCGGAAGAAGGGTAGCCTTGCGGCCAGGTGGCATCGAGGTCCGGTGGCGCGGCCAGCAGCGCGCCCTTGATCGGACGGCTGTGCAACGCGGCCCAGTGCGCGACCATCAATACGCCGGCACTGTGGGCGACCAGAATCACCGGCCCGTCGATTTGCTCCAGCTCATGCTGGATCGCACGGACCCGTGCAGCGCAGTCGAGTTTGTCGGTTTCAAGCGGTGGGACGCTGCGTACCTTGGCAAGCCTGGCTTCAAGCAACGTCTGCCAATGCTCGGCCACGTGCTCACGCAAGCCCGGTACGATTAAAACGGTTGCAGCAGTTTGCAGTTTGTCCACGTCAGCACCTACGCTTTCTCGATGACTCGACTGACTCATAGGTCAGACGTTTTTGTAGTGCTGACATTAAAGAGCGCCCACCCCGGACGCTTTACATTAGACGTCAGTCGCTTTTCTTTTCATGACAAATTTGGGGGCGTCGACGTGAGGTGTCCGCTGGTCGAAAACCACGGCAGGTTTGCCCAAGGCCACTGTAATCAATACGTGGACGGATTTATCGCGCTCAGAAGGCTACGTTTAGAGGGAGAACCGGGTGCCTGACTACACTCAACCAACAACTTTCCATTTCATGACGTGCTGGATATAGTCGCCACGCTTATTTCCACCCTAACCGGCCCAGGGAAGACCCACGCATGACCAAGCTTGTTCGCGCCGCCGTCTTGACCAACTACCTGGAGGTCACTAATTACCTGGGTTTCAACCCGCGTGATGTATTGGCTGCCAACGGCTTGAGCAGGGCTCAACTGCTAGCACCGGAACACCGGATCCCTATCGATTCCGCCGTGCGCGTGCTGGAAGAATCTGCCGTCGCCAGTGGTTGCCAGAGCTTCGGCCTGAGCATGGCCGAGTCACGCCAGCTCTCGGATTTCGGCGTGGTCAGCCTGCTGCTCACGCACCAGCGCACACTGCGCGAGGCCTTGCAGGTCGTGGTGCATTACCGTCACTTGATGAATGACTCGCTGGCCATTTTCATAGAAGAGGCCGGCAAGATGGTGATCATTCGCGAAGAGGTCGTGACCGACACGCCGATGCCTTCACGGCAAGCCAACGAACTGGCCATCGGCGTAATGTTCCGTTTGTGCGCCGCCCTGCTCGGCGCGCACTGGCACCCCTACAGCGTCAACTTCACGCACCAGCCTCCGGACAACCTGCAACTGCATCGTCGCCTGTTTGGCTGCACCGTGGAGTTCGGCAGCGAGTTCAATGGCATTGTCTGCCCCAATGCCAGCCTGGACGTGACCAACCCCCACGCCGACCCGGCCATGGCACGTTACGCTCAGGGCTACCTCGACTCGTTGCTGAGCCATGAAGGCGAGTCGTTGCTGTTCGAGGTGCGCAAGGCCATTTACCTGCTGCTGCCCATGGGCCGCGCCACCATCGAGCAAATCGCCCAGACCCAGGGAATGAACGTACGGACGCTGCAACGACGCCTCAAAGACGATGGCTGCGCCTTCAACGACCTGATCAACGAGGTGCGCCGCGATCTGGTCCTGCGTTACCTGGAGAATCCGAATTATTCGCTGGGGCGCATCGCCGACATGCTCGGGTACTCGATGGCGAGCTCTTTCACGCGTTGGTTCATCACCCAGTTCGGCATGCCACCGGCGGCGTGGCGCGCACAAAAGCAAGGCAGCGCCAAATCTGTCCCGGGTCATAACGAATCCTGAGGCCGCCAAACCCCTGAGTCCCCCCCCCCGGGAATTCGGGGTATTAAACATCGCCCGAAAACGCCTGTTTAAAACCCTTCCAGGTTACTTCCGGAAAGCCACAAGACCTTGCGCCGTTGCCTACGGCTACGCCAGAATCCGCCGGCTTGTGCGCCTTGGTCCGGGTCTTTATCGTTTCCGGGTCGCTGACAATTCAGCGATCGGGTTTAGCAGCTCGGACAAAGATCAAGGCACGTCAGTGCCGCCTCTGATCAACCGACACTGTTTCGTCAGTTGCTCTGCGTTATGGCGGCTATGCGTGGGGCACTTCGGTGCGCCGGGTTCCTTGATCCCTGGTCTGCTAACCCGCGTACAGCCGCCACCCACTTCGTTTAGCAGCGATGGATGCTGGCTCCCATGATCAAGGAGTTTCACCATGTTCAAAATCACGCCCAACCCGCCAGAAACCGACGACGTTTCCCCTTACGAAACCCCCGACTCCAAAAAACTCAACGAAGCCGCCGACCGCGCCCTCGATTACTACCTCAAACCGGTCATTCCCAAAGACACCCCGCGCAGACCCAGTACAATCTACTTCGTTGGCCCCGACACCGACAACGAAACCCTGCTGGTCAACGCCTGTGAGACATTGGCGTCAGCGAGTGTGATGTTGAGTGATTTCGCGGGGCAACTGAACGGTACACAGCGCCACACCCTGCTGGGCATTCAAAACTCTGTGATGCTCGGAGAAATGGCGGTGAACCGGATGCTGGATAACGTCGATCCGCACAGCTAACGCTGATCTTTAACGAGGCTCAATCCTGAGATAGCGAACAGTCCTGGCGACATTCAGGACTCGTCCTACAGCCACGATCAACCTCGTTCGTTAACGTCGCACAGCTCCTTTTTCCGGAGCTGTCGACGGACGAATGCAAGGAAGATCAATGGCCGGTAACAAGGAAGTTCCCAGGGTTAAAAACCCACCCTCCGGTGATGGTCATCACATCACCTACCGTTTCATGACGGCCACCGAACTGGCCGAGCGCGAGGCGCGACAAAGCGCCTACGACACCATGCTCGCCCGGTAGCAGGCTTTTGAAGATCGGCTTCAAGCCTCTACGAAAAAGCCGGAAATCGCTCGCGCAGGATGCGTCTTCGCCAAATCCTGCAACCTTCCAGACGCCATCATTAATTACTCGAGTCCTTCGGGTGTGGTCCCGACCGATAGCCTCAAGGATTACGGAAAAATTGCGTGGCTCGGCGCTCGTGACGTAGACGACGCCGGGCTGCTGAATCTCGAAACCATCAGTGGCAGTACCGTCTCCCTCGGCATTGGGCGGCTCGCCCTTAGCGCCCCAACTCTTGCTGCCCCGGTTCTAGGCCTTGGCGCTGCCGGAGCCGCGACATTGGCCGGTGTCGTCGCCTTGTTCTGGACGCCGAGCCTGGGTGATAGCGCGCTCTATACCGAAGACCAACTGCGTACCCTCAAACAGGCCAGAACCCGCGTTAGGCTTCAGGTCGAGCAACAGGCTGACGGCAGCCTCAAGGGCTACGGGTTTTACACCGGCAAAAACCGTGATTGGGAAATGGTCGATGTTGTGCAGTTCACACTGCGCGGCAGTCAGCAGGTGGCGGATCTTGGGGATGGCGTCGAGCTGATCTGGACACCGGCCGTGGATGGCTCGGACATCCTCGGCATTCCTGCGCTGGAAACGGCACCACAGGCGCCGCATATCTGGGTGTACCCGCCGACGCCGGCGGCGGCCAGCATCATAGTGAATCCGGTGTATCCGCCGGAGTACAAGGATTTCATTCTGGTGTTCCCGGTGGGGTCGGGGGTGAAGCCGGTTTACATTGTGGTGAGTGTTTCTGATCACAATTACCATCCGGCACCGACAGGCCTTACTGCTTTTCCTGACGCGACGAAGTCAAATCGTAAAACACCCATAAAAGGCGGTGGCAGACTTAGGAAGCGATGGAAAAACCCAAAAGGGATAATTTTCGAATGGGACTCGCAGCACGGAGCTGTCGAGATGTACGACAAACGTGGTCGTCATCTCGGTGAATATGATCCAACTACGGGCGAGCAGACCAAACCCGCAGATAAGACCAGGAGTGTGGAACCATGATTTACGTCATAGAAGCATTTGATAAAAAAACCGAGCTCATCGCATTCGAAGAAAAATTGCCGAGTGGCTACGATAACGAGCTGAAAGCGATTATGGGATGGACGGCGGACCAACAAGGCTGGGAGGGATATAACCTCACTGCCGAGCAGCTTGGTGCGCTGGAAGGAATACTCGGCAAAAAAATTTATGATCCAGCCTATCTATTCCAGCTGACCTGCAACGCCTAGATACAGCCGCGCTCAGTTCTCAAGCCAAATCCCCCCGGCCTAATTACCTGATCGGGATTTTCTTTAACCCGTCCCTTTTAGATAGCGCTGCTGCTAAAAGCATTGAGCCAACTGTGTAACCGCAGCCCTGTGGCGAGGGAGCTTGCTCCCTCGCCACAATAGCTACCTCATCACAAACTGTTTTCGAACCAACGAAAAAAGCGGCGACTGCTTATACAGTCGCCGCGAAAAGCCGGCGTTTGTGACACCGACCGAGAGCCGCACAGTGCTGAGGAGTCAAACCCGGTGCGGCCCTGCCATCAAACGGATGTTGATCGGGCTCAGAACCCCCAGCGCAGCAACAGCAGCACCAGGACGACAAGGAACACCGTCTCCCCCACCATCAGGAGAATGGGCTTGATGCCGACGGAGGCCAGCTCCTTGAGCTGAGTCTTCATGCCCAGAGCACTGATGGACACCACCAGGCACCAACGCGACAGGTCATTGACCGTGCCTTGCACGACGGGCGCAATCCATCCCGTGCTGTTGATGCACGCCAGCAGCAGAAAGCCGACGGCGAACCACGGCAGCAGCGGCGGTCGCTTGCCGCCCGTTTCGGCGCCTTGCATGCGCGTGACCATGGCCGCACAGACGATAACGGGCAGGAGCATGGCGACTCGCATCAGCTTGACCACGGTGGCCGTGTCACCCGTTTCGGTCGACATGCTGTAACCGGCACCCACCACTTGGGCCACATCGTGGATGGTGGCGCCGAGGAAAATGCCCGCCATTTGCGGTGACAATGAAAACCAGTTGGCAATCATGGGATAAACAATCATCGCCATCGTCGAAAGGGCCGACACGCCAATGACGGTAAACAGTGTGGCGCGTTCTTTCTGCGGATGATTGGGCAAGGCTGCCGCCAGTGCCAGCGCTGCCGAAGCGCCACAGATCGCCGTCGCGCCACCGGTGAGCATGCCGAACAAACGCTGGAAACCCAGCATCTTGGCCGCAATCACCGAAACGCCAATGGTCACCACCACCAGCGTCACTACCAGCGCTACGGGCTTCCAGCCCAGACCGGCAATCTGCTCAAGGGTAATGCGCATGCCCAGCAGGGCCACGCCGAGGCGCAACACGGTGCGCGCGGTAAATTCGATACCGGCCTTGCACACGCCCTCCCCGGCCAGGAAGTTCAGCGCCATGCCCAGCAGCAAGGCGAACAGCATCACCGGTGCACCGTAGTGCTCGGACAAAAACGAAGCGGCGGCGGCCACGATCAGACTGACGATAAAACCCGGGGCCAGTTCGCGTGTTCGGCTATGGATACGGGTGAGAGCAATGGCGCTCATGGCGCGGACTCCTCAGAAGCGATAACGATAAAAGCCTGGCCGTCGACGAGCTCGACCGGGTAATTGTTGACCTTGAGCTGGGTGGAATTGAGCAGGTAACCACTGCGCAGATCGAAGCGCAGGCCATGGGCGCAGCATTGAATCACCCGGCCATCGAGGCGCCCGCCGCACAGCGAAGCGCCCTGGTGCGGGCAACTGTCATCGATGGCAAACACGTCGCCGTCGACGTTGAACAGCGCCAGGCTTTTGTTCTCGAATTCGAACAGCGCACGACCACCCGCCTGCGGGAGCTTTGCGGCAGGCACCGGGACACGACGCGTCATGACGGGGTCTGCATGCGCTGGCGTTCCAGCGCTTCGTACATGACGCTCAACATCACCTCGGCAGGCTGCGCGCCGACCAGCGTTAATTGACGGTCGAACAGAAAGCTCGGTACACCGCTGGAGGCCCCGACCTCGTTACCGACAAAGGGACCGGATTCATCTCTCAGGTAGTCCCTCACCGCGTCGGCGTCGTAACCGCACGATTGGGCGATGGTGATCAACGTCTCGCGGCGACCGATGTCCTCGCCGTTCTGGAAGTAAGCGGCGAACAGACGCTCGAGCAGCTGATCGCGCTGAGCCGTGCTACCCCGTGAGTTGGCATGCGCCAACAGACGATGGGCATCCGCAGTGTTGGGCATGGTGGTGATGCGACTCAAGTCGACGTCTACCCCGACCGCTTTCGCCGCCTGCTGCACCTGGGCCTGACGCATGGCGACCGCTTCGGCGCTGCCCAGACGGTTGAGGTAGAACTCGGCGAACGGTTCACCCTGTACCGGCAGGTGAGGCAACAACTGCACCCCGTGCCAAACCGTGGTGACCAGCACATCCGGTTGCTGCGCGTGCAGCAACGCTTGTGCGCGCTCCAGTTGGCGTTTACCGATCAAGCACCAAGGGCAGATGAAATCGAAAAACACATCTATACGTAAACGAACACTCACACCTTCACCTCTACCACAGCTTCACTGACAGAATCGTTGACACGCTCACCCGCCAACCGGGCGATATCCTTGTGGTAATGACACTTGGCAAAAAAGAACACCGCCGCTGCCGCGATACTCACCAGCGGTACCAGTTGGAAGGCCGCGTGCAAACCAATCAGGTCGGACACCTTGCCGGTGATGAACGGCCCCGGCGCCAGGCCGAGCAAATTGTTGGCCAGTGTCAGCGTGGCAAACGCCGTACCGTGCACCGAATAGTGGGTCAGGTTGGCAACCATCGCCCCGGCCGGGCCGGTTGTGCCGGCGGCAATCAACATGCCCAGGCAAATCAACAGCAATTGCGCAGGTCCCGGCGGCAAGGCGAACGCTGCCGACAGCAGCAGGCAACTGCCCAGGCAATAAGCGATGGCCAAAGCGACCTTGCGTTCGGCCGACTGACGACACATGCGATCACTGAGCATGCCGCACAGGATCATCCCGGCGCCGCTGCACAGGACGATGATCGCTGCGACACCGCCCGCCTTGTCCGGCGCCATGTCGTAATAGCGATTGAGGTAGCTGGGCATCCACACAATCACGGTGCCGCCCACGAACAGTTGCAAGCCACTGCCGATGTAAGCCGCAATCACCGAAGGGCTGGAGCACAGCGTGCGCAATGGACGCTTGACCACCGCGGCGACTTTTTTGCCGGCCTGGGCGGCGCGTTGCGGGGCAATGCGCGCTTCCTTGACGATGATCGGGTAAAGCACCGCCAGCAGCAGACCAAACAGAGCCATGCCGGCAAACGACCAGCGCCAGCCGAGCTTGGCCGCGATCGCGCCGCCCAGGGCCATGCCCAACACCGAGCCGAACATCCCGCCCGCCATAAAGGCACTGGCCAGGGTGGCCCGCATGTGTTTCGGGAACACCGAAATCACCACGGCAATACCGACGCTGCCATAGGCAGCCTCACCGACACCTACCATGAAGCGGGCGATAAACATTTGTTGGTAGTCCTGCGCCAGCGCACAACCCAGCGTGGCCAGACTCCACAGCAGCGCCATTAGCGCCAGGCTTTTAACCCGACCGAAGCGGTCAGCCATCAACGACAGCGGAAACGTCAGCAGGCCAACCATCAAGGCCACCACGCCGCTGAGCAAACCCAACTGACCGTCCGTCAGGGCCCACTCGCCCTTGAGCATCGGGAATACCGCGTTCAGCACTTGGCGGGACATGTAATCGGAAATCAACAAGCCGAACGTCAGTGCGAAGACGATCCAGGCATATTTGCGCGCAACGCCGACACCACTGATGTCGTCATCGTCGGCGGCGATTGGGTGAAAGGCCATGCAGCCTCCTCGAAACATTATTTTATTGTTGTTATCGAGCGTGTTTCACTGCAGCGAGCGAGGGGTCTACCCCCCTCGCTCCCGCTGTCGGTCAGCCGCGTTGCGGCACACCTTTTTGCCCAGCCTTGCGGTTGGGGGCCATGCCGTTGGCCAACAGGGTTTCTTCGATAGTGTCGTACTTCACACCGATGCGATAAATCTCGCGGGCTTCTTTGCCGGTAGCGATGTCGCGACCCAGTTCATGGGCAATGCGCACGGTCTGCTTGATCTGAGCAACCGAACCAAAACGCTCGCCCTTGTGATCAATGATAGTGTCTTCGTTGCCCACACGCGGGTGCATACCCATGGCCATCGACATGGTGTTGAACGGCAGCACGTTCTTGAGCAGCGACTCGGAGGTCAGGGTGCAGCCGTCCGGTACGCGGTGGATGAAGTTGAAGAAGTTGAATGGATTCGGGCCGTCGAAACCGCCGCCGATACCGATCCAGGTCAGGTTCAATGGACCTTTGTAGAGACCCTTGCGCACCATGCGCTGCAGAGTTTCCAATGCGTGCATGCCGGTCAGCTGGAAGTGCGGCTGGATGTCATTGTCCATCAGACGCTTGAGGTGCTCGATAACCCAGGCCGGGCCGGCCGGTACGGTCATTTCGCTGTAGGCCGCCTGGTAGGCAGGGTTGGCCAGGGAAGTGCCTTCCAGGTATTCCGGATACAGCAATTCCATGATGTTCATCTGGGTGGTGTTGATCGCCACCGTGACCTGATCCGGTTTTGGCGTCAGCTCGGCCAGCATGTGGCGGGTATCGTCGGACAACCACAGCGCGGCTTCGCCATCGCTTTCCGGTGCGAAGGAAATCGAACCGCCGACCTGGATAATCATGTCCGGCACCGCTTCACGGACGCCGGCAATCAATTCGTTGAACTTGGACAGGCGCTTGGAACCCTTGCCGTCCAGTTCACGCACGTGCAGGTGCAGCACGGTAGCGCCGGCTTCATAGCACTCGACCGCTTTCTGGACTTGTTCGTCCATGGTCAGCGGGATGTCTTCCGGGAAATCTTCGGGCATCCACTCAGGGCCGTACGGGGCCACGGTGATGACCACTTTTTCCATGTTTTCCGGGTGCAGGGAATCGTCGAAGAATTGCATGAGTTACTCCAGTTTTTATGATTGTCCGCCTGCCGGTCATGCCTGGCAGGCGCGTCTACGAGTGAGAATTCAGAGGGGGCGATCAGAACGTCTTGTCACCAATGATCCCGGCGCGTTCCATCTTGCGATGGCACGGCGGGTAATCCATGACGGCGTAATGCTGGGTGCTGCGGTTGTCCCAGATGGCGATGCTGTTCGGCTTCCAGCGCCAGCGAACCTGATACTCAGGGATGTACGCCTGGCTGATCAGGTAACGCAGCAACTCGCCGGCGCCGGGGTTGGCGTCCTGGCCGAAGCGCACCCTTTCTGGGGTGTGGTAGTTGCTGAAGTGGGTGGTGAAAGCATTGACGAACAACACCTTCTCGCCGGTTTCCGGGTGGGTACGCACCACCGGGTGTTCGGCGTCCGGGTACATCGCTTTGAGCGCCAGGCGTTTTTCAATCGGCATGGCGGCACCGAAGCTCGCTTCGATGCTGTGGCGGGCACGCAGGTCGGCGATCTTGACTTTCACGTCTTCCGGCAAGTTCGCATAGGCCAGGACCATGTTGGCCCACATGGTGTCGCCGCCCACAGGCGGGCACTCTACGCAACGCAGTACACAGCCCATCGGCGGGGCTTCGCGCCAGGTGGCGTCGGTATGCCAGGCGTTCTCGTAGCGATCCATTGGCTGGTCCGGATTTTTGTAGATGCGCACCAGCCCCGGATGATCCGGGTCGCTGCCGGCCACCGGGTGATCCTCCAGCTCGCCGAAACGACGGGCAAAGGCCACGTGGTCGGCGCGGCTGATGTCCTGATCGCGCAGGAACACCACCCGATGCTTGAGCAACTGGGCACGAATCTCGGCAAACAGACCGTCGTCATGCACCGCGTCGGCGAGGTTGACGCCGATCAGTTCGGCGCCAATGCTGCAGGTCAATTGTTCGACTTTCATGGCTGGCAGCTCCTTAAATGACGAAAATCGACGAACCAGTGGTCTTGCGTGACTCCAGGTCGCGATGGGCCTGGACAGCGTCTTGCAAGGCGTAGTGCTGGTTGATTTCGATCTTGATGCGACCGTTGCCGACATGGTCGAACAACTCGCCTGCCAGCTCGGCTTTTTCCGCCGGATCGGCGATGTAGTCGGCCAGGGCCGGGCGCGTCATGTACAGCGAGCCTTTCATCGCCAGCAGCGCTGGATTGAACGGCGGAATCGGACCGGATGCAGTCCCGACACACACCATCAGGCCACGACGCTTGAGTGAGTCCAGCGAGCCCTCGAAGGTGGTCTTGCCAACGCTGTCGAACACCACGTTGACACCCACGCCGTCGGTCATTTCACGAACGCGTTGGGCGACGTCTTCATGGCTGTAGTTGATGACCTGGCTGCAACCGTGAGCCAGGGCAATTTCACCCTTGGCCTCGGTGGATACGGTGCCGATGACGTTCACGCCGAGCAACTTGGCCCACTGCGAAACGATCAGGCCGACACCACCGGCAGCGGCGTGCAGCAAAATAGTGTCACCCGCCTTGAAGTCGTAGATGCGGCGCATCAGGTACGACGAGGTCAGGCCGCGCATGGTCATGGCGGCGGCGGTTTCGAAGCTGATGGTTTCCGGCAACTTGATCAGCGGTGCGGCCGCGATCAGACGCTCGGTGCTGTAGGCACCCAGGGTATTGAGAAAACCGGTGTAGGTGACGCGATCCCCCACTTGCACATTGGTCACGCCTTCCCCGACGGCCTGAACCACACCGGAAGCCTCAACCCCCATTCCGTTGGGCATAGGGATCGGGTAGGTGCCATTGCGAAAGTAGGTGTCGGCATAGTTCAAGCCGACCGCCACATGACGAAGACGAACCTGGCCTGGACCGGGATCGCCGACTTCCACGTCTTCATAGCGAAGGACTTCGGGACCACCGGTTTCGTAGAAGCGTACGGCTTTGGCCATGATTTCTTATTCTCCAATCTGCAATGTTGGCTTACTGCGTCGAAATGCGCTGATTGGACTGTAGGATGCCGCCCTGGGAACCGCTTCTCATCAGACGACAATGGCTTTTCATTTCATGACACACGCCTTGAGGAAAGATTCGGGTTGAGGGCCGGAGATGCGCCGGCGGCCATGTTTAATTCTTTTTGAGGGTTATTGATTCGGATTATGCAGTCAGTGCGGGCAGCATGCGCCCCGCTTTGCCGGAACCTGAATGACAACTTTCATCACTTGAGAACAGAACACATGAGCATGTCGAATAAATGGATTGCGGGTATCGCCTTGAGCTGCGTGTTTCAGGTCGGCTGCGTCTCGAAAGTGGCGCAGCAAGAGCAGTATTCGGGCTTCCTGGCCAATTATCAGGGGCTGGAAGAACAAACGACGCCGAGCGAACAGAAAGTACTGCGCTGGGTGTCGCCCGGGTTTGATCCTCACGCCTATTCCACTGTCGTGTTCAAGGAAGTAGAGCTGTATCCGGCGCCGAAACCGACCGAACGCGTCAACTTGAAAACCCTTCAAGACGTGCAGACGATGGCCAGCAACAGTATCAAGACCGCCCTGGCCCCCTCCTACACCATTGTCTCGAATGCAAAACAGGCACCGGCCGCTTCGCGGACCTTGATCTTGCAGGCGGCGATTACCCATGTCAGCGCCAACAACGAGGGCATGCATTGGTATGAGGCCGTTCCGATCGGCGGGATTATCGGCGCCACGCAAGCCGCTACCGGTCATCGCGATCAGACCGCGGAAATGTTTATTGAAGCCGATCTGATCGACGCCAACACCGGTTTGGCAGTCGCCAAGGTGGTACGCAAGGTGTTCGGCGCGACGTTGAAAAACGCCAGCCAGCCTATCGCTGCCAATGACTTCAAGGTCGCACTTAAAGACGTGACGAACGACATGCACGCACTGCTGACCAAGTAGTAACCCCTGCGAGATACCCCATTGCGAGTAGACGCGCATGGGGTTTCAGCCTCTGGCCTGAACACATCGTCAGGCCACGAAACGACGTTTTACGAGAGTCCGGCTTGATGAAAATACTGACGTTTACCTTATCGGCCCTGGCATTGCTCGCCAGTTCGCAGGCATCGGCGGTGACAGTGGTGCCACTGAAGAGCCAAACTTCCCAGACGATCCAGCAAGACACCAGCGCCTGCCAATCACAGGCCAATGCGCAATTCCCGATACAAAACACAACGCCATCGGGTGGTCGGGTAAAAGGCGCGACCAAAGCGGCGGTCGTCGGTGCCACTGCCGCGGAGGTTCGAGGCCGGCAACACGAAAACATCTACGACCAGGTCGACGACGATATCAAGCAAGACTATCGCCAGAACAATGCGCGCAGCGCCGCCGCAGCCGGTGTGGTGATCGGGGGCTCACGACAACGCCAGGAGCGCCGTCAGGACGCGGCCGCCACCGACCAAAGCATCACCGCCAACAACTCCGTATACAGCAGCTGCCTGCAACAGCGTGGCTACAACGTTTTACCTTGATCCAGGCGCTCCTTGAGGGAGCGCTGGCCTGCCTGAAAAACCTGCCTCGCAGTTTTCGGCTAGCGCCGATGCCCCGTATCGAGCATTATTACTGCCCTCGATAGAAACTCCGTGGGCCACCCTTGCTTGATTCCAGTGATGCTTTTTTTGCGCTACCCCCGCCTTCTCTAAGGGCTCCCTCCGCACCTTCCGCGCTTGTCCGCTTGTAGCCGTTCAGTTCCCTGACCCGTATGGATCGCGTCAAAACCAGCCCATCCAAACCGTCTGTATACTCAGCCAGAACCGCCGAACGGAGGACTCCCATGCGCTACGCCTTCAAGTTGAAAAATGGTGCCATGGCCCTTTTCGACCCCGATACCGCCTTGCTTTCCATCACGACGCCCCATGGCGATGTTCAAAGTTCCACGATCGGCCGGGCTGAATCCCGTCTGCTGGACCTGCTGCTGATGGAACCCGGCCAGACCAAAAGCCGCGATGAGATCATCGACTACACCTGGAATGACCGCGTCGTCGCCTCCGGCAGCTTGAATCAGGCCGTTTTTTCCCTTAGAAACCTGCTTAATGACAGTCGGGATCATGAGATTCTGATGACGGTTCCCCGTCGAGGTTATTGTTTCAACCGTCAGTATGTCGTCGATGCCCAGACGGATTTGCCGGTGCCTGCAGAGGAAGCCGTGCAACCTATTGCGCCGGTTATCGAGGAGCTTGCGCCAGCCGACAATGAGCCTGTCCCGCTACGGACAGGCAAAACCACCCAATCGACTTACATGACGAAGGCTCTGTCAGTCGGTTATGTCCTGACCTTGGGCGTCTGCGCATTTGCTGGTTTCCACTCTGGCTTCCACTCTGGTTTCGATACGCGGAATGTAGAGGTTTCAAGCATCAGACAGAACGACCTGACTATCCATGCAGTCGGTAATAGCGTCGCTGAAGCTGAATCACTGAGGGATCTTTCAGCTAAACAGGTGCAACAGGCTTCTCTGAACTTGAAAGGTCAGGTCTGGCTGAACTTGTTTAAATCAAACTATTCCGTTTCATGCGTTCGCCCGGATGAAAGCACTGTAAATTTGCAATTAAACAGTGATCAAAAAGACCTCGCATTGATGATCCGCCAATGCCTGGAGACAACCCTATGAAGTCAATACCGCCCATTGCGCACTGGACAGTGCTGGCAATCATCAACGCCGTATGCATTTTCTCCCTGGTTTATTCGCCATCCTATTACATGGAAAATATCAGTTATCAAACCATCACCCGTCAATGGCTGGAAGATCTCAATCAACTCAATACCGAAGAGTATCTGACCATCGGCCACGGTCGACTGACGCAAACCACCCTGGAAAGCCTGAACGGAAAAATTCGTAACGCCACTCTGACGGCGGACATCATTCGCGAAAGCAATCATCACGTTCAGATAAAAATAAATAACGTCAAACTTAGCCAGGATACAGAACTGTTTGCTATTGAAAAGACACCTGATCTTTTTTTCAGACGACAATATGTCCTGCAAGAAGGCGCCGTTCTAAATTACGAATTGATTCCTACCAACGATAAAAACACCGTGTGTTTTTATGTGCACGATCTTGGCCGTCTACGTTGCATGAATCACTGAGTCTGCGAAGCCGGGTCAACAATAAAAATAATAATTACTCATTTGTATCAAGCGTTCCTCCCCTTCAAAGTCCCTCCTCTACAGTTTTCGGAGCCGTATCTGCTGTCGCTCAGCACAACAACGGCTCCTGGCTTATCCCGACACATACATTTTTTGCGAGCCGTCATACCGATGATGACCAAGATGCTGGCAGTCCTGTCTCTAGCGGCATTGCCCTTTCATTCAGTGGCACACGATGAATACTCCAACGGCAGCACGGAGATTGACTTCTACTCAATAGAATTGAGTCCGAATGAAAAACTGAAATTGTCGCACCTTCAGATTTACTCCGAGAATGAATCTCATGACGAGGGAGGAGCAAACGACAACGCCCTACCGTCTCCGCCACAACGCCTTATCAATGACGACCCTGCCCTGATCCTGCTTTGATATTTGTTCTGCGCTTGACTGCCCGCCCCTGAGCAATATGAGTTTTTGATTTTAATTAGCATCGCCGGCGCCTGATCATCCACAGACCAGGCCGTGAGCATCATGCGGCTGACACCAGGCTCTGACTGAAAAATCACTAACAAGGAAGCACGTCAATGCAGCTAAAAAACTTCGCAACCGTTTCGTTTGGTGTATTGCTTTCTCTCAAGGCCATGGCCTATGACAAGGACGTTTATAGTGCCGAGATGACGCGTGTTGAAAGCAACAAGAAGTCGCTGGACGACGAACACTCTCGTTACAAGATTTGCACAGACTATCGAGTCGACGATTTTTTTGCCTTTGATGCCGCCGCGATCGGCCCGGCCAGTGAAACATCGGCCATTTTTGGGTCGAAGATAGCGCCGTGTAAACTTCAGAGCCTGGTGGATACCCCCCTGAGCGACGCGTACGTTTTTGCCGCGGCGCTGGAGCTTATGCCGGCATCGCCTGGCACCGTCCATTTAGCTGAAGAGCCTTCAATTCCATGAACATCCCTGATGAAGTCTTTCATGTAACCGCTACTCCTGCGGATAACGCCAATAGAACCATTGGCCGATGGGAGATTAACCTCATCACCTCAGAACATGAGGCGAACATTCGACAGCACAAACTCATGCATAGCCCCCGAGTGCAATGCAGTCGGCTGGAGTTTGATTCGGCTGTCACGATGATCAGCTCTGTGCCTCATGGCTGTGTCAGCTTTGCCATTTCACAGACGTCCGTTGGCCGTCCCCTCGTCAATGATCATGAACTGCGCCCCAACGAAATCATCGCGCTGCACAGCGATGAACCCGTGCGTTACACCTGCGAGCCGAATGAAACGCTGTTCACCCTGACGACGACGCTGGAACATTATGCCCAGTGCCTGGAAAATCATCCCGCGATCGACGTCCTGGCCAATCGAAAGGAACAGCGTTTTCAGGTGGCCAACTTCAAATTAATACAGTCTGCCATTCAAGCCATCAGCGCTTACGCAACTGACGTCAAAACCCCTTCTTTAAAACAGCGTGACAGCTCGAAAGCTTCAGGCATTGAAAGTGCACTGCTGACTTCGCTGTTGCGGGCACTCACGCCGGTTGGGCGCTCCGCGCTTAAAACCCCGACCCGAAGAAGGGTTGCGATAGAGGCCATCGAATACATCCACGCCAATGCAAAAAAAGCGCTGTGCATGAAAGCGCTGGTCAAACAACTCAGAACGACGACTCGCACCTTGCATCATGGTTTCGTCGAAACGTTCGGCGTGACGCCGATTGCCTACATTAGAAATGTAAGGCTCGCCAATGTTCGCCGAGACTTGATCCGCAACACCTGGCCAACGGTCACCGAAACAGCAATGTATTGGAACTTCCACCACCTGAGCAGGTTTTCCAAGGCGTATCACGATGCTTATGGGGAAGTGCCTTCGGAAACCGCCCGGCGCCACTCATCCAAACTGCAACTTCGATAAGCGCCAGATCCAAAAATAACAATCATTAATTTTTCTCCGCTCCCCCAAATGGCCAACATTGCTTATTTCTCAGCCGAAGGGACCCGCATGCGCTATCGATTGAATTCATTACCGCTCAAACAGAAGATCTTCTTTTGCCTGGCCGCGTACCTATGTGGCGTCGCGTTAGCCTGGCTGATTGACGGCTTATAACCCATACAAAATATCAATCATTGATTTCTATCAATCTTCGCGATCACTCAAATTCTTAGCGTTCACCTCACCACCGACAACCTGTAGAAGGACTTCACCTCACATGTTATTTCGAAACCTTGGCTTCGTTTCGCTGCTTTCGCTACTGTCTTTTCAGGCATTCGCGGATGACAAAGGTTTGTATCTTGGCGCCGGCGTCAGCAGCATTGAGACCGACAAATCCCAGCTGAGCGATGACGACACCAGCTATAAGGTTTTTGCAGGCTATCGCCTCAACAGTTATCTCGCGTTCGAAGGTGCTTTTGTTGATCTCGGCCAATTCGAAGACAAGGATCTTGATTTCGATGGCAAGTCAGTTCAGGCCGCGGCCCATATCGGCTTTCCGATAGGCGATCGCGTGCGAGTGTTCGGTAGTGTCGGTGCTCACGCTTGGGATGCTGACGGTAATGCCAGCGATGACGACACGGGCGTGGACCTGACCTACGGGGCCGGCGTTGAATTTGATGTATTTCGCAACATTGGTATCCGTGCCGAATATGAAGTACTGGAAGTTGGTGAAATCGATCTGAATCAAACAACGGCCTCTGCTTACATTCTCTGGTAATGCGCAGTTGAATCGAGCGGCCCTGTGGGTCGCTCGATTCAACCCCTGGAAACCCTCTTCCCGACCAAGAAGCCGATGATCGACTACGACCTTTTAAGTGACGCCGAGCGAGAGGCAATCAACGCCGCCATTCAGGCCCCGGGATTGCCACTTCAAACAGCCTTGATCGTCGACGATGACGACGCCACACGCGAGTTGCTGGCCGAAATTCTCCAGGTCAATGGCATCGCGTGTGTGACGGCTGGCAGTGTCGCCGAGGCTCTGTGTTTGTTGGAAATCGACAGTTCAATCGGGCTGGTGATTACTGACTTGCAGATGCAACCGCTGGGTGGCTTGGCGTTGATCCGCGCGATCCGAAACTCCGAATGGGCGGATCTGCCCGTTGTGATCGTTTCCGGAGATGCAGAGGTTCGAGATGCCATCGAGGCCATGCATTTGAATGTGGTCGACTTTCTGTTGAAGCCGATCGATGCGTACGAGCTGATCAACCTGGTTCAGTTCGAACTGGGTTTTAAGTGAACGGGTTCACACCGAGTCACTCCTCATCTCCCCTGCTACGCTGATGACTCAACGGAGGTATGGGAACACCGCGACAAAGACGAGACCGCCTGAGGGTCGAACATCCGTAGATCAACCTCAACAGATGACTCTATGAAAGACACCATTCGCTACGCCGAATACTTGCATAAGATCGGAGCAGGTCGCCGCGAAATACCCATGCGTGAACTGGTCTGCGCACCGGTCCGCGATGCCGATGGCCACTGGCAGGCCGCCCCTCACAAAGCAGTGAAATTACGTGGTGGCGAGATCGCCGCCATCCTCAAGCCTTATCTCAACGTCCGTTTTATGGAGCAGCTTAGCGCCGTGGTGCCGCTGGCCCTGTACCTGGTGCTGTTTCAGATCATCATCCTGCGCCAGTTGGTTGAAGACTCGGTGCTTGTCACGGCAGGCCTGTTCGCCGTCATCGTCGGACTGATGCTGTTCATGGAAGGCCTGAAACTTGGCCTGATGCCTTTCGGCGAAATCATCGGCAGCAACCTTCCGCGCAAGTTATCCCTGCCGGTGGTGTTGCTGGTGACCTTGCTGCTGGGCATCGGGGTGACGTTCGCCGAGCCCGCTATCGGTGCGCTGCGCGCCGCCGGGCAGAACGTTTCGGCAGAGCGCGCGCCCTACCTCTGGGCGATCCTCAATCAGTGGACCAGCGCACTGGTTCTGGTGGTGGGGGCCAGCGTCGGCCTGGCCGCTGTCATCGGCACGCTGCGCTTCCTCTACGGCTGGAGCCTGAAGCCGCTGATCTATTTATCACTGGCGCCCGTTCTGCTGCTGACGGTGTACATGAGCAGTGATCCTGAGCTGGCAAAGATTATCGGCCTGGCCTGGGATGCCGGCGCAGTCACCACCGGACCGGTCACTGTCCCGCTGGTGCTGGCGTTGGGCATCGGCATTGCAGCGGCTGCCGGCAAGGGTGGTTCCGGGCTGTCCGGATTCGGTATTGTCACCCTCGCCTCATTGTTTCCCGTGATCGGCGTCATGCTGCTGGGCCTGTACGTCGCAGCCATCTCTTCGCCGGCAGACATCATCGCCGCGGCGCAGGCGGCGGCCAGCGCCGGACAACTGGCGGCTGACTGGCACACCGTCAGCCCCGGACTGGAGATCGTTTCCGGGCTGCGGGCCATCGTGCCGCTGGTGATATTCCTGCTGATCGTCCTGAAACTGCTGCTACGCCAAAGCCTGCCACGGCGCGGCGAGATTTTCCTCGGCATCGCCCTGACTGTGGTGGGCATGTGCCTGTTTAATCTCGGTCTGACCTATGGCCTGTCCAAGCTGGGAGGCAGTGCCGGCTCGCTGATTCCAGCGGCCTTCATGCAGACGCCGGGTTCGGACGACTCCCCGCTCTACCGGTATGAGGTGGGGTTGGTACTGGCCCTGGTTTTCGCCTGGGTGCTCGGGTATGGGGCGACCGTCGCCGAACCCGCGCTGAATGCGCTCGGCGTCACCGCCGAGACACTGACCAACGGTTTTATCCGCAAGCGCGGCCTTATCCGTGCTGTATCGATAGGTGTCGCCTGCGGCATTGCCGTGGGTGTGGCCAAGTTGGTGTTCGGCCTGCCACTGGTCTGGCTGGTGGTGCCGCCCTACCTGTTCGCGGTGGTACTGACGTTTTTTTCGACCGAAGAATTCGTCAACGTGGCCTGGGATAGCGCGGGTGTCACCACGGGGCCAATCACCGTTCCGCTCGTTCTGGCCATGGGCCTGGGACTGGGCAATGCCACCAACGCCGTCGAGGGTTTCGGCATACTTTGCATGGCCTCCGTCGGCCCGGTCATCAGCGTCATGCTCCTCGGACAGTGGGCGCGTTTCCAATTGTGGAGGCAGACAAAGGCCGCCGCGGAACAACCTGCGAAGCAATTAATGGGCACGGGAGAAGCAGGATGAGAGCTGAAGGAATTACCTACCTCACTGACGTTGCACTGATCACCTGCATCGTCCCCGTCGGGCGCGCAGATCTGGTGATCCGTGCGGCCCAGGGCATGGGCGCGCCAGGTGCCATCGTCTACCACGCCAACGGGATCGGCCCCCGTGAGCGACTCGGCCTGCTCAGCATCGCAATCGATGCGGAGAAGGAAGTGGTGAGCCTGCTGGTCGCTGCCGACTACCAGGATGCGGTACTCGAGGCGATCTATCACGCGGCCAATTTGAACGTTCCCGGAGCTGGAATGATCTATGCGACCCCCGTGGAAAAAGTGGCGACGTACATCCCCCGCGAGATGCTGAAACAGGAGAATGCCTCGTGAGTCTGGCGGTCGCAGGTGTACCGGGTGGGGCTGCAAAACTCATTACCTGCGTGTTGCCCGACGATGGCACCGAGCGCACGCTGCTGCAGTTATTGCGAGAGACACATGGCATTACCCGCGCGGACAGCGTCAATTGCCGAGGCGTGGCCATACTGCAGGCCGCCAAAGCACCCCGCGACGAAGTGCCAGAGGCGGTGCTCACCCGGGTAGTCAATGTGGTGGTGGAAGTAGCCCAGGCTGAAGAGGTGTTCGACTTCATTTGTGTAAACGCCAGGCTGACCGAGCCTGGCAGAGGGTTGATGTACATGACGGCGTTAAATTTCGCTACGGCAATGGCGATGCCTGAGGGAGTAACGGAAGAGCAAGGAGCGATACCCATTCGCTCGGAGCGACAATAACCCCCCAATCGATCAACGATCAGGGTGTTGGGAAGCGAGAGCCAGAACAGGCTCCCGCTGTTCGCAGTCCATTTCAGCGCTTGAGTTTGCGCTTGTTGCGGTATTGGTCGATGACCACTGCGACCACGATGATCAAGCCCTTGATGATGTCCTGGATGTAAGCATCGACGCCGACGAACGTAAACCCGCTGGCCATCACGCCAAGAATCAGTGCGCCGATGACCGTGCCGGTGATGCGTCCAACCCCGCCCGCCAGGCTGGTCCCGCCGATGACCGCTGCGGCAATCGCGTCCAGCTCATAGGACATGCCCATCCCGGCCTGCCCAGTGGCTGCACGGGCCGACGCCACCACGCCCGCCAGTCCTGCCAGCAACCCGGCGATGCTGTAGACGATGACCAGATGGCGTTTGACGTTAATACCGGACGTCCGCGCCGCCTGCATGTTGCCGCCGATGGCATAGGTGTATTTACCGTACTTGGTGTAGCGCAGTGCGATGTGGAAGATCACCGCCACTACCAGAAAAATGATCACTGGCATCGCGCCGTGACCAATGGCCGTGTAGGAATCCGATAGCATGCTCACCGGCTGGCCTTCGGTGTAATAGCGCGCCAGGCCACGGGCAGAGACCATCATGCCCAAGGTGGCAATGAACGGTGGAATCCCGGTGATGGCAATGATGCTGCCGTTGATGGCCCCCGCCAGCAGTCCGACACCGAGCCCGACAATCACGGGGATCCACACCGGCAAGTCAGTCAGCGACGGGAATACCGCCCGAGTAAAATCAGAGGTCTGCGCCAGGCTGGCCGCGATCATCGCTGACAAAGCCAGCACCGAACCAGACGACAGGTCGATGCCGGTGGTGATGATGACCTGGGTCACGCCAATCGCCAGCAGACCGATGATCGACACTTGCAGGATCATCAATACCAGCCGCTGGGAGTTCATGAGGAAGCTCTGGTCGCGCACGATCCAGCCGAAAATCTCGAACACCAGGCCGATGCCAATCAGCACAAGGAAGATGCTCAGCTCAGTCGGAAAGCGCCGGCGACTTTTGACCGGTGCGGTTGCCGGTTTGTTTTCCAGTATCGCGTTCATAACCACTCACCCCTTTATCGCATCATCGGCGGCGGCCGAAGCCTCCACCGGCATCCATTAATGAACCGCGGACATACCCGAGGCCAGTTGCATAACTCGTTCCTGAGTCGCTTCGCTGCGGTCGAGCGTTCCCATCAGGTCACCCTCGTGCATGACCATCACCCGGTCACTCATGCCGAGTACCTCGGGCAGCTCTGAGGAAATCATGATGACCGCCATGCCTTCGCTCGCAAGGTAGGAAATAAGGCGGTAAATCTCGGCCTTGGCGCCGACATCGATACCGCGGGTCGGCTCGTCGAGAATCAGGATTCGTGGGTTGGTCATCAGCCAGCGCGCCAACAAGGCTTTCTGCTGATTACCACCGGACAAGGTATCGATGCACTGCTCCAGCGACGGGGTTTTGACCCGCAGCTTCTTGCACATGTCTTCGCATAAAACCCGCAAGGCTTTTTGCTGGATGAAGCCGTGGCCGACGTAGTGCGGCAACACCGCCATTTCCATGTTTTCCAGCACCGACAGGCACGGGAACAGGCCGCTGAGCTTGCGATCTTCGGTCAGTAACGCGAAGCCCTTCTCGATCGCCATGTGTGGATCGCTGATGCGCACCACTTCGCCGTCGAGACGAATCTCGCCACCGTCGCTCGGGGTGATGCCGAAAATCGCTTCGGCCACGTTGGTTCGCCCTGAGCCCATCAACCCGGCGATGCCGAGGATCTCGCCGGCATGCAGATCGAAGGACACATCCTTGAAAATGCCGTCCAGTTTCAGATCGCGAACCGACAGCAGCAGATCGCCAATCGGCTTTTCACGCACCGGAAACAACTGGCTCAGCTCGCGGCCGACCATCATCGAAATCAGGCTGTCGCCGTCCATGCTGTCGGCCCGTTGCAGGCCGATGTAGGCACCGTCACGGAACACCGCCACTTCATCGGCGATGCTGAACACTTCGTTCATTTTGTGGGTGATGTAGATGATGCCTTTGCCTTGGCTTTTGAGGTCGGCAATGATCGAAAAGAGGTGGGCGACTTCCTTGTCGGTGATGGCCGAAGTCGGTTCGTCCATGATCAGGACGTCGGAGTCGTAGGACACCGCTTTGGCGATTTCGACCATCTGCCGCTCGGCGATGCTCAAGTTGCCGACCAACTCTTCCGGATCGAGGTTGATCCGCAGGCGTTCCAGCAGTTTCGCCGTGCAGCGGTGCATTTCACGGTGGTCGATCATGTGGAAACCGTTGAGTTGCTCACGGCCGATCCAGATGTTCTCGGCGATGCTCATGTGCGGCATCAAGTTGAGTTCCTGGTGGATCATCGCGATCCCGGCCTGGAGCGCAGCCAGTGGCGTTTCGAAGACCACCGGTTTGCCTCTCAGGCGCAGTTCACCAGCGTCCGGCTGATAGATGCCGGCAATGATTTTCATCAGGGTGGATTTGCCCGCGCCGTTTTCGCCCATCAGGGCCAAGACAGAACCGGGGCGTACCCGAAGCTGCACATCGGACAAGGCCACCACACCGGGAAACCCCTTGCTGACGTTGATGATCTCCAGCAGGTACGGCTCATCGACAGGTGTTGCAGCTGGCTGGATACCCACCAACGGGGTGCTCGAAGCAGTCGCTGAAGCGAACATGATCAGGTACTCCATCAGCAAGGTCGCGGTCGCAACCTTGCGTATTTATTGTTGTTATTGAGCGGACGAGCTATTTGAACGTGTCGACGTTTTGCGGGGTGATCAAGCGGTATGGCACCCACACGGCCTGTTCAACCGGCTCGTTTTTGGCCATTTTCACGGCGGTGTCGATCGAACCGTCGGCCTGACCCTTGGCGTCCTGGAACACCGAGACGGCCATGTTGCCTTTCTTGATCGCGTTCAGACCGTCCGGCGTTCCGTCGACACCGGCGATCAGCACACTGCCTTTCTCGACGCCGGCCTGTTGCAGGGCCATCGCAGCACCAATGGCCATTTCATCGTTGTTGGCGATGACCGCGTCAAACTTGCGACCCTGGGTCAGCCAGTCGTTCACCAGGGTCATGCCCTTGTCTCCCAACCAGATGCCGGTCTGCTCTTGTTCGATCTTGATGTTCGGGTATTTGGCCAGTACGTCTTTGACGCCCTTGGTGCGGTTGGTGGTGGAGTTATTTGCGAGGTCGCCCAGCAGAATCACGATGTCACCCTTGCCGCCCATCTTGTCAGCCAGGTACTGCATCTGCATTTCACCGGCCTCCAGGTCGTTGGAGGCGACAGTCACGACGCCTTTGGGCAGCTTCAGATCATCGGGGCGGCGGTTGACATAGACCAGCGGGATGCCGGCCTTGACGGCGGCTTCGGTGATTTTCTTGGTGGCGGCGGTATCCACCGGGTTGACCACGATGGCATCAACCTTCTGGCTGATGAAACTTTCTACCTGACTCAGTTGCTTCACCACGTCGCTGCGGGCGTCTTCGAATTGCAGCTGCACGCCCTCGGGATAGGACTTGGCTTTTTTGTCCATGGATTCGCGCAGGTAGGTCAGCCAGGTGTCATCGAATTGGGACATGCTGACGCCGATTTTCATATCGGCGAGCGCCGCGCCAGTGGCGAACATCAGGGACAAGGCAAGTGAGGCGAAACGGATCTTGGTCTTCATGAAAAGTCTTTCTCCACATTCTTGTTGGTTTTATGGATGAGGCGTGACGATTTCAGTAAGCAGGCAAGCGGGAAAAGGGTTGAAGCAGGTGGCGAGGCAGGTCGCTGGAAATGACTCTATTAGAATATAATTTCTATATCAACTCATTTTAGAATTTTATTCTGATTTTATTCCGTGGCTCTTGAACGGGCTCAATTCCACCACTTGATGCCGCTCGGCGCTCAGTCGCGCAGCGTCTAGCACGCGGGTGGTCGCCAGTGCATCACGGGCATCCACAGGCAGTGGGCCACCGCTCTGCAACGCGGTTTGTAGCTGTAAATAGAACTGATTCCAGCAACCACGCTCGGACGGAACCCGTTCGCGCCGTTCGTCCTGTTCAAACCAGCCCCAGCGGCGATGCTCTTCAACGCCCCAGCGTTCACCTTCGGATTTCGGCGAGAGCCCGGCGAGCGCCGATGCTTCTTGCCCGTCCAGGCCATCGACGCTGTAACAGCCTTGGCTGCCGGTCACCCGAAAACGCGGGCCGGGGGTGTTTTGCAGGCAGCTACCGCCCAGGTGTGAGGTCACGCCACTGGCATGGGTCAGGGACATAAAGAAGCCGTTATCGAAGGCCTGGCCTTTTTCCAGGTAATCCAGCTCGGCGTAGACCCGTGTCACCGGGCCGAACAACAGCAACGCCTGATCCACCAGATGGCTGCCCAGATCACGCAGGAAACCACCGCCACTGCCGTTGTTCACCGCCTGCGGCGAGTAACGCTCGATCCGCGATTCGAAACGGGTGACCTGGCCCAATGCACCGGATTCGATGAGTTTGCGCACGGTCAGGAAGTCCGAATCCCAGCGACGGTTCTGGTAGACGCTGAGCTGCACACCCTGGCGCTCGGCCATGGTGATCAGGGTTTGAGCTTGCTGCGCATCGGCGGCGAACGGTTTGTCGCTGACCACCGCCACCCCGTGTTCGATGCCATCGAGCACCAGTGCCGGACGCCCCTTGAGCGGCGTGGACACCACCAGCACATCGATCCCGGCCTCCACCAGTTGGCCGATGCTGTCGAACGCCAGCACCCCTGGGTGCTCGGCCGCCAGCAATTGTCGGCGTTCCGGTGAACGGGTGACCACACCCACGAACGTCGCCGCCGGCAAACTGCTGATCAGCGGAGCATGGAAAAACCGGCCGCCATGGCCGTAACCGACAAGTCCGATACGCATATTGTTCTCCTGATAATCGTTCCCACGCTCTGCGTGGGAACGATCATTACCGAGGGTTAGCCGTAGAAGTGTGGGCGGTCAGGGAGGGCAACTTTGACGATGGCCCCGCTGTTCTGTGCTTCGATGCACGCGTCTGCTGCGACGGCAGCGGCGAAGCCATCCCACGCTGACGGGCCACCGACCTGCCCGGCCCGCACACCGTCGATGAACGCCTGCAACTCAACGTCGTATGCGGCAATGAACCGATCCTTCCAGTCCATCAAAATCGCGTTGGACAACTTCGCCCCGCTGCGCAACTGAACCTGCGACGGCTCCGGCAGTTTGGCGATGCCGGTCTCCCCCACCACTTCGCACTGGATGTCGTAGCCGTATTGGCAATTAACGAACACTTCCACGTCGATGCGCGTGCCCTTGGCGGTTTCCAGCAGCACGATCTGCGGGTCTTTCAAATGCGCGAGGGCCTTGCTGCTCTTGCGCGGGAACACCACTTGCACCGACACGTAGTCGTCATCGAGCAACCAGCGCAACACGTCCAGTTCATGGATCAGCGTGTCGGTGATCGCCATGTCGGTCTTGTAGTTTTCCCCCACGGTCGGGTTGCGGTGCGCGCAGTGCAACATCAATGGCTCACCAATCTGACCGCTGTCGATCACTGATTTGAGTGCCCGATAGCCTTCGTCATACGGACGCATGAACCCGACTTGCACCAAGCGTTTGCCATAGGCCACTTCGGCCTCGACGATTTTGCGGCAGCCTTCAGCGGTGACCGCCAGCGGCTTCTCGCAGAACACCGGCTTACCCGCCGCAATCGCCGCCAGCACGAACGCTTCGTGGCTCGGGCCCCAGGAGGTAACGAGGATCGCTTCGACTTCCGGCGCCTGGATCAGCGCGTGGCCGTCGGGATAAACCTCGGCGGTCAGCTTCAAGTCGGAAACGACCTTCGCGGCTTGCTGCAAGTTGATGTCGGTCACCGCAACGACCTGGCTGTTGAGCAAGGTCTGGCTACAACGACGAATGTGGTCCTGGCCAATGGCCCCGGTGCCGATGACGCCAAGCTTCAAAGACATTTAATGACTCCTAGATTTGTTGTTGTTCGTTCAGGGCAATCAGTACTGACGGGCCTTGGCCAGTCGTTCATTCAGGGTCTTGGCCACCGCATCGGTGCGGGCACTGGTGGAGACTTGCGCCACGCCGACCCGCCACCACGACAGGTAGCCGTGAATCATGGTTTTGGGCAGAACCTTGATGTCGATCAGCGTCGACACCGTCTGCAAGCGCGCATCGGCCAATGCGGCTTGCAGTTCTTCGACCGTGTTCACTTTGTAGGTCTTGCAGCCATAGGCCGCCGCGCTCATGGCGAAATCCACCGGCACGAAGCCACCGTCGAGCTTGCCGGTTTCAGGGTTGCGGAACCGGAATTCGGTGCCGAAGCTGTCCATGCCGTTGCCCATCTGCAGGTTGTTGATGCAACCGAAGGTCATGTTGTCCAGCAACACCACGTTGATCTTGCGTCGCTCCTGAATCGAGGTCGCCAGCTCCGAGTGCAGCATCATGTAAGAGCCGTCGCCGACCAGCGCATAGACCTCGCGATCCGGCTCGGCGAGCTTCACGCCCAGTGCGGCGTTGACCTCGTAACCCATGCAGGAATAGCCGTACTCGACGTGATAGGTGTTCACCCCCTTGCTGCGCCAGCTGCGCTGCAAGTCTCCGGGCAGACTGCCAGCGGCGGCGACGATCACGGCGTCATCGGCGAGCGTTTCATTGAGCACGCCGAGGACGCGGCTCTGGGTCAGGCAGGAACCGGTCAGTTCGATGAATTCGCGCAGCACCGCCGGGTCCATGTGGTCGTTGATTTCCGGGATGAAGTCTTTGCTCTGGTATTCGGCCTGATAGAGACGGTCGACTTCTTCGTCCAGTTGCACCTTGGCCTGACGCGGTTGATCGCCCCACGCAGAACGGTAATCACCCAAGGCTTCAGCCAACGCTTGCAAGCCGACTTTGGCATCCGCCAAGAGTTGCACGCCGTCGAGCTTCAAGGCATCGCAGGGGCTGATGTTGAGGTTGAGAAATTGCACCTCCGGATGCTGGAACAGGGATTTCGACGCGGTGGTGAAATCGCTGTAGCGGGTGCCGACACCGATGATCAGGTCCGCATCCCTGGCCAACAGATTCGCCGCCAGACAGCCGGTTTCACCAATCCCGCCAACGTTCAGCGGGTGGCTGGACACCACCGCACTTTTGCCGGCCTGGGTTTCGGCGAAAGGAATATCGAAGCGCTCGGCAAACGCCTGCAACGCTGCATTGGCACCGGAGTAACGAACCCCGCCGCCGCAAATGATCAGCGGCTTGTGCTTGCCTTTGAACAGCGCCAGCGCATCACCGAGCATCGCTTCAGTCGCCGGCCGACGTTCGATGCGGTGCACGCGCTTTTGCAGGAAGTAATCAGGATAGTCGTAGGCCTCGGCCTGCACATCTTGTGGCAAGGCCAGGGTCACCGCGCCGGCTTCGGCGGGGTCGGTGAGCACGCGCATGGCGTGGATCGCCGCCGTCATGAGTTGCTCGGGACGGTTGATGCGGTCCCAGTATTTGCTCACGGCCTTGAACGCGTCGTTGGTGCTGATGCTCAGGTCGTGGAACTGCTCGATCTGTTGCAGCACCGGGTCCGGCTGACGGCAGGCGTAGACATCGCCGGGTAGCAGCAACAACGGAATGCGGTTAGCCGTGGCCGTGGCGGCAGCGGTCAGCATGTTGGCCGCGCCGGGGCCGACCGATGACGAACAAGCGTAGATCTTGCGCCGCAGGTGTTGCTTGGCAAAACCGATGGCGGCGTGGGCCATGCCTTGCTCGTTGCGGCCCTGATGGACGATCAGGTCACCACTGTCCTGCTCCAGGGCCTGGCCCAGTCCCAGCACGTTGCCGTGACCGAAAATGGTAAAGATCCCGGCGACGAATTTGCTTTGAACCCCGTCGACCTCGATGTACTGGTTATCGAGGAATTTCACCAGGGCCTGGGCCATGGTCAGTCTTGTTGTGGTCATAACTGATCCTTCAATAAACGAAGAAACCCTGTGGGAGTGAGCCAGCTCGCGAAGGCGGCGGCACAGTCAATATCGATGTCGCCTGACACAGCGCTTTCGCGAGCAGGCTCGCTCCCTCATTTGATCCGCGTTGGCCTCAGGCCAGGGATTTTTGCAGGTGATCCATGCTTGCCCCAATCGCCTGCCGGATATCCGCCAGGCCATGGACGCTGTCGGCAAACGGTTCGAACGACAGATAGCCGCTGTAACCGCTACTGAGCAAAGCGTCGATTTGCGCCGCGTTGCCAAGAATGTCGCCCTCGCCCACCAGCACCCGATGACCGTCTCGAATGGTCGCCAACGGGGCCTCGGCATCCTCGACGCCGGAGATGTGCACCAGCCCGGTCAGCTCGGGGAAGCATTCATGTTCGCCAGCCAAGTGGTGATGAAAGGTGTCATGCACCAGACGGAACACATCCAGCCCGCCGATGGCCTTGATCGCGTCCACCGCTGTGCGCTTGCGGCGCAGCGAGCACTCTTCGAAACCCAGCGGCTCGATGAAACCGACAATGCCGTGTTCACGCAGGATCGGCGCCAGTTCAGTCAACGCCGTGCGCAAACCTGAAGCACGTACGGCCTCGTTACGCGGGTCGGCACGGTCGTTGAGCGGGCACATGACCAACCCTTGCGCGCCGCAATCACGGGCATAAGCGGCCAGCTTCAAGGCCTGTGCGCGGCGCTCGTCATTCCACACATCAAACGGATACAACGCGTTGATCGACAGCACGGTAACGCCTTGGGCCGCGCACAACTCACGGACGCGCTCGGGGGCCGTGCCGTCCTCGATCTCGACCCCTTTAAGGTCGTTGCGAATTTCGATGGCGTCGGCCTTGAGGGCCACCGCCAACTCGATGAATGCCGGCAGGGACAAACGTGGGGCGACCATACGGTTCAGGGCGAAACGCAGGGGTTTGCTCATTGTTGTTATTCTCCGCACAGGTGTATCAACTGGCCGTCGGCATACTGAATTCAGGGCCCTTGGCGATGCTGTCAGGCCAGCGCTGCATCACACTTTTGTAGCGGCTGTAGAAGCGGATGCCCTCTTCGCCATAAGCGTGGTGATCGCCGAACAGCGAGCGTTTCCAGCCGCCGAACGAGTGCCAGGCCATCGGCACCGGAATCGGCACGTTGATGCCGACCATGCCGACCTTGATCGTGCGGGCGAAGGCCCGGGCGATGCCGCCGTCGCGGGTGAAACAGGACACGCCGTTGCCAAACTCGTGGGCGTTGATCAACGCGACGGCGCTGGCGAAATCCGGCACCCGTACGATACCCAGCACCGGTCCGAAAATTTCCTGTTGGTAGATGCTCATCTCGGTCGTGACGTTGTCAAACAGCGTCGCACCGACGAAGAAGCCGTTCTCGGCGCCCGGCACCTTGAAGTGGCGACCGTCGACGATCAGCTGTGCGCCCTGGGCTACGCCTTCGTCGATGAAACCTTCGACTTTGGCCTTGTGCTCGGCCGTCACCAACGGTCCCATGTCGCTGTCGCCCTTCAGACCGTTGCCGACCTTGAGCTGATCGATACGCGGCAGCAGTTTGGCAATCAGCTGGTCGCCGACATCGCCCACCGCCACGGCAATCGAAATCGCCATGCAGCGCTCGCCGGCCGAGCCGTAAGCCGCACCGATCAAGGCATCCGCCGCTTGATCCAGATCCGCGTCCGGCATGACGATCATGTGATTCTTCGCCCCGCCCAGCGCCTGCACGCGCTTGCCGCGGGAGGTGGCTTGCTGGTGGATGTACTCGGCAATCGGCGTCGAGCCGACAAAGGAAATCGCCTCGATGTCCGGGTGTTGCAGCAACGCGTCGACGGCGGTCTTGTCGCCCTGGACCACGTTGAACACACCGTCCGGCAACCCGGCTTCGCTCAACAGACGGGCCATCAGCACACTGGCGGACGGGTCGCGCTCGGACGGCTTGAGGATGAAGCAGTTACCGGTGATCAGCGCCAGCGGGATCATCCACAGCGGCACCATCACCGGGAAGTTGAACGGCGTCACGCCAGCGCACACACCCAGCGGCTGACGCAGGTTCCAGTTATCGATGCCACCACCGATGTTGTCGCTGAAATCGGTTTTCAGCAGGTTCGGCGCACCGCAGGCGTACTCGACGATTTCGATGCCCCGGGTGACTTCGCCCTTGGCGTCCGAAAACACCTTGCCGTGTTCGCGGCTGATGATTTCTGCCAGCTCATCGTGATGTTGGTCGAGCAATTCCTTGAACTTGAACATCACCCGCGAACGGCGCAGGGACGATTGTTCGGACCAGGCCGGAAAGGCTTTCAGGGCCGAGGCGACGGCTTCGTCTACGGTCTTCTGGCTGGCCAGCCCGACGCGCGCCTGGACGCTGCCGGTGGCCGGGTTGAAGACGTTGTTGAACCGTTCGCTGCTGCTGTCTTGCACTTGACCGTGGATGTAATGGCCGATGATCGGGGCGTTGCTCATTGATCGTGTTCTCCGTGCAGAAGTTGGAATTCAGGCTGTCGGGTTCAGAAATCCAGCAGCCAGCTGTGCTGCGGATCGTTATGGAACTGCCAGACACGTTTCGGTCCGGCCATCACGTTCAGGTAATACGACTCATAGCCGTACGGAACGCTGACCGGGTGGTACCCCTTCGGCACAACCACCAGGTCGCTGTTTTCCACGGCCATGGCCTGATCGATGCTGCGATCATCGGTGTACACCCGCTGAAATACGAAGCCCTGGGGCGGGTTGATCTGGTGGTAATAGGTTTCTTCGAGAAAACTCTGGTGCGGCAAATCGTCGGTGTCGTGCTTGTGCGGCGGGTAGCTCGAGGAGTGACCCGACGGCGTACGCACTTCCACCACCAGCAGCGAATGGGCCGGTTCGGTGTCCGGCAGAATGTCGCAGACGTAACGGGTGTTGGCGTCCTTGCCGCGCACGCTGCGCTTCATGGTGTCGGGTTTGATCAGCCTTGGGCCGAAGTCGTTGCTTGCTGAACCGGGCGCGGCGCACACGGCGATTTGCACGTCGCTGAGCGCGACCACTTGCGCCTGACTGCCCGGTGGCAAGTACGCGGCGAAGGGGGATTTGTCTTCGAACACTGACTGACGGTCGCCGATGTTGTCCCAGTCGAACGCGCCCTGCCCCGGCGCTTCGCCCTTGATGCTGACCCGGCCGCTGAGCAGCACCAGGCACAATTCCTTATCAGCGGCCGACACCGGCAGGGTTTCGCCGGGGCTCAAGCGGTAAGCGGCGAAGCCGACGTATTCCAGCTCACCTTTACCCAGCTCGACCATGGTCCGGCCACTGACATTGCTTTTGACCAGCAGGCTCATCAGGCAATCCTCTCGTCGAGCAGAGTGTGCAGGGTGTCGTAGCCTTTTTTGGCGTAGGCATAACTCGGCGCCACCGCTGGATCCTGCTCGGCTTCGACCACCAGCCAGCCGTGGTAGTCGGCGGCCAGCAGTACGTCGAGCAAAGCGCCAAAATCGATATCGCCATCGCCGGGCACAGTGAACGTGCCGTTGATGATGCAGTCCGGGAAGCTCCACAGGTTGTTGCGCGCCAACTGCACCACTGGCTTGCGCACGTCCTTGAAATGCACGTGGCAGATGCGTTTGATGTGTTTGCGCAGCACCTGCAAGGGTTCGCCACCGCCCATGTAGCAATGCCCCGAATCGAACAGCAGACCGACTTCACTGCCGGTCAGCGCCATCAGTTTGTCGATGTCGGTCGGGGATTCGACGTAGGCACCCATGTGGTGGTGATAGGCCAGGCGCACGCCTTGGGCCAGGGTGAAACGTGCCAGTTCGGTGAGCTTGTCGGCGTATTCCTGCCAGGCGCGCTCGGTGTGGAACTGCGGGCGTTCGACCAACGGGATATGCTGGCCTTGAATGGAGTCAGCGACTTCGCCGTATACCAGCACCTTGGCGCCGTTCTTCGCCAACAACTCGACATGGCTGCCGATGGCGTCGATTTCTTCGGCCACCGAGCGACGGGCCAGACGACTGGAATACCAGCCGGACACCAGCGCCAGGTCGTAAGGGCGCAGTACATCGCCGACACCCTTGGCGTCCTTGGGGAATTTGCCGTTGAGTTCAAAACCTTCGTAGCCGATTTCCTTGCCTTCGCTCAACGCGGTGCTCAGCGGCGTCTCGCCACCGAGGGACGGCAGGTCGTCGTTGCTCCAGGAGATCGGGTTGATGCCAATTCGAATAGCGGGCATGGCTGCACCTTTTATTGTTGTCTGAATGAGATCTCTGCAAACCGGCCCTGTTCTGCGCGTCAGGCACGGGCTGTGCGCCAGGCATCGATCAGTTCAACGAACGTGCCCTGCACTTGACGGATCAGCGTTTCATCGTCGATTTCACCGGCCATCCACGCGCGGCTCGGCTCCTGGAAAATCGTTCGGCCGACGGCAAAACCACGGCAAGTCTGGCTCTTGCTGGCCTGTTGAAACCCTTCGGCCAATGCTGCGGCCGGCGCATTCAAGCCCAGCAGCACCACGCCTCGGCAGTACGGATCACGCTCCTGAATCAGCTCGTCGAGTTGCTGCCACTGCTCGGCACTCTGCGCTTCGATCTTCCACCACGCCGGGTAAATGCCCAGGTTGTAAAGGCGTTTGAGGGCGCGATACAACACATGCGGATGGGTTGACGGGTGATCATTGGGCGGGATGATTTCCAGCAGCAGTTCATGACCGCTGACCTGGGAGGCCTGATACAAACCCTTGATCTGTGCTTCCTGCTCCAGTCGCAGCATCGGCTCGTCGTCAGGGTGGAATTGCACCAGGCACTTGATGATTTGTTCCTGCGGCCAGGCGATCAGGTTGCTGCCGATGGAACGACCATGTTCGAAAGCCAATGGCCGCGAGCCTTGCACTTCAACCGGGCGAGCCACCCACCAGCCGCGACCGGTGGCGGCGTTGAGCGAGTCCTGGCCAAAGCGTTGGTCAGCCAGCAGCCCGACATCGGCCTCGATGCCTTGCTTGCGCAAATCGGCTTCGACTCGCTCCACGGCCTTGACAAACAGTTGCTTGAGTTCGCCGATAGCGCTCAGCTCGCGCCCGCCCTTGTGCGCCAGTTCCACCAGTTGCCTACGATGATCGAAGGCGAAAATAAACAACTGCTTCCACTGTCTGCGCGGCACGCTGACATGATGCAGACGTTGCAACACTTCATCCTGATCAGGCCGGGTTATCGGCACCGGACTGTTGAACAAATAGTCGAGTTCGGCGCGGGTCGGCATGGCCGGGGCGCAAGCATGGCGGGAGACCACCAGACCACCACAGGCATTGGCCAACTGGCAGCAGCGCTCATCGCTGGCATCCTCCAGCCAACCGGCAAGAAAGCCCGACATGAAGGCATCGCCGGCGCCCAATACATTGAGCACTTCCACTCGTACACCCGGATAAATGGCGCCGTCTTCGAGACGTTCCGGGATCACCCCGTGAATCACCGTACAACCTTGCGGGCCGAGCTTGACCACCAAGGTCGCAGTGCTCAGCCGCCGGACATTGCGTAATGCCGTGAGCAAGTCCTCGGACCCGCCAGCAATCAGAAACTCTTCTTCAGTGCCGACGATCAGGTCAAAACGCGGGAGGATTTGCTGTACGTGCTGACTGACGTTCTGGTCGGCGACGAAACGGGTTTCGCCGTCAGCTTTACCCGCCAAGCCCCAAAGCACCGGGCGATAGTCGATGTCCAGCACCCGTTTGACGTTGTGCTTTTCGGCGTAATCCAGCGCCTGGATGCTCGCCTTGTACACGCCGTCTGTGGAGAAATGGGTGCCGGTGATCAACAGGGCTTTGCTGGATGCGATGAAGGCTTCGCGGATGTCTTCGGCCCGCAGCGCCATGTCGGCGCAGTTTTCGCGGTAAAAGACCAAGGGAAACGTTTCGCGATCCTTGAGCCCCAGAAGGACCATAGCAGTCAGGCGCTCCGGATCGACCTTGATGCCGCTGACGTCGCAACCTTCGCGAGCCAGCGATTCCACCAAAAAGCGACCCATGTGATCGTCACCCACCCGGCTCAGCATCGCCGATTTCACACCCAGGCGCGCCGTGCCAAAAGCGATGTTGGCGGACGATCCACCGAGGTATTTGGCGAAGCTGCTTACATCCTCCAACCGCGCCCCGACTTGCTGCGCATAGAGGTCGACGCCAACGCGCCCCAGACAAATCAGATCCAACCGACGTCCACTGGCAAAACGAGTCTGGCCCATGCTGGCTCCTGTTATTTTTATCAGCCTGTATTCGAGGCGATGGCCGCGCCGAACACTCTTGGTGGATGCAGACTAGAACGTACGGGACCGAATAATCAATAATTATTCTATATATTTTTTACATGGAATATTTTTTCCAATAAACTTTAATACGAGCGTTCCAGAGGCAGTGCATCGATTCAGCAAGCATCACACGACCGCAAGCTCATGATTTTGTTCGGGCCTACCCTGTAGACTGCGCGCAGCCAACCTATTGTCAGGGGACGAGGTGAACAATCGTCCCTATAAGAACAAGCCTGAAGGATTCCCTATGTCCCGCACCGATCAGCCGGCAACGACCGAGAGCACGCCCGAAGGCGATTTCGCCAGCCCCCCGATCAATGCCGAGCGTCTGCTGCAGCTGATCACCAATGAATACGACAGCCTGCCGCGCCAGCTCAAACGCATCGCCAGTTACATGAGTCAGCAAAGCGACCGGATCATGGTCGACCGCATCAGCGACATCGCCCGCGAGTGCGAAGTGCACCCGTCGGCCATCGTGCGGTTTTCCCAGCGTTTCGGCTTCAGCGGCTTCAGTGAAATGCAGGCGTTGTTCCGTGAGGCGTATACCCACAAAACCACGCCGGTGCAGAACTACCAGCAGCGCATTCGCAGCATGATCGCCAACAAATCGCAGAAAGCCAGCGGCGGCGACCTGGCGCGCGAGTGCATCGATGCGACCCTTTCGGGCATCGAACGACTGGGGCTGGAACTCGATGATCAGGCCTTCGACAAGGCCGTGGACATGGTGGTGAATGCCGACAACATCTACGTGGTCGGCGTGCGCCGTTCGTTCGCGGTAGCCGATTACCTGGTCTATAACCTGCAACACACCAACAAGCGAATCCACCTGGTCTCGGGACTCGGCGGCAGCTACCGCGAGCAAATGCGCAGCGTGCGCGCCAATGACCTGGTGATCGCCATCAGCTTCACGCCGTACGGCAAGGAGACGCAGCACTGCCTGCGCATCGCCCAGCATCAACAGGCGAAAACCCTGATCATCACCGACAGCAATCTCTCTCCCCTGGCCAAGCGCGCCAACACTCTTCTGCTCGTCAACGAAGGCAGTTCGTTTGCGTTCCGTTCATTGAGTGCGACTCTGTGCCTGTGCCAGGCGCTGTTTATCGCCGTGGCCTATCGACTGGAGTTGAAGGTCGACGATATTCACGAGCAGGTCGGATTCGACGACTGACCGAGACGTTGACGTTTGGCTCCGCGCGCAGCGGCTCGAGGCAGAACCGAACCCACTGCGCCAATAACTGGCTGCGATCCAGCCGCCTGATGTAAATATTATTTTCATAAATTGATAAAAAGGAATAAATATTCTATTAATTGGATCTCTGAAAACAAGAATCCAAAGGATCTGTCATGCGCGAACTCGGAATCGGACTTATCGGCACGGGATTCATGGGCCGCGCCCATGCCTTGGCGTTTCGTAACGTCAGTGCGGCATTCGAACTGCCCTTCACGCTTCGCCTCACCGCCCTGGCCGACGCCGACCCCGTTCGTGCGCAAGCATGCGCCACCGCCTGGAGCTTTGAGCACGCCTATGACGACTGGCAGCAATTAGTCGACGATCCCAAGGTCAACCTGATCGCCATCACCACGCCCAACCACCTGCACTACCCGATGGCAATGTCCGCTATTCGCGCCGGCAAGGCGGTGTACTGCGAAAAGCCGCTGGCGGTGAACCTTGAACAAGCCAATGCCATGCACCTGGCAGCCAAGAATGCAGGCGTCGTTACGCGTGTCGGCTACAACTACCAGCACAACCCGATCATCGGCCTGGCAAGGGAACTGATACTGAACGGCAGTCTCGGCGAGATCATCAGTTTTCAAGGCGAATTCAGCGAAGACTTCATGGCCGATCCAGCATCCCCTTGGTCGTGGCGCTGTGAGGCCGAACATGCCGGCGGGGCCCTGGCCGATCTGGGCAGCCACTTGCTCGCCATGGCGCGTTATCTGCTCGGCACTGTCGAAGCGGTGTGCGCCGACTCCCAGACCGTGCATCGTCAGCGCCCGGCCACCGCCGGTAGCCTGGAACTGCGTCACATTGCGGTGGATGATGAGACACATGCCCTGCTGCGCTTTTCCAGCGGCGTGCGCGGTACCTTCAGCAGCAGTTGGCTCAAGCACGGTTACAAGAATCATCTGAGCTTCGAGATCAGTGGTACGCAAGGCACCCTTGCGTTCGATCAGGAACGTTTGAATGAGTTACGCCTGTGCCGCGCCGGGCAAGACGGATTCCAGCGTTTATTGGCCGGCCCAAACCTGCCCGGTTACGCAGCGTTCAGTCCAGCGCCAGGGCATCAGCTGGGCTACAACGAACTGAAGACGCTAGAAGTACATGAACTGATCATGGCGTTGGCCGGGCACGGACAAGCCGGCACTGATTTCGAGCAAGCCTTTGAAGTGGAGCGACTGGCGACGGCGATTCGACTGGCGGCTCGGGAGCAGCGCTGGGTCAGTATCAGCGAGCTGTGATCGCTGAAAAGGCTGCGCTAAATGGCGGCAGCTTTTCTATCAGGAGGGGACACTGAAAGTAAAAAAGGGCCGCGAGATAAAATCTCGCGACCCTTTAAATATATGGTCGGGACGGAGTGATTCGAACACTCGACCCCTAGCACCCCATGCTAGTGCGCTACCGGACTGCGCTACGCCCCGACTAGGCGGTGAAACTCGCCCCTCTTCTCGAAGGACGCTCAAGAATATATCGCAAGCTTTTGAAAACTGGAAGTATTCAAACGCAGGAAATTATTTCTTGAGGACCACCAACACATCTTCCAGCTCGGCAATCATCTGCCGAATCATTTGTTTGTATTGGGTGGTGTCGTCTTTGGCTTCATCGCCGGACAAGCGCAAGCGCGCGCCGCCGATGGTGAACCCTTGATCGTAAAGAAGCGCGCGGATCTGCCGGATCATCAGCACGTCTTGTCGCTGATAATACCGGCGGTTCCCGCGGCGTTTGACGGGGTTGAGTTGAGGAAACTCCTGCTCCCAATAGCGCAGCACGTGCGGTTTTACGGCACACAGCTCGCTGACTTCACCGATGGTGAAGTAGCGTTTGCCTGGGATGACGGGGAGCTCGTCGTTATGACTTGGTTCCAGCATAAGCCTCAACTCGGGCCTTCAACTTCTGCCCTGGACGAAAGGTGACCACACGGCGCGCCGTGATCGGGATTTCTTCCCCCGTTTTCGGATTGCGGCCAGGCCGCTGGCGTTTGTCCCGAAGGTCGAAATTGCCGAAACCGGACAATTTGACTTGTTCGTTGTCTTCAAGAGCGTGCCTGATTTCTTCAAAAAACAGTTCGACCAATTCCTTGGCCTCCCGTTTATTCAGGCCCAGCTCTTCATACAGACGTTCCGCCATCTCAGCTTTCGTCAGAGCCCCCATACGTCACTTCCTTAACGTGGCGTTCAACCTTTGTTCGAGCGAGGTGAGGATGTTTTGCGTCGTGGTATTCACCTCATCGTCATTAAGAGTGCGCGATGGATGCTGCCAGGTCAAGCCGACTGCGAGGCTTTTTCTATCAGGATCAATGCCTTTACCCTGATACACGTCAAATAGCCTGAGGTCCGTCAGCCATTCCCCTGCATTTTCACGGATTACGTCCAGTACTGCGCTGGCTGCGACGTCTTTTTCGGCAATCAGTGCAAGGTCACGACGCACTTCAGGAAAGCGCGATAACTCTTGGAATTTTGGCATTTTACCCAACGCCACTTCCGCCAGAACCAGCTCGAATACGAACACCGGACGGTCGAGGCCGAGGGTTTTCGACAATTCGGGGTGGATGGCGCCGACAAAACCGACCAGACGGCCTTCACGTTCGATACGCGCGGTTTGACCCGGGTGCAGCGCTGGGTGTTTGCCCGGCACGAAAGTGAAAGAGTTCAGCGCACCGGCAAAGCCCAGCACCGCTTCCACATCAGCCTTGACGTCAAAGAAGTCCACGACATCGCGACCCTGCGCCCAGCCTTCCGGCAGACGGCTACCGCACACCACACCGGCGAGCATTGGCTCTTGCTTCAGGCCTTCGAGTTGACCGACGAAGCGCAGACCGCTTTCGAACAGACGGACGCGGTCCTGTTGACGATTCAGGTTGTGCTGAAGCGCCTTGACCAGGCCTGGCCACAAGGACGAGCGCATGGCCGCCATGTCGTTCGAAATCGGGTTGGCCAGCAGCAGTGGTTCCACACCCGGATTAAACAGTTCGAATTGTTTCGGATCGATGAAGCTGTAGGTGATCGCTTCCTGGTAACCACGGGCGACCAGCAGGCGACGCAGCTCAGGCAGATCGCTGCGCGCTTCGGCCTTGGCTTGTGGCGCCAGGCGAGCTTGCGGGTAGCGAACCGGCAGACGGTTGTAACCGTACAGACGGGCCAGCTCTTCGATCAGATCGACTTCCAGGCTGATGTCGAAGCGGTGGCTTGGCACTTCAACGCGCCACTGCCCTGCCCCGTCGGCGGAAACGGTCAGGCCCAAAGCGTTGAGCAGACGCTCGACTTCGGCTGAATCCATTTCCATGCCCAGCATTTGGGTGATGCGCTGTGCGCGCAACGTCACCGGAGCAATCTTCGGCAGATGCTGTTCGCTGACGGTTTCGATGATCGGGCCGGCTTCACCGCCAGTGATCTCCAGCAGCAGGCCAGTGGCGCGCTCCATGGCTTCACGGGCCAGTTGCCAGTCCACGCCACGCTCGTAGCGGTGCGAGGCGTCGGTGTGCAGGCCGTAGGAACGGGCCTTGCCAGCGACAGCGATCTGATCGAAGAACGCGCTTTCAAGGAAAATATCGCGAGTGGTCGCGGTGTTCACACCACTGTGCTCGCCACCCATGACGCCGGCGATAGCCAAGGCGCGGGTGTGGTCGGCAATCACCAGCGTATCGCTACGCAGGGTGACTTCCTGACCGTCGAGCAGCACCAGCTTCTCGCCTTCTTCGGCCATGCGCACGCGAATGCCGCCATTGATTTCGGCGAGATCGAAGGCGTGCAGCGGTTGACCCAGCTCCAGCATCACGTAGTTGGTGATGTCGACAGCCGCGTCGATGCTGCGCACTTCGGAACGACGCAGGCGCTCAACCATCCACAACGGCGTAGGCTTGGACAGGTCGACGTTACGAATCACACGCCCCAGGTAACGCGGGCAAGCGGCTGGCGCCAGCACTTCAACCGAACGCACTTCGTCGTGCACGGCTGGAACGGTGGCAACAACCGGGCGAGTGACGGTGGCGGCGTACAGCGCGCCGACTTCACGGGCCAGACCGGCCAGGGACAGGCAGTCGCCGCGGTTCGGGGTCAGGTCAACCTCGATGCTGGCGTCGTTCAGGCTCAGGTATTCGCGAATGTCCTGACCGACCGGTGCATCGACCGGTAATTCCATCAGGCCATCGTTGCCTTCGCCCACTTGCAGCTCGGCTTGCGAGCACAGCATGCCGTTGGACTCAACGCCACGCAGCTTGGCTTTTTTGATTTTGAAGTCGCCCGGCAGCTCGGCACCGATCATGGCAAACGGGATCTTCAGGCCCGGGCGCACGTTTGGCGCGCCGCAGACGACCTGGAAGGTCTCCGAGCCATTGCTGACCTGGCACACACGCAGCTTGTCAGCGTCCGGGTGCTGCTCGGTGCTCAGCACCTCGCCCACGACCACACCGCTGAAAACACCGGCGGCCGGCGTAACGCTATCGACCTCAAGACCGGCCATCGACAGACGAGCAACCAGCTCGTCGCGACTTACCTGCGGGCTTACCCAGCCACGCAGCCATTGTTCACTGAATTTCATCCTGCTCTCCTAAGAATTCGTTACGACTAGCGAAATTGCGCGAGGAACCGCAAGTCGTTGTCGAAGAACAGACGCAAGTCGTTCACGCCGTAACGCAGCATGGCCAGACGCTCAACGCCCATGCCGAAGGCAAAGCCCGAAAACTCTTCCGGGTCGATCCCGGACATACGCAACACGTTCGGGTGAACCATGCCGCAGCCCATCACTTCCAGCCAGCCAGTCTGCTTGCAGACGCGGCAGCCTTTACCGCTGCACATCACGCATTCCATGTCGACTTCAGCGGATGGCTCGGTGAACGGGAAGTACGAAGGACGGAAACGCACGGCCAGTTCTTTTTCGAAGAACACGCGCAGGAATTCTTCGATGGTCCCTTTCAGGTCGGCGAAGTTGATATCGCGATCGACCAGCAGGCCTTCGACCTGGTGGAACATCGGCGAATGGGTAATATCGGAGTCGCTACGGTACACACGGCCTGGGCAGACGATGCGGATCGGCGGCTGTTTCGATTCCATGGTGCGGACCTGTACCGGCGAGGTATGGGTGCGCAGCAACATGTTGGCATTGAAATAGAAGGTGTCATGCATCGACCGGGCGGGGTGGTGGCCTGGGATGTTGAGCGCTTCAAAGTTGTGATAATCGTCTTCGACCTCAGGGCCTTCGGCAATGCCGTAGCCAATGTGGGTGAAGAACTGTTCGATACGTTCCAGAGTCCGGGTAACCGGATGCAGACCACCGGAAGTCTGGCCGCGGCCAGGCAGGGTCACGTCAATGGACTCGGCAGACAGTTTGGCTGCCAGGTCGGCCTCTTCAAACAGTGCCTTGCGAGCATTGAGAACCTCTGTGACACGCTCCTTGGCAACGTTGATCAGGGCGCCGACTTGCGGACGCTCTTCTGCCGGCAAATTCCCCAGGGTCTTCATCACCTGAGTCAATTCACCCTTTTTGCCAAGGTAGTGAACCCGGATTTGCTCCAGGGCATTGATATCTTCAGCGCTTTGCACAGCCTCTAGTGCTTGAGAGACGAGCGCGTCCAGGTTTTCCATGTACAGACTCCAGATACAAAATAGGGGAAGAGCTTGAAGGCTCTTCCCCTATTTATGACGTTTAACACCTGGCCCCACAGAGATGAGGCCGGGTGACTGTCGGGGGTACTTAAGCCAAGGTGGCTTTAGCTTTCTCGACAATCGCAGCAAACGCCGCTTTTTCGTTCACTGCCAGATCAGCCAGAACCTTACGGTCGATCTCGATGGACGCTTTTTTCAGGCCGGCGATGAAACGGCTGTAGGACAGACCGTTGATACGTGCACCAGCGTTGATACGAGCGATCCACAGAGCGCGGAACTGACGTTTTTTCTGACGACGGTCACGGTAGGCGTATTGGCCTGCCTTGATTACCGCTTGCTTGGCAACACGGAATACGCGCGAGCGAGCGCCGTAGTAGCCTTTAGCAAGTTTCAGAATTTTTTTGTGACGTTTACGGGCAATGACGCCACGCTTTACACGAGCCATGAGTTACTTCCTCTATTCTTGACTAAATTAACGAAGGCGCAGCATGCGCTCGACTTTTGCCACGTCACACGGTGCCAGCAAGCTGCTACCGCGCAGTTGACGCTTACGCTTGGTCGACATTTTAGTCAGGATGTGGCTCTTGAAAGCGTGCTTGTGCTTGATACCGTTAGCAGTTTTCAGAAACCGCTTAGCAGCACCACTTTTAGTTTTCATTTTTGGCATGTTCGGATACTCCGCATTCAGTTGATAAACATAATCAGAAGGCCTGCCGTGCCCTGTTGATTACTTCTTCTTTTTCGGGGCGATGACCATGATCAGCTGGCGTCCTTCCATCTTAGGATGCTGTTCGACCGAACCGTACTCGAGCAAGTCACCTTCAACTCGCTTGAGGAGTTCCATCCCCAGCTCCTGGTGGGCCATCTCACGGCCGCGGAATCGCAAGGATACCTTGGCCCTGTCCCCATCACTCAGGAAACGTACCAGGTTGCGCAGTTTTACCTGGTAATCCCCTTCCTCCGTCCCTGGACGAAACTTGATTTCTTTAACCTGGATCTGCTTCTGGTTTTTCTTGGCCGCAGCAATCTGCTTCTTCTTCTCGAAGATCGACTTGCCGTAGTCCATCAGCTTGCAAACAGGGGGTACTGCATCGGCGGAAATTTCCACCAAATCGAGCTTGGCTTCTTCAGCCTTAAGAAGCGCGTCTTCAATTGACACAATCCCAAGCTGCTCGCCTTCAGCCCCAATTAACCGAACCTCGCGTGCCGAGATATTCTCGTTGATCGGGGCTTTCGGTGCAGCTCGTTTATCTTGTCTCATTTCACGCTTAATAATAATTACTCCGAATCTGGGCGACCACGCCGGGAAACCGCTTGCGCGAGAAACTCAGCGAACTGGGCGACGGGCATCGAGCCCAGGTCAGCACCTTCACGAGTACGCACAGCGACAGTCTGCATCTCGACTTCCCGATCTCCGATAACCAAGAGATAGGGAACCTTGAGCAAAGTATGCTCGCGGATTTTAAAGCCGATCTTTTCATTTCTCAAGTCAGACTTGGCACGAAATCCGCTTTCGTTGAGAGTTTTTTCAACTTCAGCAGCAAAATCGGCTTGTTTATCAGTGATATTCATAATCACTGCCTGGGTCGGAGCCAGCCACGCAGGGAATGCACCCTCGTAGTGCTCGATCAGGATTCCGACGAAACGTTCGAAGGAGCCCAGGATCGCCCGGTGCAACATTACCGGGTGCTTGCGACTGTTGTCTTCGGAGACGTATTCGGCTCCCAGACGGACAGGCAGGTTAAAATCGAGCTGAAGGGTACCACACTGCCAGACACGGCCAAGGCAATCTTTCAGCGAGAACTCGATCTTCGGACCGTAGAACGCACCTTCGCCTGGCTGCAAATCGTACGGCAGGCCCGCGCTATCAAGGGCTGCAGCCAAAGCCGCTTCGGCGCGATCCCACAATTCGTCGGAACCTACGCGTTTTTCCGGACGAGTGGACAGCTTCATCTCGACGTCTTTGAAGCCGAAGTCGGCATAAACGTCCATGGTCAGCTTTATGAACGCAGCGGATTCAGCCTGCATCTGCTCTTCAGTGCAGAAGATGTGGGCGTCATCCTGAGTGAACGCACGCACACGCATGATGCCGTGCAACGCACCCGATGGCTCGTTACGGTGGCAAGCACCGAATTCGGCCAGACGCATCGGCAACTCGCGGTAGCTTTTAAGGCCCTGATTGAACACTTGCACGTGGCAAGGGCAGTTCATTGGCTTGATGGCGTAGTCGCGGTTTTCCGACTGGGTGGTGAACATGTTGTCGGCGTAGTTGGCCCAGTGCCCGGATTTCTCCCACAAGCTGCGGTCAACGACCTGAGGCGTCTTGATCTCCAGGTAGCCGTTGTCGCGCTGAACCTTGCGCATGTACTGCTCGAGGACCTGGTACAGCGTCCAGCCGTTCGGGTGCCAGAACACCATGCCCGGCGACTCTTCCTGGGTGTGGAACAGGCCCAGGCGCTTGCCGATCTTGCGGTGATCGCGCTTTTCAGCTTCTTCGATGCGCTGGATGTAAGCCGCCAGCTGCTTCTTGTCCGCCCAGGCAGTGCCGTAAACGCGCTGCAATTGCTCGTTCTTGGCATCGCCACGCCAGTAGGCGCCGGACAACTTGGTCAGCTTGAAGGATTTCAAGAAACGCGTGTTCGGCACGTGCGGGCCGCGGCACATGTCGACGTATTCTTCGTGATAGTACAAACCCATGGCCTGCTCGTTCGGCATGTCCTCGACCAGGCGCAGTTTGTAGTCTTCGCCACGGGCCTTGAACACCTCAATCACTTCGGCGCGCGGAGTGACTTTCTTGATCACGTCGTAATCTTTCTCGATCAGCTGCTGCATGCGCTGTTCGATGGCGGCCAGGTCGTCCGGAGTAAAAGGACGCTCGAAGGCGATGTCGTAATAGAAGCCTTCGTCAATGACCGGCCCGATCACCATTTTGGCGGTCGGGTACAACTGCTTGACCGCGTGGCCAACCAGGTGGGCGCAAGAGTGGCGAATGATCTCCAGCCCCTCTTCATCCTTTGGCGTAATGATTTGCAGTGTGGAATCGCTGTCGATGATGTCGCTGGCGTCGACCAGCTTGCCATTGACCTTGCCGGCCACGGTGGCTTTGGCCAAGCCAGCACCAATGGATGCGGCGACCTCGGCTACGGAAACCGGGTGATCGAATGAACGTTGACTGCCGTCGGGAAGAGTAATAGTTGGCATGGCGCCTCCTCTCCTAGTGGTGACCCCTACCAAAGGTCACGTGGGTTGGGATGAGCCAGTACAAGATCCGATCCAGGCCATTCAATGACGAACGCCTGCCTTACAGCGGCAGGAGCCTTGCGGCCAACCGGAAAACCGAACCAGAGTGACTGGGATTCAAATCAGGGTTATTCGCGCATTTACCGCCACCGGGACTGAAGGTCATCCGGAGCTTGCAAACGCCCGAGCCAGACATGCTAGCACAGATGAACGGTCGTCGACGCCTGCGTACTCGGACAATGAAGATTTCCACACTTTTACGCGCAGAGTGAACTTGAGATGTACGGGCCACCTCAAATAGGCTGAGAATCGCTACAGATTATCGACCCCAAGGAGTTCCTGACATGCGTCTTACCCGTCTTTTTACCGTCGCCGCCCCGCTAGCCCTGCTGCTGCCACTGAGCGCACATGCCGCATGGCCGGCTGGCGTGAAAGACCAGTACATGAGCGACTGCACCAAAGCTGCCAGCCAAAAATTGAATCCAGCCGAAGCGAAGAAGCACTGCGCATGCGGTGCCGACGTTCTCGATAAAAAATTCACTACCCAGGAAATCACTCAGCTGATGGACAAAAACAATCCACCTGGCCCTGAGTTGAGCCAGCGTGCTCTGAAAGAAATCTCGGCGTGCAGAGTCCAGAAATAAGGTTTTGCAGTGCAGCTTTTGATGGATTAGCAGGTCAAAACCAGCCAAAAAAGAGCTGATTTACATAATTTACGCAGGTTTTATGGCTTTTTTTACTGCCCTGTTTTTTAGCACAAAGCCGCTTAAACCGGGGCTTCCAGCCATTCTACGCGACGAAAAGCATGCTATATGAGGGCAAACAGCGCGTCCGGGGGGCTCCCAAAGCTAACATTTCGACTATGATACTCCGGTGTGCCCAGTTGGCCTGAGCAGCACAGCACTACTGAAAATATATGTTTCTTGGAGATACACCATGTCTAATCGCCAAACCGGCACCGTTAAATGGTTCAACGATGAAAAAGGCTTCGGCTTCATCACTCCTCAAGGTGGCGGTGACGACCTGTTCGTACACTTCAAAGCTATCGAAAGCGACGGTTTCAAAAGCCTGAAAGAAGGCCAAACCGTTTCCTTCGTGGCTGAGAAAGGCCAAAAGGGTATGCAAGCTGCACAAGTTCGCCCAGAGTAAGTTTCTGGCGCACTAAAAAAACCCCGTCCATGTGACGGGGTTTTTTATGGGAGAAACAAAAGCCTGGTGCAATCAGCCGCAGTTGACGCGAGTGACCACCCGATTGGCATCGGTGTTGAGGTTCAGGCGATCAGAGCGGTACTCCAGGGTCACCATGTCGTTGGGCGACAAGAACCGTGCATTCTGTGCGCCTGCGCGAGTGCGCGCCTGCTCCAGCAGTTCGGGCGAAGCCACTTTGCCAACAGTGAATTGCGCAGCCTTTGCTTCGCAGCGGCTATGACCCGTGTCAGTCGTCGTTACAGGGTCAGTTGCCGACTCGGATGACGGACTGCTGCAACCTGCCAGCAGAGTGACGGCAAACACAGTCCCCAATGACGCGAGCTTCCAAGGCATGAAGCCTCCTTTTCAATTATTAAGCAGAGATCGTGCGACCGCCATTTCGGCGTTAGGTTTCAAGGCGAATGCCCCACCCGACCCTCGATTCGCACATGCGCCGAGTGTGCCTGAGCATCGCCCTGCCCTTCAGCACTCAATCGTGACTGAATATGAACAGCGCTCAATAAACGTCAATGTAGTCGTACGGCGGGTTCGGCCAGTTGTCTTTCAACGCGTTGAAAATCTGCATGACCCAGACTTCGTCACTGGCTGCGACTAATCCGACGTAGCCCGAGCCTTTTGCCCAAGTCTCCAGCCGAAATCGCAGCCCTGCGATGTCAGTGCCGCCGACGACACCCGACGAGATGTAGGCAATGCCGCCTTGGGTGACCCGCAGCTGAGTGTGTTCATCGTCACTGGCGGACGCCAACAACTGGCGCACAGCCTCAAGGGTCAAACCGTCAGGGGTATTCAAATCGATCTGCACAGCGCGGTCCTTGAAAATTCATCAAAGACCAAGTGTCGCATAGCCCTCCTCCCATGCCTAAGTCGGAGTGCCAAACGCCGCGCAAAATGGTTAACTCGACTTTCAGACTTCCCCGACTTCACGAGCGCCATCATGACCACCGTAAGCATCGACGCCGACATCAAAGCCAAGTGGCAGGACGGACATAGCTCCTACAGCCCAAGCAGTACGGAAGAGCTCGCCATTATCGGTATCGATCTATTGGTCCGGGACCTTGGAACCGAGGCCGCACAATCGTTCATCGAGCAAATCTTCGAAAAACACCTGGCGGACCAAAAAGCCGCCGTAGAGGCAGGACGGGCGTAAAACCCGCAGGCTGGCACCTGCGGGCGTGCGGTTTATTTCAAACGGGCCAGACGCTGAGTCAGCAAGTCGAAGAAGCCCTGAGCATCGCCACTCTCAACCCAGAACGCATTTTTCGGCGCGTTCAGGCCGCCATACCAGTCGACAATCGTTTGACCAAAGGTCGGACCTTCGCGGCTATCAACGACCACGTTGACCGAGCGACCGCTGAACAGCTCAGGCTTGAGCAGGTAGGCGATGACGGTGGCGTCATGCACCGGGCCACCGGGAATTCCGTAGTGCTCCATGTCATCCTTGATATATCCATTGAGAATGTCACCCACCAACTTGCTGGCATTGTTGTTGATCGCCGCGATCTGCTTCAGGCGCGATTCGCTGGTGAGGATCTTGTGGGTCACATCCAGCGGTAGATAAGTCAGTTTCACGCCACTTTTCAACACGATTTCGCCGGCCTGCGGATCGGCGAACAGGTTGAACTCGGCCACCGGCGTAATGTTGCCACCGTTGAAGTGCGCACCGCCCATGATCACCACTTCCTTAATACCCTGAACGATTTCAGGCTCCTGGATCAGCGCCAGCGCCAGGTTGGTCTGCGGGCCGAGCATGGCGATCGTGATGCTGTGGGGTTTGGCCGTTTTCAAGGTGTCGATCAGGTAATTGACCGCACTGCCTTCAGCCAGGCCCTTCTTGGGTTCATGCACGGCGACGCCTGACAGCCCCTCCTTGCCATGAATGTTCTCCGCATAGATCGGCGTGCGCATCAGCGGCTTCGGCGCACCGGCATAAACCGGCACGTCTTCGCGCCCTGCCCACTCCCGGGCCAGTCGAGCATTACGCGATGTCTTGTCCAGACGCACGTTGCCGGCCACGGTAGTCACTGCACGAATGTTCAGCTCATCGGGCGACGCCAGGGCAAACAGCAAAGCGACCACGTCGTCGGTTCCCGGATCGGTGTCGATGATCAAGTCGATCTTTTCCGCCGACTGGGCGCTCGTTGCAGTAATCAGGGACAAAAGCAGCAGACTCCGAAGCAGATGGTGCAGTTTCATAGCATAGCGGGGCATATCGCACTCCTTGTGCGCAGGAAAAATCCAATGTGTACAACGCGCTAGAACGTCACCCCCGACACCAGCACAATGTTGCAGTACGGCGCACACTCACCTGTACGAACAATCGCCCGCGCCTGTCGGGTGAGGACCTTGAACTGGTCATGACTGAGCAACTCGCGCGAACCCAGAGCGCCTTCAGCGTTCAACTCGTCCAGAACACTCAATGCAGGTGGCTGCTTGTCGAGAATCTCGCGAGCCAGCACATGGCTTTCGACCTGCATTTCGCTCAGCACAACTTTCAATGTACTGACAAAGTCCGGAATCCCCTGGGTCAGCGCCAGATCGATCAGTTCGACACCTGGCGGCACCGGCAGACCGGCATCACCGATCACGACCCTATCGCCATGACCCAGCGAGGCAATCAGCCGCGACAACGCGACATTGAGCAATGGTGTTTTTTTCATGGTGCTTTAAATGCCTGTACGTCGGACAAGGTCGGAATCGAGGGTTGCGCGCCTGCACGGGTGACCGAAAGGGCTGCGGCAACCTGACCGAAGCGGATCGCCTCAGCTTCACTGCTGCCAGACGCTAATGCGGCGGCAAATCCACCCACGAAGGTATCTCCGGCGGCGGTGGTATCGACGGCTTTGACCTTCGGTGCCGGGAAATGCTCCAGGCGTGCCCCGTCGGCGAACAGCGAGCCTTCGGCGCCTAAGGTAATGATCACTTTACCCACGCCCATGGCGATCAATCGGGTCGCGGCGGTTTCCGCCGACTCCAGGGAATCCACCGACAACCCCGTCAAAGCAGAGGCTTCGCTTTCATTGGGGATCAGGTAATCGATGGCGGCAAACCAGTCGGCCGGCAATGGGCGACTGGCAGGCGCAGGGTTGAGAATGATAGTCTTGCCCAGCTCACGACCCCGCTTTAGTGCATGGCCCACCGTTGCATCCGGTACTTCCAGCTGACAAATAATCACATCCGCCGCCTGCAACACGGCGTCAAAACGGTCGATGACTTGCGGTGTCAGCGATCCGTTGGCACCCGCAACAATGACAATAGCGTTCTGACTGTCGTCATCGACCACGATCAACGCGACGCCACTGGAATCCTCAACGGTACTGACAGCCTGACAATCGATGCCCTCGACCAACAGGGCTTCGCGCAGTTCTGTGCCATAGGCATCGTTGCCCACACAACCGACCATCGATACCTCGGCGCCCAATCGGGCTGCTGCGACGGCCTGATTGGCGCCCTTGCCACCGGAAACGGTGGCAAACGACTGCCCGATCAGCGTTTCACCACCACGCGGCAGCCTTGGCGCCCGGGTTACCAGGTCCATGTTCAGACTGCCTATCACCACTACTTTTGCTGGCATACATTGCTACTCATTAATTCTTTATCTGCAGTGCTTTTGGTTTAGCGGCGCGGTGTTTCAACGAAACTGGGCAAACACGCCGGCGAGCGGCGCTGTCGACTCTCGCAGCACAATGCTGGGCGTCACGATGCGCTGATCGGTGGCCATGTCCGGCGTGGCGATCCTGCGCAAAAGCACCTCAGCCGCCATCTCACCGAGCTGCAGTATCGACTGCCCCACGGTGGTCAGCGCCGGATAGACATAACGGCTCATCTGGATATCGTCGAAGCCGATCACCGACAGCTCGCTCGGTACGCGAACATTGCGTTCGGCGGCCGCTCGCAGCACGCCGATACCGATCATGTCGTTACCGGCAAAGATCGCACTGGGCGGATTGCGCTCCAACAAAATCGCTGCCGCGTTGTAACCGCCGGTGCTGGTGAAGTCGCTTTCCAGCATGCGCTTGCGATTGACGTCGACGCCCGCCTCTTGCAAGGCACGGCAATAACCCGCCAGACGCATTTGCGCCACACTGGTACCTGCCGGACCGCCGATCATGGCGATGTCCCGATGCCCCAGTTCCAGTAGATGCCGAGTGGCCAGATACGCGCCGTATTCGTGATCAATGCGCACCAGATCGGCATTCACACCTTCCAGCCCGCGGTCGACGATGACCATCGGCGTGCGTACACCGGCGAGACCTTCCGCCAGCCCCGCATCGCCACCGGCCGACGCCACGATCAAACCGTCGATGCGCTTTTCGAGCAATACGCGAAGGTAGCTGCGCTGCTTGTCCGGGTTGTCGTCGGAGTTGCAGAGAATGACGCAATACCCCTTACGCTCGCAGTAATCCTCGATGCCTCGCGCCAGTTCGGCGAAGTACGGGTTGAGGCTGTTGGGCACCAGCAACCCGATGGTCGCGGTGGTTTTGGCTTTCAACGAACGGGCTACGGCGCTCGGCACGTAGTCCAGCGTCTTGATCGCCTCTTCGACCTTGATCCGCACCTCCTGACTGACCGGCCGGGTCTTGTTCACCACATGTGACACGGTGGTGTAGGAAATGCCCGCGAGTGCGGCTACATCCTTGATCGTTGCCATGATTCAGGTCCGCCGGCTTGCGCGTTGACTGCGATAAGTATCCAGCACCACCGCCACCACGATCACCGCGCCGGTGATGATGCGTTTGGTGGGCTCGGTCGCGCCGATTTGCGCGAGGCCCGCTGCCAACACGGAAATGATCAGGACGCCGAAAAAGGTGCTGATCACCGAACCACGGCCACCCATCAAGCTGGTGCCACCGATGACGACAGCGGCGATGACCTGCAACTCCAGCCCGGAGCCAGCATTGGGATCCGCCGCCTCGAGCCTGGAAATCTGAAACAACGCGGCAATACCGGCCAGCAGCCCCATCAAGCTGAACACCAGAATCTTGTAGGGTTTTGGATTGATCCCCGCCAGACGCACCGCTTCTTCATTGGTGCCAATGCCGATCAGGTAGCGACCGAACACCGTACGAGTCAACACGGCCTGCGCGATGAAGATTATCAGCAAGGCAATGATGAACGATGGCGAGATGCCGAAGGCAATCGGGTTGGACAGCCAGGCGAAGGCATCACCGATATAAGCGGTGCGCGACCCGGTCATCTGATACGCCACGCCCCGGGCCATTTCCAGCACGCCCAGAGAGACGATGAATGACGGAATCCGCCAGGCCACGGTGATCGAACCGGTAATGGTCCCGGCCAATGCCGCCGCCGCCATGCCGAGCAATGCGGCGGGCAGGACGCTCCAGCCCCAGCCGAGAATGGCCACGCTGACCGTTGATGCCGCCAGCGCCAACACCGAACCGACCGAGAGGTCGATGCCACCGATAATCAACACGAAGGTCATGCCGACCGCCAGCACCATCAGATCGGGAATCTGGTTGGCCAGGGTGCTGAACGTGTCATAAGAAAGAAAGTGGCTGCTCAATACCGAGAACAGCGCAATCATCGCCAGCAAGGCACCGGCCAGGCCCAGATAGGTGCCCAGGCCGTAGAAGTTGCCACTACGTTTGCCGGCAGAAGATGCAGTTTTCATGGAAGGTCCCTAGGCGCCGCTTCATTGAGCAGCGCATCACGTTTTTGGTAGCCGGCAAAAGCGGCGGCAAGCAAGTCATCCTGGGTCCAGCTGTCGCGCTCGAACGTGTCGATCAGGCGCCCCGCCGACAGCACACCGATCCGGTCGCAGATCAGCATCAGCTCGCGCAGATCGCTGGACACCACCACCAGCGCCTTGCCCTGGCGGGTCAGCTCGCCGAGTAACGCATAAATGTCGAATTTGGCGCCGACATCGATGCCACGGGTGGGCTCGTCAAACAACATCACCGAGCAATCACGCTCGAGCCAGCGGCCGATCACGACCTTTTGCTGGTTGCCACCGGACAGTTCGGAGACCAATTGTGTCGGGCTCGAACTGCGGATGCGCATGGCGTCGATCTGACGCCGAGCCAAAGACATCTCGTCGCCGTTGTTGACGAAACCGCCACTGGAAATCACCGGCATGTTGCCCAAGGCAATGTTGGCGCTGATCGATTGGGTCAGCAGCAAGCCTTCGCCTTTGCGGTCTTCCGTGATCAGGGCGATGCCGTGACCCACTGCATCGGCCGGCGAGCGGATACTCACCACCTGAGCCGGAGACCCGAGCGCGACCGTGCCGCTGTCCGCAGTGTCGGCGCCGAAGATCAGGCGCAGCAACTCGGTGCGCCCTGCTCCGATCAATCCGGAGATCCCATAGATTTCGCCAGCACGCACTTCGAAGGACACATCGCGAACCTTGTCCGAACGACTCAGGCCCTTGACCGTCAACGCGGGAGCGCCGATCTTGCGCGGCCCCATGTCCATGTGTTCGCCGAGCTCACGACCGACCATCAACGTGACCAGTTGCTCGCTGTTGTAATTGGCCATCGGCTCGACGCAGACCAGGTTGCCGTCGCGCAACACCGCAATGCGCTGAGCGACCCTCGCCAGTTCTTCAAGGCGATGGGAGATATAGATGATCGACACGCCACGGGATTGCAGGCGGGTGATCTGCTCGAACAACATTTCGACTTCACGAGCCGTCAGCATGGCCGTCGGTTCGTCGAGGATCAGCACATGGCAGTCGCCGATCAGGTTGCGGGCAATCTCGACCATTTGCTGGTGGCCGATGCCGAGGTCGCCGACCAGCGTGTCCGGGTCGATCGCGTCGAGGCCGACCTGGGCCATGGCCTCGATCGCCGCTTTGCGCAACTGCTTGCGACTGATCCAGCCACCGTTGCTGGGCAAGTTGTCGAGAAACAGGTTTTCCGCCACCGACAGGGTCGGCAACAGATTGAGTTCTTGCATGACCATGCGGATGCCCAGGTCTTCAGCCTGGGTCCGGCTGCCGGGACGGTAATCCTGCCCCTGGAATTGCATCTGGCCGGTGGTCGGCGTGACCAGCCCGCCGATGATCTTCGACAGCGTACTTTTGCCGGCGCCATTCTCACCGGTCAGTGCCAACACTTCACCGCGGATCAGCGTCAGGTCGATGCCGGTCAGTACCGGCTGAGCGTAGGTCTTACCGATACCGCTGACCGTGAGGACAGCGTTCGGAGCGCAAACGGACATAAAACTCTCCCTGTGCCCGCCCGGACGGGCGAGCACCAGTGTGTCGCCAGAAGGCTTACTGGGTGACCAGTTCTACCGGGGTTTCGATCACGCCGTTGGTGCCGCTGTCGACCTTCTCGCCCTTGATAATTTTCAGCGCAGTCTCGATACCGAACACGGCTTGTCGGGCTGCAAACTGGTCGGCGGTGGCCAGGACGCGACCATCCTTGAGCATCGGCTTGATCGCATTAATGTTGTCGTAACCGACTACTTGCACCTTGCCAGCCTTGCCCGCTGCACGCACGGCGGAAACGGCACCGACGGCCATGCTGTCGTTGCCGGCCAGCAGGGCTTTGACATCCGGGTATTCGCTGAGGATCGAGGCGGCAACCTTGTTGCCCTTGTCGATCTCCCAGTCACCGGACTGCAACGAAACGACTTTGATCTGCGCCGCTTCCATTGCATCTTTGAAACCCGCGGTGCGGGCCTGGGCATTGGTGGTGGTGGACACGCCTTCGATGATGCCGACTTCGTCACCGGCCTTCAGTTTCTTGGCCAGGTACTCGCCGACCAGACGCGCGCCTTTGCGGTTATCCGGACCTACGAACGGCACCATCATGTTCTTGCTTTTGAGGACGGTCGGGTCGAGTTGATTGTCGATGTTGATCACGGTGATGCCGGCATCGATGGCTTTCTTGATCACCGGAACCATGGCCTTGGAATCCGCCGGCGCGATGACCAGGGCATTGACCTTGGCGAGGATCATTTGCTCGACGATGCGCGTCTGGCCAGCGGTGTCCGTTTCGTCCTTGATGCCGTTGGAGATCAGGTCGAATTCGCCAGAGTGGTCTTTTTGATAAGCTTTGGCGCCGTCTTCCATGGTCAGGAAGAATTCATTGGCCAGGGATTTCATGACCAGTGCGACTTTGGGTTTTTCAGGAGATTCGGCGAAGGCCGATGAGATGGGCAGCGCGGCGGATGCGACAGCCAGCATAGCGACAGCAAGAAGACGTCCAGCGAATGGCAGCTTCATGGGTTCACTCCGATCTTATGATTATTGTGAGCAATGCTTGCGCTGGGGTAATGCCTGGACTCCGATCGTCGACGGAATGAACTACCGACAAGCCCGCGCAAACGTTTGCGTAGACCGAACTATGCGAACCCTGCTGCTATTTGTCAACGACCTGTTTTGTGTCTCCGTTGGCAAAAACCGACCTGCCACGTCAGGCAACGGTGCTGATCAGGCCGCCTGTGCTGGAGTCCTTGGCCAATTCTTTCACTAGATTGCCTGCCACTTGTGACAGCGCGCCGTTGGTGTCCGCGATTTGCCCCTGGATCGACATTACCGCCGTGGCCTTGGCTTCCGGGGTCGGATAAGACGCTGCCTGTGCGGCCGCCAGTTGTTGCTGTTGCTCACGCAGTTGCTGTTGCAGTTCCTGCATGCGCTTGAGCAGCACCTGCACCGCAATACTTTGGGTGCTGCCGCCCTTGGACTTGGCTTTGTCCTGAGCACCGCCACCGGTTCGAACCTGGTTGTCGCTGCCCTCTTCCTTCCCCCGCACCCGAGTCGCGGTGTCAGCCGTCGCTTCGCTCAAGGCATTGATCGTCGACGGGGACTTGCCGCCGATGGTGACCGCGCCCGCATTTGGAAAACCAACAGAAAATGACATGGGAACTCCTGTAAGAAAAAAAACCTTAACGGGGCATCGACCGACGTCAGGGTTTCTTTAGCATTGATTCCTGATTTGGCAAGGAGACCTTCTCTACAAACGTCGTAGGCATTTTCGGAGAGCCGAACGTAAACGCTCAACCTATTCGGAAACCCGGACGCATTCATGTTTAACCTCCACCAGGGCAAAGATAATTTCATTTATAAATCAATTGGTTAAAACTTTTTCTCGTTCAACGTCTGGCTGGTACAGATCCTGCTCTTCACCTACACCCCCGGCGTTCAGATCTGCCGGGGGCGTATCTAGATGAACTTGCATCAGCACCGTCTGACTACTAGAGAGAAAATAATGAAATCTGCCTTCAACACTTTTATTCCGGGCGCTTTGGCCCTCCTGCTGCTACTCCCTACCGCCCTTCAGGCAAAAGAAGTCGAAACCCAACAGAAACTGGCGAACGTGGTCATCCTGGCCACAGGCGGCACCATCGCCGGTGCCGGTGCGAGCGCTGCTAACAGCGCGACGTATCAAGCGGCAAAAGTGGGCATCGACCAGTTGATTGCCGGGGTTCCAGAACTCAGCCAATTGGCTAACGTTCGTGGCGAGCAAGTCATGCAGATCGCCTCGGAAAGCATCACCAACGACAACCTGCTTCAACTGGGCCGTCGCGTGGCCGAACTGGCGGACAGCAAAGACGTCGATGGCATCGTGATCACCCACGGCACCGACACCCTGGAAGAAACCGCCTACTTCCTGAACCTGGTGGAGAAGACCGACAAGCCGATCATCGTCGTCGGCTCCATGCGCCCAGGCACCGCAATGTCAGCCGACGGCATGCTCAACCTGTACAACGCCGTCGCCGTCGCCAGCAGCAAAGAAGCGCGCGGCAAGGGCGTCCTCGTGACCATGAACGATGAAATCCAGTCGGGTCGCGACGTCAGCAAAATGATCAACATCAAGACCGAGGCGTTTAAAAGTGCCTGGGGTCCGCTGGGCATGGTGGTCGAAGGTAAGTCCTACTGGTTCCGTCTGCCGGCCAAGCGCCACACCATGGACTCGGAATTCGACATCAAAACCATCAAGAGCCTGCCTGACGTAGAAATCGCCTATTCCTACGGCAACGTGAGCGACACGGCGTACAAGGCGCTGGCTCAGTCCGGGGCCAAGGCGATCATCCACGCTGGTACCGGCAACGGCTCGGTTTCCTCGCGGGTCGTTCCGACCTTGCAAGCCCTGCGCAAGGATGGCGTGCAAATCATTCGTTCGTCCCACGTCAACGCCGGCGGATTCGTACTGCGCAATGCCGAACAGCCTGATGACAAATACGACTGGGTGGTCGCGCATGACTTGAACCCGCAAAAAGCCCGCATCCTGGCCATGGTCGCACTGACCAAGACCAACGACAGCAAAGAGCTGCAACGGATGTTCTGGGAGTACTGATTCGCCCTCGCCCGACCGGTTCAGGTCAGGCACGTTCTTGACCACTCGTCAGCGTTGACGAGTGGTTAACACCCTTGGCAAAACTCCGATAAAAGTTTTCTCCTCTTCCTACAGCAAACGGAAAAAACCGCTGTCAGATTATTTTCTTGAATTTTAAGCAGTTGCGAAAATGCTTACAGTTAAATACTGTATGCACGTACAGCTTACTAAGGATAATCCTGTGGCCACCCCCTCTGCTCCTCCTGACACCTATGCACGCATGGGTCTGCGCGTTCAGAAAATCATCAATTCCCCCACCGCTCAAAAAGCCAAAGCAGCATTGATCTTTCGCCTGCCGGATGAACCAGTGCATGAGTGGGAACAATTGCTCGAAGAAATCGACGAGAACGACAACGTCACCCTCGCCTATCGCGACGATGGCGGTGTGCAGATTTTCTGGGTTGTGCCGAAGGAAGATTGAGTCAATGAGTGTCCGTTGGCTTGCTTTGCTGGTTTTATTCATCTCCCTCGGGGCCCAGGCTGGCGCCCCACGCACCTTCAGCGAAGCCAAAAAAGTCGCCTGGAAACTGTATGCACCGCAATCCACCGAGTTCTATTGCGGCTGCAAATACACCGGCAACAAAGTGAACTTGGCCGCCTGTGGTTATGTGCCGCGCAAAAACGCCAAGCGCGCGTCCCGCATCGAGTGGGAGCATATTGTCCCGGCGTGGCAGATCGGTCATCAACGCCAGTGCTGGCAGGCGGGTGGGCGCAAGAACTGCACCCGTTACGATCCGGTATTCCAGAAGGCCGAAGCCGATTTGCACAACCTGGTGCCAAGCATTGGCGAGGTGAACGGTGACCGCAACAACTTCAGTTTTGGCTGGCTGCCGGTGCAGACCGGTCAGTATGGCTCATGCCTGACCCAGGTCGATTTCAAGGCCAAGAAGGTCATGCCCCGCCCTTCCATTCGCGGCATGATCGCCCGGACTTATTTCTACATGAGCAAGCAATACGGTTTGAGCCTGTCGAAACAAGACCGCCAACTATACGAAGCCTGGAACAAAACTTATCCAGTTGAAGCCTGGGAACGTCAGCGTAACCAGAGCGTAGCGTGCGTCATGGGTCGCGGTAACGAGTTTGTCGGGCCGGTGAACATGAAAGCCTGCGGCTGACTTCCCGCTGGAAAGTAAAAAGGCCTCGGCATAAAACCTGAGGCCTTTTGCCTTTTCAGCCACTGCGTTACTGGGCCGCAGGACGCTCGATCACCAGTAATTCGACATTCTGTTTCTTGGCCCGCGCCAGTGCTGCAGCCACTTCTGCCTGCTTGGCCTCGGTCTCGGCTTTCGAACTGAATGGCCCCATCAAAATGCGCGTCTTGCCGTTTTCCATGATGACGTTGGAGACGAAGCTGTGTTCAATCAGCCAGCCACTCAGATCGCTCACTGCCTGGGGTGTTTCGCCTCGAACTTCGAGGTCCCATTGCGGCCCGTTTGTCGCGGCGGGGGCGGAAACGACCGCCGGCTTCGTTTTTTGAGCGTCAACACCCTTCCCTTCACCGCAGCCAGCCAGCGCCAATACAGCGATTACCAAGACCATTTTGCGCACAACGGTTCCCTCTGAATGCCGAAAGCGGCGATTTTAACATTCATGAATACTTCTCGAGTGCCGCAAAATGGGCACAAAACAACGAGATTGATGGTTGCGGCCTCTGTATAGTTACGCCTTGGGAATTAATGCAGCATCTGCGCGTCAGAAAGAGGCACCCAAACCGTGAGACTTCGCACTAATCTATACATACCACCGACCTCTGCACTGTTCGAATCAGGTGCCCTACAAAGCAATCAAGGAGAAGACCATGCTGATACTCACCCGCAAAGTCGGTGAAAGCATAAATATCGGTGACGACATTACGATCACCATTCTGGGCGTGAGCGGCCAGCAAGTCAGGATCGGCATCAACGCTCCGAAAGACGTTGCAGTGCACCGCGAAGAGATATATCAGCGCATTCAGGCTGGCCTCACCGCACCAGACAAGCCACAAACCCCCTGAATCCTGTTGCAGTCAGTAGCCAGCCCGTTCGCCCTGAACACCGGCTGGCTAAAGATTCGAGCGCCGCAATGCCCGCCGGCTCGCTCCCCCTCTCCCGCAAAAACTTCAAGCCGATACTACCGGCATATCTCATGCCATGGCTGTCAGACGTTTCCGAATAATCCCGAGGAAGTACGTGACCGCTCTCGGTTAACCAAAGGTTACCCCACGCGCCATCCCCGTCGCCGCGATGACCATCAGCAACACCAGCAAGCCTTCGATATGACTGAAACGAGCAAACAGTTTTGCCCGAGCGGTATCGATCGTCGCGCCACGCCCAAGTGCAATCCGCCATTTGATCAGCGTCACCATCGGGGCAACTTCAAGCAGCAGGATCAGCACAAAAAGCGTCATCTTGAGGTGGAACAGTGGCTGATGAAGGTAGTAATCGGTGCCTTTTTCGTACCCGCCAAACGCCCGCATCCCGCCGGTGATCAGGAGGATGACCGCAGAAATCCCCCACAGGTTATCGGCCACCAGCACGCGCCGAGCTTCCCCTGTCCCGGCGGCCAGGCGACTGAATGCCGTGCCGCGGTTCAAAACGGCCCAGAATGCCAGCGCAATGGCCAGCAGGTGAATTGCCGCAAGAGACCAATGAACCAGCATCGATGTACCCCCATCAGACCGAGTTTGAGTTTGGCCAGACAGTAGTAGCCCAAAAGACCGGGATTTGCCCGGGTTTGGGCGGGTGTCCGAAGGGGCAGGATAAATTTCAGGCAAAAAAAATCCCAAGCAGCTGATGGAAGCTTGGGACTTAAAAATGCATAAACCGTGGTGGTGAACGCGGGGCGATAATATCCCAGCAACCCACTTGTAACAATATATTTTTGACCACCGGCCGGTTAAAAAAAAATCGTAAGCCCTTAAATATCCACACTTTTTTTATGGAGCATGAGCATGGCTTTGGCGAAACCAAGTCATCGCAAACGAAACCAACCGGACTGAAAACAGCACCAGAAACATTACGTCACAGACGGTCTAGACTCCACCACACAAGAGCGAAAGGCTTCTGAAAGCACACGCTTTTGACAGCTAGCCCCCCCTTTCACCTGAGTACACAAGCCATGTGTGAATCATGTGATTCAAAACCGCTTCAAACCGCGGGTAGTCGCCGTAAGTTCCTGAAGTATGCTGGCTTCGGAGCCGGTGCCCTGCTATTGGCTGGCACCCTGCCTGACCATCTCCTCCAGGCCGCCGAGAAAACGGCGCCGCCCCCAAAACCGCAAAACTCAATCAGCCCCGACATGGCCCTTCAACGATTAATGGAGGGAAACGAGCGGTATGTTTCCGGCACCTCCAAGACTCATGACTTCAAGGCCGAACGAGAAGCCCTGGTCACAGGCCAGAACCCGTTCGTGTCGGTACTCAGTTGTTCTGACTCTCGTATCGCCCCCGAGTACGCTTTTGACACTGCCCGGGGAGATCTTTTCGCCATACGCGTTGCTGGCAACTTCGTCACTGATGAGGGCTTGGCCAGCCTTGAATATGCTGTGGCGGTGCTTGGTTCACCACTGATCCTCGTGCTCGGGCATGAAGACTGCGGTGCGATTAACGCAGGTATCAAGGCGGTAAAAGATCACACCGTTTTTCCTGGCCACATCCCGAAACTGACTGAGGCACTCAAGGGCTCTATCGAGACGGTACTCAAGGAGCCGGGGAGTCTTCCCGCTAATGCGGTAGCGCAAAATGTTAAAGACTCGGTCAAGCGACTAAAAAATGCTTCTCCCCTGCTGACAGACGCCCTCAGCAAAGGCACGCTGAAAGTAGTGGGCGGCGTTTATCGCCTGGCAACCGGGAAAGTAGACCTGATCGCCTGATTCCAACACCAGTCATTGGCATAGCCAGACATGAAAAGCCCAGCGCAATGGCTGGGCTCTGGTTATCTTCTGTTTTCCATCATCTTGTCTGCGAGCGCCTTGGCTCTTTCGATCAACAGGTTCTGCCTGTCTTCGTGAGTAGCCCCACCTACGACCGGGGCCGTCAGGTTGCTCTCCGCAATCAATGCAGCGCAGAAAAACTGATCCCAAACAGTTTTAGTCCCTGACGTCTGTTTGTTCGTTTGGTCGGCGATCATATGCGGCTCCTTTTGATGAGGTAGCACCGCCAGTTTACGCCTCATTGCTGCAAACCGCCCTTTACCTGGATCGAATCACGATCGTCGACGCGAGCATATCGCCAAGACGTTTGCGCGAACCAAAGAAAATAAAGATCCAGTCAAGAATACTCAGGAACGGTGTGGTGATATTGCGCACAAAGGATTGATAAAGATTGCAGTCTAGGTAGCTACGCTCATCTACGACCGACATGCCCAGCCATTTTTTGCCAACGCTTTGACCATTGGGCATAGCGTCGGAAAACAGGTAATAACCCGTACCCGCGCCCAGCGCCAGGATGGCGACCACGGTGGGAGGCAGACCTACGAAGTCGCCCGTTCGCCCCACAAACAAGAACAGAAAGAACGTGATGAGCGAGTCGATCATTTGCCCACCCCACCGACGTCCCAGACCCGCCAGGTTTTTTGGCTTTTGATATTCGTTTTGAGTACTACTGACATCCATGCGTCGTCGCCTGTTCGTGGTTGGTTACAGGCTCATCGGCAGCTGATTAGCAACATTTAATGGCGCATTGAGATTTGAGGCGACACGAGGGAAAGCTCTAACGAGCTGGATTGTTTGTAAAAATTGTAATATCACGAACAACAAAAAAGGGCCCACCTTTCGGTGAGCCCTTCTAGACCGCCCAGCAGAGCGGATTTTGTTTGGTAGGCGCGATTGGACTCGAACCAACGACCCCCACCATGTCAAGGTCTGCTTGAGCAAGCTGCAAGCCTTGGTGCTCAAGGGTTTCACAGAACGCCCATTCACATTATGAGGCGTCAAAAATGGCCAATTTCCGCTTACTTCCGTCCGGCAACTGGAACGCTCAGGTACGGGTAAAGGGTAAATCTCCACAGTCGAAAACCTTCAGCACCAGAGTTGAAGCAGAGTCATGGGCGAACCAGCTCGAAGCTGTGACGATGGATCGCAAGCACCACACCATTTACACGCTGGGCATGACCTACTGCGAAACGATGCTCAAGGGCAAAGGCAGTTACGACCACGCACTGAAAATCGTGGAACATCTGGGCAGGCACTTCACGCAGCCCATTCACGAAATCACCCCGCAGATGATCAACGACTTCAAGATCATGCGATTGAAGACGGTGAAGCCATCGACGTGTAGGACGCAGCTTGCATTCATGTCGCGGTTCTACCGTTTCGCCAAACGCGGCTTGCTGATGGACATTCACAACCCAGTGAGTGACATCGCGCTTCCAAAACCCGACCGGTCTTCTGACAAAGTGATCCGTGCGAGTGAGCTTGAGCGACTGCTGGCGAAACTGTCACCAACCATGAAGCTCATTGTTGAGTTGGCGTATGAGACCGCCATGCGGCGCTCTGAAATCCTAAAGCTGACGAAAGACTGCCTGCACCTCAAAGAACGCATTGCCGATGTGATCGACGGGAAGAACGGCACACGATCAGTTCCCCTCACCCACCGAGCTGTGGAGATACTAGAGCTAGCCCAATTGTGGGCCACTGTGGAACGCTATCCAAATGGAGTGCTATTCGCTATCACTCCACACGCCGTGTCTCAGGCTGTACGTCTTGCACGTGTAAAAGCTGGGCTTGATAGCAGCGTCAGACTGCACCAGCTCAGGCACACCAGAATCACCAACGTCGCTAAGAAGGGATTCAACAATGCACAAATCATGATCGTCTCAGGACACAGGGATACTCGATCCGTAGCGCGTTACTCTCACCTGAACGTCAGGGATGTGTTGCACCTCATCGACTGATGTACCGATGACCAGTTGGGGGCGGAATATGGCAACGCCACCCGCCTCCACTGGCTTTCAGCCCATCCTAGATAAAATTAAACTTACCACTTGGCACACATATTGCTTGACAAAGCCGGTTCCCGTGATACAATTGGTTATAGATGGAGATAAAATCTTTCTCCAACAAATTCTTCTGTCTAGCTCCATGCTGGCAGACTCGCCGGGTTTAATTCCTTTTTCCCGGCACCTATTCAAGATTTCCACACTTCCATTTGTGGATTCCTCAGCCAGCTTCTTACTTGCATTTGAAGCTCAGCGTTCCAGCTAGTGAACGGCACTACTAGCAACTCATTCTCCTACTGCCGCCTTACAGTGAAATGTCCAATACGGGTTAACTGCTTCCCGTGATTGGAGTTTCAATTAAGGCAACTACATTGTTATGGGATTGTCATGGACGAGATGACAGAAAGAATCGGGCCATTTATGGCCCATTTTTTCGTCCAACAAAAAGAAAACACCACTAACCAAACTAATAACCAATTCACTATGGAGGCCAGCCCATGCGACCTGTTACCCGAAATTGTGAGTGCTGCGGCGCTCCATTTATTGCACTAACCGCGAAAGGCAAGACTTGTTCAAGACGCTGCCAACGCAATCTAACAAGAAAGAAAAAGAAGGAAACCAACAATGCCAGCAAAAACTGAAGTCTGTAACTACTGCTTACGCTCTTACACAGCCCACACTTGCAGAAGCCAATATTGCTGTGAAGCTTGCCAGAAGGCAGCAGCGAGACTTCGCAAAAGACAACTGGATAATCCAGCAAATCAAATCCCACAACACTACTAAGGAAATCGTCCATGACTCCCGCAACAAGCATAACAATAAATATCAACATCAACATCAACATTAAACCGTCTCTCATCCTTGGAAAGTCTAGCGAACAACTGGCAGCAGAGTACAGAGAACGAGCTTCTGAAGAGCAACATTCGCTAGAACAACCAGAATAACCCTATCACACAAAAGAGATAACCCCATGCAAGCTTTTCTAGTAACAATTTTGATGTCTTCCAGCGTATTTGTAACCCTTTCGCTGATAGCTGTCGATGCAATCAAACCCAATAAAATTCACACAGGAGATACAAAATGACAAGTTTTAATCAAGCAACTCTGGACGCTCTCAAAGCAGAAGCCACTAACACATACAAAATCCGTACTGACGGATATGATGCCTATGCAACTACTTGCCCAAAGACTCTACGAGCCATTCCGGGCTGGGTTATCGGTGCTGAAGTTGCTGTGGTCGTAGTTGGACCATATGAAATTATCCCGACTTACATTGAATACGCAGCGAAGGGCTTCACATATCATCCAACTGGAACAATGGCGACTGGCGCTGGTCAGCGAATCCACTTCTATAAACCGGAAAGCCCGAAGATGGTAGACGGCAAAGAAGTTAGGATTGAAGGCGTACCTTACCAGTGCGACGACATCATTAAGATTCATGATGAAGTTGAGGCGAAGTATCGTGCTGAATGTGCTGCTACCGACAAAGCAGCGAGCGAAGCTGAAGAAGCTCGTATCTACGCAGAAGCTCTTGCTGAAATTCAACAAGAAGAAGCCGCCGCACTAGCTGATAAAGCCGCAGTTCGTGCTGCACAGATTGAAGCTCGTATTGCTGAGAAGTCTCAAACCAAACCAGCAACCAAACGAACTGCAAAGTAAAGCTGTAATAACTACGGGGGCAATACCCCCAACATCTTTCAATATCTCGTCCATACAAACCCACCTACTTATTAAGGAGCACTACCCATGCAAGCAATCCAATTGAAGCAACAACAATCCGAATTACTGGCCTTCATCTTTGCCATTTGTTCTGATGACCCAAACCAAAAATTTATTGGTGAACTTGGAGCATTCGAGCTTATGAAAAAACTCGATGAATCTACGCTTAACCTAGCAATTGAAATGTACACAATCCTCAAGACCAAAAGTCAAACTCCTACTAAAGGAAACGATTAATGACACTATCAATTAAAAGACAATGCGGGAGACATCTGGCAGCCTTGTTTGAAACTGGCAAGCATTATTCAGTTTATATGGTCGGACCAAAAGTCCACCTTCGCAACTTCACAAAGTTTCTCCCACGCTTCCTAAAGCAACGAATGGGGAATCGTCCAAAGTATCACATCTTCTGGTTCGCAACTACAGAAGGACTGTGCGTTGCTATCTCTGCCAATATCGCTGTACGTCGTATTATCGATAACTTCTATCAAGAAGCGGTGAAACTGAAGTACGTCGAAGGTGCATATCAACTGTACATTGGCGGCAATAAAACAAAGCTAACTACAACGCTCGCAGCTCTAATGCTGGAATACCAATCGCAAGCGGGTATTCGTACACTGGGTGGAAGTGTTGTTAGCGCTACAGCAGATCAGACAGCAGCACGCATGCTAGTACAGCAAGGTAATCCACTATGAGCACTCATGAAGAAATCGCACGGCTAACGGGCAAGCTAATCTTCCAAGTTGATAGCGCCCCACTCCAACGCTTCCAAGCTTTGATGAAACAAAGCACACAACACATGGCCAAGTTGGGGATGGAATACAACAAGCTTGCTGCTGCCATGAACAAAACTTTGAAGGTGAAAGTTGATACGACTGCACTGGACAAAGCCAAGGGTAAACTTGACCGTGCATTGAGCCGTGAGCACAGAGCTGAAGTTGCTTTGGCAAACCAGAAACGTACAACCTTTGCAGCAGAACTATCCCAACAGAAGTTGACGTACGCAGGAACGAAGCAACAAGCCAACTTGGTATCCGGCCTTCTAAAGAGCCAACAGGAAGGCGCTGTAGTCGCTGCCAAGGCCCATGCAAGTCAAATGCGTAGCAATGGAGTAACCAAGCAACAACTCGCCTCACAGAACGCTCTAACAGCCTCTCTGACCAAGCAAGCACGACTAGACGCCATTGCTGCCAAGACTCGTGCAACAACTCTCAAAGCTAACAACCAGCATTTGATGTCGATGACCAAGATGCAGCGCGTGCAGCAGGTAATTAACCAAGCGAACGCTACAGCACAGCAGCGAGCCACAAAGCACACAGCTCAACTCGCAAGCCTCAAGCAAACGAACGCCAACAAGTCTACAAACCAAGCTCAGAAAGATCAGAGATTTCAGTGGGCTCAAGCGCGTCAACAACAGTGGCAAGCCAACCAGAACGCAAGAAACGCTCAGAGCAACCAGAGTAGATTTGGTGGAATGGGCGGACTCCTAGCCCTTGGTGGAATCGGTGGCGTAATTGGTGGATTGACTCTTGCCATTAGCGGCCTTTCCAATCGAATTCAGGAGAGACAGGAAGGCGTGCAAGAGGCACAGGGCTTTAACAACACATTCAGCTCTATCAGCAAGAATCCTGAAATCGTCAAGTCTTACAGAGACTCTTTCATTAAATCCCAGAACCAGAATGGAGGTGCGGTTGACACTGACACAGCCAAAGACTTCAGAACTCTTGCGATCAACATGGCCGCTGCTGGTAAGACACTGGATGAAATCACCAACACTTGGAACGTGCGTCAACAAGCGTTCTCTGTAGCTGGCACAACGAAAGACGATAACAGGGAGTTGAATAAACAGCTTGGTCAACTCGCCTCAGATGGTACTGGCTCTAAGGCAGACGCAGACATTATCAATAATCGTATGCCCATGATTGTTCCATTCGTTGTTAAAGCGTACATGAAAGAGAACAAGATTGATGATTTCCAAATAGGTCTAAAGTCTTTTAACAAAGATTTGAAAGCCGGCAAGGGTATCAAAAACTCTTGGTATGAGGATGCATTCAAAAACCTTGTTGCCGATAACGCACCAACACTTGAACGTAACCGCAACAGTGTAGCTACTGCTCAACAGAGAGCGGATAACCAAGTTTACCTTAATACTAACAACATCAACTCCAATGCTGAACTATCTCAAGTAATGAAGGATCGCATTCAAGCTGAACGAGACTTGAATGAAGCAATGCAACCGCTCAAAACTTCCCTTGCTAACTTCGACATTGCACTGACGAATGCTCTGACTGGCACTCTCCGCATGATGACTGGCAAGAATGCGGATGGTACAGAGAAGACAGATCAAGAGAAGACACAGGCAAGTATGACAACAGCGGATATGCCTGTAAGTTTGGGAATGGTTGGAACGCACGACTATTCGAATATTGATGGCAACTCACAACATCAAGGCGGTCCTGTTGGAGAGTTCTGGAACTGGGTGCTTGGCGTAGAAGACCAACGAGATAGTTACAAGAAGCAAGCTAAAAGCATGTCACTTACTCCTGACATCTGGAACCAGAAAGAGGCGCCATACCCTCAAGCTGTAATGCCCGGATTCTTGCCACAACTTGGACTCAATATGGAGAATTGGCAGAAGCAAGCAGAAGGTTTTAGTCGAGTGCAGGAAGCTAACAAGGCTGCCGAACCTGCTAACCAACCTCCAGTTGGAGTAATGGCACGAACCACCAACAACATTGCCCCAGTCGTCAATATCGAAGGCTCTAAGATCAATATTGAATTTCACGGCGGAGCCACTGAAGCTGATAGTGCATTGCTCTTGACCAAAATGACTCAAGAGCTTGATAAGCGGGATGCCAAGCTTCCACAACTTGTAGATCAGGCTGTTGGCAACATCATTGGCCAAGCTCGCTCCATGCAATCGCAAGTTAGACAATAAACGGGGCTCTAACTAGCGCCCTCCCCCCAAAGGAGACAACCATATGGCCGATATGAAAATCGGGATGGGTTGGCTCGGGACAATCTTTTTCTTAATCGCTTTAATCTTCGGACTTTCCCTCTTCAGTATCTCGCTGGTATTCAATGGCGACTCCGATACGTTAAAAAAATCCACAGCCTACACAGATCAACGAATAATTGAACAAAAGGTATATGTGGACCATCGCACACTTGAACTCCGAGAAGAGTACATGGGTATCGCTCAACGCCAAGACACATCCAACCGTTACCTGATTCTCTTAACTTGTACAGCCAAGAAGACAATGAGCGAATGCAAGCAAGAGCAAAGAGAACTCGACCAACTCCAACAAGAAAGCCAGCAACTACATAATGAATAATCCAACCAACAGGAGAAACAAAAATGAATATCCGCAAGCAATTACTGCAAAACCACTTCCCTAAAGAAGTAACAGAAGCAATCTTGAAATCTGCTGAAGGGCTCACAGCCGAACAATTCTTGTCATTTACAAATTTGTAATGGCAGAGAAAACAAGTCTTACCGAGATTTATAACAAAGCTCTCCAAAAAGAGGCCGAAGTTACTCAACCAATCGACTACACACGTGCAATCCTTGAAGCGAAATATGGAAAGAAGTAATGCCTAAGCCAATCCTTTCGCTAAAGAAGAAGCCACAGACTGAAGAAGTCCCAACCAATCCACCCATGATAATTGAAATCAATATCTGGGATTACATACCAGAAGAGGAATTCGTTCCACGTCAACGCAAACGTCGCAAAGACAGGCATATTGAACAATATCGTAAAGATTCTAGATGGCAATGAGAGAATACAACACATACGACAAGTATGGGCTCCTACAAGGGCTTCTGGACGCTCTTGGCAAGCATACCAGCGCTATCCCACTACAAATGCGCTTAGACATCGCCAAGGGCGTTATAGACGCCCTCCCAGAGCACTCCGAAGATATCCATATCCCTGATATTCCACGAGTGACACAACGAGAACGTTACAGGCAACAAGCCCCTGTAACAATCTCTCCAACAATAGTTCCAACCCTCTCCCCGCTCGGTGCATTCATAGCACACTAAAGCCACTTCCCTGTGGCTATCCTCCGGCAATACTTCCCTGACTTTCCCCACATCACACAAAAGCTCGTGGCACGTCCCGTATTGCCTTCTACCGTCCTAGAAGGAACCAATTACAATGCAACGCTTCAACAACCCAATTACCGAAACTGAATCTTTCCACCATTTGGATGTGTACTTTAGTCTTGAGCATATCAAATGTACCTCTGATGAAAAATGGAGAATCATCCCTGACTTCTCGCGCTATCAAGCATCTACTAGCGGGCGTATCCGCGACGCTTACACTATGGAATTCATCAAACAAAACTTCTGTTCCAAACAACATTACAACCGTGTAACTCTTACAGGTGATGACGGCAAACGCGGCCCACAGTTTGTTCATCGACTAGTTGCCAAAGCATTCGCAAGTCTTCCACTAACCAATGGAGATGGTTGGTATATCGACCATATCAATCATAACGGTGAAGACAACCGCCCTTGCAACCTTCGTGCAATCTCTGCAACAGCTAACGCCAACAACAAACGCAACCAAACTCGATATTGGTACGAAGAACTTCTAATGACAGTTCCGTTGATCTTTGCACGACGTTATGGCGTTAGGGTCACGCTGGAAGGAAAGACTCTCCCAGCATATAGTCGACTACTTCGATTCTTGAAGAAGTTTCCAGACTTTACATTCGATGCCGCCCTTCTGATTACTGAAGAAGGACATCCGCAGTATACCCACCCTGAATTCATCATCGCCTAACTAACCAATTGACAAAACCCCAACTTTCTGGCAGGCTTTACCCCTCACTTCAAGCACTCAACCGCATCCAACGCCCACAGGCGATCTAGGAGCGCGGTGTTCTCGTGCTTGAGATTTGACCAACAGCCATCCAGCGAGGTGACGGCTACCAGAAAACTGACACAGGAGAAGAACAATGACAGAAGCATTTATCAAATTCCCCAAGGCCCTCATGGCCGCTACGCATTACATCAGCCTGACCACAGGCGAAGAAGTGCGATTCACCCCGTCGAACAAGATTCTGTGGCTTCACATTAAGGATCGATACTATTTCTTCACCAGCTTGGGCAACGAGTGGTTCGACAACCAAGAAGCCATCGCCACAGCTACAGATAGCAACGTCAGTACGGTGAAGCGGTTCTTGGCCCAACTAGCCGAGCACGGCTACCTCAAGACCTCGAAGAAAAAGGTTGGGGGATGCACATTCTCGAATAGTTACATTGTCGTCCAAGACCTTGTGCTGCCTGCCGCTGGAAAGCGCAGGGCGACACCTGCGAGCCCGACTGTGCAACTACATCCCAAGCCAACACTGGCTTATAGCGCCGCCGATTCTGATGACGATGACACACCAGTCTGGGAATGGAAGTATCAAGTTGCTTGATGCGGCAGCTCAAATTGAACCCCCCAGACAGCTCAAATTGAGCTATGCCGGTAGGTCAAATTGAGCTACTAATAAGAATGATATAATTAAGAATGAAATATAAATAAAGAGACAAAGCGACAGCTTTAAGGCTTAGCACACTGAAATAGTATCACATAATTTCTTTATAAATTATTAACAAAATAAATAAGGACTACCTCCGTCAAGCTAGCTTGACAGCGATGATTAAATCTTGAGCTCACGCTCAACGATTAGCACGAATAAGGCGAGAGCCTTGAGAGTATTTCTTCTTTCATAGTATTAAATAATTTCTTAATTAATTACTAATAAATAAATATGGTAATACTTCTCTAAATGGCTTCATGTCGTATGCTGTCGCATACCAGATATATCCTGCTCGTGTGCTAATAACCGTCTAACAACCTGATCCCATCCAAGACAAACCCTTTCTCCAAGACAGTTTCCACACTGAACGTACGCGCCACCAGAGTAGCGAACCCCCGTATTTATTGGCTTTTATTGTCTTTGTGCTTGGCCTGATCCTTCCACCCGCATCAAAAAATAGCTTTGTGCAAAAACAGTACAATATTGAATTCCCACCTGATTGCATTCAGATACCGTCGATCCGTGCAACCACCTTTCAACGAATACGACGAATGGTATCGAATCAGCATTTATCATTTGCAGGAATGCTCGTTCTCTCAATTGACAAATATGGGTTTCAGTCTGACAATGGAGCCTCAGTCAGCCAGTAAGCCAAGGATCAGAAAATGAAAGTAGTTGCTTACATTCGAGTTTCCACCAAGGGTCAGGGCGAAAGCGGTCTTGGTTTGGAAGCTCAACGCGACTACATCACTCGTGCTGCTCAACAGAATGGTTGGGAGATCGTTGGCGAGTTCGTAGACGTGGTATCTGGCAAGCTGGCTATTGAAGAACGTCCTGAAGGATTCAAAGCACTGGCTCTGTGCAAGGAGCAGAAAGCACAACTGGTAGTTGCCAAGCTGGATCGCTTGTCTCGTTCGGTGCTTCACATTGCACAACTCATGGAGCAGATAGACTTCAAAGTGGCGACGATGCCACAGGCTGATAAATTCCAACTCCACCTCTTCGCAGCACTGGCGCAGCAGGAACGAGAGTTCATTGCCAACCGTACCAAGGAAGCTCTGGCAGCCCTTCAGAGTCGTGCTGATGCTGGTGATGCTGTCGCAGTACAGAAGGTGAAGAATCGTTCTGATGCACTAGCCAAAGGCCGTGCTGTTGCTGACATTACAGTTGCCAATGAGCAGCGAATGAAGAACGTCAACGCGCATCAAGCGACCCTACAACCACACCTGCTCGCCTGCCTTTACAACAAAGTGAATACGCTTCAGTCAGTAGCCGATTGCCTCAACACCAAAGGCTTGCGTACCCCTCGTGGTAGCGAGTTCACACCTACGGCAGTACGTCGCCTGATGCTCGCATTCAACGTCTCGTTCTAGGCTGTGAGAGCTTCCAGCGGCCTAGGGTTATTTACGAATTCCGCAGCTTTCTATTTGAGCCCATCACTTCTTGCTAAGCACCTGGGACACGACGACCGTTTTCAGAATGGAGGGGGGTGCCTTCCAAACTCGGGGCCATTATTTTTGGCGGGAATTTGGGAAATCGAATCAGAAGTGCTATTCCAAAAAATACGGATTTGGGAAATCGCAGTAGACGAATTAGTAGCGCAATGCCACCGTATCGAATACAAAGCGAATCGAACTGCATGGAGCAAAACAGTTGAAAGTCATTCTGTACCTTTGGATGTGTACCAACACCTTCGTCCCCGGCCAGACCGATAGCACCGGCTGTATGACGCCCATGATTGACCAGAAGGTTTATGAGTCGGTGGAGTCTTGTACTTATGAGGCAATCCAGCGCCAAGCTGTGGCGGGATTCACTACGATGAAGCAACAGCCAACACCGCAAGGAAGGATGCTGAACGCCATGGACTATCGGTGCGTAGAGTGGGACGGGGAATCCGCAAAAATCCATCCAGAAAATACATTCCAATCCGATTGGGCAAAGAGCGGAATACGGTTAATTCGGCAATAGAATTCAACCGGGAGCAATGCCATCGTGCATTTCCTAATGGAAGATGGTGAGAAGGGTGTTGAATGCCACACGGTTTCTTACAGATGTTTATGAGCCCCACACAACCATGGACGAACCAATGACTAATAACAACGAAACGATGGCTGATGCACTGGAACTGCTCCTACTGAACCAACATGCAATCGCTGCGGGACTTGAGGAAGTGGCGCTGTGGATCGAGGCACGCGGCTCTGTCGATACGCACGACAACATCACCACCGCATTGGGAACGTTAGATTTGAATGCAGACGCGATAACCACAGCCATAGAGAAGCTGCGTCAAAATCACCAGTAGCTAAAAACCAGATAGGTAGACGTGAAAAGCCCCGCCGAAGCGGGGCTATGCATCACACCAAGACTTTCAAGGCTATCACTGCCTCCACTCTGTTGGCTGCTGCTCTCCCGGCATTACCAACGCCTCATAATTCGAGATGCCCGCAGCACGCGCCGCAGCCGCCACCGTTGCTCTCGTAAAACTGACCGCACTGTCTATCGTGTTACCTGGAAGGAACCACGCGGTCCACAAGGTCGTGAGCTTGTGCTTTGCGTAGTTTTGCCCCCTGAGATACTCGTTAAACTTAGCTCTCGCGGTTTGGCTCACGCTGCCATTCAAGTCAACCGTTACGGTTACATAAATAGTCATGATTACTCACCCCGCGCTTGGTTGGATTGGGAGACAACAGACGCAGCAAGGGCTTTCGTTTCCTCACTGTATTTGTCGCTCTGGAGAACCTTGCCCGCAACCGTTTCCATTTCAGCACTTGTCTGCTTTGTGGAGTGGGTTTGAGCTAATGTCGAAGCGGCGAGGCGTTTTGCAATCGCGGATGAGTTTGAGTTGCTGAGGGTTTCGGAGGCCAATTTGGCCACCTTGGATGACGTCTTCTTACTATTGATGCTCATACGGTGATACTCCCAATTTTAGGTTTGTGTCAGCCCGTATGGAGTACCGACCAGCAGAGAGCTGTTGACGATCCCGTCAATGTTTGGCTCAATGCTAGACCCCCTAGGGCTAACGTAGTCACTACTGTTTAGCTTTGGTTGGTGCGGGTGGTTGTGGTCGGTCTCGACAACTTAAATCACAACCATTCGCAGACTTTTCTAAGTACCTCATTCGAGGTCAGCAGCTAACGGTAAAACCCTATATGTAGGGGTTTTGCTCCGCTTACGCCCAGCATATTGCGTTTTGCGTGACGATTGCAACGTACTACCTGTGGATAAACCAGTGCGTAAATGCATCTAAAAAACGGAACCGACCTGCAAGCCCCGTGCCGACTGGCCCGGTACGTTTAAAGTTTTTTTTCAGAGGGTGCGTGATCGCCGTACTGGTACACCATTTTCCCCGCCTCCTTGTCACCCTCCCGCCGGTATAAATCGCTCAGCGTCCAACGTAACCGCTCATGCTCAACCTTGAGCGTGCCTAGCTCCCTACACGTCTGACGGTACATCGATATCAGCCCGGATAACTCCTTGTGTGCGCTCCGAAGATTCCGGCGAGTCAGCTCAAGCTCCGAGCACAACAAGTCGCATTGATGCTGTAACAGCTCTTCATGTGAGGGCAAGCCAAGCTCAAACCCTGCTTCATCGATTAGGTCGTCTTTCATTTGGGTAGCGCCATATACTGTACACGCATACAGTACAGTTTGAAAAACGGTCGCTCAAGCGGGAGAAGACAGGTGGTGGAGAAGACGTGGATATAGAGGAAGGATTGCGCATCAGAAGCGGCTAATTTAGTCGTTCACATTGCCCAGTGTGAACGGAGCCTATATTTTGTGAACGTTCTGAAGAAATCCAAGACAACAAAAAAGGGCCCACCTTTCGGTGAGCCCTTCTAGACCGCCCAGCAGAGCGGATTTTGTTTGGTAGGCGCGATTGGACTCGAACCAACGACCCCCACCATGTCAAGGTGGTGCTCTAACCAACTGAGCTACGTGCCTGCTGTGAGGCGGCATTCTACGGAATTCCGGAGGGGTGTCAACACCTTTTTTCGAGCTAACCCTATGAATATGCAAAATATTTAATTTTGCGGCGATGAAGAAGATTTTCCGGTGGCTGGCGGTCGATTTTTAACTCGGGTAGGATCAAGGCACTCGTAAAATATATTAAACAGAGGCAGCAGGATGGCGAACACTCCCTACCCAGAATCCTATTACGCCGCATCGGCCAATGCGGTTCCGCCGCGCCCGGCCTTGCAGGGTGAAGTAGAGACTGATGTCTGCGTTATCGGTGCCGGTTACACCGGTCTGTCCTCTGCCCTGTTTCTGCTGGAGAACGGTTTCAAGGTAACGGTTCTGGAGGCGGCCAAGGTTGGTTTTGGCGCGTCGGGTCGTAACGGCGGCCAGATCGTCAACAGCTATAGCCGCGATATCGATGTGATCGAGCGCAGCGTTGGTCCCAAGCAAGCGCAGTTGCTGGGACAGATGGCGTTCGAGGGTGGGCGGATCATTCGTGAGCGGGTCGCCAAATATAATATCCAGTGCGACCTGAAGGACGGTGGCGTGTTCGCAGCCATCACGGCCAAGCAGATGGGTCATCTGGAATCGCAGAAGCGCCTGTGGGAGCGTTTCGGTCATACGCAGCTTGAGCTAATGGATCAACGTCGTATCCGTGAAGTGGTGAATTGCGATCAGTATGTCGGGGGCATGCTAGACATGAGCGGTGGGCACATTCATCCGCTCAACCTGGCATTGGGTGAAGCCGCAGCCGTTGAGTCGCTGGGCGGCACTATCTATGAACAGTCGCCAGCGGTGCGCATCGAGCGCGGCGCGAATCCGGTGGTGCATACGCCACAGGGCAAGGTCAGGGCCAAGTTCATCATCGTGGCGGGCAATGCTTACCTCGGCAACCTGGTGCCGGAGCTGGCAGCCAAATCGATGCCTTGCGGGACTCAGGTGATTACCACCGAACCGCTGGGCGAGGAATTGGCGAACAACCTGCTACCGCAGGATTACTGCGTCGAGGACTGCAATTACCTGCTCGACTATTACCGCCTGACGAGTGACAAGCGACTGATCTTCGGCGGCGGCGTGGTGTATGGCGCGCGGGATCCGGCGAACATTGAGGCGATCATTCGGCCGAAGATGCTCAAGGCGTTCCCGCAACTCAAGGACGTGAAAATTGACTACGCCTGGACCGGCAACTTCCTGCTGACTCTGTCGCGTCTTCCACAGGTCGGACGGATCGGTGACAACATCTACTATTCCCAAGGCTGCAGCGGCCATGGCGTGACGTATACGCACCTGGCGGGCAAAGTGCTGGCCGAGGCGCTGCGAGGTCAAGCGGAGCGTTTTGATGCGTTTGCTGACCTGCCGCACTACCCGTTCCCTGGCGGACAATTGCTGCGCACACCGTTTGCGGCGCTGGGCGCCTGGTACTACGGGCTGCGGGACAAATTCGGATACTGATACAAAAAAGGGGCCGCTGAATGCGGCCCCTTTTTTGTAGGAGGGTGTTTACAGCTTGTCCCGTGCGATGCCGCTGCGGATCCGCAGGATATCGGCGAGTACCGCAAGGGCGATTTCAGCTGGTGTCTTGCTGCCCAGGTTCAAACCGATCGGCGCATGAATCCGCGCCAGCTCGGCCTCCCCCAGACCACCAATCCTGCGCAACCGTTCGAAGCGCTTTTGCGATGTCTGCATGGATCCCATCACACCGATGTAAAACGCTTCGGTACGCACAGCTTCCATCATCGCCAGGTCATCGATGCGAGGATCGTGGGTCAACGCCACCACCGCCGTGTCGCTGTGGCAGCCGCCGTCAGCAATGAACATCGAGGGCAACTGACGACGAATCTCAACGTTTTCCAGCACCACGCCTTCCAGCACCTCATCGCGCGGATCGCAAAGAATGACTTCAAAACCCAACCCGACGGCGAATTCTGCGCACGCCTGAGCGACCGAGGAATACCCGGCCAGCAACAAGCGCTGGGCCGCACCGATCCGCACGCGCACCCGATCGATCTCACGCTCGATGCGCACGCCCTGTTCGCGATCATCGAACAGGCTGCGCGCACCGCTGGCCAGATCGATTTCGCGGATCAGCCGACGCTGACCCATCAGCGCCGACTCCAGTTCTCGCAAATGCGCCTGAACCTCACAAACCGGCTCAAGCTTCTCCACCAGCACATCGAGCACACCGCCACAGGGCAAGCTCACCCGAGAGCGCGGATCATCGCCCTCGCCATAACGAACAACGCTGACCGCCTCCAGAAACGCCCCTTCGGCGACTCGCTCGAGAAAATCCTCCTCGACACAGCCGCCCGACAGCGATCCGATCCATTGCCCGCCAGCGTTCACCGCCAGCAGCGAACCCGGCGCACGCGGCGCCGAGCCGTAGGTGGCGAGCACCGTGCACAGCCAGACGCGCTGGCCGGCCGACGACCATTGCAGCGCCCGGCGCACGACTTGCAGATCGAGATGCTGCATATCAGTGCGCCTTGTGCTCGAGCGGCGGCGCATCAGCCCGCAACTTCTGCACGTCATTCACCGCCAGATCATCCGGCTGACCACCCCAGCCCTGACGCAGGTAGTTCAGCAAATCAGTCAGTTGCTCGTGACTGAGCTTCTCGGCGAACCCAGGCATTGGCTGCATATGCTCAAACCCGGCAAACTTCTGTTCGCCAATACCGTCATCGATCACCCGCACCAGGTTGCGTGGATCTTCCAGGCGCAGCGTGGTGTTGCCGCGCATGGCCACCGCGATGTGCGGCTTGCCTTCGCCACCCACCGCGTGGCAACCGGCGCAGACGTTCAGGTATTCCTGACGGCCGCGCTGGGCGCTTGCGGTGAGCTTGTCCAAGGGCGCATCTGTCAGCACCTTCGCTTCCGGCGGTTGATCACCGAGCAGGAAGGTCGCCATCGCCGCGAGATCCGGGTCATTGAGGCCTTGGGTGCTGTTGTGGAACACCGGGAACATCTCGTTGAACATCGTGCCCTGGGCGCTCATGCCGTGCTTGAGGAACGAGCTCAGGTCTTGATGGTTCCAGCCGCGAGCCGCCAGGTCATTGGCCAACAGGCTCGGCGCCAGATAGCCATTGAGCAGGCCGCCGGTCAGGCGCTTGTCCTGTTGCATCGCACCCGGCAAACCGCGCGGGGTGTGGCATTCGCCGCAGTGGCCAAGCACGTCGACCATGTACTGGCCGCGCTTGAAGGCGTCGCTTTTACCCTCGGTGGACGAAAGCTTCACGTCCTTGCCGTAGAGCATGTTCCAGCCCATCAGGCCCAGGCGCACGTTGAACGGAAAGCTCAGACTGGTGACTGGCGCTGCACGCTCGATCGGCTCGACGGTTTTCAGGTAGGCGTGAATCGCGTCCGAGTCGTCACGCGGAATCAAGTGATACGAGGTGTACGGCATCGCCGGGTACAGGTTGGCGCCGTCACGGCGCTTGCCTTCAGTCAGCGCGGCGAAGAATTCGTCATCGTTATAGAGGCCGATGCCGTGCTCTTTGCTCGGGGTGATGTTGGTGCCGTAGATCGTACCGAACGGCGAGACAATCGGCAGACCGCCCGCGTACGGTGCGCCACCCGGAGCGGTGTGGCAGGCCATGCAGTCAGCGGCGCGGGCGAGGTATTCGCCGCGCTTGACCTGATCTTCCGCGTGCGCCAGCAACACCGGCGCGGCCAGGCCGACCGCCAATGCCAGACGGGAAAGTAGTTGCTTCATGCTTAACCCTCCTTGACCAGGCCGAGATCGGTCAGCACGTTACGTGTCGCGCTGTAATAACGCACGTAGCCCGTGCAGCGGCAGATGTGGTGACCGAGGCTGTCCTCGATGACTTTTTCCAGCTGGCTTTTGACAATCGGCTGACGCTGCAACTTCTCCACCAGCACGGTCGCGGCATTCACGAACCCCGGTGCACAGTAGCTGCACTGGAAAGCGAATTCGTCGACGAAGCGCTGCTGGATCGGGTTCAGCTCAGTGACTTTGCCTTCCTCGTCGCGTTTCGCATGGCCTTCGATGGTGCGTACTTTCTTGCCTTCGAAATAGTGCGCGCCAGTGATGCAGGTGCGTACTTCTTCGCTGGTGCCATCCGGGTTGTCGACGATCACAACGCAAGCGTGGCAGATGCCCTGACCGCAGCCCAAACGCGAGCCGGTAAGGTTTTTGTATTCGTGCAGGTAATCGATCATCGGCAGGTCATCAGGGATGTCCACCGGGCCGACGGATTGACCGTTGAGGGTCAGTTGAAGCGGACGGTTAGCCATTGAGGGCCTCCTTGATACGTGCAGAAGTGATAGGCAGGTCGCGAACCCGTTTGCCGATGGCGTGTGCCACGGCGTTACCGATGGCGCCGACCACCGGGATCATCACCACTTCGGCAATGCCCTTCGAAGGATCGCTCGGCGACAGCGGCGGCAGGATTTCAGCCGTCTGCTTCCAGACCGCCACGTGGCGCGCCATCGGCAAGCGGTAACGGTTGAAGTTCCAGTCACCCTCCCCCGGCCCGCCTTCGTACAGCGGCATCTCTTCCATCAGCGCATGGCCGATACCCATGGCAATCCCGCCTTCGATCTGGCCCTTGACCAGTTCTTCCACCAGCACTCGACCGCACTCGACCCACGAGTGATGGTTGAGCACTTGCACTTCGGCCGAACCCTTGTTGACTTTCACTTCCACCAGCGTCGCGACCGGGCTGTAGTAAGTCACTGCCGCATTGTTCAACTGGGTGTCCGGGTAGTGCACGTTCTGGCGATCCAGCAAGTGGAAACCGGCGCTGTTCATTTGCGCTTTTTTCACGCTCGGCGCACCGTCGCCGTACTTGACCGCCAGGCCGTCGAGCGGCAGACGTTCACGCACGCCGTCGATGCTGAACTCGGCCTCGGCCCAGCTCCAGCGGTTGAAACCGTGCACGGTCGCGCCGGTGACCAGACCCTTCTCGTGAGCGTGCTTGGCCAACTGCTCAAAGCTCAGCGGCTGCATGCCGTTGGCGGTGAGTTTGCCGTCGACCCAATGCGCATCTTCGCGACGCACCACGTAAGGGTTTGCCGAACCGCCGTAAGGGCCCTGGCTCCAGATCTGCAACGCCGCCGGCCACAAGCCGTGGTTGAACAGCACGCGCGCCGCTTCACGGGTGGCGTGGCTGAAGTAGTAGGCGGAGTTGGTGGCCGACGACGCCGAGGCGATCTTGCCGACCCAGCGCGGATTGCGCAGCAAGCTGTCCTGTTCGGCCTGACTCATGATGTAAGGGTTGCCGCCGCTGATCAGCTGCAACTCTTTCCACTCGGTCTCGCCGGTCTTCACTTCCGTCGCCGCGATGCCAAGGAAATCGGCCACGACCAAGGCTTGCGAGGTCGACATACCGGTGCCGATTTCGATACCGATGTGGCGCAGGGTGATGTGCCCCTGAGCGGTGAACTCGATGCTCGCCATCGGCGCTTCAGAGCCCGTGCCGAAGTCTTTTTGGCAGATGGCGAAACCGACGCCATACCAGTTGTCCGGATCCTGCGCTTCGCGCTGCTTTTTGATTGCGTCGCGGTTTTTCCAGACGTCGTGAACGGCGGCCTTGTCGAGAATCTCGTGCAAGCGCAACGCACCCGCCGGCACCGCGCCCTGGGTATTTTTCATGCCCGAGACCATGGCATTTTTCTTGCGCAGGTCGATGGCGTCGATGCCGAGGCGACCGGCAATTTCGTCGACCATCATCTCGGTGGACGCCATGCTTTGCAGCGTGCCGTAACCACGCATCGAGCCGGCTTCAACGGCGCGGGAATGGTAGGCCGTGACCTGCAAATCGTTCTGCGGCATGTAGTAGATCGACTGCGCTGCCGTGGCGCCAACGGCGGCCACGGAGGGGCTGTAGTTGACCCGGCCACCGCCGTCGACGCTCATTTCTGCGCGGAAAATCTTGAAGCTGTGATCGGTTTTGTCCACGGCCAATTGATAGCGGATGTCGAACGGGTGACGCTTGATGCCGCTCTGGAATTGCTCATAGCGGTCGTTGGCCAGACGCACGGGCACACCGGCGCCATACAGCGCCGCGAGGGCGGCGTAGTAGACGAAAATGTTGTGGTCTTTGGAACCGTAACCCACGGTGTAACCCGGGTGCATGTTCAGGTTCGCCAGGCCGAAGCGCGACGGCGCGATCATCTTCGCAGTCTCGGTGGCCGCTTCCAGTGGGCACTGGGTCGCCACCACGAAATGCAGAGTCTTGGTCGCCGGATCGTACCAGCCGTTGCCGTTGTCCGGCTCCATCGCGGCAGGTTCGATCGACGGGGTTTTGTAGCGCTCGTCGAACACCAGCCAGTTATCCGGCGGCGTGTCGATTTGCTGCTTCATTCGATCGGCGTAGAACAATCCGCGTTCGGTCAGGTTACCGTGCAGGTTCGGCTGGGAATTCCACACCGGGCGACGGTTTTTCAGCATCGGGAACAGGATCGAATCCTTGAGGCTGGCAAATTCGTCTTCGTCTGCCGAGGTCGCCCCGCCTACACGCACATAGCGGAAGCTGCCGTAGGGATCGCCTTCGTAGAACGGCACTTGGGCGCCGTAACGAATCGCTTTGTCATTGAATTTGAGCTTGGCCTTGGCCTGGCGGAAACGCTCGAAGTCGTTCCAGATCAGGATGGCCACCGGGTGACCGATGAACATCGGCACCTTGCCTTCCGGCAACAGCGGATCCGGCGCGTGCTCTTCCGGAAAGACGATGCCGTCTTTCTCCAGGTCAGCGGCGGTGACGATGCGGTCAGGCTGCAACTCGGCGCCGAGCCACGACAGGTCCATGCCCGCGTAGATGCGGTCGGCCTTGACGGTTTTCAGCAACATGGCGTGGCCTTGCTGCTGCGGCCAGCCTGGCATGTCCTTGGCACGAATATCGCGGGCAAAGACTTTGCTGCCACAGACCTTCGACAAGGCATCGTTACGCGTGCGCGCCCTGCCGTTGTTGCCGAGCCATTGCTCGGACGGCACGGTCACGCTGTTTTCCATCAAGGCGGCGAGCGCCTGACTGCTGAGCGGCGTGAGCGTCACGCTCACACCTGCCACCAGCCCGCCCTGAAGGAACGAGCGCCGGGATATTTCACGGTTGGACATGGATCATCCTCTGGGCGGTTATAGACCCGCCCTTCTGGTTATGTTCTGGAAATCTCGAGTCGTGCAGAAGCCCTTTTTGACGAAACGAAGGGCTGAAATGACAGTGCAAAGCTGACCGAAAGGTTAAGTTTATAGGCTTATGCGCCTGCGGCAAACAGCCCCACACAAAAAAACTGACCAGTGAATCAAAATACTGCGTTTTCAATGCACAGAATTGAACAGGCAAGCGAATGCAACGCCAAGGTCAGCCCGGCCGGACGGCGTCGTCGCGACAACCTTTGAGGCAGCATAGAAGAAGGCGGGCAGGATGGCCCGGCAAGGGAGACCGCAAGAGGAGAAAAAGCCAAATTCCAGACACAAAAAACCCCGGTCTTACGACCAGGGTCTTTGCTATCGACTCGAAGTAACTCTGGCAAAACCAGCAGCTTTCTTCGTAGCTCCAAGGCGTTCAGTGGGCCTTGTAGCAGATATGGCGCAGCGGACGGGACTCGAACCCGCGACCCCCGGCGTGACAGGCCGGTATTCTAACCGACTGAACTACCGCTGCGTATCGCTTTGGACTTTCATCCAAGTAACTCGTCTGATTGAAAACTCAGAAGCTTTTCAATCTCGAACCAGATAAATCTGACTCGGAAAATATGGCGCAGCGGACGGGACTCGAACCCGCGACCCCCGGCGTGACAGGCCGGTATTCTAACCGACTGAACTACCGCTGCGCGTCGGTGGAGGCATTTCAGCCTACCTCTTGCTTTCGCAAGTACCTCGGAAGTGGTGGGTGATGACGGGATCGAACCGCCGACATTCTGCTTGTAAGGCAGACGCTCTCCCAGCTGAGCTAATCACCCGTTTGCATCTCCGAGGCCGCGAAATTTACGCAGGTACCGATCCTAAGTCAATAGCAGGATTGAAGTTTTTCTGAAAAAGACAAAACCGTGTCATTCCGCATCTGGTTCGCAAACCGCCAGACCGCTTTCGCGAGCAGGCTCGCTCCTACGGTGGACCGCAGTTCTGCCAATGCCTCAGCACTATTCGCTGTAAATCATCTTCTTGGTCATGCCACCGTCAACCACAAATTCCTGGCCCGTGACGAACCCGGCATTCTTCGACAGCAACCAGGCCACCATCGCCGCCACGTCTTCGACCGCCCCTACCCTGCCTGCCGGATGCTGGGCATGATCGGCATCGGTCAGTGGCTCGGCACGCCGCACAGAAGGATCCCGGGTGTCGATCCAACCCGGACTGACCGCATTCACACGGATTTCCGGCCCAAGGCTGATGGCCAACGCGTGAGTCAGCGCCAACAGTCCGCCTTTGCTGGCCGCGTAAGCCTCTGTGTCGGGTTCCGACTGCCCGGCGCGGGTCGAGGCCAGATTGACGATCGCGCCGCTGTGCGCGCGCAGATACGGCGCACAGTGCTTGGCCAACAGCATCGGCCCGCTGAGGTTTACCGCCAACACACGATTCCAGTAAGCCAGATCGAGGCTTTCAAGGGTGATATTGTGCGGATCGGCCACCGCGGCGTTGCATACCAGTGCATCCAAGCGCCCGAACTGCCCCAGCACCTCGGCAACCCCGAGCGCCACCTGCCCTTCGTTCGAAACATCCATGGCGATAAACCAGGCATTGTCGCCCAGCACTTTCGCCACTTTCGAACCGCGCACCCGATCCAGGTCGCTCAGCACCACCTGCCAGCCTTCGCTGATCAGCCAGGCCGAGATCCCCAGACCGATGCCGCGCGCCGCACCAGTGACCAGCGCCACACGTCCATTGGCCCCGGAGGTCGGCGTGGACAACTCGATCACAAGGCCGCCAACCCGCGCGCCAGGTCGGCTTGCAGGTCAGTCACGTCTTCCAGGCCGACCGCAATGCGGATCAGGCTGTCACGAATGCCCGCGGCTTCACGCTCTTGCGGCGCCAGACGGCCGTGGGAGGTGGTGCTCGGGTGAGTAATGGTGGTTTTGGTATCACCGAGGTTAGCCGTGATCGAAATCAGACGGGTCGCATCGATAAAGCGCCAGGCACCCTCTTTGCCGCCCTTGACCTCAAAGCTGACCACCGCGCCAAAACCTTTCTGCTGGCGCTGGGCGAGTTCGTGCTGCGGGTGGCTTTTCAGGCCGGCGTAATGGACTTTCTCGATGCCGTCCTGCTGCTCCAGCCACTCGGCCAGTTCCTGGGCATTGGCGCAATGCGCCTTCATCCGCAGGTTCAGGGTTTCGAGGCCCTTGAGGAAGATCCAGGCATTGAACGGGCTCAGGGTTGGCCCCGCGGTGCGCAGGAAACCGACGACTTCTTTCATCTGCTCGCTGCGACCAGCGACGACACCCCCCATGCAACGGCCCTGGCCGTCGATGAATTTGGTCGCCGAGTGCACGACAATGTCCGCGCCCATCTTCAACGGTTGCTGCAACGCTGGCGTGCAGAAGCAGTTGTCGACCACCAGCATCGCGCCCTTGGCGTGAGCGATTTCCGCCAGCGCGGCGATATCCACCAGCTCGGCCAACGGATTGGATGGCGACTCGACAAACAGCAATTTGGTGTTGGTCTTGATCGCCGCATCCCAACCGGACAAGTCCGCCAGAGGCACGTAATCGACTTCGATACCGAAGCGCTTGAAGTACTTTTCAAACAGACTGATGGTCGAACCGAACACACTGCGTGAAACCAGCACATGATCACCGGCGCTGCACAGACTCATCACCACCGCCATGATCGCGGCCATGCCGGTGGCGGTGGCCACGGCTTGCTCGGCGCTTTCCAGCGCGGCGATGCGCTCTTCGAACGCTCGCACGGTCGGGTTGGTGTAGCGCGAGTAAACGTTGCCCGGCACTTCACCGGCAAAGCGTGCCGCCGCGTCGGCAGCGGTACGGAAGACGTAGCTGGAAGTGAAGAACATCGGATCACCGTGTTCGCCTTCCGGCGTGCGGTGCTGACCGGCGCGTACGGCCAGGGTATCGAACGCTACGCCATCGAGGTCGCTGTCCAGCCGACCGGCATCCCAATCCTGACTCATGCTGTCACTCCTTGCCTTGCTCGCTTGGTAGATACAAAACCGGCCCCTCAGGGCCGGTAGTTACTCAGTTGTTGTACAGATCGATGATCGCGCTGACTGCCTGCGTCTTGACCTTGGAGGCATCGTTACGTGCCTGCTCGATCTTGTTCAGGTAAGCCTCGTCGACGTCGCCGGTGACGTATTGGCCATCGAACACCGCGCAATCAAACTTCTCGATCTTGATCTTGCCGCCACCGACCGCTTCGATCAAGTCAGGCAAGTCCTGATAGATCAACCAGTCAGCACCGATCAGGTCCGCAACGTCCTGGGTCGAACGGTTGTGGGCGATCAGCTCGTGAGCGCTCGGCATGTCGATGCCGTAGACGTTCGGGTAACGAACGGCCGGTGCGGCAGAGCAGAAGTAGACGTTTTTGGCGCCAGCTTCGCGAGCCATCTGGATGATCTGCTTGCACGTCGTGCCGCGAACGATCGAGTCGTCCACCAGCATTACGTTCTTGCCGCGGAATTCCAGCTCGATCGCGTTGAGTTTCTGGCGTACGGATTTTTTCCGTGCAGCCTGGCCCGGCATGATGAAGGTCCGGCCGATGTAGCGGTTCTTCACGAAGCCTTCGCGGAACTTGACGCCCAAGTGGTTCGCCAGTTCCAGAGCTGCGGTGCGGCTGGTGTCCGGGATCGGGATGACCACGTCGATGTCGTGTTCAGGACGTTCGCGCAGGATTTTCTCGGCGAGTTTCTCACCCATGCGCAGGCGTGCCTTATAGACCGAAACGCCGTCGATGATCGAGTCCGGACGCGCCAGGTACACGTGTTCGAAGATGCACGGGGTCAGGGACGGGTTGGTCGCGCACTGACGGGTGTGCAGCTTGCCGTCTTCAGTGATGTAGACCGCTTCACCCGGTGCCAGGTCGCGAATCAGGGTGAAACCGAGCACGTCCAGAGAGACGCTTTCGGAGGCGATCATGTACTCGACGCCTTCGTCGGTGTGGCGCTGACCGAAGACGATCGGGCGGATGCCGTGCGGGTCACGGAAACCGACGATGCCGTAACCGGTCACCATCGCCACGACCGCGTAGCCACCAACGCAACGGTTGTGCACGTCAGTCACTGCGGCGAACACGTCTTCTTCGGTTGGCTGCAACTTGCCGCGCTGGGCCAGCTCGTGAGCGAACACGTTCAGCAGGACTTCCGAGTCGGAGTTGGTGTTGACGTGGCGCAGGTCAGATTCGTAAATCTCCTTGGCCAGTTGTTCAACGTTGGTCAGGTTACCGTTGTGCGCCAACGTGATGCCGTAAGGCGAGTTGACGTAGAAAGGCTGAGCTTCAGCCGACGTCGAGCTGCCTGCGGTCGGGTAACGCACATGGCCAATGCCCATGTGGCCGACCAGGCGCTGCATGTGACGCTGATGGAACACGTCACGTACCAGGCCGTTGTCCTTGCGCAGGAATAACCGGCCATCATGGCTGGTCACGATACCGGCAGCGTCCTGGCCGCGGTGCTGGAGGACGGTTAGCGCGTCATACAGCGCCTGATTGACGTTCGACTTACCGACGATACCGACGATGCCACACATGCGACGCAACCCCTACTTAATGGATCTGAACTGAACAACACTCACTGAGGCGTTTTGGCCATCGGCAAGAGTTGATCCTTGAACGGTATCTCAGCGGGTACGCTGATACCGCTGGCAAGCCACTGACTGCTCCACCCGAGAATCAGGTTTTTGGACCAGTCTGCGACCAATAGAAATTTTGGCACGAGCTGTGACTCTTTCCACCACCCGTCCTGCTGTACCGGCCCCAGGCTCAACAGCCCGACCGCCACGACCACCAGCAACACGCCACGCGCGGCGCCGAAGGCCATGCCGAGGAATCGATCGGTCCCGGATAGCCCAGTGACGCGAACCAACTCGCCGATAAGATAATTGACCATTGCGCCTACGATTAACGTGGCGACAAACATGATGGCACAGCCCGTGATCACACGAGCCGAAGGTGTTTGAATGTATCCGGCGAGGTACTCGGACAATGAACCACCGAACATCCAGGCAACGGCTCCTGCGATGATCCAGGTCACCAGCGACAGTGCTTCTTTGACGAAGCCGCGGCTCAGACTGATCAATGCGGAGATGGCGACGATTGCAACGATCGCCCAGTCAACCCAGGTAAATGGCACAGTGCAGCCTACAGACGGATAAGGCGGCGCATTTTAGCAGAGCGCATGGCTATCGGTAAGCTGCGATTGTCAGTGCTTTTCAAATCGGGGTGATAGTTTTAAACCGCACCCAACCCTGTAGCCGCTGGCGAAGCCTGCGTTTGGGTGCGCCGCCGCCATAAAATCAGGTGATTGGGTGCGCCAGACAGACCGCGGAGGCAGGGTTTACGGCCGCTTCGCACCCGGACACAGCCTCGCGGGCTCGACAGCGGCCATACAGATTGAGGTGTCGGTTTTAGCCGCGTTCTGGCTGGAATCGCACGACAAAGCCCTTGAGCTTCTTCTGGCGATCCAGCAAATCACGCAGACGGTCGGCTTCGGCGCGCTCGATCAGCGGCCCGACAAACACCCTGTTTTTGCCGTCAGAGGATCGAATGTAAGCATTGTAGCCCTGACTGCGCAGGTCTTTCTGCAGGCTTTCGGCGTTTTCTCGGCTCGACAGACTGGCCACTTGCACCGACCAACTGACCGACAGGCCATTGGCATCGATGCGACTTTGAGTGGTATCCGGTTTAGTCGGCGCCGCCGCGATCGGCTGGGCCGGTGGCGTCGTAGCCTTGGCGGCTGGCGCAGGCGCGACCGGTTTGGCAGCAGGCGCCGGGGCTACAGGGACAGCCGGCGCAATCGCTGCCGTCGGCGCCTCTTGCTGAGCGATTTCATCATCGCTCGGCACCGGCTCTTGAGGCAGCGCTTGCGGCTCAGGCACCACGACTGGCTCGACCTGCACTTGCGGCACCGCCGGGGCATGCGGCGCAGTGGGAGCGTCGACCACCACCTGACGCTGCTCATCCTGACGGGAAAACAGCATCGGCAGGAAAATCACCGCCAGCGCCACCAGCACCAGCGCGCCAACCATGCGTTGTTTGTAGGCCTTATCCAGCAATGCCATTTGCCGCTTCCTCCGTGGAGCGCCGGGCCAGCCATTCAAGGGCCTCGGCGACACAATAAAATGATCCAAACAGCAGAATCTCGTCGTCGCTCGTCGCCAGCGCGCTCTGCCCTTCCAGGGCGGCCGCCACGCTGCCATAGGACGTTACCGACGCGCCAACGTTCTGCAACGCTGCCTGCAAATCGGCAACCGGTCGCGCTCGCGGGGAATCCAGCGGCGCAACGGCCCAGTGCTGGACACTAGCATTCAATTCACCGACAACACCATCCAGATCCTTGTCAGCCAGCAAACCGAACACCGCCAGGCGCTTGCCGACCGGTGGACGGCTGGCCAGACGCCGCGCCAGATATTCGGCGGCATGCGGGTTATGCCCCACATCCAGCAGCAGGTTCAAACGCTTGCCCTGCCAGTCGAACTGACGGCGGTCGAGACGACCCACCACCCGCGTCGCTTTCAGCGCATCAATAATCTGTGAGTCCACCCACGGCAAACCGAGCAGCAGATAGGCCTGCAACGCCAACGCCGCGTTTTCCATTGGCAGATCAAGCAACGGCAGATCGCGCAGTTCGACCGCACGCCCTTGAGCATCCAGGCCGCGCCATTGCCAGTTGTGATCGGTGATGCCGAGGTCAAAATCGCGCCCACGCAGGAAAAACGGGCAATTGAGCTCGCGCGCCTTATCCAGCAGAGGTTGTGGAGGATTCAGATCGCCACAGAGCGCAGGCGCACCCTGACGGAAAATGCCGGCCTTCTCAAAGGCCACGGACTCACGGGTATCACCCAGATAGTCCGCATGGTCGACGCCGATGCTGGTGACCAGCGCCATGTCGGCATCGACCACGTTGACCGTATCCAGACGCCCGCCCAGACCGACTTCCAGCACCACCGCATCAAGCCCGGCCCGTTGAAACAACCAGAATGCCGCCAGGGTGCCCATCTCGAAGTAGGTCAGGGAGGTGTCGCCACGACCGGCTTCGACAGCCGCAAAGGCTTGGCACAGCTCGGCGTCAGTGGCTTCGACGCCATTGACCTGCACCCGCTCGTTGTAGCGCAGCAGGTGCGGAGAATTGTAGACACCCACGTTCAGGCCTTGCGCCCGCAGCAATGAAGCCACGAATGCGCAGGTAGAACCCTTGCCGTTGGTGCCGGTAACCGTGATCACCCGCGGCGCCGGCTTGCCCAGCCCCATGCGGGACGCTACCTGTTGCGAGCGCTCCAGCCCCATATCGATGGCCGAAGGGTGCAACTGCTCAAGGTAGGCGAGCCACTCGCCAAGGGTACGCTCGGTCATATGTTCGCAGGTACCGGCGGTACAACGATCGGCTCGATTGGCGCAGCGACGAATTTCGGCGTCGGCAGGCCCATCATTTGTGCCAGCAGATTACCCAGGCGCGGACGCAGCTCCTGACGGTGAATGATCATGTCGATGGCGCCGTGCTCCAGCAGGAATTCGCTGCGCTGGAAGCCTTCCGGCAGCTTTTCACGCACGGTTTGCTCGATCACGCGCGGACCGGCAAAGCCGATCAGGGCTTTCGGCTCACCGACGATCACGTCGCCAAGCATCGCCAGGCTAGCGGAAACACCGCCGTAGACCGGGTCGGTCAGTACGGAGATGAACGGAATGCCTTCTTCACGCAGACGCGCCAGTACCGCCGAGGTCTTGGCCATTTGCATCAGGGAGATCAGGGCTTCCTGCATTCGCGCACCACCGGAAGCGGCGAAGCAGATCATCGGACATTTGTTTTCCAGGGCGTAGTTGGCGGCGCGAACAAAACGCTCACCGACGATGGCACCCATCGAACCACCCATGAAGGAAAATTCGAATGCCGACACGACAACCGGCATGCCCAGCAAGGTGCCGCTCATGGAGATCAGTGCGTCTTTTTCGCCCGTCTGCTTCTGGGCGGCGGTCAAGCGATCCTTGTACTTCTTGCCGTCGCGGAATTTCAGACGGTCAACCGGCTCCAGGTCAGCACCCAGTTCGGCACGGCCTTCAGCGTCGAGGAAGATATCAATGCGGGCGCGGGCGCCGATACGCATGTGGTGGTTGCACTTGGGGCAAACGTCCAGGGTCTTTTCCAGTTCCGGACGATACAGCACAGCCTCGCAAGACGGGCATTTGTGCCACAAACCTTCAGGCACCGAGCTCTTCTTGACCTCGGAACGCATGATCGAAGGGATCAGTTTGTCTACTAACCAGTTGCTCATGCTTTCTTTCTCCAGTACCGGCGGCCCGAACGCTCTGGTTCGCAGCCCCGCGTATGCCCTTGAGCTAAATTCATGTGTGTGGCGATGGTCGGTGGATGGCCGGGTCAGCGAAACGCGACCTGCGTACAACCCATCAACCCTCAGCCGTGCCTGCTTTGTGCAGCGCAGTGCATTTTGGGACGGCGGCAGTCTGCCAGCCGTCACATCCTCTATGTACTACCGCGTACCGCTTTGATGAACGCCTGAATCTTTGCGTAATCCTTGATGCCCTTGCTCGCCTCTACCCCACCGCTGACGTCCACCGCATAAGGCCGGACCCGGGCAATCGCCCCGGCGACGTTATCCGGGGTCAGACCGCCCGCCAGAATGATCGGCTTGTTCAAGCCTTGCGGTATCAGAGACCAGTCGAATGCTTCACCGGTTCCGCCCGGCACGCCCTCAACGTAGGCGTCGAGCAGGATTCCGCTCGCACTGGGGAATGCATCGCAGGCTGCCGCGATGTCGTCTCCGGCCTTGACCCGCAACGCCTTGATGTACGGACGGTGCCAGCCTTCGCAATCGGCGGCCGTTTCGTCACCATGGAACTGCAACAGGTCGAGCGGTACTGCATCGAGTAATTCGCCCAGCTCGCAGCGGCTGGCGTTGACGAACAACCCCACGGTGGTGACGAACGGCGGCAGCGCCTTGATGATGTCGCGCGCCTGCTGGAACGTCACGGCCCGCGGGCTCTTGGCGTAGAACACAAATCCGATGGCATCGGCCCCGGCCTCGACTGCCGCCAACGCATCTTCTATGCGGGTAATCCCGCAAATCTTGCTGCGAACGGCTGACATGTCGATAAATCCTCAGGGCAATTCCGGGAAAGTCCCGGATGGTAACAAATGCATTCGAGGGCGTCAGCCGTCAAGTTCCGTGAAACCGGTCAGGAAATGTGGGCCGATGTAACGCTCGGGCAATTCGAACTCGTCGCGGTACTCGACCTGCACCAGATACAGGCCAAACGGATGTGCGGTGACCCCGCCAGATCGGCGAATGCGGCTTTCCAGCACTTCCTTCATCCACTCCACCGGGCGCTCGCCGGCACCGATGGTCATCAGCACGCCGGCAATGTTGCGCACCATGTGGTGCAGGAACGCGCTGGCACGGATATCCAGCACGATCATCTTGCCGTGACGGGTGACGCGCAGGTGATGCAATTCCTTGATCGGCGATTTGGCTTGGCACTGACCGGCGCGGAACGCACTGAAATCATGGGTGCCGACCAGGTACTGCGCGGCCTCGGCCATGCGCTGGACGTCCAGCGGACGGTGGTTCCAGGTGATTTCTTCGTTGAGGTGCGCCGGGCGGATCTGATCGTTGTAAATCACGTAGCGATAACGCCGGGCAATGGCCTTGAACCGCGCATGGAAATGCGCCGGCATGACCTTGGCCCAACTGACGCTGACGTCGTGGGGCAAGTTGATGTTGGCGCCCATGACCCAGGCCTTCATCGACCGCTCGACCTGGGTATCGAAATGCACCACCTGACCACAGGCATGCACGCCTGCGTCCGTTCTCCCGGCACACAGCAGCGACACCGGTGAGTCGGCGACTTTGGACAAGGCTTTCTCAAGGGTTTCCTGCACCGTGAGCACACCGGAGGCCTGGCGCTGCCAGCCGCGATAACGCGAGCCTTTGTATTCAACGCCCAATGCGATCCGGTAAAAGCCGTCGGCCGCCATTTCCGCAGCCGGATTATCTATATTTGCCAAGGGGTACAGCCTGCTGATTTGCGCAAAGGCGGGCATTATAAGGCCGTCGGACCGAGACGCCAGAGTGGCTTCATCATCGACGGCGAATGTCAGGGCCTCATCACGAGCAAGCTCGCCCCCACAGGAGTTCTGTGAACAGCGCAAATCCACTGTGTGAGCGAGCCTGGCCGGGCGGCGTTCCGACGATGGCAAAAGACCAGACACCCGCTGGCTCCCCACTCAAACAAAAACGGCAGCCTCAATGGGCTGCCGTTTTATTTACTGCTGAGGGGCACTCAAGCCAGACGCGAAAGCATTTCCTTGGCTTCGCTCTTCTGCCCGGCATCGCCCTCGGTCACCACCTCATTGAGGATGTCCCGAGCGCCATCGTTGTCGCCCATGTCGATGTAGGCCTGGGCCAGATCGAGTTTGGTAGCGACTTCATCCGTACCGGAGAGGAAGTCGAAGTCTGGCTCATCCGCCGCCGAAGCCAGGGCATCTTCTGCGGTGAAGCGCGGCTCGCCAATGCTCTGGGACAGACGATCCAGTTCGGCGTTGACGTCATCAAGTTCTGCTTCAAAGTCATCGGGAACATCAGCGATGGCAGGCTTGGCCGGAGCCGCGTCCATTTCATCCGCCAGCGACAGGTCAAAATCGGCAGGCAATTCCAGATCATCCTGAGGCACTTCAGGCGCGACCGGAAAATCTTTCACGCCTTCGTCCAGATCCAACAGGAAGTCGTCTTCTGCGAGCATGGCCGGCGTCGGATCTGCACTCAGGTCCATGTCCAGATCGAAGTCCGACAGGTCGTCGAGGTTGTCCTTGATGTCGGTTTGCTGCTGCAGCACCGATTCAAAGCTCAAATCGTCATCCAGCGGGAATTCGTCCAGCTCGGTCGACGCGTCTGCTTCAGGCGCAACCACAGCCGGGGAAGCGGCTTCCAGGTCGTCCAGGCTCAGGTCGAACGCACTGTCGAAGTCATCATCGGCTGCGACTGCAGGCGCTTGCGGCTCGTCCAGCAGCAGGTCCTTGACGTACTGCGCATCCAGCTCCGCAGCGATAGCGGCTGCAGCCAGGCCACTGGCGGCAACCACGGCCATGGCCGGGAAGCGGGTCTTGAGTTTTTCGACCTGGGCGAAGTTGTCGCCATTAGCGACCAGTTGGCGCTCCTGACCCACAAATGCATCACGGTCGCCTTGCTGACCATACACTTCCATCAGCTTCAAACGCAGGTCACTGCGCTGCGGCTCTTGCTTGATACCGTCTTCCAGCAACGCGGCAGCCTGGTTCAGACGACCCGCAGCAATGTGCGACTGAGCCTTGGTCAGCACGTCGTCATCACGTTCGCCGGCAGGTGACACCAGAGGTGCTGCAATCGGCGTAGTCATCACAACCGGTGCAACCACGGGTGCTGGCGCCGGCTTAGGAGCCGGTGCTGGCGTCGGCGCAGTGGCGAGCTTCACGCTAGGCGGCGGCACTTCCAGGCCTTCGAAGCTGCTTTCCGGCAGGTCGTTGTCGAAGGACATGTTCTGTTCTTCAGACAACGCACGGGCCATGCGCAGATGTTTCTCGGCTTCTTGCTGGGCTTTGCGGCGTCGCGCCAGCAACAGCAGCAAGAGTGCCAACACCACCGCACCGCCACCGATCAGCCCCAGCAGGATCGGATTGGTCAGCAGTTCGTTGAACTTCTGGTCGTCGGAGACCGCTGGTGTCGGCTCGATTGCCGGCTCGGCAGGTGCCGGTGTCACTTCAGGGGCAGCCGCCGGAGCCGGCGCCACCTCAGTCGTTGCCGGCGCAGGGTTGGCTGCCAACTCAGCCGACATGGCCGGAGCGGTCTCAGTCGCCGCAGCAGCAGGTGCACCCGCCGCGCCTTCTGCCTGCATCTTGGCCAGCTGATTATTCTTCAGTTCGATCAGTTTTTGCAGCTTGTCCAACTGGCTTTGCAGATCGGTCATGCGGCTTTTCAGTTCAGCGTTGTCACGATGGGTCGTGTCGAGGCTTTCCTGGGTCACAGCCAATTTGTTGCTCAGGTTCTTGGCATCGCCCGCGACACCTTTACCACCGGCCTTGCTGGATTCGGCAGAGACCAGGCTTAGCTTGTCCTTGGCAGGTTCTGCACTACCGGCGTCAGCACGACCGCGCTTGGTGGCATCGAGTTGTTGCTGCCCGGTGCCGGGTTTCGCCACATAACGACGCCCCTGGCGCCACGCGGTGTTCTGCGCGGCCACTTCAGCGATTGCCTTTGATTGCGGCAGCGTGGTGGCTTGCGCCTGATCCGGCATGCGCAGCACCTGGCCGGTTTTCAGCCGATTGATGTTGCCGTCGATAAATGCATCCGGGTTCAGTGCCTGAATGGCCAGCATGGTTTGCTGAACCGAACCACCGTTACGCGCCTTCGCAGCGATTTCCCACAGGGTATCGCGCGGGGTAGTGGTGTATTGAGTCGGTTTGGTGGCACCCGTCACCGGCGCAGTAACGTTTGAAGTTGGCGCTGACTGCGCAGCCGCTTCAGCGGTCTGCGGCGAGAATTTGGACGGATCGAGCAGTACGCTGTAATCGCGCAGCAGGCGACCGTTAGGCCACATGACCTGAACCAGGAATTTCACCATCGGTTCGGACAGAGGCTTGCTGGAAGTCACACGCAGGATGCTTTTGCCGCTGGCGTTAAGCACAGGGGTGAAGGTCAGGTCATTAAGAGAGGCCTGACGATCGACACCGGCCTTGGCGAAATCTTCAGGCGAGGCCAGGCTCGGCACCACTTCGGCGGCCGTAAGATCCTTGACGTCGAGCAGCTCGATTTCCGCCTCCAGGGGTTGGTTCAGCGTCGACTTCAGGGTCAACTCCCCGAGCCCGAGGGCATGCGCCATACCGGATGACAGCGCCGAGGCGGCCGCAATTGCTAACACCAGTTTGCGAACTTGAACCATAGCCTCATCCTTTGTTTGAACATTCCTCGGCCAGCGAGAAGGTATTGATAGTCGCTGCCGTAAGGCATTGCGCGCGGCGTCGAAGTGTCATCGCGCGCGATCATTTCTTGCCTGCCCCGCAAAGCCCCGTCGGGGGGCTTTCCTTCAGCAGTGCAGCCAAGCATAGCGCCCGGCTAGAATCATTCTGTGAATTGTTGCCAAGTATCTTTTACAGCTGGTCTTTTATCAACAATTCAGCCACCTGCACAGCATTGAGCGCGGTGCCTTTGCGTACGTTATCTGACGTCAGCCACAAATTAAGTTCCGACAGGTCGTCGACACCGCTGCGAACCCGACCGACGTACACCACGTCCTGCCCTACCGCATCGCCCACTGCGGTCGGATAATCGCCGGCTTCAACCAGCTCGATACCGGGTGCATCTTCCAGCGCTGCGTTGACTTTCGCCAGGTCGACAGCGCTCCCTGACTGCAAGGTCACGCTAAAGCTATCGCCAAAAAACACCGGGGCTTGAATGCAAGTGACGGAAATCTTTAATTGAGGCCGCGCAATCACCTGACGCAACTCACGCACCAGACGTTTTTCCAGCAGCGTATGACCTTGTTCGTCCGGCTTGCCGACCTGAGCCAACAGGTTGAAGGCCATTTGCCGATCGAAGAATGTCGGCTCCAGCGGACGCACGTTGAGCAGCTCGGCGGTTTGCCGGGCCAGCTCTTTCACTGCTTCACGTCCTTGGGCAGAGACCGCCAGGCTGGCGGTGACGTTGACCCGCTGCAGGTCAATGACCGCAAGCAACGGCGCCAGCACCACGGCCAGGGTGGTGGCCGACGGACTTGGGCTGCTGACCAGGAAGGGCTTTTTCAACGTCGCGAGGATTTCGGCATTGGCTTCCGGCACCACTTGTGGCGCCTGATCGGCCGGCAAAGCGCCGGACAAGTCGATCACCGAGCAACCGGCTTCGGTTGCACGCGAGGCGAAACTGAGCGTCACCGCCGGGCCGGCGGCGAAGAACACCAATTGGACTTTGCTGAAATCGAACTCGTCGACTTCCCGCACCCGCACGTTCTTGCCGCGAAACGGCACCGAATGACCGGCCGATTCGCTGCTGGCAAGCAGGTGCAAGTCGCCGACCGGGAAATCGCGCTCTTCAAGAATCTGCACGAGCGTTTCGCCGACAGTACCGGTGGCGCCGACTACGGCGATATCAAAGGACTGGCTCATGGTTCTACCTCAGGCGAAACGGGGGGAGCGGCACTTTACCGGGTGGGTGGCGTGCAGGCAATTCGGCTGGGATCTGCGGTGGCAGAACCGGCCCCTTCGCGAGCAGGCTCGCTCCCACATTAGACCGCGATCAACTCTCGGAGCGAGCCTGCTCGCGAAGGGGCCGGCATAAACAACCCATAAACATCAGATTGCCGGAATAAAAAAACCCGCACCTCTTTCAAGGCACGGGTTCTTTCATTGCATCAGTCGATCAACGCTCAAGCAGAATCCGCAGCATGCGACGCAGCGGCTCGGCCGCGCCCCACAGCAGTTGGTCGCCGACGGTGAAAGCACCGACGAACTGCGAACCCATATTCAGCTTGCGCAGACGGCCCACCGGCACGTTCAGGGTGCCAGTGACTTTCGTCGGGCTCAGTTCCTGAATGCTGATATCGCGGTTGTTCGGCACCAGTTTGACCCAAGGGTTGTGCTGACTGATCAGCCCTTCGATGTCGGCAATCGGCACGTCTTTGTTCAGTTTGATGGTCAGCGCCTGGCTGTGGCAACGCATGGCGCCGATGCGCACGCAGATGCCGTCGACCGGAATCGGGCTCTTGAAGCGACCCAGGATCTTGTTGGTTTCGGCCTGGGCCTTCCACTCTTCGCGGCTCTGACCGTTCGGCAGTTCCTTGTCGATCCACGGAATCAGGCTGCCGGCCAGTGGTACGCCGAAGTTTTCGGTCGGGTACGCTTCGCTGCGCATGGCTTCGGCCACACGACGGTCGATGTCGAGGATCGCGCTGGCCGGGTCGGCCAGTTGATCGGCGACAGCGGCGTGGGTCGCGCCCATCTGCTTGATCAGTTCACGCATGTTCTGCGCGCCGGCACCAGAAGCCGCCTGATAAGTCATGGCGCTCATCCACTCGACCAGACCGGCTTCGAACAGACCGCCCAACCCCATCAGCATCAGGCTGACAGTGCAGTTGCCGCCGATGTAGTTCTTGGTGCCTGCATCCAGCTGCTGGTCGATGACCTTGCGGTTGACCGGGTCTAGGACGATGACCGCGTCATCCTGCATGCGCAGGCTGGAAGCGGCGTCGATCCAGTAACCCTGCCAGCCGGCTTCACGCAGCTTTGGGAACACTTCGCTGGTGTAGTCGCCACCCTGGCAGGTCAGAATCACGTCGAGGGTTTTCAGCTCTTCAATGCTGTAAGCGTCCTTGAGCGGAGCAATGTCCTTGCCCACGGACGGGCCTTGGCCACCGACATTGGAAGTGGTGAAAAACACCGGCTCGATAAGATCGAAATCCTGCTCTTCCAGCATCCGCTGCATGAGCACGGAACCGACCATACCGCGCCAACCGATCAGACCTACACGTTTCATCGCAACTACACCTTCTTAAAAAGTGGGCCGCTGCTTTGTATTGAATTTCGCAGCGGGCCCGAGAGATTACAGATTCCGCAGCGCGGCGACTACTGCGTCACCCATTTCCTGCGTACCGACTTTAGTGCAACCTGCCGACCAGATGTCACCCGTGCGCAGGCCTTGGTCCAGTACCAGGCTCACGGCTTTCTCGATGGCATCGGCTGCAGCCTGCTGGTTGAAGCTGTAACGCAACATCATTGACACCGACAAAATGGTCGCCAACGGGTTGGCGATGCCCTTGCCGGCGATGTCCGGCGCCGAACCGTGGCACGGCTCGTACATGCCCTTGTTGTTGGTGTCCAGGGACGCCGACGGCAGCATACCGATGGAACCGGTGAGCATCGAGGCCTGGTCGGACAGGATGTCGCCGAACATGTTGTCGGTGACGATCACGTCGAACTGCTTCGGTGCTCGCACCAGCTGCATGGCAGCGTTGTCGACGTACATGTGGCTCAATTCGACTTGCGGGTAATCCTTGGCCACTTCCTCGACGACTTCACGCCACAGCTGGCTGGACGCCAATACGTTGGCCTTGTCCACCGAGCAGAGCTTTTTGCCGCGCACCATGGCCATGTCGAAGCCGACGCGGGCGATGCGGCGAATTTCGCTTTCGCTGTACGGCAGGGTGTCGTAGGACTGACGCTCGCCGTTTTCCAGGGTGCGGGTGCCGCGTGGTGCGCCGAAGTAGATGCCGCCGGTCAGTTCGCGAACGATCAGGATATCCAGCCCGGAAACGATTTCCGGCTTCAGGCTGGAAGCCTCGGCCAGTTGCGGGTACAGGATCGCCGGACGCAGGTTGCCGAACAGGCCCAGTTGCGCACGGATTTTCAACAGACCGCGCTCAGGGCGGATGTCACGCTCGATGGTGTCCCACTTCGGGCCGCCCACGGCACCCAGCAGCACAGCGTCGGCGACGCGGGCGCGCTCCAGGGTTTCGTCGGCCAATGGCACGCCGTGCTTGTCGATGGCAGCGCCGCCGATCACGTCGTGGCTCAGCTCGAAGCCCAGGGAGAACTTGTCGCTGGCCAATTCCAGCACCTTGACCGCTTCGGCCATGATTTCCGGGCCAATACCGTCACCTGGGAGAATCAGAATCTGCTTGCTCATGCTTTCCTCATGTCATCAGTCGGTGCGCCCTTGGGCACACCCGGAAAAATTCTATCGTTCGGCCATCAGTACCAGCACATCGGTACTGAACGAGCCATCAGCCTCAATCTCAAAGTATTCGCGCACTTCGTTGCCCATCGACTGCTGCAACTCGCGGATGGCGGCGCGCATCACTTCAGGCGTGCGCATGCGCTCAACCCAGGAGCTGTACTCCAGTCGCAGCCGTTGGCGCATGGTGCTGCGGGTATGCAACCCCGCTTCGCTGACCTGGCGCAACCACTCGCCGGCGGAATAATCGCGCACATGGCTGGTGTCGCGCAGCACTTCGACGCTTTGCAGGTAAGTGTCGAACAACGGGCTGCCCGGCGACAACACGTCAACGAACGCGGCCACACCGCCCGGCTTCAGCACCCGACGCACTTCCCGCAGCGCCAGGCCGAGATCGCTCCAATGGTGCGCCGAATAACGGCTGAACACGAAGTCGAACTCACCATCGGCGAACGGCAGGCACTCGGCGGCACCGAGGACCGTCGATACGTTGCTCAAGCCACGATCAACGGCAGCACCGGCGACCACGTCGAGCATTTGCTGCGACAGGTCGTAGGCCACCACTTCCTTGACCAGCGAAGCCACGTGAAAACTCACGTGACCGGCACCGCAACCCAGGTCCAGCACCCGAGCATCGCCCTGCCCGGCCAGCTCGGCCTGTAGCAGCGCAAATTCGGCGCCTTGAGCGTGAACGGCGCTGCTCAGGTAGGCCGAGGCCTGTTCGCCGAATTGCTTTTGGACTACCTGGGTGTGCTGGGCGGTGCTGGTCATGGGGACTTCCTTTTTGGGGTGAGTCTTGGAGTGCCTGTCTGCCCTCATCGCGAGCAAGCTCGGCTCCTACAAGAGCGACACCGAACCTGTTGGAGCCGGCCTTGCCCGCGATGACGGTATTACGCCTTACGCAAAATCAAGCGTCGCGAAACAACCAAGGCTGGCTCGCCCGGTGCTTGGCTTCAAACGTTGCAATCGCTTCATGGTCCTGCAACGTCAGTCCGATATCGTCCAGACCGTTCAACAGGCAATGCTTGCGGAACGCGTCGATCTCAAAGTTATGCACCTTGCCATCCGGACGGGTCACGGTCTGGGCTTGCAGGTCCACCTGCAACTGGTAGCCCGGATTCGCTTCGACCTGCTGGAACAGTTCATCAACCTCAGCGTCGCTCAAGATGATCGGCAGCAAGCCGTTCTTGAAACTGTTGTTGAAGAAGATATCGGCGTAGCTCGGCGCGATAATGCTGCGGAAACCGTACTCTTCCAGCGCCCACGGCGCGTGTTCACGGCTGGAGCCGCAACCGAAGTTCTCACGGGCCAGCAATACACTGGCGCCTTGATAACGTTCGGCGTTGAGCACGAAGTCCTTGTTCAGCGGACGCTTGGAGTTGTCCTGATACGGCTGCCCGACATCCAGGTAACGCCATTCATCGAACAGGTTCGGACCGAAACCGGTGCGCTTGATCGACTTCAAGAACTGCTTCGGGATGATCTGATCGGTGTCGACGTTGGCACGATCCAAAGGCGCGACAAGACCAGTGTGCTGGGTAAAAGCTTTCATGCTGCGCTCCTTTAGATCAATTCACGGACGTCGACGAAACGACCGTTTACAGCAGCGGCGGCGGCCATTGCCGGGCTGACGAGGTGAGTACGACCACCAGCGCCCTGACGGCCTTCGAAGTTGCGGTTGGACGTCGACGCGCAATGCTCGCCCGACTCTAAACGGTCGGGGTTCATCGCCAGGCACATCGAGCAACCCGGCTCGCGCCATTCAAAACCGGCCTCGAGGAAAATCTTGTCCAGACCTTCGGCTTCGGCCTGCGCCTTCACCAGACCCGAGCCCGGCACGACGATGGCTTGCTTGATGGTCGACGCGACTTTGCGGCCCTTGGCGATGACGGCTGCGGCGCGCAAGTCTTCGATCCGAGAGTTGGTGCAGGAGCCAATGAACACGCGGTCCAGTTGAATGTCAGTGATCGCCTGATTGGCGGTCAAACCCATGTACTTCAAGGCGCGCACGATCGAATCACGTTTGACCAGGTCCATTTCCTTCGCCGGGTCCGGCACGTTCTGATCCACGGCCAGGACCATTTCAGGCGAGGTGCCCCAGCTGACTTGTGGCTTGATCTGGGTCGCGTCGAGTTCAACGATGGTGTCGAACTTCGCATCCGCATCAGACACCAGGTCTTTCCACGCTTCGACAGCCAAGTCCCATTCCGCGCCTTTCGGGGCGAATGGACGGCCCTTCACGTAGGCCACGGTTTTTTCGTCAGCAGCCACCAGACCTACGCGAGCGCCGGCCTCGATGGACATGTTGCAAATGGTCATGCGGCCTTCAACGGACAAGTCGCGAATTGCGCTACCGGCGAATTCGATGGCGTGGCCGTTACCGCCGGCGGTGCCGATCTTGCCGATCACGGCGAGGACGATGTCCTTGGCGGTCACACCGAACGGCAATTTGCCTTCGACCGACACCAGCATGTTCTTCATTTTCTTGGCGACCAGGCACTGAGTGGCGAGCACGTGCTCGACCTCGGAAGTGCCGATACCGTGAGCCAAGGCGCCGAAAGCACCGTGGGTCGAGGTGTGGGAGTCGCCGCAGACCACGGTCATGCCCGGCAAGGTAGCGCCCTGCTCCGGGCCGATGACGTGGACGATGCCTTGGCGAATGTCGTTCATCTTGAATTCGACGATACCGTATTCATCGCAGTTGTCGTCGAGGGTCTGAACCTGCAAACGCGAGACCTGGTCGACAATCGCTTCGATGCCGCCCTTGCGCTCCGGAGTGGTCGGTACGTTGTGGTCCGGGGTCGCGATGTTGGCATCGATGCGCCAAGGCTTGCGCCCGGCCAGACGCAGGCCTTCGAAGGCTTGCGGCGAGGTCACTTCGTGGATGATGTGACGATCGATATAAATCAGCGCAGAGCCATCGTCGCGCTGTTTGACCAAATGCGAATCCCAGAGCTTGTCGTAGAGCGTTTTGCCGGCCATCAGACGGTTTCCTCATCAGCTTGTTTCTATGCCCCGGGCCGTTCGTATAACCCTTTGGCTTGTGAGGTCGATCCTAGGGGGTTACATTAAATAACTCAAATTCATATTTTTTATGCTTTGGATAACCAACTGGAATACAGCAATGGATCTAGCCAACCTCAATGCTTTTATCGCCATTGCCGAGACCGGCAGCTTCTCCGGCGCGGGCGAGCGGCTGCACCTGACACAACCCGCCATCAGCAAACGCATCGCCGGGCTGGAGCAGCAATTGAAGGTGCGCCTGTTTGATCGCCTCGGCCGTGAAGTCGGCCTGACCGAGGCCGGTCGCGCCCTGCTGCCTCGGGCCTATCAGATTTTGAATGTGCTGGACGACACCCGGCGCGCCCTGACCAATCTGACCGGCGAAGTGACCGGCCGCCTGACCTTGGCGACCAGTCACCACATCGGCCTGCACCGTTTGCCACCCTTATTAAGGGAGTTCACACGACGTTACCCACAAGTGGCGCTGGATATTCAGTTCCTCGATTCGGAAGTGGCCTACGAAGAAATCCTCCATGGCCGCGCGGAACTGGCGGTGATTACCTTGGCGCCGGAGCCCCATTCATTGGTCAAGGCGACACCGGTGTGGGACGACCCGCTCGATTTCGTGGTCGCCCCGGAGCATTCGCTTATCAGCAACGGCCCGGTCACCCTGGCCGACATTGCCCTGCACCCTGCCGTCTTCCCCGGCGGCAACACCTTTACTCATCACATCGTGCAGCGTTTATTTGAGGCTCAGGGCCTGACCCCGAACATCGCCATGAGCACGAATTATCTGGAAACGATCAAGATGATGGTCTCGATCGGCCTGGCCTGGAGCGTGTTGCCACGCACGATGCTCGATGATCAGGTTGCGCGAATACCTTTGCCGGGCATACAACTGACTCGCCAGCTAGGCTATATCTTGCATACCGAAAGGACGCTATCGAATGCGGCAAGGGCTTTTATGGCTTTGCTGGATGCACAACTCGATTTGCCAGGGACTCATGGCTAACGTGTGCTACGCCTATATAGCCGCGAAACCCTGCGCTTAACGCTCATTTCCGCCCAAGGCCTGCTGCCAATGCCGAAATCTGTTGACCGTGTTCCGCCGATGCCGCGTATCCAGGCGCTTGACCCAAAAAGGTCCGAGCTGAGCTGGGAAAGCGCGCCACAATTGCTCGCTGCCCTCAACGGCGCTCGGCTGGGGGCCTGGTATTGGGACATCGAACGTGGGCAGATCAGCTGGTCGCGGGGGACTCAGGCGCTGTTTGGTTTCGATCCGCACGTGCCATTGCCCGAGGACCTGGAATACCTCGATTTGCTGCCGCCGGAAGACCGGGCGAAAACCGTCCGCGCGTTCCATGCGGTGATTGCCGGAGCGCCGCTTGAGCAAGCGATGCATCACCGCATTCGCTGGCCCGACGGCAGCCTGCACTGGCTGGAAATCAGCGGCAGCCTGCTGCCGGATAAACACGGACGACCACGCATGATCGGAGTGATTCGCGAAATTACCCACCAGCGCCAGCGCGAACAAGCCTTGAGCAGTTCGGAAAAACGCTTCGCCACGCTGTTTCACCTGTGCCCGAACATGGTGTTGCTGACCCGCCAGGAAGACGGCCTGATCACCGAAGCCAACCAGTATTTCGAAAGCCTGTTCGGCTGGCCCGTGCAAAACGCGATAGGCCGCACCACGCTGGAACTGGGTCTGTGGGTGCACCCGGAGCAACGGGCCAAACTGGTCACGGCCACCAAGGCCAAAGGCGAGTTGATCAGCATGGAGGTGCAGTTTCGCGCCAGCAACGGGCAGGTCCTCGATGGCATCCTCAGCGCGCAAAAGGTCGAACTTGAGGGCCAGCCATATCTGCTCAGCACCTTCCTCGACACCACCGAGCGCAAAATCGCTGAACAAGCCCTCAAGGACAGCCAGGAACGTCTCGACCTCGCCCTAGACTCGGCGCAACTCGGCACCTGGGACTGGCACATCCCCAGCGGCATGCTCTACGGCTCGGCGCGGGCCGCCCAGTTGCATGGACTGGAAGCCAAGCCCTTCCATGAATCCTTCGAGGAGTTTTTCGAAGGCGTGCCCGGCGAAGAGCGCGACACCATGCGCGACGCCTACCGCAGCCTGCGTGAAGGCCCGGCCGGCAATTATCAGCTGACTTACCGCGTGCAACTGCCGGACGGCAGTTCGCGCTACCTGGAAAGCCGCGCCCGCCTCTATCGCGATGAAAACGGCTTTCCGCTGCGCATGGCCGGCACCCTACTGGACATTACCGATCAGGTAGAGCGCGAACAACGACTGGTGGCCTCCGAAGAAAAATTCGCCACACTGTTCCAGGTCAGTCCGGACCCGATTTGCGTAACCCGCCAGGACACCGGCCAGTTCATCGAGATCAACTCCAGCTTCACCCAGACCTTTGGCTGGAGCGCCGCCGAAGTAATTGGCCGCAGCGCCGACGAGATCGGCCTATGGGACGCCTCGGCGAAAAGCCTGCAACGGATCGAACAGGTCATCCGCGAACAAGGCCTGAACAATGTCGCCATCGTCGCCCAGCACAAGGACGGGCAATCGCTGACCTGCGTGATTTCCAGCCGCCAGATCAACGTCGATAACCAACTCTGCATCGTCACCACCTTGCGCGACATCACCCAGCAACAACGCTCCGAAGCGGCGCTCAAGGCCAGTGAAGAGAAGTTCGCCAAGGCGTTCCACTCCAGCCCCGACGCCATCACCATTACCGAACGCGATACCGGGCGATATCTGGAGGTCAACGACGGATTCTGCCGCCTGACCGGTTATCGTGCGCAGGAAGTGATCGGTCGAACGGTGTATCAAGTAGGCATCTGGGCCGAAGAGAAACAACGCTCAGCGTTGCTTGCCGAGCTACAACTCAAGGGTCGCGTGCACCACCAGGAAATGCTCGGGCGCAATAAACGGGGAGAGTTGCTGACCGTCGAAGTCTCGGTCGAGCCGATCACCCTCAACGAAACCGCCTGCCTGTTGCTGACCGCCCGTGACGTCAGCCTGCTGAAAAACGCCGAAGCGCAAATCCGTCATCTGGCCTACCACGACCCCTTGACCAACCTGCCCAACCGCGCGCTGCTGATGGATCGCCTGAGCCAGCAGATCGCCCTGCTCAAGCGCCACAACCTGCGCGGTGCGCTGTTGTTCCTCGACCTCGATCACTTCAAGCACATCAACGACTCCCTCGGCCATCCGGTCGGCGATACCGTGCTGAAAATCATCACCGCGCGGCTGGAAGCCAGCGTGCGCATGGAAGACACCGTGGCGCGGCTGGGCGGTGACGAATTTGTGGTGTTGCTCAGCGGCCTGGAAGGTTCGCGCAACGAAGTCAGCGCCCAGGTCCGGGAACTGGCCGACACTTTGCGAGAGCTGTTGTCGGAACCGATGTTCCTTGATGGCCAGCGCCTCCAAGTGACGCCGAGCATCGGCATCGCGCTGATTCCCGACCACGGTTCGACCCCGACTGACCTGCTCAAACGTGCCGATATCGCGCTGTACCGCGCCAAAGACTCTGGCCGCAATACCACGCAGATGTATCACAACACCATGCAGAAGGCCGCCAGCGAACGCCTGCGCATGGAGACCGACCTGCGCCTGGCCCTTTCCCGGGGCGAATTCCATGTGCACTACCAACCGCAGATCGACGCCCGGGGTAATCGCATTGTCGGCGCCGAAGCGCTGGTGCGCTGGAATCACCCGGAACTCGGCGCGCAATCACCCGCCGAGTTCATCAAGGTGCTGGAAGACAGTGGTCTGATTCTCGAAGTCGGCACCTGGATTCTTGACGAGGCTTGCGGGGCCTTCAAACAACTGGTCGCTAAAGGGCTGGTGAACCCGCTCAGTTTCAGCCTGTGCGTGAACATCAGTCCGAGGCAATTTCGCCAAACCGACTTCGTCGAACGCATCGAACACAGCCTCAGCAGCCACGGCCTGCCCTGCTCGCTGCTGAAACTGGAAATCACCGAAGGCATCGTCATCCAGAACCTGGAAGACACCATCAGCAAAATGCGCCGCCTGAAAAAACTCGGCGTGAGTTTCGCGATGGACGACTTCGGCACCGGCTACTCCTCGCTGACCTACCTCAAGCGTTTGCCGGTCGACACATTGAAGATCGATCAGTCGTTTATCCGTGACGCCACGACTGATCCGAACGACGCGGAGATCATCCGCGCGATTGTCGCCATGGCGCGGAGTCTGGAGCTGAAAGTGATTGCCGAAGGGGTAGAGACGGCGGAGCAACTGGAGTTTTTGCAGGGCTTGGGTTGCCATTTCTATCAGGGGTATTTACACAGCCGGCCGTTGCCGGTGGAAGAGTTTCAAAAACTCCTGAAATAACCCGGCCTGCTACGGGGTATGTGTGATGTTTGGACACAAAAAAGGGCGCCGCGAGGGCGCCCTTTTCGTTGCTCTGGCTTAGTGCTGCAGAGCGGGTTTTTGCGTCCCGTTGATCGGGATGCGTTTGGCTTTCGCCTCTTCTGGAACGATGCGCACCAGGTCGATGCTCAACAGACCGTTACGCAGGTCAGCGGCCTTGATCTCGATGTGGTCCGCCAGGCGGAACGACAGCTTGAACGCACGCTGGGCGATGCCTTGGTGCAGGAAGGTCACGCTTTCGTTCGCTTCGCGTTTGCCACCACTGATGGTCAGCACACCTTTCTCCACTTGCAGGTCCAGGTCTTCTTCCTGGAAACCGGCTGCGGCGACGACGATGCGGTATTGATCATCGCCGTGTTTTTCCACGTTGTAAGGTGGGTAGGTGCTGCCTGGCTCGTTGCGCAGGGCGGTTTCGAACAGGTCGTTGAAACGGTCGAAGCCTACCGAGGAACGGAACAGTGGGGCCAGGGAAAATGCAGTAGTCATGATTCAAATCTCCTGAAAACAATCAGCAAGGTTTTTTGTATCCGCGACCCGAATTCGGCATCGCGTAACCCTTAGATAGGGACCGCTGATAGCATTTCAAGAGACTTTTTTTAGATTTTTTTACGCCGCTTCGGCGACTGTCAGACCGAGCAAACGGGAAACCTGATCCAGCTCAGTTTCACGCCGCAGCACGGTAAACAGCTCCACTGCTTCCGGATAATTGCGCGTCAGCATCGCCAACCATTGCTTCAAGCGACCCGGCGATTGACGGGGTGTCATCTGCGCCTTGGCTTGCAGCCAGAAGTCCTGGAGCAGCGGCAGCAGCTCGGCCCAGGTCATCTCGACCACGTCTTCACCGGCACGCGCTGCCGCGATTTGCCGGGCCAGGTCCGGGCGCGAGACCAGGCCACGGCCGAGCATGATGTCTTCCACGCCGCTGATCTCGCGGCAACGACGCCAGTCTTCGACGCTCCAGATGTCGCCATTGGCAAACACCGGCACCTTGACCACCTCTTGAACACGAGGAATCCACTCCCAATGCGCTGGCGGTTTGTAGCCATCGGTCTTGGTCCGCGCATGCACCACGATGTGTGCTGCGCCGCCTTCAGCCAAGGCGGTGGCGCACACCAGCGAACCGTCGGGACTGTCAAAACCGAGGCGCATCTTGGCGGTCACCGGGATGTGCGCAGGCACCGCTCGACGCACGTGCTCGACGATTTCGTTGAGCAGTTCAGGCTCTTTGAGCAATACCGCACCACCGCGAGACTTGTTGACGGTCTTGGCCGGGCAACCGAAGTTCAGGTCGATGACTTCAGAGCCCAACTCGCAGGCCAGCGCGGCGTTTTCCGCCAGGCACACAGGATCAGAACCGAGCAGCTGCACACGCAGAGGCACGCCGGACGCGGTACGGGCGCCGGTCAACAGTTCGGGGCCGAACTTGTGGTAGTAGGCAGGCGTGAGCAACTGATCGTTGATCCGGATGAACTCGGTCACGCACCAATCGATACCGCCCACACGGGTCAGCACGTCCCGCAGGATGTTGTCGACCAACCCCTCCATGGGCGCCAAAGCAATTTGCATGAAAAACACACTCGACGAAAAACGTGCGGCAGTTTACTGGATTGCGCGGGGAATCTGCAGAACATCGCAAATCCCCTTGTGGGAGCGGGGCTTGCTCGCTCCCACATCAGGTGTTGGTCGTATCCAACATCTGTAGCGCCGGGCCGTAGCCTTCGATGAACTCGGTCGGCATGCGTTTTGGCTTGCCGGTCGACAGTTCGATGCAGACGAACGTGGTTTGCGCGCGCAGCAACGTGGTGTTGTCGCGCGGACGCTTCAACTGGAAGTGTCGAGTCATTTTCAGGCGCTGATCCCAATCGACAATCCAGGTCGCCAGCTGCAACTCGTCATCTTCGTAGGCGGCGGCCAGGTAATCGATCTCGTGCCGCACGACCGCCATCGCCCGGTCCAGTCGCCGATATTCGACCAGATCAAGGCCCAGACGCTGCGAGTGGCGCCAGGCGCAACGCTCGAGCCATGTCACGTACACTGCATTATTGGCGTGACCCAGCCCGTCGATGTCCTCGGCGCCCACTTGCAGATCAATGATAAATGGCGTTGCCCTATCCCAGCTCATGCCCCACTCCCGGTCAGATAATGTCGACCGGGGCAGTGTAACGGATGCTTACGCCGATTGGCGCGAATGCAGGCTGCGACCGGCCAGGAGTGATAACACGCCATCAATGACCCGGGGATCGGCCAGCACTTTCTGATGCCCCCCTTCTTCGAGACGCAACAAGCGGCTGTCAAACCAGGCTTCGTGGATCAGTTGTGATTCCTTGACCGACACAAAGCGGTCATCTTCGGCATGGACGATCAGGCCTGGCATGTCGAGCTGATAGTGCGCTACGTCCAGCGCCGCTGCGCGCATGCCGACGTCTTTCTCGACCTGACGGATGAAAGCGGAACGCGCCTTGGGCGGCAGTCGCACATACTTGGCAAAGCCGCGCAGCACGCCGAGAATCCGCGCCGGAGCGGCAATGGTGACCAGGGTTTCGGTGCGCAAACCCAATTGCACGGCGAGCATGGCACTGGCGCCACCCATCGAGTGACCAATGACCGCTTGCAGCGGCGGCAATTCGGCGGCGGCTTCAAGCATGGCACGGGCAAACAGCACGACATTCGCTTCTTCGCCCGGTGAACGACCATGGGCCGGACCGTCGAGGGCGACCACGCTGTAACCGGCATCGACAAGCGCAGTGATAATGCTGGCGAATTGCGTCGGCCGCCCTTCCCACCCGTGCATCAACAACACGGCAGGGCCTTGGCCCCAGCGCAGCGCCGAGAGCCCAAAGCGCAGCGTGATACGTTCGGACTTCGCCAGCAGCGGCAACTCCCAATCACGCGGAGGCAGTGCTCGCGGGCTCATGAATGCCAGTCGCATTCTGCTCGCGACCAGCTGTGGTGCGAACCAGCCCAAGGTGCCATTAACGCCACGAACCCACTTCAACGTGCTCATCGCTCTCACTCCTCAGGCCAATGCCTTCAGGTCACAGCACCGCCGACTTGGCGGCGCGCAGCAATCGATCGGACAACTCTCCTGGCCCCAGCGCGCGGGCCAGCGCCAAACCACCCACCATCAACGCCATGTCAGCCAAGGCTTTGTCGGTGTCTTCCGGGCTGGCCGCCAACTGCGCGACCATCATTTCCACATGCTCATTCAGTGCGACACGAAACGCATCCGGCAGCCTTCCCAACTCACCGACAGACGCCGGGATCGGACACGCCGATTCGGAGGAATCACGGTGTTTACGTGACAGATAAAACGCTGCCACCAACGCGCGACGCTCTTCGCCGGTCAACTCGGCATCCATGTCGGCGATCAGGCCTCGGCGGTGACCGAGCAATTGCTGGAACGCTTCCAGCATCATTGCGTCCTTGCTTTCGAAGTGCGCATAGAAGCCGCCGACGGTCAGGCCGGCTGCGCCCATCACTTCGCCAACGCTCGGTTCTGCCGGGCCGCGCTGGATCAGCGCTGCACTGGCAGCCTTAAGGATGCGTTCACGGGTTTGAGCTTTTTTATCGTTCATCGTTGCCTCCGAATATTACGACTAGAATATTATTCTCATAATAATTTTTCGCAAGTCGTGGATGTGACCGCTGGTCTGAAGAACAGTTTGAAAGAAATTGGGGGATTTGGCCAAACGCCAGACAAACAAAAGGGCCATTCAATAATTGAATGACCCTTATAAAATCCCGCAGAGCGGGTAATCGTGGCGTCCCCTAGGGGACTCGAACCCCTGTTACCGCCGTGAAAGGGCGGTGTCCTAGGCCACTAGACGAAGGGGACGCAAAACCTTCTATACAACTGATCAGTGCTGAGTGCTGATCGATTCAATGCCTGCGTGGCCAGACCTTGAACTGTAAAATTGGTGGAGCTAAACGGGATCGAACCGTTGACCTCTTGCATGCCATGCAAGCGCTCTCCCAGCTGAGCTATAGCCCCGGATTTTTCGCCTCGCGGCGGAGCGACATCTTGCAACATCGCTTCTGTAAAACTGGCGTCCCCTAGGGGACTCGAACCCCTGTTACCGCCGTGAAAGGGCGGTGTCCTAGGCCACTAGACGAAGGGGACGCAAACCCTTCTATACAACAGATCAACGCTGAGTGTTGATCGCTTCAAGGCCGGTGTGGCCAGACCTTGAAGTGTAAATTGGTGGAGCTAGACGGGATCGAACCGTCGACCTCTTGCATGCCATGCAAGCGCTCTCCCAGCTGAGCTATAGCCCCTCATCGCTGAGGACGGGGCGAATCTTAATGGCGGATCGAAAAGCTGTCAAACTTATTTTTAAAATATTTCAAACTTTTTTGCCGACATAACAATCACTTACCGCCCTCCCCCCGGAAAATCGGGGGGAGCGCCGAAGATTGCGATCAAATGATCGAAGCCTCCGGCGGTTGCCGCAGGGTCAAACGTCCTCAGGCGATGTTGCCCAAGAGTTTTTCCCATTCCTTGTTTTCTTTCTTCGACACGCCGCCCAGCAGGTCAATCGCCTGGCGCAGACGGAAACGAGTCAGGTCCGGACCAAGGATTTCCATCGCATCCAGCACCGACACCGAGCTCGCCTGCCCCGTGATCGCAGCAAACATCAACGGCATGGCGTCACGCAGCTTCAGCTCCAGCGATTCAACCACCGCCTGAATCGTCGCGGTGATGCTGTCCTTTTCCCACTGACGCAGGCTTTCCAGTTTCCACAGGATCAACTGCATCAACTGCCGAACCTGATCGCCCGAGAGCTTTTTGGATTCGAACAATTTGGCATCCGGATTCACACCACCGGCAAAGAAGAACCCGGCCAGCGGTGCGACCTGGCTGAAGGTTTCAACGCGACCTTGTACGTGCGGCGCGATCTTCATCATGTATTCAGGGTTCAGCGCCCAGGTCTGCAGGCGCGAAGCGAACTCTTCCACCGGCAGGTCACGCAGCCACTGGCCGTTAAGCCACGACAGCTTCTCGATGTCGAAAATCGGCCCGCCCAGCGACACACGGCTCAGGTCGAAGTTGTCGACCATTTCCTGCAACGAAAACTTCTCGCGCTCGTCCGGCATCGACCAGCCCATGCGCCCCAGGTAGTTGAGCATCGCTTCCGGCATGAAGCCCATGCGCTCGTAGAACGTCACCGAAGTCGGGTTCTTGCGCTTGGACAGCTTGCTCTTGTCCGGGTTACGCAACAGCGGCATGTAGCACAGTTCCGGCTGTTCCCAGCCGAAGTACTCGTAAAGCAGGATCAGTTTCGGCGCCGACGGCAGCCACTCTTCGCCGCGCAGGACGTGGGTGATCCCCATCAGGTGGTCGTCGACCACGTTGGCCAGGAAGTACGTCGGCAAGCCGTCGGTCTTCATCAGCACCTGCATGTCCATGCGATCCCACGGGATCTCGACGTCGCCACGCAGCATGTCCGGCACCACGCACACGCCTTCGCTCGGCACTTTCATGCGAATCACGTGAGGTTCGCCAGCGGCCAGGCGGCGCGCGACTTCTTCCTTGGACAGCAACAGCGCACGACCGTCATAACGCGGGGTTTCGCCGCGAGCCATTTGCTCGGCGCGCATCTGGTCCAGTTCTTCGGCGGTGCAGAAGCAGGGGAAGGCATGACCCATTTCAACCAGTTGCTGGCAATACTTCTGGTAGATATCGCCGCGCTCGCTCTGCCGGTATGGACCGTGCGGGCCACCGACGTCCGGGCCTTCGCTCCAGTCGATACCCAACCAGCGCAGGGCGTCGAAAATCTGCTGTTCGGACTCGCGGGTCGAACGCAATTGGTCGGTGTCTTCGATCCGCAGGATGAACTCACCGCCATGCTGCTTGGCAAAGCAGTAGTTGAACAAAGCGATGTAAGCGGTACCTACGTGGGGGTCCCCGGTAGGCGATGGCGCGATGCGCGTGCGGACGGTGGTCATGGCAAGTCTCGAAATGAAGATAAAACAAAGGGCGAATGGTAACAGGCGATACCCGCCCGGCTCCAGTGAGCAGGGCATTTAAGCCAACTTTGCGCCTACAACGCGCGTATGCCCTGGCGAATGGCCGAATATAAGCCGATGGCATTTACCGCTTGTCGGCTGTATGACAGATTCACCAGCTGATAACTTTCCTTACAATTTCTCGACTACAGTCTGCCCCATGCCTGCCCAACTCAAGCGTCGCCTGTTTATTTTCCTGTTGATTGTCCTGCTGATTGCCGGGGGCTTCTTTGCCCAGTGGTTCTTCAAGGGACGGTTTTATGAAAGCACCGACAACGCCTATGTCCAGGGCGAGATCACCCGTGTCTCGAGCCAGTTGGGCGCACGCATCGATCAAGTGCTGGTGCACGACAACGAGCACGTCGAGAAAGGCCAGTTGCTGATCAAGCTCGAAGGTGCCGATTTCGACCTCGCCGTCGACCGCGCCAACGCGACCCTCGCCACCCGCCAGGCCGAACGCCTGCAAGCGCAAAGCAAACTGACCCAGCAATCCAGCCTGATCGCTGCCAGCGAAGCGCAAGTGGCATCCAGCCAGGCCAGCCTCGGCCGCTCGCTCATCGATTTGACCCGCGCCCAGACCTTGCGCAAACCCGGCTTCATCTCGGAAGAACGGGTGACCACCCTGTCCGCCGACAACCACATCGCCCGCTCGCAAGTGGCCAAGGCCCAGGCCGACGCTCAGGGCCAACGCCAGCAGGTCAACGCCTTGAATGCCGAAATCAAGCGCCTCGACGCGCAGATCGCCAACGCCAAGGCCGACCTGGCGCAAGCCGAACTGAACCTGACCCGCAGCGAAATCCACGCACCGATCAGCGGCCTGATTGGTCAGCGCGCCGCCCGCGAGGGCCAAGTGGTGCAGGCCGGCGCGTATTTGCTGTCGATCGTCCCGGACCAGGACATCTGGATTCAGGCCAACTTCAAGGAAACCCAGATTGGCCACATGCAGCCAGGCCAAAGTGCCGAGCTGACCTTCGACGCCTACAGCGACACGCCGATCAAGGCCCGCGTCGACAGCCTGTTCGCCGCGTCGGGCGCGCAGTTCAGCCTGTTGCCACCGGACAATGCCACGGGCAACTTCACCAAAGTCGTACAACGGATTCCGGTAAAACTGACGTTCGACGCGGACAATCCGCTGCGCGGCAAGATCCGCCCGGGCATGTCAGTCACCGCCAAAGTGAACATCAAAGACGCCCCTGACGATGGCCGGTGATCAACTGATTCGCCCGGCCGGCGAACCGACCCGACGGGACTGGATCGCGGTCATGAGCGTGATGCTCGGCGCCTTCATGGCCGTGCTTGATATCCAGATCACCAACTCGTCGCTCAAGGATATTCAGGGCGCCCTGTCGGCCACCCTGGAAGAAGGCTCGTGGATTTCCACCTCGTACCTGGTAGCGGAAATCATCATGATTCCGCTGACCGCCTGGCTGGTGCAGTTGCTGTCGGCGCGGCGACTGGCGGTGTGGGTGTCATTGGGTTTCCTCGCCTCCTCGCTGCTGTGCTCCATGGCGTGGAGCCTGGAAAGCATGATCGTCTTTCGCGCCCTGCAGGGCTTCACCGGCGGCGCGCTGATCCCGCTGGCATTCACCCTGACGCTGATCAAACTCCCGGAACATCACCGCGCCAAAGGCATGGCCATGTTCGCCATGACTGCCACCTTCGCGCCCTCGATCGGCCCGACGCTGGGCGGCTGGCTGACCGAGAATTGGGGTTGGGAATACATCTTCTACATCAACGTGCCACCAGGCCTGATCATGATTGCGGGCCTGATGTACGGCCTGGAGAAGAAGGAAGCGCACTGGGAATTACTGAAAAGCACCGATTACATGGGCATTCTCACCCTCGGCGTCGGGCTCGGTTGTTTGCAGGTATTTCTGGAGGAAGGCCATCGCAAGGACTGGCTGGAGTCGAACCTGATCGTGACCCTGGGCAGCATTGCGCTGATCAGCCTGATCACCTTTGTGATCGTGCAGTTTTCCAAACCCAACCCGCTGATCAACCTCGGCATCCTGGGCAACCGCAACTTTGGCCTGTCGAGTATTTCCAGCCTGGGGATGGGGGTCGGGTTGTATGGCTCGATTTACCTGTTGCCGCTGTACCTGGCGCAGATTCAGAACTACAACGCCCTGCAGATCGGCGAAGTGATCATGTGGATGGGCGTGCCGCAGCTGTTTCTGATTCCGCTGGTGCCAAAATTGATGAAGTACATTTCGCCGAAATGGCTGTGCACGCTGGGATTTGGACTGTTCGGGCTGGCGAGTTTTTCATCGGGGGTGCTGAACCCGGACTTCGCCGGACCGCAGTTCAATCAGATCCAGATCATCCGCGCGCTCGGTCAGCCATTGATCATGGTCACCATTTCGCTGATCGCCACCGCATACATTCTGCCGCAGGACGCGGGTTCGGCGTCGAGCCTGTTCAACATCCTGCGCAACCTCGGCGGCGCGATTGGCATCGCCCTCCTCGCCACCCTGCTGGATGCGCGAACCAAGACCTACTTTGATTATTTGCGTGAAGCCATCGTGCCGAGCAATCCGCAGGTGGCCGAGCGACTGGCGTCGATGGCTGACCGACTGGGCAATGAGACGGCGGCGCTGGGGAAAATCAGTGAGATTGCGCATCAGCAGGCGTCAATCATGGCCTACAACGATGCGTTTCACTTTGTCGGGATTGCGTTGGGGGTGAGCATGCTGGCGATCTTGTTGACCAAGAAATTGCCGGAGGGGATTAAGGCTGGGGAAGCACACTGAGACCGAGGCGCAAGCATCGCGAGCAAGCTCGGCTCCTACCGCAGGAACCGAGCTTGATCGCGATGGCGGCATGACAGGCGCTGCAAATATCAGACAGTGATCAACCGCTCCCGCAACTTGCCAATCTCATCGCGCATCTGCGCCGCCGCTTCAAACTCCAGATCACGCGCCAACGCGTACATCTTCTCTTCCAGGGCTTTAATCCGCTTGGCGATTTCACCCGGCGAGCGCAATTGCGCTTCGTACTTGGCGCTCTCTTCGGCAGCCTTGGCCATGCCTTTGCGCTTCTTGCTGCGCGAGCCCGGCACGGTAGCGCCTTCCATGATATCGGCGACGTCCTTGAACACACCCTTGGGCGTGATGCCGTTGGCCAGATTGAAGGCGATCTGCTTGTCGCGACGACGCTCGGTTTCGCCGATCGCCCGCTCCATGGAGCCGGTAATGCGGTCGGCGTAGAGAATCGCCCGACCGTTGAGGTTACGCGCCGCCCGGCCGATGGTCTGGATCAACGAGCGCTCGGAACGCAGGAAGCCTTCCTTGTCCGCATCGAGAATCGCCACCAGCGACACTTCCGGCATGTCCAGGCCTTCACGCAGCAGGTTGATCCCCACCAGCACATCGAACGTACCGAGGCGCAAATCCCGAATGATTTCGACCCGCTCCACGGTGTCGATGTCCGAGTGCAGGTAACGCACGCGAACGCCGTGATCGGCCAGGTAATCAGTCAAGTCTTCGGACATGCGCTTGGTCAGGGTCGTGACCAGCACCCGCTCTTCGAGCGCAACGCGTTTGCCGATTTCCGAGAGTAAGTCATCAACTTGGGTCAGCGCCGGGCGGATTTCGATCTGAGGATCGACCAGCCCCGTCGGACGCACCAGTTGCTCAACGACACGCCCCGCATGTTCCGCCTCGTAATTGCCGGGCGTCGCCGAGACAAAAATCGTCTGCGGGCTGATGCTTTCGAACTCGTCGAAACGCATCGGCCGGTTATCCAGCGCCGACGGCAGACGGAAACCGTATTCCACCAGCGTCTCTTTACGTGAACGGTCGCCCTTATACATGGCGCCGACCTGGGGCACGCTGACGTGGGATTCGTCGATCACCAGCAAGGCGTCGGCTGGCAAGTAGTCGAACAACGTGGGTGGCGCCTGGCCCGATTCACGGCCGGACAGGTAGCGCGAGTAGTTTTCGATACCGTTGCAATAACCCAGCTCTAGGATCATCTCCAGGTCGAAGCGCGTGCGCTGCTCCAGACGCTGGGCCTCAACAAGCTTGTTGTTGGTGCGCAGGTAATCCAGACGCTCCTGCAACTCGACCTTGATCCCTTCGACGGCACCGAGCAGGGTTTCTCGTGGCGTCACGTAGTGGCTTTTCGGATAGAACGTGAAACGTGGCAGCTTGCGGATCACTTCGCCGGTCAGTGGATCGAAGGCGGACAGGCTCTCGACCTCGTCATCGAACAGTTCGATGCGGATCGCTTCAAAATCGGATTCCGCCGGATGAATATCGATCACATCGCCACGCACCCGAAAGGTCGCACGGGCGAAGTCCATGTCATTGCGGGTGTATTGCAGGTCCGCCAGGCGACGCAGCAAGGCACGCTGATCGAGTTTGTCGCCGCGATCCACGTGCAACACCATCTTCAAATAGGTTTCCGGGCTGCCCAGACCGTAGATGCACGACACGGTGGTGACGATGATCGCGTCTTTGCGCTCCAGCAACGCCTTGGTCGCGGACAGGCGCATCTGCTCGATGTGGTCGTTGATCGAGGCATCCTTCTCGATGAAGGTGTCGGACGACGGTACGTAGGCTTCGGGCTGGTAGTAGTCGTAGTAGGAAACGAAGTATTCGACGGCGTTGTTCGGGAAGAACGCCTTGAACTCGCCGTACAGCTGCGCGGCCAGGGTCTTGTTCGGCGCCAGCACCAGGGTCGGACGCTGCACTTGCGCGATCACGTTGGCGATGCTGAAGGTCTTGCCGGAACCGGTCACACCGAGCAACGTCTGGTGCGCCAGCCCGGCTTCGATACCCTCGACCATCAGGCGGATGGCTTCCGGCTGATCGCCGGCGGGCTCGAAGCGGGTGACTAGCTGGAATTCAGACATTCAATACCCCTGGGGTCGCGCCTGACCGGTCAAACCGGACAGCAACGAGAAAGACCGCAAACGACCGACGTCGCCCGAGGAAAAAACTGGATTGTGCTCAATGTGGAGTCGATTGCCTGCTCTTTCAAGGCAAACGTCCTACATCCCGTGAATCCTTTGACGACGGCAATCGACTAACGGTCGAAAAATAATCGGAAAAACTTAGCGGAAAAGCCGAAACGTCTGTCGCCATCGGTCGCTGATGGCCTCTATACTAGCTCCCCGTTTGTGCACCGCTCTAGTGCATTCGGCTGGAGCGCCACACGTCCCTCCACACTCCATTCAGAGCCGCCGCAAAAATGAGCCTGTTCTCCGCTGTCGAAATGGCACCACGCGATCCAATCCTGGGCCTCAACGAAGCATTCAACGCCGATACCCGTACCAACAAGGTCAACCTGGGAGTCGGTGTTTACTGCAACGAGGAGGGGAAAATTCCACTCCTGCGCGCCGTTGTCGAAGCCGAGACGATTCGCGTCGCTCAACACGCTTCCCGTGGCTACTTGCCAATCGACGGTATCGCCGCCTACGACCAGGCCGTGCAGAAACTGCTGTTCGGCAATGACTCGCCACTGATCGCCGCTGGCCGCGTCATCACCACCCAGGCTGTGGGCGGTACCGGTGCACTGAAAATCGGCGCCGACTTCCTCAAGCAACTGCTGCCGAACGCTGTCGTGGCGATCAGCGACCCGAGCTGGGAAAACCACCGCGCCCTGTTCGAAACCGCTGGTTTCCCGGTGCAGAACTACCGCTATTACGACGCCGCGACCCACGACGTAAACCGCGTCGGCCTGTTGGAAGACTTGAACGCCCTGCCCTCCGGCTCGATCGTTGTGCTGCACGCCTGCTGCCACAACCCGACCGGCGTGGACCTGAGCCCGGCGGACTGGAACAACGTGCTGGAAGTGGTTAAAGCCAAAGGCCACGTACCGTTCCTAGACATGGCTTACCAGGGCTTTGGCGACGGCATCGACGAAGACGCCGCCGCTGTGCGCCTGTTCGCTGAATCGGGCCTGACCTTCTTTGTGTCCAGCTCGTTCTCCAAATCGTTTTCGCTGTACGGCGAGCGCGTTGGCGCCCTGTCGATCGTCAGCGAATCGAAAGAAGAAAGCGCGCGCGTGCTGTCGCAAGTCAAACGCGTGATCCGCACCAACTACTCCAACCCGCCAACCCACGGTGCAAGCATCGTCGCCGCGGTATTGAACAGCCCGGTCCTGCGCGCCCAGTGGGAAGAAGAACTGGCTGAAATGCGCCTGCGGATTCGCGGCATGCGCATTCAGATGGTCGACACCCTGGCTAAAAACGCCCCGCAGCGCGATTTCAGCTTCGTCGGCCGTCAGCGTGGCATGTTCTCTTACTCCGGCCTGACGGTTGAGCAAGTCACCCGCCTGCGCACCGAGTTCGGCATCTACGCCCTGGACACCGGCCGCATCTGCGTGGCGGCGTTGAACCAGAGCAATATCGACGTGGTGACCAAGGCCATCGTTGCGGTGATCTGAGTCGTTCGGTGATATGAAAAACGGGAAGCCGATGGGCTTCCCGTTTTTTATTTGTCGCAGATAATTCCCGTTAACGGGAGCGAGCCCTCTAGACTCCCCACCATTGAAACTGTGGGAGTGAGCCTGCTCGCGATAGCGGACTGTCAGGCGACAATAGATGTTGAATGTGAAGGCCTCATCGCGAGCAGGCTCACTCCTACAGGTTTTGTGTACACCCAGGAATTTTACGAGAACCCACATGAAAAACGATGACCTACGCGCAGACCGCGATGAGCTGGACGACTTCGTCCCGCGCACCCCGGCCAAACGCGGGAATAACCTGGTATTGCAAGTCGCTGCGGGCGTATTTCTCGGCGGCCTGGCCTTGTGGCTGGTGCAACTGGCCGCCGCGACGCTCTACGCCAAAATGATGCTCGGCACCTTCACATTCGGCGGTTAAGCCAGTTCGGTGGCACGCTGGCTGGCGGCGTCGTCATAGGCGACATAAAGCGACTCGGCAATCTGACTCTTGATCGCCTTGGCACTTTCCAGGCCCAAAACAAAACCCTCGGCCTTGCCACCGGCACGGTTCAAATCCTCGGCCGTGCCGGCCTGCGTGATTGCGTCGAGCAGTTTTTCGGCGTGAGGGCCGACACCTTTGGGCAAGCTGATCTGAGCGATGCTCATGCGAACACCCCGTTGGTGTGAGGTGCAAGGATTGAATGATTCATGGCGCGTACCTGTTTCGGCGAATGGCCGGCAGCGCGTGTGACCACTTCCGGGGCTGCCATGGTAGACCTCTGGAACGATTCTGGTAACCGCTCATGGTCGATAAACCACCGGCTGTCCCGACGAATCGCTCAAGTTGCTATCAGATGCTTGACTTCTCTTTTTGAATCAGTAACATAGGCGCCATTCCGCGATAGCTCAGTTGGTAGAGCAAGTGACTGTTAATCACTGGGTCCCTGGTTCGAGTCCAGGTCGTGGAGCCATCTGGATACACAAAAAAGGTCAGCGTTTAGCTGGCCTTTTTTTGTGCCTGTTTATTGGATTATCCAACTCGCCCCTCCGCTCCGCCCTTCCCCGCAACGCGATTAATAACCCCTCGCAGTCACTCTGAAAATAAGCAACCAACACCAAATAAAACAGTGGCTGATGCGGCTGCTGCCTTGCAAAAAGATGGCCTACTGCTATCGTCAAAAACAGCAATATTTTGTATTAGTTCCAAAGCAATATGACCTGTGCCAGCGCTGGCCAAGGCTTTGAATTTGAAACGATTCAACTGCAAGCACAGGGACAGACACTTCGCTATCGGTGACACATTTAGCCGCTCGAATGGAGCGATTTGAATAAGGACCAGCCCTTGTCTTCATATGACTTTGACCGCAGTTATTCCTCCGTTCGACCTGATTTCACTTCATTGATTTGGCCCGTCCTGGCCATTGCCTCTGGCGGGGCTGTTTCGCTTCTGGTTTTGGCCGGTTTGACGGCACTGCCGATGACGGCCGCACTGATCCTGCTCGCCAGTGGCGGCGCTGCCGGCGCCTGGATTGTCCGCAGCCAGCGCAAGCTGTTTGACCAAGCACTGAGCCACGCCCATGCCAACAGCCTGAGCCAACACCAGGCCGCCAGTGCCGCGTCCGCAGCCAACGGTCTGGAAGCCGTATGCCGGGAAGCCATGCCGATCTGGACCCAGCAGATAGAGAACTCCCGCAGCCAGACCGAGCAGGCCATCGTCACGCTGAGCCAGCGTTTCTCTGGCATCTACAGCAAGCTGGAAGAAGCCGTGCAGACTTCGCAACAAGCGGCGGATGGACTGGCCGGCGATGCCCAGAGCGGCGCAGTGGTGGTACTCGCTCAGAGCGAAACGGAACTGACGCAGGTGGTCAATTCCCTCAAGGCCACGCAACTGAGTCGCGACCAGATGCTGGAGCAAGTCCGCAGCCTCACCGATTACACCGGCGAACTGCTCAGCATGTCTAAAGAGGTTGCGGCGATTGCTGCGCAAACCAACCTCCTGGCACTGAACGCCGCAATTGAAGCCGCACGAGCAGGTGAAGCCGGGCGTGGTTTCGCTGTAGTGGCCGATGCCGTGCGCAGTTTGTCGAGCCTCTCCAGCGACACCGGGAAAAAGATGTCGGCCACCGTCGGCATCATCAACAGCGCCATCACCCGCCTGGTCGAAGTCGCCGACGACACTGCAGCGAATGACCAGCACTCGGTCTCCGCCTCCGAAGCCAGCATTCAACATGTGCTGGACCGTTTTCACAGCATTACCCAGCGCCTGTCGGGTTCTACCGAGTTACTCCAGCAAGAGAGCGTCGGCATCCGTGACGAAATCAGCGAGGTCCTGATCGGCCTGCAGTTCCAGGATCGCGTCAGCCAGATCCTCTCCCATGTTCGCGACAACATGCAGGCCTTGCACCAGCACCTGCAGAACGGCCAGCGCAATCCGGATCAGTTGGAACAGATCGATGCCCGAGCCTGGTTGGCGAGCATGGAGTTGACCTATGCCACCGATGAGCAGCGACAAATCCATCACGGACACAGTTCCAGCGCCGCCAAGGAACAGGAAATCACTTTCTTCTAGCAGGAGAGCAGCATGGCTAAAACCGTAATGGTCGTCGACGATTCCAGCAGCGTACGCCAGGTGGTCAGCATTGCCTTGAAGGGGGCCGGCTACGACGTGATCGAGGCCAGCGATGGCAAGGATGCGCTGACCAAGCTGAACGGACAGAAGATCCACCTGATGATCAGCGATGTGAACATGCCCAACATGGATGGCATCACACTGGTCAAGGAGGTGAAGAAGCTGGCCAATTACAAATTCACCCCGATCATCATGCTGACCACCGAATCCCAGGAAGCGAAGAAACAGGAAGGCCAGGCTGCCGGGGCCAGGGCCTGGGTGGTCAAGCCTTTCCAGCCGGCGCAGATGCTGGCCGCCGTCGCCAAACTCATCCTGCCTTGATCGACCGAATCCGGAGGCGAGCATGAACATCCGCGTAGCCACACTGAATGGCCTGTGCCAGCTGCATATCGAAGGCGGGATGAACATCTATACCGCGGCCGAGTTCAAGGCACAGCTCTTGCCCCACCTGGCCGAGCCCGGTGAGCTGGAAATCGACCTGTCCCAGGTCAGCGAAATGGACGGCGCCGGCATGCAGCAATTGTTACTGGCCAAACGCGAAGCCACACGCATCGGCACGACCTTGCGCCTCGCAGGGCACAGCCGCGCTGTGTTGGAAGTCTTCGACCTGTGCAACCTCGCCGCGTTCTTTGGCGATCCCCTGGTTATTTCCAACTCGGCCGCTAGTTGACCTCAGCGTAAAAGGAATTCAGCGTGAGTATAAATCTCGATCAAGCCCTGCAGACCTTCATCGCCGAAGCCCGCGAACTGCTGCAGGATATGGAAGAGTCGTTGCTGCGACTGGAGAGCGAACCGGGCGACAGCGACACCCTGGGCGCCATCTTCCGCGCCGCGCACACCATCAAGGGCTCGGCCGGGCTGTTCGGTCTGGAGCCGGTCGTTGGCTTCACCCATATCGTCGAAGACGTGCTTGATCGCGTACGTGACGGCGCAGTTGGCATAAACAGCGAACTGGTCGCCCTGCTGCTGGAATGCGGCGACCATATGCTGGAACTGGTCAACGTGGTTGCCGCCCAAGGTGGTCAGTTGGATACCCCGGCGCAGACTCGGGAAAGCGGCCTGCGCCAACGCCTGAACACCTACCAGGGCCGTTCACTGGCGCTGGAGCTGGAGCCAGCCGCCACCGCCGTTACGTCGTTCAATACCGATTATCTGACCGAGGTGTGCGCGGATGACAGCGTGGCCTCCGACCTCTGGCACATCTCCCTGCGCTTTGGCCTGGACGTGCTGCGCAACGGCATGGATCCGCTGTCGTTCCTGCGCTATCTCAACAGTCAGGGCGAGATCGTCCGCATCACCACCCTGGCCGACGGCATGCCGCAGGCCGATGCCATGGATGCCGAAGCCTGTTACCTGGGCTTCGAGATTGACTACCAGTCCACGGCGGACAAAGCGGCCATCGCCGAAGCCTTCGACTTTGTGCGAGACGATTGCCTGATCCACATCCTCCCGCCGCACAGCAAGATCGCCGAATACATCGAGCTCATTGATCGACTGCCGGAAGATGCGGCCCGTCTGGGAGAGCTGCTGGTCAGCAGCGGCGCCCTGACCCCGCCAGAACTGGAAAAAGCCCTGCACGAACAACGCGCCCCTGTTGAATCAAGCCACCCGACCGCTCCTCTGGGCGAAATCCTCGTCGAGCAGCGCTCGGTGACGCCCGCACTGGTGCAGGCCGCCCTGAACAAGCAAAGCCAGATCCAGGAGAGCAAGAGCAAAGAGAACCGCTACGTTCGCGTGGATGCGGACAAGCTGGACGAGTTGATCAACCTGGTCGGCGAACTGGTGATCGCAGGAGCCGGCGCCAACTTGCTGGCTCAGCGCAGCCACAACGACGCGCTGCAGGAAGCCAGTTCCCGGGTCTCAGGCCTGGTCGAGGAAATCCGCGACAGCGCCCTGCGCCTGCGCATGGTGCCAATCGGCGACACCTTCAACCGCTTTCAGCGCGTGGTGCGCGATGTCAGCCTCGAACTGGGCAAGGACATCGATCTGCAGATCAGCGGTGCCGACACCGAGCTGGACAAGACCGTGGTGGAAAAAATTGGCGATCCGTTGATGCACTTGCTGCGCAACGCTATGGATCACGGCATTGAATCGCCCGAGGTTCGCCAGGCGGCAGGTAAATCGCTAACGGGTACTCTGAGCCTCAACGCCTACCACGACTCCGGCAGCATCGTCATCGAGATCGTCGATGACGGCGCCGGACTCGACCGCGAACGCATCCTGCACAAGGCCCGCGAGCGCGGCTTGCTCTCCGCCACCGCCACACCATCCGACCAGGACATCTACAACCTGATTTTCGAGCCGGGTTTCTCTACTGCGGCGACCGTCACCAACCTCTCCGGCCGAGGCGTCGGCATGGACGTGGTCAAGCGCAACATCACCGCCCTGCGCGGCAGCGTCGACCTCGACAGCCAGGCGGGCCGGGGCACCCGGGTGCGCATCCGCCTGCCGCTGACCCTGGCGATCATCGATGGCTTTTTGGTGGGCGTCGGTCAGGCCACTTACGTGGTGCCTCTGGACATGGTGCAGGAGTGCCTTGAGTTGACCGAAGAAGATCGCCAAGCCACCCGCGAGCGCAGCTACCTGAATTTGCGTGGCGAAGTGCTGCCGCTGGTGTACCTGCGTGAACAGTTCAATGCCGAAGGCAGCCCGGGCCGACGCGAGAACGTGGTGGTGGTGCGTTGCGGCGAGCAGAAAGCCGGTTTGGTGGTGGACGAACTGCAAGGTGAATTCCAGACCGTGATCAAACCGCTGGGCAAGCTGTTCAGCGCCCTGCGCGGCATCGGTGGCTCGACCATTTTGGGCAGCGGTGAGGTGGCATTGATTCTCGATGTACCGAACTTGCTGCAACAGGTCACCCAACAGCAGGCACACAACAACCTGCAACCGGCGTTGGCTGAAGCCTGAATACCGACGTAAAAAACACAATTGATGAACGTGCAAAGCGCTGATTCAAGGGGAACTGACGCGTGTCGAACAAGGCGCGCATGACTGACCTGCTCAATAACATCTGAAGCGATGCAACAGGCCACCGAATAAAAAACTGAACTTCATTGGGAGTTGTCATGAATCAGGCTAATCAATCAATGGTCACCCGTTTTATTAATCGATTCAGCTATAACCAGGAAGAACGCCTTAAAGAGCAAGCGCTGTTATCGGATTTGAAAGGGCAAATCGACGCTATCAATAAGGCACAGGCCGTCATTGAGTTTTCACTCGATGGCAGGATCTTGCACGCCAACGACAACTTCTTGAACACAGTCGGCTACACCCTGGCCGAGATCAAGGGGCAACATCACAGTATGTTTGCCGACCCCGAATACCGCGCCTCTACCGAATATCGTCTGTTCTGGGAAAAACTCGGGCGCGGTGAGTTCGATGCCGGTGAGTACAAACGCATCGGTAAGGGCGGCAGGGAAATCTGGATACAAGCCTCTTACAACCCGATCATGGACATGAACGGCAAACCCTTCAAAGTCGTCAAGTATGCGACTGACATCACCCAGAGCAAGTTGCAGGCAGCCGATTTCGCCGGCCAGCTCAGCGCCATCAGCAAGGCACAAGCAGTGATCGAGTTCTCGCTCGACGGCAAAGTTCTGCACGCCAACGACAACTTCCTGAACACGCTCGGCTACACCCTCGCCGAGATCAAGGGGCAACATCACAGCATGTTTGCCGACCCGGTCTACCGCGCCTCTCCGGAATACCGCGTGTTCTGGGACAAACTCGGACGCGGGGAATTCGATGCCGGCGAATACAAGCGCATCGGCAAAGGTGGCAAGGAAATCTGGATTCAAGCCTCCTACAACCCGATCATGGACATGAACGGCCAGCCCTTCAAAGTCGTTAAATACGCCACCGACGTGACGGCGCAGGTCAATGCCAACAACATGCTGGTGCAAGCGGTAGAGCAAGCCCAGCACGTGACCTCGGCGGCGAAGGATGGCGATCTGAGTCAACGCATCCCCCTGGAAGGCAAGAGCGGCCCGATCCTGGTGCTGTGCGCAGGCGTCAACACGCTGATGGAAACCACAGGGGTTATTTTCGCTGACGTGGGACGCCTGTTTGGCGCCATGTCGAAGGGCGACCTGGGACAACGCATCACCCGCGACTACTCGGGTGTCTTTGGCCAGGTCAAAGACGATGCGAATGCCAGCTGTGACGCCCTCTCGAACGTCATCGAGGATGTCAGTCGTGTCTTCAGCGGGCTTGCCAATGGCGACCTCGGACAGCGCATCACCCGAGAATCGACCGGTATCTTCACTCAGGTCAAAGACGATGCGAATTCCACGGCGGAGAAGCTGACCACGATTATCGAGGATGTCAGCGCCGCGGCGGACGCGTTGGTCACCGCCTCCGAACAGGTCAGTGCCACCGCCCAGTCCATGAGTCAGGCCACCAGTGAGCAAGCGGCCAGCGTCGAGGAAACCAGCGCGTCGATCGAGCAGATGAGCGCGAGCATCAATCAGAACACCGAAAACGCCAAGGTCACCGACGGCATGGCCAGCAAGGCTTCCAAAGAAGCCACCGAGGGTGGCGATTCGGTACAACAGACGGTCGCCGCGATGAAACAGATCGCCCAGCGCATCGGCATCATCGACGACATTGCCTACCAGACCAACCTGTTGGCGCTCAACGCCGCCATCGAGGCGGCGCGGGCGGGCGAGCATGGCAAGGGCTTTGCCGTCGTCGCCGCCGAGGTGCGCAAGCTCGCCGAGCGCAGTCAGGTGGCGGCCCAGGAGATCGGCCAGTTGTCCTCCAGCAGCGTGGAGATGGCCGAGAAGGCCGGCAAATTGCTCAACGAAATGCTGCCCTCGATCAACAAGACCTCAGACCTTGTTCAGGAGATCAGCGCAGCGTCGGAAGAACAATCTTCCGGGGTGGCGCAGATCAACACGGCCATGAACCAGCTAAACCAGATCACCCAGCAGAATGCCTCCAGCAGTGAGGAACTGGCCGCCACCGCCGAGGAGATGAGCAGCCAGGCCGAGCAACTGCAACAGGCGATGAGCTTCTTTGCCCGGGAGTCCGATGTCAGCGAGAACCTGCACAAGGCCGTCGCGCACAGGACGCTGGCGCCGGGCAAAAAATCGCCACAACCTCCCAAGCACCTGCCCCACCGGGCGGCCACTCACTACGCGACCAGCAGCGTCGCAGAAGCCGAATTCACTCGGTTTTAACGGGAGGTCATCATGGGTACTCTGATTACTACCAATCGACCCGAGGCCCTTCACCAGGAAGAAGCGCAGTACCTGACCTTCCTCCTGGGCGGCGAGATGTTTGCCATCGGCATTCTCGGGATCAAGGAGATCCTCGAGTACGGCAACATCACCAGCGTGCCGATGATGCCCGCCTTCGTCCGTGGGGTGATCAACCTGCGTGGCGCGGTGGTGCCGGTGGTGGACTTGTCGGCACGGTTCGGCCGGCAAAAATCCGATATTACCCGGCGTTCGTGCATCGTCATTATCGAGGCCGACTCGGACGCCGGCACTCAGGATGTGGGGCTGATGGTGGATGCGGTCTCGGCGGTCCTGGAAATCCCCGCCGGCGAGATCGAACCGGCACCCAGTTTCGGTGCGCGGATACGTTCCGACTTCATCAGTGGCATGGCCAAGGTAGCGGGCAAGTTCGTCATCGTCCTCAATGCCGACCGCGTGTTGTCGGTTGACGAGATGGCGAGGTTATCCGAGGTCGGCGCACTGGCGGACGCCGCGTCGGGCTAGCGGCCACCCGCTGATCATCGATTCTGGTCGAGGCGCCTGGTGCGCCTCGGCCTTGATCGATTGTGCATTGCAACGTCGTTCCTGGACCTGGCAAGGATGTTTGATCGTGAATGCAGAAGCGCTCAAGGATAGCGAGTTCAAGCAGTTCCAAAGCTGGCTGTATCGTGCCGCCGGCATCAGCCTCAGCCCCGCAAAAAAAGCACTGGTTGCCGGGCGCTTGTCCAAACGGTTGAAGCACCATCAACTGAACAGCTACGGCGACTATTTCCAGATGATCATGGGCCATGGGGCCACTGCGGAACTGCAGATAGCCCTGGACTTGCTCACCACCAACGAAACCTATTTCTTCCGCGAACCCAAGCATTTCGACTTCTTGCGCCAGCAGGTTTTACCCAAGGCCGCTCCGGGCAAAACCTTCCGTCTGTGGAGCGCCGCCAGCTCTTCCGGCGAGGAACCCTACAGCCTGGCCATGACCCTGGCCGATGGCCTGGGCAGTACCCCTTGGGAAATCATCGGTTCCGACATCAGCAGCCAGGTGTTGGCCAAGGCCCGCACGGGGCACTACCCGATCGAGCGCGCCAGCCACATTGCACAACCCTTGTTGACCAAACATTGCCTGAAAGGGACCGGTAGCCAGGAGGGTACGTTCCTGATCGAGCGAAGCCTGCGCAGCCGGGTGCACTTCATGCCAATCAACCTCAACGAAAAACTGCCGGATATCGGCGACTTCGAGGTGATTTTCCTGCGCAATGTGATGATCTATTTCGATCAGGAAACCAAGCGCAAGGTGGTCGCGCGCATGCTGCCACGGCTCAAACCCGGCGGCTATTTCATCGTCAGCCATTCGGAAAGCCTGAACGGCATCACCGATGCCTTGAAGCTGATCTCACCCTCGATTTACCGCAAGCCATGAACAGGCCCCTCGGCGGCAACGAGATTTTCCTGCAGCCCGGCGAGTTCTATTTCGGCGATACGAGCACACGTATCCGCACCCTGCTGGGCTCCTGCGTCGCCATTACCCTGTGGCACCCGGCACGCGTGATCGGTGGCATGTGTCACTACATGCTGCCGAACCGGCAGAAGCCCGGTGGGCCACTCGACGGCAAATATGCCGACGAGGCCATGGCGCTTTTTCTGCTAGAGATGGCCCGCCACCACACGCGGCCCGAGGATTACCAGGTCAAGCTGTTCGGCGGCGGCACCATGTTTCCCGGCTACAGCGAGGAAAACAGCGTCGCCCACAACAATATCAACGCCGCCCGGCTATTGGTCACGCGCCACCATTTGCGTCTGAGCGCCGAGGATTTAGGGCGCAACGGGCATCGCGACGTGATCTTTGATATCAGCAGCGGCCATGTCTGGGTCTGCCATCAAGACTTGAACGAGAGCTCAAAGCGCTTATGAAAAAAATCAAGGTTCTGCTGGTCGACGACTCTGCCGTGGTACGCCAGGTGGTGCTCGCGTTGCTGGAGCGCGAGCCGGATATCCAGGTGATTGGCGCCGCCTCCGACCCCCTCTTCGCCATGGACAAAATGGCCAAAGAATGGCCCGACGTGATTGTGCTGGACGTGGAAATGCCGCGCATGGACGGCATCACCTTCCTGAAAAAAATCATGGCCGAGCGCCCCACTCCGGTGGTGATCTGCTCAACGCTCACGGAACGAGGCGCGGAAACCACGCTCCAGGCCCTTGCCGCCGGCGCGGTAGAAATCATCACCAAGCCCAAGGTCGGACTGAAAGGTTTCCTCGAACAATCCTCCGCCGAGCTGGTGGCGGCGGTCAGGGCCGCCGCGCAGGCCAACGTCAAACAACTGGTCAGGAACGCGGCAGCGCATACGCCAGTGGGCGCCAAATTGAATGCCGATGCCATTCTGCCGCCCTCCAGCGGCCAGGCCATGGCGCAGACCACGGAGCGGATTGTCGCCATCGGCACCTCCACCGGAGGCACCCAGGCACTGGAGCTGGTACTGACCGCGCTGCCACGGGTTTCCCCGGGCATCGTCATCGTGCAGCACATGCCGGAAAAATTTACCGCCTCGTTTGCTGCGCGCTTGAACACGCTGTCGCAGATAGAAGTACGCGAAGCGAAGAACAACGACCGGGTGATTCCCGGCCTGGCCCTCATTGCCCCCGGCGGCAAGCACATGCTGGTCAAGCGCAGCGGCGCCTACTATCACGTCGAGGTCGTCGATGGCCCACTCGTCAACCGTCATCGCCCGTCCGTGGACGTGCTGTTTCGGTCGGTGGCCAAGTTCGCCGGAAAAAATGCCACCGGCATCATCATGACCGGCATGGGTGATGACGGTGCCCGTGGCTTGAAGGAATTACATGAGACCGGTGCACGCACCTACGCTCAGGATGAAGCCAGCTGCGTGGTGTTTGGCATGCCCAAAGAGGCGATCAAACTGGGTGGAGTGGACCGGGTGATCGCCCTGGACGACATTCCCAGAGCGATCACCAATGGCAGGTAACGCGCATTGTTGACAGAGCATTTACTGCTGCAAGATGAACGTGCTCAGGGTGTGCAGATCGTCCGGGCTTAGCTGCGCGAAAGGCGGCATCGGAATGTCCCCCCATTTGCCGGTACCGCCGTGCTGAATGCTCGACGTGACCTTGGCCAGCGCCTGCGGATCGTTGGCGTATTTGGCTGCCACCTCGTGATAGGCCGGGCCTACAATCTTGTGATCGATGGCGTGGCAGGACAAACAGGCGTTGCCCTGGAGCAATGCCATGGCATCGACTTTGGCCACGGGCGCCACCGGAGATTGACCCACCGTCGGGTTCGAAGCTGCCTGCACCTCGGCATCGTTCGCATGTGCACTGCCGTAAGTGACCGCCAGGTAAGCGCCGATAATGCTCACATCCTGATCGCTGATCGGCGCCCCGTACACGTGCTGCATCTTGCTCGCCTCTCCAGTCCACTGCGCCAGGGTCATGCCGGGAGGCTGGAAGTTGATGTAATCAGCGGAATGGCAGGTGGAGCATTTCTGTTGGGCCAGTTGATAACCTGGCAGCGCATTGGGTTTGAGCACTGCCGTTTCGGGCGGCAAGGTGATCGAGAGCGGCGCGGCGCCAGCCAGGCCAATCCAGCCAACCTGAGCCGCGCACAGCAAAGTGGTCATGCGTTTCATGAGTTTCATGCAGGCCCCTCAGGCGACAGTCACGTGGCTGGTTTCTACGACGTGGCGGCGGTAGCCCCCCGGGTTCCAGTCGGCTTGCAGCGGCTGCGTCTCGCCCGCACTGTTACTGGCTCGGACCATCAACTGCGTGGCGCCCTTGCTGGTAAAGGTAATCGGCAGCGTCCACTCCCGGAAGGAGAAACGGCCAAGGTCCTGACCCAGGTCGGCTTCGCGCCAGTTTTTCCCGCCGTCGATGGAAATTTCCACCTTGTTGACGCCTGCACCGCCGTCGAACGCGATGCCCTTGAGCACCACGCTTTTTTTCAGCGGCAACACATCGCCATGTTTGACGCTGGTGATGAAGCTGCGCACCGGCAGTTTGGAAATCGGCTTGGTTTGCGCCGCCGTGGTGCCGGGGGCGATGCAGAAGCAATCGTTGTCGGGTACGCGGTAACCTTTGGCCATGAAAAAACCGTCGTAGGTATGGTCGACGACTTCGATCTCGCTCAGGTGCTTGACCCAGTACGTGCCGAAATATCCCGGCACCACCAGACGTATCGGGTAACCGTTGAGGAATGGCAGATCCGTGCCATTCATCGACCAGGCGATCATCGGCTCGCCGTCCATGGCATGACTGATTTCCAGCGCCTTGATGAATTCCGGCGTACTCGGCAGCACGGGCTTATCGAGCCCACGGAAGGTCACTTGTCTGGCGTCGTCTTTCACACCGGCCTTTTCCAGAACCGCCCTGAGCGGGACGCCCACCCAGCGGGCATTGCCCATAGAGCCGTTGCCCAATTGAGCGCCGAACACGCGCGGCATCGAGAAGCCACGGCTGTTACCCGAACACTGATTGACGGCCACCACTTCTACCGGATCGGCGAGGGCTTTCAGCTCCGCCAGGGACAGTGAAAGCACCGTGTTGACCGAGCCCTTGATCGTCAGACGGTACGTATCCGGATCAATGCTGGTAGGAAAATTGGCCAAGTGATAACGCACGAAAAAGGCGTCATTGGGGGTGAGAGGCCCTTCATTGAAAACCGGGAATGGCGTCTCAAGGTGCGGCGGGCGGGTGGTCACCAGGGTCAACGGGCGCTTTTGCGGGTATTGCACCAGCGGCCGTGGGCCAGCCGCGAAGGTGACTTCTTCGGCGGCTTCGTCAGCTGGCCCGGTTTGCTCGGCAGCCTTGGCAAGACTTGCCAACGGAGAAGCCGCAAAAGCCAGGACGAAGGTATCGCGTAGCACGCGCCGGCGGCTCGGCTTGCTGTTGTCTATAAAACTGAACTTCATTCTGCGCTCTCTATAATTGTTTTACTGAGATGCAACTGACCGCTCTCCCCCGCCAGGCTTGATGTGTAAACGGGGATTCGCAGGGAAAACCAGTATCGTCAGGAGTACGTCGACCGCTTTTCATTTGACGTCAGTGACTTCACATTTGACGACAGGCTTGGGTGGTCAGCACCGTCGCCAGAGCGTAGTTCAGGCAATAAAAAAGGCGTCCCGAAGGACGCCTTATTCATAGTTTCATGTCTTGAGTGTTGTCAGACATGCTCACTGCTTTTCGTATGTGCGGCACGCGGTTCGCCATGTCCATGGTCCGCCTCCACCACCGGGATTTCTTTCCCGTCGCAGTCATGCAGCTTGCCTTCGCTGAAGTAATCCCCTTCACGCAACGCTGCCAGATCCTGATAACGAAGCACTCGCTCAGTACCGGCCGCGAACACCGACTGCTGATCCGAGTTACCGGCCGTGAGGTGGTTGAAGGTCAGGTTCAGCACGATGGCCATGATCGCCGACGAGCTGATGCCTGAGTGGAAAATGGTCGCGAACCAGCTAGGGAAGTGATCGTAGAAGTTTGGTGCAGCAATAGGAATCATGCCGAAACCGATGGACGTGGCGACGATGATCAGGTTGACGTTGTTGCGGTAATCAACCTTGGACAGCGTGCGAATACCACTGGCCGCCACGGTGCCGAACAGCACAATACCGGCGCCGCCGAGGACCGACGTCGGCACTGCGGCGATGACCCGCCCCATGAAGGGCAGCAAGCCGAGGATCACCAAAAACAAACCGCCCGTGGCAACCACGAAGCGGCTCTTGATCCCGGTCACGGCCACCAGCCCGACGTTCTGGGCGAAAGCGCTTTGGGTGAACGAACCGAAGATCGGCGCGATCATGCTCGACAGCATGTCGGCGCGCAGGCCATTGCCCAGACGCTTGGAGTCGACTTTGGTGCCGATGATTTCGCCGACGGCGAGGATGTCCGCCGAGGTTTCCACCAACGTCACCATGACCACGATGCACATCGACAGGATGGCAGCGAAGTGGAAGGTCGGCATGCCGAAATGGAACGGCGTCGGGAAGCCGAACATCGGGCCCTGAGTGACAGACGAGAAGTCTGCCATGCCGAGGAACACCGCGATGACTGTGCCAATGACCATCGCCAGCAGAATCGACAACCGGGAGATGGTCGCGCTGCCGATCTTGCTCAACAGCAGGACCAGCACCAGCGTCACCGCCGCCAGACCGATGTTCGCCATGCTGCCGAAGTCCGGCGCATGGCTATTGCCGCCCATGGCCCAGCGTGCCGCCACCGGCATCAACGTCAGGCCGATGGTGGTGATCACAATGCCCGTGACCAGCGGCGGGAAGAACTTGGTGATGCGCGAGAACACCGGCGTGATCAACAAGCCAATCAACGACGCGGCAATCACCGCCCCGAGAATCGACTGAAACCCGCCCTCCCCGCCACTGCTGACAATCGCCACCATGGTCGCGACGCCAGAAAACGACACGCCCTGTACCAGCGGCAACTGACAACCGAAAAACGGCAAACCAAGGGTCTGCAGTAACGTCGCCAGCCCCCCTGCAAACAATGAAGCAGCAATCAACAAACCGATGTCCGCCGGCGAAAGCCCGGCCGCCTGACCAATGATCAAAGGCACCGCAACGATACCGCCGTACATGGTCAGAACATGTTGCAGGCCGTAAGCCATATTCGCGCCGATCCCAAGGTTTTCATCCTCGGGCCGTTGGTGTGAAACATGGGGCGTTTTCATAGTTGGGGGGTTCCCTGGTTTTTGTTATGCGCACACTGTATGCAAGACTCAGGACAAATGTCTATAGAGTTGTATACAACTCATCAGTCAGATTATGGACAGGTGTCCATTCCGGCCTTATCTGTGCGGCTTGCTGGCTCCTCAAAATTTTTGAAATACTTCTTTTCTTGTTATAGCCCCCAGTAAAGGCAAAACCCGAATCACCATCATGCTGGATGATGCCGTCATAGAGACGGCTCGCTCTCTCGCCGAGAGCGAGGGGTTTGGTTATCAGACGGTGATCAACAACACCTTGCGTCAGGCGTTACTCAATCAGCGGGAAACACCCGTTGAGCTTGATCAGCGCACGGCTGTGGGGAATGCCCGGCATTTCAAGGAAGGGATAACCCCTGGCGAACTGAAGAACCTCGAGAAAAAATTAACCGAAGTGCTCAGTGAAATTCATCGGGTGATGGCGCCTTGAATACACCGCTGTGAGGTCTCAAAGAAAACTGGCTCAGCTTGGGCGAATCAATCGCTCAAGCACGGTCCTTAATACCTCGTGTTGCGGCATCCGAATCCCGAACTCGTCCTGCAGTACCCCGATCAACTCATCCACATCCGCCACCTGCCGCCGTTCGCTTTCGCGACCGACCCGGTGTATCGCAAAACTGCCGTTGTTCAGCGTACGGCGCCATCCGTCTCCGGTCCGGGCGACCATCAACTGCCGCGCAAACGACGATTCGGGATGGGTGGAGACGTACCAGTTACCGAGGGTGTAATCGATATCTTCCTGGCGCTGCAGGTCAAAAATGTACATCGGTCGCCACTCACCGCCGACGTTGGCCCGCAGGGTGTAGCCGTCTTCATGGCGTTCAATGCGATACGGTTCATGGGGGCTGAGTTGTTCAGCATCGGTATCGAGTATCAGGGGTGCGGTGGGGACCATGCCGCCGAAGCCGACGTCAGTGATGTAGCGCACGCCGTCCAGCGTAACCAGGCTCAAGCGGTGCGTGCGCGCAGTCCACGCGCCTTCGGGTTGGCCCATTACGACACGGCCGGTAATGCCGCGAGCGTCGAAGCCCAGTTCCTGGAGCAAGGCCAGAAACAGGTTGTTGAGTTCATAGCAATAACCACCGCGACCGTCGAACAGGACTTTCTGCTCGATGGACGGCAGGTCAATCAGCACCGGCTCGCCCGACAACGTGGTGAGGTTTTCGAACGCGAAGGCCCCGGTGTGGCGCAGTTGCAGCAGACGCAGGGTTTCCAGGGTCGGCGCCGGTGGGGCGTCGAAGCCCAGGCGCTGTAGATACAACGCAAGGTGGGTCAGGCGTGGCTCGCTCATTGCTCAGTCCTTATGCATGGGCCGCGGATCTCTCCGCCGATGGCCGCCATGTATAAGGGATAAAGCGCTGCCACTGACAATTGATTTAGCCAATCAATCCACTGGCCGATATCAATGTCGCTTGCGCGAACTCACACGAATCCACGTCGGCGCGTGATCACTGGCATGCGGCTCATTGCGCACCCAGGCATCGACACCCGCCTCTTGCAGATAAGGACTCAGCGCCGGGTTCAGCAACAGGTGATCGATACGCAGCCCGGAATTGGTCTGCCAGTGTTGGCGGAAATAATCCCAGAAAGTGTAAAGCCGATCCTCGGGATACAAATGACGCAAAGAGTCCGTCCAGCCCTGATCCAGCAAGCGTTGATAACACGCGCGGCTTTGTGGTTGCAGCAACGCATCCTTGAGCCAGGAGCGTGTGTTGTAGATGTCCAGGTCGGTGGGCACCACATTGTAATCACCGGCCAGCACCACCGGGTGCTCGCTGCTCTGCAGATCCTTGGCATAAGCGATCAGCCGTTCGAACCATGCCAGTTTGTAATCGAATTTCGGCCCCGGCTGCGGGTTGCCATTGGGCAGATACAGACACCCCACCAGCACGCCGTGCACTGCCGCTTCCAGATAGCGACTGTGGGTGTCCATGTCGTCACCCGGCAAACCGCGTCGACTTTCCAGCGGTTGTGCATCCCGCGCCAGAATCGCTACCCCGTTCCACGACGCCTGCCCCTGCCAGAGGGCGCCATAGCCGGCCGCTTCAAGCTCGGCAACCGGAAACGCCGAGTCAACCGACTTGAGCTCCTGCAGACACGCGATGTCCGGTTTTTCCCGTTCCAGCCACGCCAACACGTTGGGCAGGCGTGCGCGCAGGCCGTTGACATTGAAGGTAGCGATTTTCAGGTTTTTCATGGTCCGAGGCTCGCAACGGATTGGCGGTATCCGGTTGTGACCCGATTGCGTGGCGACAGTTGCCGTGACCTGCGCAGCAGGCGATTAAAGGTCTCAATAGCGCACTTGCCAATCGAAAAACCAGGCATCCCCTCAGGCAATTTTGCGGCTGGGTGCGCAACAGGAAGGCATCGTGAGCCACGAACGGATCATGAGCACTGACCACTCGTCATCCAACCGGCACCAACCATCCCGCCCTTGGCACCAACATCAGGTAACGACTCATCTTTTGGAGACGGACCATGATGACCAAAAAAATCATGCCGCTGCTACTCGCTGGCTTGTTGGGCGTCGCCTGCGCAGCCACGTTTGCAGCGTCCAACGACGGCGCCGGCTCGACCGGCTCCCAGTCCGGGACCAGCAGCGGCTCGAACATGTCGACCGACCACACTCCCGGTACGCCGCCGGCCGGAAGTAACACGGACTCGGGCGGCGGCACCGGGACTAATGGCGGCGCCAGTGGTTCGGGCTCCGGCGCAGGCGGCGGAACCGGGGCGGCAGGTGGCGGAACCGGAGGTGCCGGGGGTGGAACGGGCAGCTGAACGAATAAAAGCAGGCCATGAAGCGATTCATGGCCTGCTTTCGTTACCAGCCCATCACAAACGCTTGACCGCAGGCGGGTTCCACTTGCCGTTCAACGCCTCGGGTTTCGGGCCGTACAAGCGCATGGTCAAATTGAACGAGCCTTTGGGAGCGGGCAGCCAATTGGCCTCAAGGTCCTTACCGGGGCTTTCGTTCTGGAAGTAAAGATCCACAGAATTGTCGGCATTGGTCTTGAACGGCATCCAGCTGCTGACCGCAAAACGATTGAGTGAATTGCCCACCTGGAACCCTTCCGGATCGTACAAGGTGATCGACCAGAAAGCGTTCACCGGAGGCACTTGATCTTTATCGAAATGCAGCACGTACTTGTTGGCCCCATCCAGTGGCTTGCCCTGCTCATCCCCCATGTTCAGCGGGTAGATCGCATCCTCGGGCAAGTTCGCTCCCAACCCGACCTGCGCCACGATCGCGCGTTTAAGGTAGTAGTTGCCATAGACGCCCATGGTGTCGGTGTTCATCGACCAGCCATTGACGACGCGAGCAAGCGTTGCCACTTTCCACTTCATCAGCGTTTGCGCTTCTCCAGGCACGGTCTGCAGCGCGGCTTTCACGGCCGGGTCCAGCGCCTCGAAGTTGAATGATTTGCCCACTTCAATACCGATGCGTTGCATCTGCGCCATGATTGGCTGGTCGGTGAGATGAGGCGGATGTAATTTCAGTAGCTCGGCCGCATAGGCAAAATAATTGGCTGCCGACATCGTATCGATCTGAATCTTCGGCGGCGTTTTCATGTCCACCGACGGGTCGATTTTCACAGTAACCGGTTCGGCTTTTTTACCCAGCTGCGACAACGGCGTCACCGTGTAGCCCGCCTGAATGCTGTGCACTGCCGCGTAGTCCGCTTCGCCGTCGGTCTTGGTACGACCGATGATCCAGACGAAAGGTGTCGGCGCCGGCAAATGGCTCAATCCGGTCGGAACCGTTCCGGTCCAGCCCGGCGGGGTTACCAGAAACTGACTGGCCTGCGTGCCGGTCGTGCGCCAACCGGGCGAGGCAAAAACGTCGCTCCACATGTCGAGCATCGGCAGCAGATAAAAACGCCCCGCCGTGTCCGGCGCGGAAATCACCAGCGGCTCCTTGGTCAAGTCGAGCCAGGCAATGGAATACAGCGTGTCGAAGTTCGAGCGCACCACCCCTTTGAAATTCGCGGGCGGGTACTGCGGCACGCTCACGAACATGTTCATCGGGCCTTTACCAAACTCCTTGCCGGGTTCGATATTGGTGAACTGCTTGCGGGTGATGTCCATGGTCAGCAGCGGATAAAAATACAGGTAGGCCTCTACGCCAATGGCATGCGCTTCTTCGGGCGTTACTTTCGTTTGAGCCTGACTGGCCAGTGGGAAAACGGCAGCAGCCGCAAGGGTTAGAGCAACGGCTGTCAATGCTTGAGTAATCAACATTTAGGCGATCGTCCATTCGTTGGGGAGCGCTGCCGGGCTCGGCAGGGCTAACGGAACTCTAGACGATTGATTAAGCAAGAACTGACAGGCGGACGGCCGGTTGGGAGGGGTGTTGCAGGACTGAAACAACAAGCCGGGCGATTCAACGATCCGAGCGCGCCAGCGCCTCCATCCCCCCTTCCATCGACAACACGCAGGACCGGTTACGCCCCGAATGCTTGGCCTGATACAACGCCGCATCGGCGCGCTCGATGAACACTTCAATACTGTCGCGCCCGGTCGGTATAAACGCGTAACAGCCCAGACTGACCGTCACATAGCCCGTGGGTGAGCCACTGTGGGTGATGTTCTTGTCCATGACGCTGCGGCGGATTTGTTCGGCAATTGCCAACGCGCCATGAATGTCGGTGTTGGGCAGCAACACGGCGAACTCTTCACCGCCATAACGCACCGCAAGATCGGCCTTGCGATGGCAGCAACCCTTCAACGCTCGCGCCACCTCGGCCAGGCAATGGTCACCGGCGACATGGCCGTAGGTGTCGTTGTAGCGTTTGAAGAAATCGATATCGAGCATGACCAGGCTCAATGAACTTAACTGCCGGGCACCGCGCGCGAACTCGATGTCCAGCGCCCGCTCGAACAATCGACGGTTGGCCAGGCCGGTCAGGCTGTCGTGAGTGGCAATCAGCTCCAGGGCTTCTTGCGCCTTGCGTAAATCGGCCTCGATCCGCTCACCGTCCCGCACCTGATGAATGAACACCCAGCCAAACAGCCCAACGCCCAGGATCACCAGCGCCACGATGACGCTGGATTGGATCGCCGTGTCGTACCAGACTTTCAGCACTGCGTCCCGCGAGGACGCTGCGGAAACCACCAGTGGATAACCGTCCAGTTGACGATAGCCATACAGACGGACGATGCCGTCCACCACCGAACCGATCATCGCGGTGCCGGCCGGTGCGTTGGGCAGCAGGTTCTGGAAGATCTCGCCCTTGGCCAATGATGTGTTGATCAGCGACTCTACAAACGGCCGTCGCGCCAACAGTGTTCCATCGGTCAGGGCCAAAAACATCGAGCCCTTGTCATCGATGTTGAAGCTTTTGAAGAATTGATCGAAGTACGCCATCTTGATGCCAGCCAGCAATACCCCCTGAAACTTGCCGTTCTTGTCGTTGATGCGCTTGGACACCGGAATGATCCACTCGCCATTCTTGCGACTGCGAATGGCCTGCCCGATGTGCGCGACCGACGACACGTTCTGCTGGTGAAACTTGAAGTAGTCACGATCGGCCACCCCCGCCCCCCGGGGCAGGTCCTCGAACGACGTCACCACCCACTGCCCCTGCTTGTCGAACAGGAAAATCCCGTGCAACTGGTCCAGTGCCAGCACCCTGCGGGCAAAGGTTTTCTGCAAGCGCGGCAATTGAGCAACGCCATAACCGTCGGCTTGAATCCAGTCCACCAGGCTGGTCAGCACCAGGTCGGCTTTCATGAAGGTGTCTTCAGCCTGCTGCGCCATGGCCCGGGTCAGGTTCGACGACGCCACTTGCGCTTCATCCAGATCGTGGCGGCGCGACTGCTCCAGTTGCAGGTACAACAAACCACAGAGACACAGGCACACCGTCGCGATGAACAGCACCGATGCTGTCAGCAGCGGTAACCGTTTCAACGCGCCGCCGGGGGCGTGATGCGGGTCGTGAAGGGGGATAGGCAAAAGCTCGTCCTGTAAGGGTAAGGCGTGGGCGAAGGCCCAAAACCCTTATTTTTTGTGAGCTTAGTCTACGCCGTGGTGAGGGGCAATTGTGCTTTGGACAGACGCCGCATCGAATGTGTGCGAGCACTCTCGGCTGACCGGGTTGCAGCGCGGGCTGGTGGAGTGTGTGCGGGGGGAATTGACGGTCCTGCCGGACTGAAAAAATTTGTCACGTTTGTATTGCAGGCATGACCCAAGGCAAGACCCGGATGACGCTGAAGGAGCTACGATTACTCTTACATCATGACAAGGATTCGAAATGAGTAAGGCAGACGAGCTCGCCACGAAGTTGAAACAAACCGGGTCTACCCGTGCCGATCAGGCGATCGACAGCTGGCCTAGCCAGGTTTATGACCTGTATCGCCAGATCGAGGTTTGGTTGCATCCGCTGACCGAGGTGGGTTTGGTCCTGCGGCGTAACCCCACTCATGTCATCGAGAGCCGTCAGGACGGGGAAACGTTCGACTATGCCATCGACCAACTGATAATCGAAGGTAATCGCCACACCCTGACGTTCGACCCGGTCGCCCGCTTCACCACGGATGGCGAGGGGCGCATCGAGATTCACTCCAAAGGTAAAGAACTCGCCCTGTTGCGCACTGTGGATGAGCACGGCGAGACGCATTGGTGGCTGCAGACGATTGAGCAGTCCGGTGAACAAGCCGATGCGGTGGCATTAACAGAACACATCTTGCTGACGGCAGTGCAAGACGGCCTGGAACTCTAGACCAGCGCGACATAAGGGGTCCAAGCCTAACGTCCCCCTTCTTATTGCACACCCGGCCCCGACGCCACCACCGAACCCGCCGCCGCACGCAAATCCAGCGCCGGCACTGGCGCCGGCCGGTTCAGCGCCTGCAACACCGGCGCGTCATAACCATACACATCAGGCTTGAACGCCACTCGCCCGTCACTCTCCAGGTCCACCGTCCAGTACGCCAGCAACACCGGCACTTTCACGGGAAGCCGGATGTTCTCGGTCTTGCCGTTGGCCAATTGTTTTTGAATGCCGGCGCTGTTCCATTTCACCGGGTCGTTGAACAGCAGCTCCACCAGTTGCAGCGGGTTTTCGACCCGAATGCAGCCCGAGCTGGTTGCGCGGACAGTCTTGGCAAACAACTCGCGGTGCGGCGTGTCGTGGAGGTAAATAGCATAGTCGTTGGGGAAGCGGATCACGACCTGGCCCAGCGAGCTATCAGGCCCGGCATCCTGACGCAGGGTCAGTCCGCGTGCATTGCTCCAGTCAACGGTCGACGGATCGAGCACATTGCCTGCTCGATCCAGTACACGTATCCGGTTGCTGGCCAGGTAGCCTGGATTGGCCTGAATTTTTGGTATCACGTCTTCCTTGAGGATCGTCGGCGGGACCGTCCAGGTCGGGTTAAAGGTGATGTAGGTAATTTGCGCCTGAAAAATCGGGGTATTGCGCGCCGTTTTACCCACCTGCACCCGGGATCGCCAGATTGGTTGGCCGTCGCGGTACATCGCCACCTTATAGCCGGCGATATCGACGATAACGAACGTGCCCTGCAGTTTATAAAGCAGCCAGCGCGCCCGCTCCATGTTCACCCGCACCTGGTCGATGCGCGCCTCAACCGGCACATTCAATGCCGCCAGGGTGGTCGCCCCCGCCATACCATCCGCACCAAGGTACTGCTCGGTCTGATACTTTTTCACCGCCGCGGTGACGGCGCCGTCGTACTTCGTACCGCGGATCAATCGCGGATCGAGAAAACCTGCCGCGACCATCCTCGCGCGCAATTGTGCGACAGCAGGCTCGTCCATGCCGGGTTTGAGCGAATGGTCCACCACCACTTTGGGCCAGCCACCCCGATCCCGAATACCGCGCAGTTGCGCCAACGCCTGACGCAAGCTGACGTACACCGCCTCTTGTGGCGGCGCCTGGGCGAAAGCACTCGCCACGTCGTGATTGTCGAGCGCAGCGAAGAAGGCATTGATGTCGTTACGGGGATCGACGCCGTTCGAATCAAAATTCCAGTGATTGTCCAGCCGTGAAGGGTCAACCTTGCCGCGCCGTAATTGCAGCAGCGCGCTAATAAAGGTGTGCGTGGTGGCGATATCAAACGCTGCGCGCTGCTCAGTCGAGGCAGTCAGGGTTTGCACCGAGGGTTGAGTCCGGACAATTTCATCCACATGAAAATCCGCCGGGTTCAAACCGTCGGCCTGGAGGTTGTTCAAACTTTTGATCAACTGAGCGACATCGCTGTCGTTGGTCCACGCCGCGCGATAGGCACGATGGGTATAAAAATCCATGACCAGACGACTGACATCCAGCCGCCGATAGCGCTTTGAAGTGAGCAAGGGCGGGAATGCGGTTTTCAATGGCGCAAGCGACGCCTGAATCGTTTGAGCGACGTTGTCGTCCGCTGCGGCGTCCATCACGGTGCTCGGTGCAGTTACCGACTCAATCGGCGAAGTTTCGGCGACTGCTGCACCGCTGATCAGAAAGCCCATAAAAAATACGCGGCTTATGACGAATAACCTTGTTAATTGCACCATGGATAATCCTTAATCTCCCGCATTCACTCGCTAGCTTCCGACGCACTGCTAGACTCGAACTTAACATGATGAGACATCTATATGGCGCTACTACGTTTTGGCCTTCCATTGGCGGCCCTGCTACTGACTGCAATGTCCGTACCGTCAGCCTACGCCGATTCGCTGGCCGCCGCCCTCGTCAAAGCAGCGCCGGGTGCCGACGCAAAAGTCATTAACCTGGCCGTCCGCGCTTCACAATGCAGCATCGCTCAAGGCGCAGCCCCTGTCCAAAGGCTTGCGATCATCGACTATTCCCTGCCCTCCACCGAACAACGGTTGTGGGTATTTGACCTTAAAAAACGCAAGTTGCTGTTCCATGAACTGGTGGCCCACGGTCGAAACAGCGGCGAGAACATGGCCGTCAACTTTTCCAATCAAAACGAAAGTTTCGCCACCAGTCTCGGCTTGTACCGGACACAGTCCAGTTATGTCGGGCAAAACGGTTACTCGCTGCGCATGGAAGGCCTGGAGCCCGGTTTCAACGACAACGCCTTTGACCGGGCAATCGTGATTCACGGTGCGCCCTATGTCAGCCCGATGCTGGCCCGGGTGAATGGCCGGATTGGCCGAAGCCTCGGTTGCCCGGCAGTCAGGCCGGCGATTGCGCATCGGCTGATTGATTCGATGAAAGATGGGCAGCTGTTGTTCTCCTACTATCCGGATCAGCGCTGGTTGAAGACCTCTTCGTATATCAATTGCGGCAGCGGCACGGTCGCTTCGGCGTCCAAAACCACCGTCCGCAAGTAAACACCGCGTGAACCTGTCAAAACTGTAATCCCCTGCTCAGTCTTCTGAAAGGCAGCCCTCGTTAGTCTCGCCGTCAACTCCACGTTGACGGAACGGGAACAACGGCATGCATTCCAACACCTCAAGACGCACTTTCGTGAAGGGCCTGGCCGCCGGCGGTTTGCTCGGTGGCCTCGGCTTATGGCGTGCGCCGGTCTGGGCGATCACCAGCCCCGGCGAACCCCAGGTCCTGGCGGGCACCGATTTCGACCTGTTGATCGGCGAAACCGCGGTCAACATCACCGGCAACCCACGCACCGCCATGACCATCAACGGCGGCATTCCCGGCCCGCTGCTGCGCTGGCGTGAAGGCGACACCGTCACGCTGCGGGTGAGGAACAAGCTCAAGGACGACACCTCCATCCATTGGCACGGCATTTTGCTGCCGGCCAACATGGACGGCGTGCCGGGGCTGAGCTTCCACGGCATCGAGCCCGGCGGAATGTACGTCTATCAATTCAAGGTCCGGCAAAACGGTACTTACTGGTACCACAGCCATTCGGGCCTTCAGGAACAGTCCGGTGTTTACGGCCCACTCGTGATCGACGCCAAAGAGCCGGAGCCGTTCGAGTACGACCGCGATTACGTGGTGATGCTGACCGACTGGTCCGACGAAGACGCGGCCGGCCTGATGAAGACGCTGAAAAAACAGTCCGACTACTACAACTACAACAAACTCACCGTGGGTGACTTCATCCACGACGTCGGCGAAAAAGGTTGGGGCGCAACGGTCGCGGATCGAAAGATGTGGGCCGAGATGAAGATGAACCCCACCGATCTCGCCGACGTCAGCGGCGCCACTTACACCTTTTTGATGAATGGCCAGGCGCCGGACAGGAACTGGACCGGCGTATTCCGGCCCGGCGAGAAGCTGCGCCTGCGCTTCATCAACGGCTCGGCCATGACGTATTTCGACGTGCGCATTCCCGGCCTGAAAATGACCGTGGTCGCGGCGGATGGACTGCACGTCAAACCGGTGAGCGTCGACGAGTTTCGGATCGCTGTGGCGGAGACGTTTGATGTGATTGTCGAGCCGACGCAAGGGGCCTACACCCTCTTCGCACAATCAATGGATCGCACCGGCTACGCCCGTGGCACGCTGACTTCGAAGTCGGGTTTATCCGCGCCGATCCCTGCGCTGGACCCTCGCCCGCGGGTAACCATGGATGACATGGGCATGGGCGGGATGGACCACGGCAGCATGGGCGATATGGAGGGCATGGATCACGGCGGCATGGTCATGCCGGGCATGCAATCTCATCCGGACGCGGAAAAAGACAACCCGCTGGTGGACATGCAGGCCATGACCACGTCGCCAAAACTCGACGATCCGGGTTTGGGCCTGCGCAACAACGGGCGCCGCGTCCTCACCTATTCCGACCTGCGCAGCACCTTCGAAGACCCCGATGGCCGAGAGCCGAGCCGCACGATCGAACTGCACCTCACCGGCCACATGGAGAAGTTCGCGTGGTCGTTCAACGGCGTGAAATTCTCCGACGCCGAACCGCTGCGCCTCAAATATGGTGAGCGGGTTCGCGTGGTACTGGTCAACGACACGATGATGACCCACCCCATCCACCTGCACGGCATGTGGAGCGACCTCGAAGACGAAAACGGCCAGTTCATGGTGCGCAAACACACGATCGACATGCCACCCGGCTCCCGACGCAGCTATCGGGTGACCGCTGATGCGCTCGGCCGCTGGGCCTATCACTGCCATCTCCTGTACCACATGGAGATGGGCATGTTCCGTGAAGTTCGCGTGGAAGAATGAGGCGCTACCCCATGACCCGACTTACCCCGATTTCCTTGGCGTTCATAACCGTGAGCCTGACACTCTCTTCGGCCATGGCAGCCACCCACGACATGCAGGGCATGGACCACAGCCAGATGACCGGCATGGACTCTGGCCAGATGCAAAGCATGGACGACTTCCAGATGCAGCCCGCCGCGCCGACCGAAAGCCGCACGCCGATCCCGGCGCTGACCGATGCCGATCGCGCCGCCGTGTTCAACAGCTCCGGCGGGCACAAGGTGCATGACTCCGCGCTCAACTATTACTTCCTCGCCGACAAACTCGAATGGCAGGACGCCGATGATGGCAGCACGCTCGCCTGGGATCTGTCCGGCTGGGTCGGCGGTGATATCGATCGCCTGTGGCTGCGCTCCGAAGGCGAGCGCAGCAACGGCAAGACCGAAGACGCCGAAGTCCAGGCACTGTGGGGGCACGCGATTTCCCCTTGGTGGGACGTGGTCAGTGGCGTGCGCCAGGACTTCAAACCCGGCGCCCCACAAACCTGGGCGGCCTTCGGCGTACAAGGCATGGCGCTGTATAACTTCGAAGCCGAAGCCACCGCATTCATCGGCGAAGCCGGGCAAACCGCCGCCCGACTGGAAGGCGACTACGACATTCTGCTGACCAACCGCCTCATCCTGCAGCCGACCGCCGAACTGAATGTCTACGGCAAAAACGACCCACAACGAAGGATCGGCTCAGGCCTGTCCAACACCGAAGCCGGCTTGCGCCTGCGCTATGAAATCCGCCGGGAGTTCGCGCCGTACGTTGGCGTGACCTGGAACCGCACCTACGGCAAAACCGCCGACTACGCCAGCGACGAAGGCGAGGATCGCAGTGAAGCGCGCCTGGTCCTCGGGGTTCGGCTGTGGTTTTAAACCTTTCACCTAAAACAACTTTAATGAGGCCTTGCATGCGCACCATCAACATCACCGCTATTGCCGTCGGATTGCTGATGAGCACACTCGCTCAAGCACACCCGAAACTGCTCTCCTCCGTCCCGGCTGAAGGTGCGGAGGGCGCGTCACCGAACACCATCGAACTGCACTTCTCGGAAAACCTCATGACCCAGTTCTCTGGCGCAAAACTGGTCATGACCGAAATGCCCGGCATGGCCCACTCGCCCATGCCGATGAAGGCCAAAGTCAGCGGGGGCAGCGATCCGAAAACCATGGTCATCACACCACTCTCGCCACTGCCCGCCGGCACCTACAAAGTGGATTGGCGCGCCGTGTCGTCGGACACTCACCCGATTACCGGCAATGTCACGTTCAAAGTGAAGTAATAGATGAGTGACTCGGTCAGCATTGCGCTGCGGTTTGCGCTGTACCTAGACTTGATGCTGCTGTTCGGGCTGGCGCTGTTTGGGATTTACAGCCTACAGGGACGGGAGCGTTTTTCAGGGGTGGTGCTGCCGTTTCGGTCGATGTTGACGGGGACGGCGGGGCTGGGAGTGTTGCTGTCCATCGTCAGCATGGTGGCGATGGCGAGCGCCATGAGCGGTGAGTCAGACCTCACTGAACTGCGTCCGCACATCGAGATGATGGTGTTTGAAACGGTTGTCGGATTTGCCTGGATCGTGCGCATCGTCGCGCTGGTTGTCTGTGGTTTGGCCGTGACGCTCAACCTCCGCGCGCCCGGCATGAGTTTGTTGATCGCCTCGATTGGCGGCGGTATCGCCCTCGCCTCTCTCGCGTGGAGCGGACATGGGGCGATGGATGAAGGCAGTCGGCGCCTTTGGCATTTCACCAGCGATATTCTGCATTTGTGGGGGGCTGGTGCCTGGCTGGGTGCACTGGTGGCGTTTGCGTTGATGGCGAAGATCAATGCGCTGCAAACTGAAGAGCGCATCAGGATATTGGCCCGTGCGGTTTCGCGATTTGAAACGGCAGGTGCGCTGATCGTCGTGGTCATTTCGGTGACGGGCGTTGTGAATTATCTGTTTATCGTGGGCCCGAAACTCGATGACGTATTGCTCAGCACCTACGGGATTTTACTGTTCATCAAAGTGGCATTGTTCGCCGGGATGCTGGTGCTCGCGGCGTTGAATCGCTTTCACCTCGGGCCATTTTTGGAGCGGTCGCTACGAGACGGTCAATATCAGGTCGCCACCAATGCATTGCGGCGCAGCGTGTTTGTGGAGTTGGCAGCGGCGGTATTGATTCTAGGTTTGGTGGCGTGGTTGGGGACGTTGAGTCCGGAAGTGGCCAGCGAGGTCAGCGGTTGAAGTGGGACTCAACCCCAGGACTGCATTTAGTGTTTATGATTCGTTCGGGGACGGCTCCGCGTTAACGCTGGGCTGATGAGAATCCATCAAAAAAGTCCGAGAACAATGAAGAACATTAAAAGCACAATGATGCTCGGTGGTTTGTTCGCTCTATCGTTTGGCGTTCAGGCAGAACCTTCGCATCTGGACAGCATCATCCAGCAAGGCCAACTTCGCGTATGCACCACGGGTGACTACAAACCCTATACCTCCAAAGCCGAGGACGGCGAATACTCAGGCATCGACATCGCCATGGCCCGCTCACTGGCGGACAGCCTCGGTGTCAAAGTTGAATGGGTGCCCACCACCTGGAAAACCCTGATGCCGGACATGCTGGCGGGTAAGTGCGACATCGGCATGGGCGGCATCTCGGTGACACTGGAACGGCAGAAAAAAGCCTTCTTCAGCACCACGCTGGACGTCGACGGCAAGATCCCGCTAGTGCGTTGCGACGATCAGGCGCGGTACCAAACCATCGAGCAAATCAACCAGCCTTCAGTGCGCCTGGTTGAACCGGCTGGCGGTACGAACGAAGCGTTTGTTCACGCCTTCCTGCCCAAGGCGCAATTAAGCCTTCACGACAACGTGACCATCTTCCAGGAACTGCTGGATAAGAAGGCTGACGTGATGATTACCGATGCGTCGGAAGCGCTGTACCAGCAGAAACTCAAACCCGGTTTGTGCGCAGTGAACCCGAGCAAGTTTATGCAGTATGGGGAAAAGGCTTACCTGCTACCGCGCGACGACATCACCTGGAAGTTATATGTCGATCAGTGGCTGCATCTGGCCAAGGTGACGGGCAGTTACCAGAAGATTTTAAACCAGTGGGTAGCAACGCCAGAGACTAAATAACCCGATAGTTCCCACACGCCCTATCAGGCAAATCGCAAAACGGCGGAAACACTTCCGCCGTTAGTTAATCGTCGCGCAACAACCCCGAACTGTACTCGCCGAAGCTGTTACCAAGCGCACTGCCATGGACATTCATCTTGCCGGGATTATTGGTCGGCCCCGGGCCAAAGCCGGCAGACGGCAGCGTGGCTTCCGAATATTCGCTATAGGTACTTGCACCCGAACAGGCGCTCAACAGCACTGCACCACCGATTAGCACGACTTTGAAGAGATTCGAGATCATTTTTCAGTTCCCTGGGGGCTGGAGGCGCGGTGATACAAGGTTGAGTTGTCATCCTAGGCTTCAATGTCGGCGGGGATTATGAAACTTCGCGGGGCGACAGCGATGGTTCAGGTTGGGTGGTTTTGGCCGGCACAATGGTCGCAGGACGTTACAAAACCAATCGCCTAACGGGTGACCCCATCCAGTCAAATGGCATCAGACGTTGCAAGCGGTGCTTTGCTCCACGCGAGCCACGAGCAACATAGATGGGCTGACTGTCGCCCTTACTCTTTTCCGAGACACGATGAATGAAGCAATGGCGAACATGGCTACCCGTATTGATGCTGCTGACCTTGACGGGCTGCGCGACGCCACCACCCAAAGACCAGAACAACCTCTGCAACATCTATCGTGAATACCCTGACTGGTACGAAGACTCGCTGAAGATGCAGGAAAAGTGGGGCACGCCTCAACATGTGGCGATGGCCATCATGAAGCAGGAAAGCAGTTTTATTTCCGATGCCTTGCCACCTCGCGACTACCTGCTGTGGGTCATCCCTTGGGGTCGAGTCAGTTCTGCCTACGGCTATGCGCAAGCGCAAGACCCGGTGTGGGGTGAGTACAAAAGCGGCACTGGCAATGGCGGCTCGCGCGACAACTTTGATGACGCGATCATGTTCATAGGCTGGTACACAACCGGCACTCAGCGCCAACTCGGGATCTCCAAATGGGACGCTTACAACCAGTACCTGGCGTACCACGAGGGGCGTGGGGGCTATCGTAACGGCACCTATCTCGCCAAGCCTTGGCTGATGCAGGTAGCGCGCAAAGTAGAGCAACAATCACAGAGTTATAATTCGCAGCTCAAGCTGTGTCGTCAGGCGTTGGAGGATGATCGTAGTTGGTTTTTTTGAGTTGAGCCCTTGACGAGAGAGCACGAGAAAAGGGGCAGAGCTGTTTAACGCGTCGCCGCCCTTTCAGCTCAAAATCAGAAAGCCTCTACAGGCATCTCAACTTTGAACAGTTCGGCCTGACTCTTGGAAGCTGACCAATACGCTCCTCAAACAGCCTTGTAATTAGTAGCCAGATGCCATCTGGCCCACCTGATGACTGTCTCGCTCAATACCATTCCCGGCGTCCGGCGGGCTATCTCGCAGGACTCGCCTCAACCAACCAGCCCATTCCTGATAAACTGCGGTCTTTCGCCCCACCGATTCCAGACCCCAATGCCCCCAATCACTGCCACGCCCGCCCCGCTCTCCCGCCGCTTCTCCGTCGCCCCGATGATGGATTGGACTGATAGACACTGCCGTTTTTTCCTACGCCTATTGTCGAAAAACGCCCTCCTCTACACCGAAATGGTCACGACCGGCGCGCTGCTGAACGGCGATCACGAGCGTTTCCTGCGTCACAACGAAGCCGAACACCCGCTCGCCCTGCAACTCGGTGGCAGTGTCCCGCTGGACCTCGCCGCCTGCGCCCGCATGGCTCAGGAACACGGCTACGACGAGGTGAATCTCAACGTCGGCTGCCCGAGTGATCGGGTGCAGAACAACATGATCGGCGCGTGCCTGATGGGGCATCCGCAGTTGGTGGCGGATTGTGTGAAGGCGATGCGCGATGCAGTGTCGATTCCGGTGACGGTGAAGCACCGCATCGGGATCAATGGGCGGGACAGTTACGAGGAGCTGTGTGATTTCGTCGGCACGGTTCGGGACGCCGGGTGCACGAGTTTTACGGTGCATGCGCGGATTGCAATTCTGGAGGGGTTGTCGCCCAAGGAGAACCGCGACATTCCGCCCCTGCGTTATGACGTGGCAGCGCAGTTGAAGACGGACTTTCCGGAGTTGGAGATTATTCTCAACGGCGGGATCAAGACGCTGGAGGCCTGTCACGAACATTTGCAGACGTTCGACGGCGTGATGTTGGGGCGCGAGGCGTACCACAATCCTTATGTGATGGCTGAGGTGGATCAGCAACTGTTCGGCAGTACGGCACCGGTGATCAGCCGTGCCGAGGCGCTGGCGCAGTTGCAGCCTTACATTGCCGCACACCTCGATGCGGGTGGCTCGATGCACCATATCACCCGGCATGTGCTGGGCCTGGGCACCGGGTTTCCGGGAGCGCGCAAGTTTCGGCAGTTGTTGTCGGTAGATATTCACAAGGCTAAAGAGCCGTTGGCGTTGCTGGATCAGGCGGCGGAGCTACTTGAGGGGCGCTAACGGTTAGCGAAAAACCAGGCTGTATTTCTCGCAGCCTGGTTGGTGTATCAGAGCGCTGCCGCCTCAGTCCAGTTAACCCAGCCAAATGCCCAGGTTGCCAGAATCAATAAACCGAATGCGATCCGGTACCAGGCGAATACCGCGTAACTGTGGTTGGCGATGAACTTGAGCAAGCCGCGCACAGCGATCATGGCGAACAAGAACGCGGTGACAAACCCCAGGGCAAACACGGGCAAGTCGGCGGCTTGGAACAGGTCTCGATACTTGTAGCCTGAGTAGACCGCGGCACCGACCATGGTCGGCATGGCGAGGAAGAACGAAAATTCGGTGGCGGCCTTGCGCGACAGGCCAAAAAGCAGCCCACCGATAATGGTCGATCCAGAGCGTGAGGTGCCCGGAATCATTGCCAGGCATTGTGCGAAGCCGACCTTCAGGGCGTCGGTCCAGCGCATGTCGTCAACATGATCGACATACACCACATGTTCACGCCTCTCGGCCCACAACATGATGAGACCACCGACTACCAATGCCACTGCCACGGTGATGGGATTAAACAGATACTCATGAATCGTATCGGCGAACAATACGCCCAAGACCACGGCCGGCAAAAAACCGATCAGCAAGTTCAAGGTAAAACGCTGTGCATTACGTTGAGTTGGCAAGCCCGTGATGATTTCGAGGATCTTGCGACGAAACTCCCAGACCACCGCCAGGATTGCACCCAGTTGAATGATGATATTGAAGGCCATTGCTCGCTGACCACCGAAGTCGAGCAAGTCCGCGACAATAATTTGATGCCCTGTACTTGATATAGGTAAAAACTCTGTCAGCCCTTCGACCACGCCTAAAATCAATACCGATACAGTAGTCCAAAAATCCATCAATCCTCCCCATCGAAAAAACACGTCCGCTGACGTGTTTTTAATGCATCGTTAAACAGAGAGTAAAACGCATTCAGCCGCGCATGAGAACACCTTGTTAATTATTGTCCAGCACTACACCCAACACCCCTAATGTTATACAAGGATCAATAGCAGTTAGTTCAGCACCAAAGAAAAGCTCAATCCAACCTGTCAGCGGATCATTCATAACACTCCCCTCATAAAGTCACGCAGCGACCGGGTTCACCAGAAGCACAGCGTATTGCGCTGGAAAGGCGGGAGAACAAGCCGAAAGATGGCACAATGACACTCTTTAACCGGCAACCATTAACTACACAGGAGTGCAATGATTTCTAACAAATTCACCAGCAATGTTAAAAAAATGTGATGTCTGCGAGAAAACCCCATGAAATGTTACCAATTGTCAGTCACAGATGAGAATCCGTGCTTTAACATCCAGACGTCAGCACCCAGCCGAGTCAAAGCATGATGCTTACAGGGAAAATAACGACTACCAGCCACAGTCTCGCGAAGGAGATGATCGGTATTCTCACCATTGGGCGGACCCAAACGTTAGTGGAGGATTTTAAGACTCTATTAGCAAGCCACGTCCCGAATGATATACCTGTTGATACAATATGCTACAGCAACTCTTTCAGAAAAAATCAAGACATTCATTCATACCGGGCAGTCTTCGTTGTCATTGACAGCCCTCAGGCGTTTGTTGAGACCCTTGCCCTCGTTGAAAATATACGTGCCGACAACCATGCACTCCTTATTTTTGTAGCGATCACAGGTAGAGGCACCTACAACAAGATGAAATACTATCTTGCCGGTGCCGATTATTGTATTAAGTTCGGTACTTTGGCAGACGAAAACTCGGACGTGCTTTCCGAGTTTTTTAATAGCGCGGAATGGCAGAAGCAACACAATTTGCTCCTGGACCCCACTCGCATGTGCCTGATTGGAGACTGTAAAAGACTGGACGTATCGTTTCCTGAAATGAAGATATTAGAAGCATTTTCCGGCACAAAAAATCAAATATTGAGCCACGATGAAATCGCCAGAATCATGGGGCTTAATATTAATTTTTATGACCCAAGGGCCTTGGAAAAATCCATCAGCCGCCTTCGTGGAAAGATAAAAGGCCTATATGGCACAAATGCTATTCAAAGTATTCGTGGCCATGGTTATCGTTTAATCAGGGGTCTGATCTCGACCGCCCGATGATTAGTACGCAAGGGAGTAATTGCAGTATGAACGCAATGGGGAGCGCGTCTCACATCTATCGTGCGAGTCATTATTTATCTCGACAATTGATCCTCACTCGCGATGACTGCCCATTTGGCAGCGAGATCAGAATACAATTTGACGACAGTCAGGTTCTGCCCGCTCATGCCTGTAGTGCACCACCCATGAAGCAGATGAGTGGCATCTACAGTGAAGTACTGATGCAGACCCGGCTGATTGCCTTTTCGCTGAAAGACCGCAATGTCTCCAGCGAAAATAAATACCTGAGCCGGCGATTCGTTTGCGTAGGGCAATCAGATCTCGCCAGTCCTGCGCTCACCGAAGAGTTGATCCAATGCAACGATGCCCTGAGTAACTTTGGCCAGACCCTGGCTGTCGCTCTCAATGAGTTGCCTCTTTCGGCGGTGAGCTTCAACGACAAAAAGAAAATCCTCAACAACATTTATCTATTGAAAGATCATGGGATAGAGATTGCTTTCGACGGCTATGATATCCACGACGAAAGCATCGAACTCTTTACCACCCTGAATCTATTCGACTATATAAAAATACCCCTTTCAACCTTAGAATTGAACCTTAAACAAACTGGCAACCCTGAGTTATTCAATCGACTTCATGAACGTATGACCATGCTGACTCACACCACCAAAGTCGTCTTCATAGCCGACAGAGTCGAGCAGTCTGCCAGTCATGTACTGGCACGCGCGCTGCCCTTTGATTACTTCCAAGGGAGCCATTACTCCCCTGCCGACATCCTTTTGAATTAAAACCGAAAGTGCACTTCAGGAGAGAAGACATGGAAAGCAGCACAACCCTCCCCAGAAAATATTTTGTCGTCGTTACTCACAGCTCGGCATTACAACTTGAGCTGGAAGCATTGCTGTCGAACGAGCGATACAACTCATTTGGCACCGCACAGGCAAAAATGTTTGTCGAAGGTGTTGTCCCACCCTCTTCACCCCCTAAGCTGATGGAGTTTTTTTCCCCTCACCTGGACAGTATTGTCCCGCCTGTTATCAAACGTGATACACAGCGCATGCTTTCGACATTCGAATCCGAGTGGCGAACAGCCCAACCCGACACGCGATTCAATAACAGTAACGCTCGCACAGATGAAGCCTCGGACGCCATGCACAGGGCTGCAAAACCACTCAATTCCCATACAGAAGCCTGGCGACTGAGCAACGGCAACGGAGCTCTAATCAGAGATGATACCGAGATTGTATTGACTGGCCTCGAGGCCGCGCTGGTCAAAAAAATGCTCAACCATGATGATCGCGTCGTGAGCAAAGATGATCTTATTCGGAGCATCGGCAGAGAGCCGGAACATTATCGAGGTCTTGAGATGTGCCTTAGCCGACTACAGGAAAAGTTTAAAAACGCCAGTAATGGCGAACGCCTGTTCCGAGCGGTCAGGAACCGAGGTTATTGCCTGACACAAAAAATCATACGAGGAAAAAGCCTCACCTGAAAAACGCAACGACTCTGCGTGTAGTGCATTACAAAAACAAGAAAGCACACTATTTTATACTCCCCCCTTCGCAGCTGAAACGCCCCCCTCCAAACATGCCCCCCCCAACTTACCTTTATCGACTATTTCTAACACCCCACCGCTCAAGATAAACAACCAGCAGAACTTGTCAGCCGTTAGAAGTCGTCAGACAGCCTTTTTCCCAAACAATTAATCTATTCACTGGCGAGCGCACCGCATAGTGGCAATTCGCCCACTAATGATTTGCCATCTTATAAAAATAATAACGTTTGCTAAATCAACTTTGGCTGTTGTCTGTCGACGCGCGAATGGACGTATTTTGGGGATATCGCATGGTTAACAATCTTCGTATCAATCGAAATACCCACCTCAAAGGATTGACCTTCTGGGGACAATGGGCACTGGGTCAGGGCTTTGTAGTTGCCCTGTTGTTTTCATTGGTTTATTACCACACCGGAACGCTAGAGTTCTATTATCGAGTCTGTGCAATTCTGACTGTACTTGCTTCGGTGCCTGCCTATACATGGTGCGGCGTCTATGCAAAGAAAGATAACTATCTGACGGGCTTGGGACGTCTGTTCATGGGTTGGTCAATGACATTGGCCGCGTTAGCCTGTGTGGCGTTTATCTGTAAGGCTGACGAACTGTTTTCTCGTCAACTTATCCTGGTCTGGGCCGCCTGCGGCTACCTCGGGCAAGCGCTGTTGTACGTCCCGTTACACGGATTCTCGCAATACTATCAGCGGTCGCTTCAAAGCGAGCACAAGACCCTGATCGTGGGGACTGGCGAACTGGCATTGGGATTGGCCCGCAAACTGCGCAGCCTGGAGCACTTCCCGCTGGTGGGCCTGGTCAGCACGGACACCACGCTTGCGCCAGCGCCGGGCTCACCGCGTATCGTGGGCCCCCAGGAGCAACTGCTGGAGCTGATCGAAGCCCATGACATCCGACGGTTATACATTACGCTGCCCCTGAGCGAAGCGGCGAAAATCGAGGCCATGTATATCGATTTGCTGGGTGCCAACGTAGACGTGGTCTGGGTGCCGGACTTGAATAGTCTGACGCTGCTCAATCACTCAGTAAGAGTCGTGGACGGCTTGCCGGCGATCTACCTGAATGAAAGCCCGTTGACCAGCCAGCCCACCGCGGCACTGAGTAAAAGCCTGCTGGAAAAGAGCGTGGCGTTGTTGGCCATTGTCCTTCTAAGCCCACTGTTGTTGCTCATTGCCTTGGCGGTGAAACTCAATTCGCCAGGCCCGGTATTCTTCAAGCAGGACCGTCACGGCTGGAACGGCAAGGTGATCCAGGTCTGGAAGTTTCGCTCGATGCGCGTGCACGATGATCATGAGGTCAAGCAGGCCAGTCGTAACGATTCGCGCATTACCCCGGTTGGACGTTTTATCCGCCGTACTTCGCTCGATGAATTGCCGCAGCTGATCAATGTGCTGCAAGGCCACATGGCATTGGTCGGGCCACGTCCGCACGCCGTTGCACACAACAACTACTACTCCGGGAAAATCCTCGCCTACATGGCCCGTCACCGAATCAAACCGGGGATTACCGGGCTGGCTCAAATCAACGGTTGCCGCGGTGAAACGGACACCCTGGACAAGATGCAGAAACGGGTGGAGATCGACCTTAAGTACATCAACAACTGGTCGTTGTGGCTGGACCTGAAGATCCTGGTGAAGACGCCTTTCACCTTGCTGTCCAAAGACATTTATTGATGGCTTGGTAGACAGACACAAGCAACACCACAAGGGGACGCAAGTCCCCTTTTTCATGGGTGTCTTTCAGGTAGCAATGCTGATTCAAGAGTGGGATAGCGCAGAGAACTCCGCGCCAGGTCTTGCAGTTGATACGGACGATCTACAGCGTCAGTTGCGCTGTAGATCGCCCGCCTTTCACTCGGTGATCTTGTCGAAGTTGCGATAGAACAAGTCGCTGTCGCGGCTCTCGGTCATGGCGTGCAGCGAGTAGCTGCGATTGAGCCGCGCACCACCGTCCCGGGTCAGCGGTGACCAGACGATATTGGCGCGACGCATCGTCGACATACTCATCATTTCGTCGAACGGAATGGAGATATAAATGCCCTTGTCGAAACTGCCTTCGCCGTATTCCTCGCTGGTTGCGGTGGTCAACGTGGCCCAGGCGCCGAATTTCACACCATTATTGAACTGCCGTGACAAGTCGAGTGTGGCGCCCCAATCCCGCGCCAGATAACGGCCGACGCTGATGGCCGCCTGGGATTCGAACGGCAAATCGGTATAACCGGTGATGTGGCCGGTAACGGTCGAGTAGTCCCGCAGGCCAAAACCTTGGTCAAACTCACGCTGACGCACGTAGTTCAGGTCCGCGCCGACAGACCAGCCCTCCCCCATTGGACGGAACAGCACTTCACCGCCAACACCGGCAAACATCGATTCCAGGTAACCACCGTAGACCATGCCATACAGGTCTTTATCCAACTGCTCGGCATGACTGAGCTGGAACATCGGCATCGTCACATCCGAGGTCGTCAGGTACTTGCGCAGGTCCGTCCTCACCCGGGGCAAGCCGCTCGGCGCGTCGTAGGTGAAGTGGTCGTAGTTGTTCGCCAGATTGGCACTGAGCAGGCCGCTCCACCAGGTATTGCGCGTGAAGCGGTACTCGGCGTCCGCATCGGCAGTCAGTTGATAGAGCAAACCATCCGGGCCACCGACGTTCTGTTTGTAACCCAGCCCGAGGCCGTAGTTGAAGGGTTTGAGCTTCCCGGTATAGAGCGTGGTCTCCCGGTGCGGCACCGGCGCATTGACCTCGGTCGTACGGTGCAGGCTTTGCAGCGGCTCTTGATTGTTGACCACTTCGCGAAAGGTCTCGCGAGGCACACTGGTTTCGTCCAGCGGCATGTCGTAGCGCTTGTTCACCAAGGTAAACCAGTCGATATCGTCGTTGACGCTGTTGTCCAGAATCCGGCTGGCGCGGCCGACAGCTTTGGCCGAATAGAAATAATTCGACTGTTCGCCGTACACCAATAACTCTGAGCCGCGCTGGGCAATACGTTCAACGTTGTAGCCTGCATTTTGCTGCAGTCGTTGGGAGACGTTGGCCCAGTTGACCTGATCCGGCGCGGTGACCGGTGCATGGGCCGGCAGACGCTCCGCAGGTGGATCGTAGGTCTTGGTGGGTGCCTTACGGCTGACGAAGTTGGTGTGCAGGGTGATGCCGAACATAGCGGTATTACCGCGTTCCCAACCAGCGCTGAGATCAACCGAATCGGTCAGCTTGAACACCGCGCCGATGTTCACCGGCGAGTCCTGCTTGATCTGGTTGTCCTTCGGCTCGTTCTTATAGTCGTTGCCTTCGTATTCCAGTTTCAGGCTGAGCGGCTCCCAAGGCGTCTGGTAGGTCACGCCGCCGAACAACGAAGGACGCCCACGGAAGTAGGCATTGGTATTGACGTCGCCGGTGCCTTCACTGGCTGGCCGGGTCTTGAAGCGATCATCGACCCACCCCAACGGGTTATCGAAATCGCCGCGATTGCCCAGGTAGCCCCAGGCAACACCCGCGCTGAAATCGAAGTCGTCATAGCGCTTGTTGGCGACCACGAACTCACTGGAGAACAGACCGGTCCCCCCGATGTCGCGAAACCCCACGGCCAACTCGGGCGCCCAGTGGCTTTCTTGCCACAGGCGCAGCTTGAGGTCCACGGCCTTGTCTTTATAGCTCTGGTCGCCACTCAGGGACTCGGGGCCATATTTGCGGTTCGTGATTGCGGTATAGCGAAACGAGCCTTCCAGCCACTCAAAGGGCTGCAAGGACACGCTGTAGCGGCTATAGGGGCTGGTGCGGCTGGCATTCACGCTCAGCTCGCCGGCCGGCGCCATTCGGGCCGTCGGCGTCTGCATCAAGCCCACGCCACCAAAATCACTCTGGGTAAATCGCGGCTCTGCATGAGCCAGACCACAAGGCAACAACAGTACTGCAGCAAAACGTAAATTCAAGGAACCACCCCAGCCAGTTGCGTGGCAAGAAATTCGGCCAACTGCTGATTCAGTTCAGGTATAGGCGGACTAAGATCATCGTTTTTGACAGGGACCAGGATTTTGCTGCCAGCCGCAGGCACCTGCCCGCTCTCGCGATTCCACGGTGCAATGCCGACCCGACGGGTGATGCCATCGGGCTGAATGATCCACAGGTAATCGGCTTCAGCATCGGCCAGCGGCGAACACCCTTGCAGGTAATCCCGCGCTTCCTGCATGGCGCGATACGCAACCCGGCACGGTGCGGCGACAGCGCCCAACACTTCAACGACATCGGAACGCATCGGGTAAATCAGGCTGTCGCCGTCAGCCACGCGAAAATTGAGCGCGAACCCGACCTCGACCGAGATCGGGTCCAGCACGGCCACCTGGCGCCCCGTGACGGGCCAATGGCTGACTTGCTCGTACAACCGCAACGCCAGCGCCGCTCGACTGGGTAGATCCAGGAGCAACGCGGTACGCTGCAGCACTTTCAGATCGAACAAGACGCCGGCTTTAAGCCGAGTCTGCTCTTCGAGCAAGGGCCGTCGCAGCCAGGCCGCCGCCAGCCAGTAGCCTTCAGGATTGGGTTGCGCGACGCGCATCACATCCAGCACGCGAGCACCGGGTTGCAGCTCAACGAGCCCCGGATTGCGCACGTCGCCACTGACGGACACTGCCGCGCTCACGCCGCCGGAGATCAACCACAGGCACGTCCATAAAACCTTGGGATACTTCAACGGACAGTCCTGCGTTCAGAGGTCAGCTGAACGATCGTTACCCTGAGCTGTGCAGTCAGTTGTTGCTCGCTCTGCAGGATGAAACCGTTCTGCGGATTGACCCAATAATGATTGGTTGCATGCAGGCCGATAGCCGGTGCATCAATACGCTCATCGACACGCATCACGGCGTACTCCTTGTCCAGAATCCTGATGGTTTCCATGGGGTGTCGCGTGAAGCGACTGCTCACGGCAACCCCCACTTCATAGCCGTGATAGAGATCGATCCAGCGCTGGCTGGTGTAGCCATCGGGCAGCGAATGCAGCCCTTGTTTGAACGGCGAGACCGCTTCAAAACGGGTCCCGTCCAGATCCCCGTCGAAACCCAGTCCGACACTGCGAACGGCCAGGCCATCGCGCAGTAACAGCACCTGCTTGCCGGATGCGACCCAGTACTGCAAGTCACCTCGTTCACGCACCATCGCCAACACCCCTACACCCGAAGGGGTGGTCAGCTTGAGTTGGGGATAGCGAACTTCGGCTATTTGCGCCGGGGTCAATTCCAGGTCGTCGGGCCCGCCGGCCACGGCTTTGAAGTTCGCCAGCGTGGCCTTCATCAGCGGGTTACATCCACACAACAGCAAGGCCGCCATCAAGCAGACGCTAACTTTCAACGTTCTCACAGTTGGACCAGACCTTATCGGGAGTTAGCTTCGCTTAAGTTGTTTTGTGCGGCAGCGCCCATGCCCAGAATCGAGGCCGATGGCACCAATTGACTGATGAAGCGGTTCCAGCGGGTGACGTTGGCAGGGCCCACATAAACAATGTCCTGGGGGCGAACATCGAAGTGGGTGGCGAGCGCCATGGCGGAAGGCGACTCGGCTTGCAGCTGATAGATTTTGGCGGGTTCTACATCGAGGTTTTCTACGCCCCGGATGACGTACACGGCGTTGCCGTTAGAGGTGGTCTGGTTCAACCCGCCGACCGAGCCAATAACGTCAGAAAGATTCATGGTGCGGGTCTTGAAGGTCAACGCGCGTGGCTGATTGACCTCGCCCATGACGTAAATCTTCTTGCTGTCGTTGTACGGCAGGTACAACTGATCGCCGCCTCTGAGGTAAACCTTTTGCAACTCGGCATTCTGTTGATTGAGTGCATCCAGATTCAACGGATACACCCGCCCGTTTCGCGTCAACAGCAACCCGGACAAGTCGGCATTAAGCGGGTCAATACCGGCGGAACCCAAGGCTTCAACAACGTTGAGCGGATTGGTGGAAATGGCTTGCGGACCGGCTTTCAACACGGCACCCGACACCACCACTTTCTGACTGGCAAAGCGCAACACCGCGACATCCACTTGCGGGTCCGAAATGAAGGTCGACAACTTCTCGGCGATATCGGATCGCAGTTGCTGGATGGTCTTGCCGGCAGCCTGGACTTCTTTGATGTAGGGGTAGTAGAGCGTGCCATCGGAACGAACCAGACGGCCGTTTGCATCGATCTGCTGCTGCGCGCCGGACGGTGCCGTCAGTTCGGGGTGATCCCATACCGTGATGTACAAGACATCGTTATTACCAATGCGATATTCAGCAGGGGAGGTCAACAACTCTGGAGGGAGTGACTCATGGACCTGTGTTGCCCTGTCCATGGCGATGAGCTTGGGAGTGATCGGAATCAGCTCGACCCGACTGCTTTCGCTGGCACCTTCGCGCGTGATATCACTGGTGCTCAGATGTTGCCCCGGCGAAAACATACAACCTTGCAAAGCAATACTTGCCAGCATTAAAAAAGGAACACTACGAATCATAATGGCACTACGCTATTCAAGGGCAAACCCAAAACAAGATCGCCCAGTGTTAGCCGGGCAATCTTGTATTACACGTGCGAAAGTTGTTAGTTATGGGTGCCGGTCGTCCCGGTAGTACCCGTGGTGCCGGTGGTCCCGCCATTGGAACTTCCACCGCTGTTGGACGCTGCCACTGCACCGGCAACCAGCGCTGTGCCAGCCAATACTGCTTGTCCAGCCGTCACATCACCGACAACTTGGGTATCCAGCGTGAGGGCTTCTTCTTCGACTGCGAGTGCCCAGCTGCTCATCATGGACAACAGGGCAATTACCATCATCTTCTTCATATCAAACTCCTTCCTGCGAGTTCTTTATATCTACGGACTTGCCGGATGGGTTGCCAGTCAATTTTCCCGACCATAATTAACATCGCGTCCTTATATAACAGTTCAGCAGAAAAGCAGGACGCTGTAACCCCGCCCGTCAGCCTTGATCGGCATATCCACGAGGATGATTCGATTGCCAACGCCAGGTATCGGCCATCATTTCCTGCAAATTCCGAGTGGCCTTCCAGCCCAGCTCCTTCGCCGCTTTGGAGGGGTCAGCCCAACACTCGGCAATGTCGCCCGAACGTCGTGGCATCACGCGATATGGCACCGCCCGGCCCGAAGCCTGCTCGAATGCCCGCAACACTTCCAAAACGCTGTAACCGTCGCCAGTACCCAGGTTCCAGATATTGATCCCGGTGCGCGTCGAGATCGTCTGCAACGCCTTGAGATGCCCGTCTGCCAGGTCCACGACGTGGATGTAGTCGCGCACGCCGGTGCCATCGACGGTGGGGTAATCGTCACCAAATATCGATAACTCCTGCAGGCTGCCGACAGCAACCTGACTGATGTAAGGCACCAGATTATTGGGAATCCCGTTGGGGTCTTCGCCCATCTGCCCACTGGAGTGAGCGCCGATCGGATTGAAATACCGCAACAGTGCGATGCTCCAGCGGGGCTCCGCCGCACACAGGTCATGCAGCACGTTTTCGATGATCAGCTTGGATTGCCCGTAGGGATTGGTGGGCGTGCCCGTCGGAAAGTCTTCACGAATCGGCATCTGCTCAGGCGCACCGTACACCGTGGCCGAGGAACTGAACACCAACCGGAATACTCCGGCCGCGGCCATGGCCTGACAGAGCATGATGCTCCCGCACACGTTGGATTCGTAATACTCCAGCGGCTTGCGCACACTCTCGCCTACGGCTTTGAGGCCGGCAAAATGCAGGACCGCATCAATGGAGTGCGCCTGGAAAATCCGGTCAAGCAAGGCTCTGTCGCACACGTCCCCGTGAATCATCAATGCGGACTTTCCGCAGATGGCTTCAACGGCATGCAACGCTGCATCAGAGCTATTGCTCAGGTTGTCCAGCACAACCACTTCGAAGCCCGCTTCAAGCAGCGCAAGTGTGGTGTGAGAACCGATATAACCGGTTCCACCCGTTACCAGAATCTTCATAGAGCGGTCCATAGTGGGGTATTGAAGTATTCAACTGCGCGCCACGTTTAAAATTTTTGGCGCACGCAATAATTGACGCCAATGACTTATTAGCACTTCACAAGAACCGACACTATTAATAGACACCGACTAAAACTAACCAAACACTGACAGGCCCGACAACTAATAACATTCACCCCATTCTGCGCATGCCATTAATTGCCATCAAACCATGTCTCAGGTATTAAAGTACAACCACCGTAAAACATCCAAACTCACGGTCACCGTCTTTTGTGTGACTGTGAACAATGTCTTTCCAGGATATATCTATGATTCGTAAATGCTTGTTCCCCGCCGCCGGCTATGGCACACGCTTCTTGCCTGCAACTAAAGCAATGCCGAAGGAAATGCTGCCGATCGTCAACAAGCCTTTAATCCAATACGCCGTTGAAGAAGCACGGGACGCCGGTTTGCAGCACATGGCCATCGTGACCGGTCGGGGCAAACGCGCACTGGAAGACCATTTCGACATCAGCTATGAGCTGGAACACCAGATTCGCGGCACCGAGAAAGAAAAGTTCCTGGCTGGCACGCGCGAGCTGATAGAAACCTGCACGTTCGCCTACACCCGCCAGGTCGAAATGAAAGGCCTGGGGCACGCGATTCTCAGCGGCCGTCCCTTGATCGGTGACGAACCCTTTGCCGTGGTACTGGCGGACGACTTGTGCCTGAATCTGCAAGGTGACGGCGTACTGGCGCAGATGATCAAGCTCTACAAAAAATTCCGCTGCTCGATCGTCGCCATTCAAGAAGTCCCGCGGGATCAGACTCACAAGTACGGGGTGATCGCCGGCGAGCTGATTTCCGAAGGGATCTACCGCGTCAACAGCATGGTTGAAAAGCCAGCGCCTGAGGACGCACCGTCCAATCTGGCAATCATTGGCCGGTACATTCTGACCCCGGATATTTTTGATCTGATCGCCGATACCCAACCCGGCAAGGGCGGCGAAATCCAGATCACCGATGCGCTTATGAAGCAGGCACAAAATGGCTGCGTGCTGGCCTATAAGTTCGAAGGCCTGCGCTTCGATTGTGGTGGTGCAGAAGGCTATATCGATGCCACCAACTTTTGCTATGAGCAGCTGTATCTCAAGGGCCTTTAACCAAACGACCCAGCCCAATCACCGCTCACCTTGCGGAGCCCTCGTCACACTCTTTCATCCAGGCAGGCCACTATGACCACTGCAAAACGCTCGGTAGACACTGAACTGAAAGCGAGCAACTTCGGGATGATGGCCTGGCTGTCAAAAGCGCCGTCGTTATCCTTCGACACGGCCGCCTGGCTGGGCACAACCCTGCTGGTTGAGCGGATCGGAGTATTCCCCTCTTCGGGCGATATTCATCGCCCGATCAGGGACCCGCTCTCCCTCTTGGCTCACCTGAAAAGTCTGTATGCCGACCAGGCTCTGGATGTCGATGAACGCGACGGGCTTAAAGTGATTTTCAACGACTGGCGGTTCCGGGTTCGCATTCGCTATAGCGACCCGGCGATCGTCATCAATGTTGAAACGCGGTGTGATCCCGAACTCATGCCTCTGAAAACTGCAGAGCTGCTGAGTCGGCTGGAACACTTTGAGCGGTGAAGGGTTACTTCGCAGCGGCACCACACGGTGACTTGCCGACAAGCAGTCGATAGACATAATCGGCAATAAGCCGACCTCCCGAACCCGGGATGGGGTGAATCTTGTCAGGGCCGATCATGGGGGTCGGTCCGTCACTGGCGTAGCGTTCGAAGTCGGGACCAAACGTACACTGCAAATTCCAATAGGCAATGTTCTGCGAACGCGCCCACGGTTCAAGCACCTGGGCATAGTCCGACATCGGATACGCACTGGAACGTGTTGTGTCCTCGCGCAGGATCACATTGACGCTCGCCGCTGGATGAACCTCGCGAACCATCCGCACCAAGCCTTTCATGTTCTCCAGATAATCCTTGGGCTTAACGCCAAACCCTTGGTCATTACCGCCCAACATAATCAGGTAGATGTCTGCCGGTATCTTTGAAACGACGCCCTTCCACTGGGCCTGCCATTGGCTGTCGCTGTTATAAAAGTCAGCGGAAGCGGCGCCCGAAGCAGCAAGTTTTGAGACCCGGATACCGCCACGGTCATTGGCCATCCACAGGCCAAACAATGTCGGAGCCCCCTTGACCACTTCTAGCCTTAATGCCCAATCGTCACGGGTGGGGGCACTTAACTGCACTTCCTGAACCCCGGTACCCGCCATCTTCAACGACTGCCACGTGTCGGAAGGTGCCCATCGATACCTCATCTCACTGGTTTTACCGTTGCCCAGGTAGAGCAGTTTGGCTTGGCCAATGGACGTATTGATCACGGCCGTCTGCTTAGCGTCGATCTCAATATAAGCACCCGTCTGCCCGGTAACCGTGCGACTGTCCGGACTCGCCTGCCCAAGACTGGAAACGTCCCAGTCACCACCGAAGTACTGCTTGTTGCTTCGGGTGTACTTGAAGTTCGTACCGCCGAGCGCGGCGCCGTGGTTAAACCCGACATAACCAGGCCCGGCGAAACCGAAGTCTTTCGCCAGGCGCTGAGTGAGGTCATTCAGATAAAAATCCTGCCCGGCGCTGTAGCTGTCGCCAACCACTGAGATGTCCAGCACCTCTCCCGACTTACCCTTGCCCAGGCCGGAAAGACGTTCGCTTGAACTTCTTACCTCGATAACCGGCGTCGAAACGGGACGTACATCATCGATATAAACCATTGGCCTGATTCCTCTATTTGGCGGTCAGGAGTGAGACACCTTCTGCCCCTTTTTTGCGGCTCGCCCGCTCGCCCAAAAACAGGACAGAGGTCAGGGTGAAACGGCTAAAAACATTCGATAACAGCACCGGCCCCAACAACCCGCACAACACACCGCCAAAGACCAGGACGCTTTCATCCGTGACGCCCAAGCGACCCAACGCGAACCGTGAACTGGCGGCAAACAGCACGTGAAAGAGGAATATCGCGTAGGAGTATCCACCGAGCCAGATCAGCACTTTCGAGCGCATGTCGGTCGACAGTAGCGCGACGCAGGACATACAGCCAACGAGCAATCCGAACACACTCCTGCGATCGACGATGAGTTCGCGATCCACAGCGGCAATGTAGAGCAGCGCGACCGATATCAAGACGAACACCACGGGCCCGAACACTTTCAGCGATCGCTTTAACGCGTCGACATTCTCGTGGCAAATCATCCCCGTCACAAAGAACGGCAGCAAATAAATAGCACCGTTGATGCCAAACGCATCGACTGGAAAAAGCGGCATCAGGAACACGGCTGCGGAAAACAAAAACAACAGGTTCAGGCGAGTCGGCGTCTGTAGCAGACCGCGCCACTGAAGAAATCCGACAAACATGAAGATGATAAAAACCGCCTGCAAAAACCAGAAATGGTTAACCGGCAGGTAAAACGACAATAAGGCGTCCATCAACCCGACGTCCTTGTTCACCCCCGGCGCCACAGCCTGCAGCACCGAAAATGGAACACCGACAAAGAACAGCGGCACGATCAACCTTCTGATCTTGCCCACACAGTAAGCAGAGAAGTCATTGCCTCTGATTTTGTAAATGGAATAGATATAGCCCGATATAAAGGTGAACAACGGCATCCTGACGTACACCATCGAGTCCGCCAGGATTCGGAAAGGTGATCCCAGGTCAATTTTCAGTCCGCCACCAAGCGGCCCTATCACGTGATAGAGCACCAGCAGCAGGCACGCCAGGCCTCTGAGCGTTTCTATTTCCAACGACTTTTTCTTGCTTTGCATAAACCACAAACCTCAGTTCAAGACGCTTGAATCAACCGACTCAGGTTTTTTTGAGCGCAACTGCAACCCCAGCCCCAGAAACAGGACCGGCACCACCATGGAGAAATGTCGGGCAAACGAGCCAAAGTCAGGCTCGAACAGCCCCTGCACCAATAGAAAGGACAGTGGAATAGCGATTAGCTCTTTGACTTTCGGTTCGATGAGCGAGCCCTTGTAGTGACTCGACGTCATCATTTTGAACATCAACAACGAGGTCATCATCATCAGGACAACAAAGATGATCTGCCCCAGGCCGGATAAAAGAATCAACTCCACCGGGAACGACAACCTGAAAAAGATGCTCATCGAATCCACGGCCTGCGATACAAAATCACCGCCGTTGATCCACGACACGATCAATGACTTTGAGCCCTCCTCGCCCAGCGTCCGTTGTTCATTGTTACTGGCCCGAATGGACGAAACCGAATAGCCGACCAGCAGCTGAATCGCTGTTGCGATCGCCAGATAGAACGCGAACAACATCAGGAAAAAGCTAAAACGCGACACATGCTTTTTCATCACGCACACGCCAACCCAGACCAGCGAAAACAGGATCCAGTAGGGGCGGATCAGCACGCCGTAAAACAGCGCAGACAGAAAAAAGCCCACTCGGTATCGCTTCGAAAATGAAAAAACCAGAATGGCAATCACCGCCACCGAGACAATGATTTCCTTGGTCAGGTTATCGAGGAAGAACGACCGGACCACGCCCCACAAACACAAGGTCAGGAAAATCGTTATCGGTATTCTTCTGAAAATAAAGATCGGGATCGACGTCAGAAACAGATTGCACAGCATCCCGTAGGCCCAGGCATTGGTCAGGTTTATGCCGGTGGGACGTAGCAGGTAAGCGGAGCATTCGTAAGAAGACCGGTCTGGCGAGAAGGGATTCCAGAAGTTGCAGTTGTCTGAACGAACGTATGAAGACCACAACGTCATCGCATCCGGACCTGGATCCCGGTGCATCAGCAACGGCATCGCAATGGACAGAAAAAGACCGCAGAACAAAATCAGGAACGAGATCGACGAGTCGAGTTTTCGTCCACGAAACTCTATGGAAGGCAGAGACAAAGCCATTACAACGCCCCCTTCGCCCGGGCAAACCTGGTCAGCAAAGCGATAACGACCAGTTGCACCGTAATCGAGAAGACGTTCCCCCACGCCGCGCCATAAATTGAATAATGTTTAATGAGTACATAGCTGACAGGCAGTGAAACCATCAGGCATATCGCCGCACTGGCCAGCGACACCCGACTGTTCTTCGACGCAATAAGACCGCCCCAGACGATGTCGCCGACGGCACGCAGGGCAAAGGAGAAAATCAGAATGGTTAAAATCCTGTTATCCGGTCGCGGGACTGCCACGTCCACATAATCCAGCAGGACATTGAAGAAGGCATAAATCAGCACAGCCACCGCGCCGGAAACGATGAGGGAGCGCAACACCCATTGATTCAGGAACAGTTGCCGGACTGTCAGCGCCTGTTGATTATTCTTGTAGCGCTTGGCAAGAACCGGAATGCCGACGACGGCAACAACCGCATAGGACAGCGCTTGCAAGGTGTTGGCCGCAGACCAGGCATACACGTACTTGCCGAGACTGGCGTACGGTTCAATGTCCAGGATAAGAAAACGCTCGGCGTACTGACTGAGTGCGATCAGGCCACCCCCCAGATAAAAGGGCAGCCCTGCTCGCCAGACCGAAACGGTGGTGACGACACAGACTTCCCGCCCCTTGTGAACGTTCACCACAATCAAGTAACCCGCGACGATGACCAGCAGGTTGGTGACCACCCAAAGCCAAAGAACACTGGTGATGCTGGACACTACGCCCGCCATCAATCCCGCAACAGCAAGTAGCGCCCAGAGCCCGGTTTTTATAAAAAACAGTACCGCGCCCCAGTTGGCTTTTTGCGCCGAAAAAACAAACGAGTTTATTTCGAAGGAAAGATGCTCGGTGAGCAGCAGAAGCGTGACACAAGCGATCAACGCGGCACTCGCCTGCACATCGCTGAAGAGCGAGTACAGGGCGACCGTGACCACCGACAATAACAAACCAACAGCCAGATACAGGACCAGCACCCTATCAACGACAAGCCGCGAACTGCCCCCGACACTGATCAGCCGATTGATTTCAGAACTGAACCCGACACTGTAAAACTTCGAGGCTATCAAAGAGGCCGCGACCACAACGCCGTAAAAGCCCAATGCGTCATAACCCAGATAATGAGTGATGGCCAGCACCAGCAGAAACTTTGCGCCTAATGCACCTCCCCGCAGCAACAACCGAAATATCATCGAACAATCCCTTTGATGATATTGTCCATCTGCACCGTTTTGGCTTCGATTTCTTTACAGGTGTCCGTGAGTTTCTTGCCGAATCGGGTGAGCGCGTTGGGGGCGTAGACCGTGTCGATGATGGTGTCGACATTGATGTCGCCTCCATTGATCACCCAGTCTTCCACGCCCATGTCCTGATACGCACCGAAGCCTTTGCGTTCATAACTGATATGGAAAGCGGGTACGCCGGCGAGGAGTGACTCAATCGCCCCGTGCAACCGGACGGAAATAACCAGGTCTGGCTGATACTTCGCCAGTGTTGCCTTCAAGGGCAGCAGGTCCTCGTTAATGCCAAGTTCCCGGTAAAACGCGCCATCGTCGTTGCCGCGGACGGCGCTCTGAACAGCGCAGACCACTTTGCTTTTCGCCCTGAGTCTCTGCAATAGAAGCTTCAGGTTCGCGACGTAGGCAACTTTCTTCTCTTTGCTCCACTCTGGTGGCTTGCGTAAAACAACGCAGACCACAGCAGGAGATGGCGCACAGCGGGTGAACTTGGGCTGGACCAGGATCTTTTTCGCCAGCGCCTGAACTGCCAGGTCCGGCGCCCGATAGACATTTTCATTGGATTGGAAAATAGCCGACGACCTGTTATCCCTGACAAATACGGCATCGGCCTTGGTGTAGTGCTCTACGATTTTGCTGCTCTCGCCATGGAACGGACCGATACTTTGCGGAAGATAAACCGACGGCACCTTGCTCAAAATCGCCGTTTCAAGTTGTTTGGCATGACCCAGTTTCAGCTTGATATGCTCGAAAGCGCTTTTTGAGCGCATGTACCCACCACCGACCCCGACGATCAGATCGGTAGTTTTCAACAGATCGGCAAGGGGCGCGTAAGACTGGTTAAGAAAAACCGCCTCCTTCACTCTTCCGAACCCTTTAGCCGCCATCACCGGCGCGTCATACCGTTTATACGGGAGATAACTGAACGATTGCGGGTCTGACGCAACTACGTTTATTAACGTGTCTGCGCCGAAGTTGCGCAGCACCATGGCAATCGCCAAATCAACGAGAAGCCCATCACCCGAGTTCGACGCGCTGTAGCCATGCAAAATAGTTACGTTCATGATCTTGATTTCTACTTAATAAGTTTGAGCGGAATACACGTCATAGGTTTGCTGGATCATCAACGTTGCGCTGAACTGTTCGCGCACTTTCTTGCGGCTTTCAGTGCCAAGCTCCAGCAGCTTTTGTTTTTTGATATTCAGCAAAATGCTGGCCAGCGCCTGGTAGTCACCGGTCGAAAACAGGTAACCCGTGATGTTGTCCGTCACCAGTTCAGGCAGCGATGTGCAGTCACTGGCGATCACCGGCACGCCCATGGCCATCCCTTCGAGAGGCACCATGGCAAAGCCCTCCCAGCGACTTGGCACAATCAGGGCATCCGCCGTTTTATACAGTTCGTTTACTTCAGCGGGAGTCACCCAAGGCAGGTACTCCACGGCGTCAATATCGGGGCACTCGACGGTATCTTCGTTGACCGCACTGCCAACGACAGTGAGCCTCAAGTCAGTTCGCTCGACCTCAGCGAACGCCTTGAGCAACAAATCGAAGCCTTTCTGGTAGTCCAGTCGACCGACAAACAGAAGATGAATGTCCGTACTCTCGCTGGTTTTGCTCTCATCACTTTTATAATGAATACCGTTGTAGATCAGCTTCATACGGTGACGATCAATACCAAACGATGCGGCTTTATCCATCTCATACTGACTGACACAGATAATGACATCGGTCACTTTCTGCAAAATCCGCTCAATCAGTGAATACACTTTCTGTTTGACAGGAGAACTCTCCATCAAGAAGGAAAATGCATGCGGGCAGTAAACAATTTTAGGCGACCGCCAAGGGCGCATGACCAGACAGACACACCGGCCGATCACTCCGGAGAACGTGCTGTGCAAGTGCACGACATCCGGTTTTTCCTTGAAAATCACACAAGCCAGTTTCCAGGCAAATCGCAACAGGGACATGACATCGCGCTTGTTCCGGGAAAAGGTCCTGATGTTTTTCTCATCAATACCGTGCAGCTCTTTCTTCTGATCGAACGGAACCAGATAAACCAGTTCATACTTCAGTGCGTGGTCCTGAGGAGGGGTCGATATCGTACGGATAACCGTCGCAACACCACCTTTGATTGTTTCCGCCACGTGCAGTATTTTTTTCATAATCCACCTATCTCCATGAACTTAGTCGCAGGCAAGCCGCGCTGAAAGTGGCTAACAATCGTTAAACCACTTTCAACTCGATTACCTGATAGATAGAACTCGCATCAGGACTTGTCAGAGGCGTACTCATAGTTGTAATAGCCATAACTGCCATTACCGTAATAGCTGGACGCGCGTTTCTCGACGCCGTTAAAAATGGCGCCCTTCAACTCGATACCGTTTTGCGCAAATCGACGTATTGTCAATTCGATCTCTTTGGCAGGATTCACACCAAAGCGCGTCACAATCAGATTAATGGCGGCTTCGCGTCCTACGATGGCAGCATCTGTCACTGCCAGAAGCGGTGGTGTATCGATGATCACCACATCGTAGAGTGCACTCAGTTCTGCCAGGAGCTCTCTGAAGTTGGCATGCATCAACAGCTCTGATGGATTAGGCGGCACCTGCCCGCGACTAATAAAATGCAAGTTGTCCGTTTCAATTCTATTGATCGCCTGCTCAATACTGCAGCGCTTGGTTAATAGATCGGACAAACCATTGGTGATCGGCGTTGCCAGGGTCTTGTGCAGATGACCTTTGCGCATATCGGCATCGATCAGTACGACCCGCTGCCCGCTTTGAGCAATGACCGCCGCCAGGTTAGATGACACAAACGTTTTGCCCACCTGTGGACTCGGCCCGGAAATCATGATCCGATTGTTGGTCGCATCCAGCCCTGCAAAATGCAGACAGGTTCTCAGGCTGCGTATCGACTCGATCGACAGGTCAGTGGGATTACGCAGGGCCAACAGAAAAGACTGGTTATTGGCGGCGTCACCCAGCCGAAGTTTTTTGCTGTCTTCTTCCCGCTGCAAATCGCTGTATGGAATGGAGGCATAAACAGGCAGCCCAAGCTGTTCGATGGCTTCCGGCCCCTCGAGTCCTCGGCTCAGGGATTTACGCACCAACACCAAGGCAACACCGACAAACCCGCCAAGGAAAGTTGCAATGAGAACGATCAGGGCTTTGCGTGGTTTGACCGGGGTTGTGGTATCGACGTCGGCGGTATCGATCAACCGCGCATTGCCAACCGCCCCTGCCCTGATGATGTCCAGCTCCTGGGATTTATTCAGCAACTGGGTATAAATCTGTGTCGCCACTTCCACATCACGTGTGAGGTTCAACAGCTCCTGCTGCGTTGCCGGAAGATCCTGAACCTTCTTCTCCAAACCATGGCGCTGCTTGTTCAAATCCCCGATTTGAGCCATCAAGGCGCGGTAGGCCGGGTGCTCTCGGGTGAACTTTCGATCCAGGTCCGCTTGCTGGAGCTTCAAATCGGAGATGCGCGTATCCAGCACCACCATCTGTTCCAGAACAGACTTGGTTTCAAGTGAGATATTTACCGTATTGCCGCGGGTTTGATAGCTGTTCAGCGCGTTGCTGGCTTTGACCAGATCCTCTTTGACTTGAGGCAGTTGCGCCTGCAGGAAGTCCAGGCTCTGGGCCGCCTCGGCAGAGGTGCGTTGCACATTCTGCTGTACATAAAGTGTCGATATCTTGTTGAGGATCTTCACCGCCAGGGTGTAGTCGGTGCTGGCAAGGGCCAGGCTAATAATGCCCGACTCTTTACCTTGCTCAGAGACATCGAGAGCGTCCTGGTAATTCTGAATGGTGACAATCCGTGGATTGCGAACGACTTCAAATTTTGTGCCCGGATTCGCGGCCATGCGCGCGACAAGCACCTCGACCCCATTGTCTACAACTGCGTTGCCTGTCGTGCCGGCGGCCAACAAACCGCCATTGTCATCGTAAAGCTTGAAGCGGTTCTGCTCTTCAGCCACCAGGGTCAATTTTTTACCCAAAAGCTCATCAGGCAACTTGAGCTTCTCGATATCAAGACGCTCGCCCCCCCAGGCATAACTGCTCATGCCGAAGCGCGCAGGCGAAACACTTTCCGTCGGAGTGCTCTTGTATCGTCGTGCGATAAACCCGCCCACGACAGGAAAGGTGTTGGGCGTTATCACGATATCCAGGCGCAGGTCATCGACGGTTTTACCGATGACCGCGCGGGACTTGATAATTCCGATTTCGGTCGCCGCCGGGGATTGGCCGCCCAGCATGCTGCTGATATCCGAGAACCCCAACATGTCGTTCTTTTTCGGTTCGACCTGTACCAACGCGTTCGCCAGATACACAGGTGGCGACAATATCGAATAGGCGGCGCCGGTCACCATGAACGCACCAGTGATGGCACCTATTAACCATTTATGATCAATCAATGTGCCCAGTAAGCCGAGAAGATCAATCTCGTCTCCCTCTTTATCCCGGGTGCTGACTACTGACGGTAACTGCATAAGGTCTATTCTTTTACCTTTAATACTAATCTGAAAATCATCCATCAACGTCCGAGGCGCTGTGCCCATGAGCAAACAGCATCTTCAATCAATGCATGAGCATGGACAAAAGCAGCGTTTCCTTGACGATACGGGTCCTTTATTTCGCGCTCACTCTGCCACTTGCCCAGAAGAAACACTTTGCCCCTCGCGTGCGAGGCAATATTCAGCACGCCTTTTACATGCTCTTTTTCCATGACCAGAATCAGGTCTGATTCATTAACAATCGCAGGCGTAATTTGCCGCGCTTTAAACCCTTGGGCAGCGCGACCCTTTTCTTCGAGAACGGAAAGTGCGTTGGGCTCCATAGACTCGCCCACCCGCGCGTCCAGCCCCGCGGAGGTTACTGAGATATCCGTAGGCTCCAGCGCGTCGCGCAGCAACATTTCAGCTGTTGGACTTCGGCAAATATTGCCCACGCAGACGATAAGGATCTTTCTGAACAAGGCTACTCTTCCCGTGTAGTGTCGAATCGGCCAATGTGTAGCGGGGATAGGAGTGAACCGATAAAATCGGTCCCGCATTCAGAGATGGATCGATCATGGAAATACAAGGATATTAAATACCACGACACATAAAAAACGCCCAACCAGAATAGCCGGACCAAAAATAACGACAGTAATCTGCGCATTATTTTTCCGACTAAAAATAACAATGGTGCATCGACAATAGAGAATTGATGATATGGCTGTACTACTCGCCCCTCAGGAATCAGACATGACCTTAACGTGTTTTCGATGTATTAGCGTCTCAACACTATTGTTACTCGGCGCATTCAATCACGCTAACGCCAGCCAAGCTTTTCCCGCATTGGCAGAGGGCAACAAGACCATAGGCGTTCAGGTAAAAATTCAAAACTTCTCTGCCACCGATGCCCGGCAAATCAAGGACTCTGGCTTCGGGTTCGTGCGTTTTGGCGTATGGACCAACAGCTTGAACAGCCCGGCGTACCAGAATCAGATCAATGAAGCTTTCGCTGCCGCCAAATCTGCCAACTTGCCAGTATTGATGACCGTTCGCTCAACCAAAGCGTTAACCGGCAAATCGAAAAGCGGTGACGATGAACTCGCCAACGCAGGCGCGGCATTCGCAAACTCAGTCATCGGCCTGGAAAACACATACAGCACGCAGCTTGTGGCCATTGAAATATGGAATGAACCGGACTTGCCAAAATACTGGCCCACACAGGATTTTGAAGTAACCTTTGTGCCGTTCATGAGCGCAGTGTGCAACGGATTGCAACATCGCGATCATTCAACACCGCTGATCGGGTTTGGATTCGCACGGGCGCCCACCACAGGCTCCACGTCGACCGCCGCACTGACTAAAATCATGACTGCATATCCGAAATGCCTGAGTGCTGTCTCCTATCACCCCTATGGTATGTCGGGCACTGAGATCAGCAGTGCCCAAGCATTTATTCTCGACAGTTTTCATGTACCCGGCGTGATTACCGAATGGGGAGTGCCATCGCTCAGTTCCATCGGAGGAACTACCGGACAGGCCACGCGCATCACCAAGTTCATTTCCGACGTCAAGCAACTGAACATACCGCTGACATCTCTTTACGAATGGAAAAACAGCGACTCAGGCAGCAATGACCGTGAGCGAAGTTTTGGATTAAAGTCTTCTGATGGCAACTCAAAACCAGCGGAAGCGGCCGTCAAGTCGCTATTAAAGGCACAATGAGTTACGGCCTCCGTGGTTAATGGAGGCTCTTGTTCGTACATTCGGAATAATTCGTCGCATCGAGCGCCAGTGAGGCTTCCACCAGCACTTCCAACAATAAGACTTGCGCTTCAATGCGCAGGTCTTGCTGACGTTGTTGCGCGTAGTTCATTTGCTCCATCATTACGCGCGTGACCTGAGAAGGCACGCTGTGTTTCACTCGCTGCAGCCAACCGGGAATATTTTTTGCGGCTTTAACCCTGCCCATTTCAACCACACCCTGCAAATTATCAGGGTGGTTATTTTTTGAAACGACCATCAATTCTTCAAATACTTCGGTGAGTTTCTTCAGGACATAACCCAAGATAAGGTCATCGAAGGTCCCCACATTTCCAGACACCTGCTTCCCCTGTGAAGTCATCTTCCCATCCGATACATCCATTTATCAGCAGCACGTTACACGGCATCCCGGCCTCGCTATTTGACATCTTATAACGGCGGGACCCGACCCTTTTTAACAGCACCTTCTAAAGATAAGGCGTCAACGGTCAGTTACCTTGAACCTGTGCCCGGTTTTGGCATCGTATTAACCGATACCGTGCCCCGCCATTCAAACAGCCGTTTTCAGGTTGTTGCCGCTGGGGCCATTGATACGTACATGCGCCCTTGAGTGGCTGTCAGCGCTCGGGTAATGTCATTAGACCCACAGGACAGAGCACGCCCATGACTTCCAAGCTGGAACAACTGAAACAAATGACCACCGTGGTTGCCGATACCGGCGACTTCGAAGCTATCGCTCGCGTTAAACCGGTGGACGCCACCACTAACCCTTCCCTGCTGCTCAAAGCCGCGGCGATTCCTGCCTATGCCGAATTGCTGAACGCCTGCGTTCACGATTGCAAAGGCGATGTGGGCCTGGCCAGCGACCGTTTTGGCGTTGCAGTCGGGCAAGAGATTCTGAAGGTTGTCCCGGGCCGCATTTCCACTGAAGTGGATGCGCGCCTGTCGTTCGACACTGACGCCGTATTGAAGCGCGCGCACCGTCTGATCGAACTGTACGACAAGGCCGGCATTGGCCGTGACCGCGTGCTGATCAAGATTGCCTCCACCTGGGAAGGCATTCGCGCCGCAGAGACACTGGAAAAAGAAGGCATTCAGACCAACCTGACACTGTTGTTCTCGTTTGCTCAGGCAGCCGCGTGTGCCGATGCAGGTGTGTTCCTGATCTCGCCGTTCGTGGGCCGGATTTACGACTGGTACAAAAAAGCCAACGGCAACGACTACGCCGGTGCGGATGATCCGGGCGTGCAGTCGGTGACCCGTATCTACAACTACTACAAAGCCAATGATTACAAGACGGTGGTGATGGGTGCGAGCTTCCGCAACCTGAGCCAGATTGAGCAATTGGCCGGTTGTGATCGCCTGACCATCAGCCCGGACCTGCTGGAGAAGCTCGCGGCGGACACTGGCAAGCTGGAGCGCAAGTTGGCGCCTGGGCATGCCGGTGAGGCGCGTTTGAGCTTGAATGAAGCGCAGTTCCGTTGGTTGTCCAACGAGGACGCGATGGCGACCGAGAAACTGGCTGAGGGCATTCGTCAGTTTGCTCGCGACCAGGAGAAGCTTGAAGCTCTGCTGCAAGCCAAGCTGTGATTTGAGTTAGCGCAATGCAAAAAGGGCGAACCTTGATGGGTTCGCCCTTTTTTGTGCCAGTCACTTCAAGTGATCAGTGACGCTCCAGCGCATTCACCAGGTCATGGAACGCTTCGCGATTGTGATCATTGAGGCCCATGAGGATTTTGTGGGCTTCAAGCACCTTGATCCTCACCACTTCCTCGGACTGGTCCTGGTCTGGCAGGTCGTCCAGGCATTCCGGGCACGGCACAGGCTGGTCAACAATGTTGAACACTTGCTCGAAACCCATGGACTCCAACAAACGGGTGATGTCTTCGTGGGTGGTGACGACAGTCGGCAGCAGGCCGACTTTCTGCCGCGACAGGATCGACAATTTGGCCAGCAGGCCAAGGGTGGTGCTGTCGATACTGCGGGTTTCGGTCAGGTCGATCACGATGGCGTTGAAATTCAACGCGGTGAAGATCCGATCAATAGTCGCATCCAACGCCGAACACAGGGTCAGGCGAACTTCACCGACGAATTTCAGGACGAAGGTGCCGTCCTGCTCGGCGAACTGGATTCTACCGGTACTCATTAAAGATTCCTGCTCAACACCAACAGGGCGATATCATCCGGCATCTCCCCAAGCGTGGCCAATCCAAAAACCTGCCGCAGCCCATCCAGGGTGCCGCCCGCAGCCTTGACCCGTTGGGGCAACGCCGCTTCTTTTTCTTTGAGTGTGGCTTCTGGCAAAAGGTCCAGAATGCCATCAGACATCAGCGTCAGGCTGAACGTCGGCGGCAGCTCCAGCACGTGGTCTTCGTAGGTGGCTTCATTAAAGAGCCCCACCGGCAGACCGCGCCCTTCCAGATAACGAACACTGTCTGGCGTGTACAACACTGGCAACGGCAAATGACCACCGATGCTATAGGTCAACAAACCTGTCTCCTCGTCGATGACTCCACCGACCATTGTGACGTGTTTACCCAGCTTACAACTGATCAGGCCTCGGTTGATATGACCAAGGACCTCTGAAGGCTTGAATTCCGGCAATGTACCGCTGCGCTTGGATTCGAACAGCAAGCGCGTGGTCATGAACTTCAGCAGCACGGTAACGAACGCTGAAGAGGCGCCATGCCCGGAAACGTCTGCCAGATAGAAGGCTACCCTACGCTCATCGACCCGAAAGTAGTCAACGAAATCACCCGAGAGGTACAGCGACGGGATGATCTTGTGCGCAAACTGAAACTCGTCGATGGTCCAGGGGCTGACCGGCAGCATGTTCATCTGCACCTGGCGACCGGCGTTCTGGTCTTCCTGGAGCAGGTTCAGGCTGGCGGCGAGCTCGCGGTTGGCCTTTTCCAGCTTCTCGCGGTAGCGCTGGTTTTCCAGCAGCAGGCGCGCACGATCAAGGGCCCGGCGCACAGAATGCTCGAGCACTGCCAGATCTTCGAGAGGCTTGATCAGGTAATCCGCCGCGCCAAGGCGCAGTGCCTCGACCGCGTCGTTCATCACGCCGGCACCCGAAACCACAATCACCGGCGTTTGCGGGGACCGTTCGGTAACCTGGCGAATGAGTTCGAGTCCGCCCATCTGCGGCATGCGCAGATCGCAGATGACCAAGTCGGGCTTGTCTTGCTCGAATACCTGAAGACCCTGTTGGCCATTGCTGGCCTGCAGGACACTGAAACCACTGTCTTCCAAATAGGCCGCGAGACTCGCGCGCACTACTTCGTCATCATCGATTATCAGCAGCGTGGCACTGGTTTTTGGCATGTGGGCAAACGGCGCCAGAATTAGGTTGGCGTAGCAGGCACGGGTTTTAGCCCGGCTCACACTACTGGATTCGCTTTCTAGCCTCTCTGTTGCACCGTTTTCGAGCGTTTGCCCTACTCACCTGTACACCAGAGGTGCCCTTCTAAGGCGCAGACGGTACTCCCATCCGAGAGGCGTTTCAAGCTCACGCCGATGGTCGCTTGGCGTCTTTACTTGTCAAATCACCGGGAGTTATAAGAACAGACAAATCCGAAACCCAATGGAAGGATCGAGCCCATGAGTCAAACCGGTCGGGACTACAGCGAAAAGCGCGATTTCATCCGCATGCGAGTCGATGCCGATGTGTCGTTGATTCATGAAGGTGATGAGGTGCCAGCGGTCTGCATCGACCTTTCCAGCAGTGGCATGCAGGTTGAAGCGAAGCGTGAGTTCAAAGTGGGCGACCGGCTCAACGTGCGCATCGAGTCCGATCACGCCGCATTAAAAGGTCTTGAGGCCGACACCGAAGTGGTGTGGGTGAAGCCTTTGGACGGTGAAGGTCAGAAACTCGGGCTTACAATCTTGAAGATGAAATAAGCCGGATCCAAAACGAAGAAGGCGGCCCATGGGCCGCCTTCTTCGTTTTACCGGTCGAGATTAAAAATCGTCTTCAACCTTGCCGTCTTTGACTTTGAACTCGCGGTTCTGCAAGTACGCATTACGGATGAAGATGTACTTGTCGCCGGTGATCAGCTTCTCGCTCGACAGCAAGCTGGCACGCGTGTCGACGATGTTCAGGCCGAAGACCGAGTTACGCACCGGCACATCGTTGATGTAAGGGTACGGGCCGGTGTAGCTGTCGACGAACTTGGACGGCGCATCTCGCAAGGTGCTTGGGCCCAACAGCGGCAGCATCACGTAGGGGCCGCTGCCCATCCCCCAATAGCCGAGGGTTTGACCGAAGTCTTCGTCATTACGATTCAGGCCCATCTTGGTCCCGACATCGAAAAAGCCCAGCAGGCCGAACGTGGTGTTGAAGATGATACGTGCAGTGTCGGTGCCCGCCGCGGCCGGTTTAGCCTGCAGAATGTTGTTCACCAGATTGGTGACGTCACCGACGTTGCGGAACATGTTATGGATGCCATCTTCCAGAAACTGCGGCGTGATGTATTCATAGCCCTGAGCCACAGGCTTGAGTGCATACGTGTCGATCACATCGTTGAATTTGTAGATCGGACGGTTAACGCTTTCCCAAGGGTCGTCTTCCGACGCAGCCTGAGCCGCAAACGGAACCAGCAACACGCTGGCACACACAAAAAGCTGAGCGAGATGATTGCTCCAGCGCATAGAAAAACTCCTTGGATTTTTACTGGCGCGGGCACGTGGCCCGGGCGTTAAGCTAATCAGTATAAGATGGAAAAGCCGATTTAGGCAGCATCGTGCGCATCCGCCTACAGATGAATCGTCCGGATTGAGAGCGCTTCACATCAATGTCACTCAACTGTCACTGACGCCGCATAGCCTTGTCACTATTTCAGGGACGCTCCTATGCCGCACGCCGAGACCTTGCCCGTTGCAGCACCCAGCTTGACCGCCGTCCTGTTCGGCCTCAGTGGTTGCCTGGTGGATTTCGGCGCCCGGACGCGCCAGCACGGGGCTTATTCTGCCGAGCACGCCGAAGCCACTCCCGGCGCGCTGGACAGCCTGCGCAGTTTGCAGCGCCAGCAAATCCCCTGCGCGTGGCTCGATGAATTACCCCCCGCCCTCAGCCATTCCCTGGCCGTCACCCTGCCCTCCTGGATCAGCTCATCGCAACATCCAGCAACAATCAACCCATGGCCCGCGCCGAACGCTTGCTGGCATGCGCTGATGGCGTTGAATGTCGAACGCCTGGATGGCTGCGTGCTGGTCAGTGGCGAACCCCGGTTGCTGCAATCGGGTTTGAATGCCGGGTTGTGGACGATTGGCCTGGCGTCCTGCGGCTCGCTCTGCGGCCTGGCGCCCAGCGAATGGCACGCATTGACCCAAAAGGAGCGCGAGCACTTGCGGGGCAAGGCGACAATGCAGCTATTCGGGCTGGGCGTGCATTCGGTGATCGATCATCTCGGCGACCTCGACACCTGCCTGGCCGATATCAGCCTGCGCCGGCTCAAGGGCGAAAAGCCCTGACCGAGATCATGCAGGTTGTGCGCAAGTGGATTAATCTAAAGGTCAGCCATAGACCTTTGGCGCGAGGCTGCGGTCTATGCCAGTGCCTATCGATAAAAGGAAGAACGCCATGCCTGCCCGCGAACTGCAAGAACAACTCAATACTCTGCGCGAGCAATTGGAACAGAATCCACCGCTCAACGAAGATGAGCGTAAAAACCTGCACGAGTTGATGGCGCAGATTGAAGCCGAGATAAAACTGGAAAGCTCAACCCAAGACACCAGCCTCGCCGACGGCGTGAACCTGGCCGTCGAACGCTTTGAACTGGAACACCCTGTTATTGCCGGCACGTTGCGCAACATCGCGCAAACCCTGGGCAACATCGGGATCTGAACCCGCCGGATACAAAAAAGCCCCGCTAGCGATAGCGGGGCTTTTTCATATCCAGGATTTGCAATGCAATCCCACATTAGATCTTCACTGGCGGACCAGGCGATGGTTCGGCAGTTGAACGGTTTCGGTGCTGCGGTACGGGTTGATATCCAGCCCGCCACGGCGCACATACCGCGCATACACCGTCAATTTCTCCGGCTTCAATAACCGTTGCAAGTCGAGAAAAATCCGCTCCACGCACTGCTCATGAAAGTCCGAGTGCTGACGGAAGCTCACGATGTACTCCAGCAAACTCGCGTGATCCAGTGCCGCGCCACGGTATTCCACCGCCACGCTACCCCAATCCGGCTGGCTGGTGACCGGGCAGTTGGATTTGAGCAAATGGCTGTGCACGCTCTCCTCCACGATGTGCGACTCATCGCAACGCAGCAGCTCCGGACGCGGGTGTTCGTAGTTGCTGACGCTGATGTCCAGGTCATCAATGCACACACCCGGCAACGCAACCACGCCTTCGGCTTCTACGTCCTTGAGACTGCGAATACGCACGCCAACCGGTTTGCCGGCAGCCGCCGACAGGTCTTTCGCCAGCGTCGCTTCGAGGCTCGCCGTATCGGCAAACGGCGTCTGGTTCAGCGAGTTGAGGTACAGCTTGAACGACTTCGATTCGATGATGTTCGGCGAATCCGCCGGGATGCTGAACTCGCCAATCGCCACGACTGGCTTGCCGGACGGTAACAGCCACGACAGTTCGAAGCAGTTCCAGAAATCCACGCCTTTATAGGGCAGGGTTTCAGCCGTCAGACCCAACTCGGCCCATTTCGCGGTGCGCGGGATCGGGAACAGCAGGGACGGCGTGTAAGTGGCAATGTATTCGCTGGATTTGCCCAGCGGCGAGTGTTCGGCTGCGGGATGCATGGCGGAAACCTGACTGAAGAATCAGCGGATTCTACCAGCCTTTGCGCCCGCCATTGAGTGCTTACTGACTGACAGTCAACTTGCCGACCATGCCGGCCTGATAATGGCCGGGGATGTTGCAGGCAAACTCCAGGCTGGTGGCCTTGGTGAAGGTCCAGGTCAGCTCGGCGGTTTTACCCGGCTCAACGAGGACGCTATTGGGGTCGTCGTGCTTCATCATTCCATGATCCATGCCCGCCATCGAACCGTGGTCCATTTCCTTCATGCCTGTAGGTGTAAGCATGCCACTCTGTTGCATCTGCAACATTTCCTGCTGGTGTTTGGCATGCATCGCCGCGTCCCCCAGGTTGAATTCGTGCAGCAACTGGCCTTTATTCACCAGCACAAAACGAATGGTCTCACCCGCCTTGATATCAATCGCCTTGGGGGTGAACGACATGTCGCCCATCACCACTTCTACACTGCGAGTCGCCTGGGCCGCCGCAGCGGGTTGGCCAAAGTCGTAGGACTGCGCCGGGGCAGCCCACACCGGCGAACTCAACGCCAACAAACACGCCATCCGCAGCAAAGATTTGCGCAAAAACATAGTCGTACTCCAACAAGATAAGGTTCAGCCTGTAGAAAACTCTAAACTGCGGCCACTGCCCGCAACCTGACAGCCAGATTACAAATTTGTCAGGTTGACCTGAAATAACGCCGCCCACGGTATAAAGCGTTCGTTCCATTTGCCCAGAGTCGCTCATGAAATTGCTGATCGTCGAAGACCAACCGAAAACCGGCCACTACCTGCGCCAGGGCCTGACCGAGGCCGGTTTCAATGCCGAGCTGGTGGCCGATGGCAGCACCGGGCAACAACTGGCGCTGAGCGGCGACTACGCGCTGTTGATTCTCGACGTGATGTTGCCCGGCCGTGATGGCTGGCAGATTCTGCAAGCGGTGCGCAGTGCCGGCCTCGATACGCCCGTGCTTTTTCTGACAGCGCGTGACGCGGTGGCGGACCGGGTCCACGGCCTCGAATTGGGCGCCGACGATTACCTGGTCAAACCGTTCGCCTTCTCGGAATTGCTGGCCCGGGTCCGCAGCCTGTTGCGTCGCGGCAGCGCCTCGCCACAGGAAACCAGCCTGCAACTGGCCGATTTGCGCCTGGACCTGATCCGCCGTCGCGTCGAGCGCAGCGGCCAGCGTATCGACCTCACGGCCAAAGAGTTCGCCTTGCTGGAAATGCTCCTGCGTCGTCAGGGCGAAGTCCTGCCCAAATCGCTGATTGCCTCTCAGGTCTGGGACATGAATTTCGACAGCGACACCAATGTGATCGAAGTCGCCATCCGGCGTTTGCGCCTGAAGATCGACGATGAATTCCCCAACAAGCTGATCCACACCGTGCGCGGCATGGGCTACGTCCTTGAAGAGCGTATTGCCTGATGCGGCATCTTTCGTTGAGCAGCCGTCTCGCGTTGCTGTTTGCAGCCTGCACGGCGGTGGTTTCGCTGTTCGCCGGGGTGTTGTTCAGTCGCGCCAGCGAGGCGCACTTCGTCGAGCTCGATCAGCAATTGCTGGACGGCAAGTTGATTGGATTGCGCCGGGCGCTTCACGACATTCAATCCAGCGAGAGCAAAATCAGGCTCGCGGATGAATTGAGCCGCCAGGCCGATTTATCGCTGCGTATTACCGGCAGCGATGGCCAGCGCTGGTATGACAGTTCGACGCAGCTGCCGGACAAGCTGCCGCAAACATCCGGCTTGTCGACGCTGAACGACGGCGGCACCGACTACCGCGTGTTGAATGCGCCGCTGTTTGTCGACAAACCTGATTCCCCACAACTGACTTTGTTGCTGGACATCACCCATCACCAGCACTTTCTGCAACGCATGCAGCATCTGATCTGGCTGACCGTGGGGTTGTCAGCCCTGGCCACCGCCCTGCTAGGTGCCTGGGCAGCGCGTAGCGGGTTGCGCCCGTTAAGGCGCATGAGTGCGGTCGCCCGCGGTGTGTCGGCGCAATCACTGAATGCGCGCCTGCCTGAAGAGAACATGCCGCCAGAACTCGCGGAATTGGCCCACAGTTTCAACGCCATGCTCGGACGCCTTGACGACTCTTTTCAACGACTCTCGGCATTCTCCGCCGACATCGCCCACGAACTGCGCACGCCACTGTCGAACCTGCTGACCCACACGCAGGTCACCCTCACCCGCCCGCGGCCTATCGAGGATTACCGCGAGGCGTTGCACAGTAACCTCGAAGAACTGCAATGGATGGCGCAACTGGTCAATGACATGTTGTACCTGGCCAAGGCGGATCACGGATTGCTGACGCCCAAGCGCGAACCGCTGGAACTGGCGCAGGAAGTGGATCTGTTGCTGGAGTTTTTTGCGCCGCCGGCGGAAGACGCTCAGGTGACACTCACGCGGGAAGGTAACGCGCACCTGGAGGGTGATCGCAGCATGTTGCGGCGGGCGCTGTCCAACCTGCTGGATAACGCGTTGCGGTTTACGCCGGTAGGGGGTGAGGTTCGGGTGCGGATTGTCGAGCAGGCCAAAGGGTTGAGCCTGACGGTTGAGAACAGTGGTGATGGCATTGACGGGGCGTTGCTGCCGCGATTGTTTGACCGGTTTTATCGGACCGATCCGGCGCGCCAGGAAGGTAGCAGTGAACATGCGGGATTGGGGCTAGCGATTACACAGTCGATCGTGCGTGCCCATGGCGGGCAGATTCGTTGCGAATCGGGGAATGGGTGGACGCGGTTTGTGATTGAGTTGCCTAAGGGAAGTTGAGGCCAGCAGTTCCGGCCTCATCGCGGGCAAGCCCGGCTGCCAAAGAGTTTGGAGTCGTTCACAACGGTGTGATTCAACTCGATCAACTGTGGGAGCCGGGCTTGCCCGCGATGGCGATTTCAGGCGTTACGAATACCGCAACGCGTGAGCCGGCTCGATCTTCGCCGCGCGCCAAGCCGGATAGACCGTCGCCAGGAAGCTCAGGATGAACCCCGCCGAGCAAATCAACAGCACATCCCCGCCCTGCAATTCCGAAGGCAGGTTACTGACGAAATACACGTCAGAACTGAAAATGTGCTGCCCGCTCACCCGCTCGATCCAGCCCACCAGCTCACTGACGTTCAACGCCGCAATCACGCCCAACACGCCGCCGATCAAGGTCCCGACAATCCCGATCACGGTGCCCTGGACCATGAAGATCGCCATGATCTGCCCCGGCGTGGCGCCGATGGTGCGCAGGATCGCGATGTCCGCGCCTTTGTCGTTCACCACCATGATCAGGGTCGCGATGATGTTGAACGCTGCCACGGCGACGATCATCAGCAACAGCAGGCCGATCATGGTTTTTTCCATTTTCATCGCGCTGAACAGACTGCCCTGGGTGTGGGTCCAGTCGTCAGCCTTATAGGCAGCACCCAAACCGCTGGCGATGTCGCTCGACACTTGCGGCGCGGCGTACAGATCCTTCACCGCCAGGCGCACGCTCTGCACCTGATTCGGCTCCCAATGCTGCATTTGTGCGGCATCGGCCATGTGGATCAACGCCATCGAACCGTCCAGTTCAGCCCCGACCTTGAACACGCCAACCACGTTCAGGCGCTGCATGCGCGGGGTAATCCCGCCTGGGGCAGTGCTGACTTCCGGCACAATCAGGGTGATCTTGTCGCCGACGTTCAAACGGAAACGCCGCGCCGTGATTTCGCCAATCACCACGCCGAACTCACCCGGTTTCAAGGCATCCAGACGCCCCTGAACGATGTGCTTGGCAACGATTGAGACCTCGCCTTCCAATGCCGGATCGACGCCGCTGACCTGGATCGGCTGCATCGAGCCCTTGTAGGACAGCATGCCTTCCATCTCGGTGAACGGCACGGCGGCCGTGACTTCCGGATTTTTCATCGCGGCCGCTGCAACCGGCTGCCAATCGTCAATCGGGTTCACGCCGACGATGGTTGCGTGCGGCACCATGCCGAGGATTCGCGAGCTCATTTCGCGCTGAAAGCCGTTCATCACCGACAACACCACGATCATCGCCAGCACACCCAGGGCGAGGCCGATCATCGAAGTCATCGAGATGAAGGAAACAAAGCGATTGCGGCGCTTGGCGCGGGTATAACGCGCGCCGATGAAGATCGATAACGGTCTGTACATTCGCTGGGCACCGTATAGAAATAAAAGACCCGACGTCGTTCAAGACGCCGGGTTTCGGTCAATCAGATGGGTGTCAGGCAACCTTCCTGCAAATGCAGGACGCGATCCATCTGGCGAGCCAGGTTCATGTCATGGGTCACCACCAGGAACGCGGTGCGCATCGAGGTGCTGAGTTCCAGCATCAAATCCTGAATGCCCTGGGCGGTGTGGGAGTCGAGGTTGCCGGTCGGCTCGTCGAGCATCACCAGGCCTGGCTTGTTCACCAGGGCACGGGCGATGGCGACGCGCTGACGTTCGCCGCCGGACAACTCGGACGGCTTGTGCTCCAGGCGATGGCCCAGCCCTACCCGCTCCAGCAAGGCCGTGGCACGCTGACGTGCTTGCGGGATCGCAGTCTTGCCGATCAGCAACGGCATGCAGACGTTTTCCAGCGCGGTGAATTCCGGCAGCAAATGGTGGAACTGGTACACGAAGCCGAGGGAGCGGTTACGCAGCAGGCCGCGATTCTTCTCGCTCAGTGCCGACAGTTCTTCACCGTCGAGCCAGACACTACCCTTGGTCGGCGTATCCAGACCGCCCAACAGGTTGAGCAAGGTACTTTTGCCCGAACCCGAGGTGCCGACAATCGCCACACGCTCGCCCGGGTGCAACTCCAGTTGCAGACCGGCCAGCACTTCCACCGACTCCGGGCCTTCCTCGTAGGATTTGCCCAGGTTGCGGCAGCTCAAGATTGCTTTATCACTCATGCCCGACTCACTCATAACGTAGCGCCTCCGCAGGCTGGGTGCGCGCGGCACGCCAGGCTGGATACAGGGTGGCGAGGAAACTCAGGACCAACGCGGCGCCGCAGACCATCAAGACGTCCTGGCTCTGTACTTGCGACGGCAGGTAATCGATGAAGTACACGTCGGCGTTGAGGAATTTATGCCCGATCACGCCTTCTAGGGCCGAGATCGCGGCGCTGACGTTCAGCGCGGCGAAGATCCCGACCACAGCGCCAATCAGCGTACCGACCACGCCGATGACGGTGCCCTGCACCATGAAGATCGCCATGATCGTGCGCGGCGTGGCGCCCAGAGTACGCAGAATTGCGATATCGCCCTTCTTGTCGTTCACCACCATCACCAGCGTGGAAATGATGTTGAATGCGGCAACGGCGACGATCAGCAACAACAGCAGGCCGATCATGGCTTTTTCCATGCGGATGGCCTGATACAGGTTGCCGTGGGTGCGGGTCCAGTCGCGGGCATAATAACGATCTTCGCCCAGTTGTTGCGCGATGCTCCACGCGGTGCGTGGCGCCTGGAACAGGTCGTCGAACTTCAGGCGGATGCCCTGCACCTGATCCGGCTTCCAGCGATGCAGCCTGGCCAGATCCTGCAAATTGGTGATGCCCAGATAACCGTCCAGCTCACCGGCACCGACATGGAAGATGCCGACCACGGTAAAGCGTTTCATGCGCGGGAACATGCCGGCCGGGGTCACGGTGACTTCCGGCGCGACAAACGTCAGCTTGTCGCCGAGGGCCGCACCGAGCTTGGCCGCGGCCTTGTCGCCGATGACGATGCCGAATTCACCCGGCACGAGATCGTCGAGTTTGCCCTGCTGCATGAAGTTATCAATGATCGAAACGTTGCGCTCCAGCGCAGGATCGATGGCATTGAGCAGGACTTTGGAAACTTTGCCGTTGTTGGTCAGCAAACCCTGCATCTGGGTAAACGGCGCCACGGCCGTCACCTGCGGGTTTTGCTTGACCTTGGCGGCCAGGCTTTGCCAGTCACTGATCGGCTCACTGGACTCGATGGTCGCGTGAGGCACCATGCCCAGCACGCGGGTGCGCATCTCATGATCGAAGCCGTTCATGACCGACAGCACCACAATCATCACCACCACGCCAAGGGCGAGACCGATCATTGAAGTCAGGGAAATGAACGACACAAAATGATTGCGACGCTTTGCACGGGTATAACGCGTGCCAATAAATACGAAGAGAGGTCTGAACATGTCGGGGCTTGTTCGGAGGGAAAAGGAACGTCCTTGTGGCGGGGGTCGATAACCAGCTTTACACTCAGACCACCGCCGCTACCATGGGTTCGCCATGTCGACATTAGATGAAGAAGATCGCCGCGAATACTACCGTATCGAGGACACGATCGCACTGGAAATTCGGACCCTGTCCGCTCCCGAGGCCGCAGGCCTTGAAGTGTTGCAGGATGCTTCTCCACTGTTCAACTTGCTCAGCGAACTGCACCTGAGCGAATTCGAGTCGCAACACCTGCTACGCCAGATCAGTGAACGTGACCGCAACCTTGCGGCGTTCCTGAAATCCCAGAATAAACGCATCGATTTACTCAGCCAGGTGATTGCAATCACCGTGCTCGGGCAGATTGGCGAGCCGCAGCCGGTGATTATTTCCGAAGGTGGCATCGACTTTCAGTACCCGACACCTATCGCCGTGGGCGCGCACCTGTCGGTCAAACTGGTGTTGATGCCGCAAGCCCTCGGCCTGTTGCTGCGAGCCCGCGTCACCCATTGCGACCGCAAGGCGGGCGCCTTTGACGTCGGCACCGAGTTCGAACGCCCGACCGATGCCCAGCGGCAATTGCTGGCCCGCTACATTTTGCAGAAGCAGGCCCAGGAACGACGACTGGCCCGCGAAAACGAATCAGGCATCTAATTTAAGGAAGAACCGTGACCCTCATCTACGGCCATCGCGGCGCCAAGGGCGAAGCACCGGAAAACACCCTGACCAGCTTTCAGGAGTGCCTCAAGCACGGCGTGCGCCGTTGCGAACTGGACCTGCACCTGTCCATGGACAACGAGTTGATGGTCATCCATGACCCGACACTCAAGCGCACCACTGACCGTCGCGGCAAAGTCGTCGAACACACGGCGGCCGAACTGGTGACTTACGACGCACGCAAAGGTGGCCCGGGCTGGATCAAACCCTGCCCGATTCCGACGCTGGAAGAATTATTCGAAAAATGCGACTTCGATCACTGGCAGCTGGAAGTCAAAAGCGCTTCGCGCACCCGCGCCGCGACTACGGTGCTGGCAATTCGTGAAATGGCTCAGCGTTTCGGCCTGCTCGACAAGGTCACAATCACCTCCAGTTCACGCGAAGTGCTCAAAGCTGCGCTGGACCTGGTGCCGGATGTGTCTCGCGGCTTGGTAGCCGAATACGCCTGGCTCGACCCGCTGAAGGTCGCGCAAAGCTATGGCTGTGACATTCTGGCGTTGAACTGGACGCTGTGTACGCCGGAACGCCTGCAGAAGGCGCAGCGTCAGGGGCTGCATGTGTCGGTGTGGACAGTCAACGAGCCCGCGCTGATGCGCAGACTCGCCGACTTCGGCGTTGACAGCCTGATTACAGACTTTCCCGGTTTGGCCAGCGCCACGCTCGAGAATTGCTGAAATCGGTCTCCCCGGCCGGCTCAGGCCACCGGCCGGAGCCGCTCAAAAAAGCCGGTTGAGGCCATCGTACGCCGCTACCCGATAGGCTTCAGCCATGGTCGGGTAGTTAAACGTCGTGTTGACAAAATACTTCAGGGTGTTCAGTTCGCCTGGCTGGCTCATGATCGCCTGACCGATGTGCACGATCTCCGACGCCTGATAACCGAAGCAGTGAACGCCCAGCACTTCCAGGGTTTCGCGGTGGAAAAGGATCTTCAGCATGCCCTGAGGCTCGCCTGCGATCTGTGCACGCGCCATGCTCTTGAAGAACGCCTTGCCCACTTCGTACGGCACCTTGGCCTGGGTCAGCTCCTGCTCGTTCTTGCCGATCGAGCTGATCTCCGGAATGGTGTAGATGCCGGTCGGCACGTCATTCACGAAGCGCCAGCTGTTGTTATCGACGATGCTGCCAGCGGCCGAACGACCCTGGTCGTGGGCGGCACTCGCCAGGCTCGGCCAGCCGATCACGTCACCGGCACCGTAAATGTTCGGTACGCAGGTGCGGTAGGCTTCGTCGACTTCGATCTGGCCACGGCTGTTGACCTTCACGCCGATGTTTTCCAGACCCAACTGATCGGTGTTGCCAGTACGACCGTTGCACCAGAGCAAGGCATCGGCCTTGATCTTCTTGCCGGACTTGAGGTGCAGGATCACACCGTTGTCCACGCCTTCGACGCGGTCGTAGTCTTCGTTGTGGCGAACCGTGATGTTGTTGTTGCTGAAGTGGTAGCTCAACGCCTGGGAAATTTCCGAGTCAAGGAAGCTCAACAACTGACCGCGGTTATCCACCAGCTCAACCAGTACACCCAGACCGCTGAAGATCGAGGCGTATTCGCAACCGATCACGCCTGCGCCGTAAACGATGAGTTTACGCGGGGTGTGGCCGAGGCTGAGGATGGTGTCGCTATCGTAGATACGCGGATGGTGGAAATCGATGTCTGCCGGGCGATAAGGACGCGAGCCGGTGGCGATGATGATGTGCTTGGCCACCAGTTTTTCGACTACACCGTTGGCGCAGACCACTTCGATGGTTTGCTCGTCAGCAAAGCTGCCGGTGCCGAAGAATACGTCGACGCGGTTACGGGCGTAGTAGCCAGTGCGCGAAGCGACTTGTTTGGAAATGACTTTCTCGGCGCTTTTCAGCACGTCCGGAAACGAGAACCAGCGCGGCTCACCAATGGCCCGGAACATCGGGTTGGTGTTGAACTGCATGATCTGCCGCACCGAGTGACGCAGTGCCTTGGACGGGATGGTGCCGAGGTGGGTGCAGTTGCCGCCGACCTGGCGACGGCTGTCGACCATCGCGACCTTGCGCCCTGCTTTGGCGGCGTTCATTGCCGCGCCTTCTCCCGCCGGGCCGGAACCCAACACCACCACGTCGTAGTTGTAGACAGCCATGCGTACTCCTCAGAACAGGCCGCGGCGCCATCGGCGCCCTGCGGCTAAATCACGCCGATCTGCGGCATGAAGGAACAATTTGGGGCCAGTGCAGAACCCGGACACAGTCTATAGAAGCGTCAACGCCGCGCACATTAACCCTTGGTCGCGTCGTAGGCTAGTTTTGCCTGCACTACAACGCCAGTCTTCACTGCTTGAATCATTGCCATCACTGGGTTTTGCCGCCACTGAGGCGCTCAAAAGCCTGATTGGTCCGTGTGACGAAACCTGTATCGGCACGAATCACAAAAAATGCACCGATGTCATGTGCCTGGGCATAGTCCCAACCCCGTTCAGGACCGAGAATCAGCAACAGCGTCGATAGTCCATCGGCCATCAACGCTGAAGGATGAATCACCGTGACTGACGCCAGGGTGTGCAGGATCGGTGCACCGGTGCGAGCATCAAAGGTGTGGGAATATCGCCGACCGTCCTGCACGAAATAGTTTCGGTAGTCACCCGACGTGGAAACGCCATAACCGTCGACGGCAATGATGCGCTCAGCCACTTGCTGATCATCACGAGGCTCTTCCAGGGCAATGCGCCAGGGTAAGCCGTCGAGCTTCTTGCCGGCCGCCTTGAGTTCGCCAGTGGCTTCGGCGAGGTAGTTGTGGATGCCCATTGCGTCGAGTTTTTCGGCAATCGTATCGACCGCGTAACCGGCGGCAATGCTGTTGAAGTCGACCTCGACCGCCGCGTCCTTGCACAGCTGATCATTATCAATACGCAGGTGCTGGTAACCGACTCGCTGCCGCACTCCGGCCAGCGCTTGAGCGGTGGGGATGTTTTCTTCCCGGGCCTGCGGGCCAAAACCCCAGAGGTTAAGCAATGGTTCCACCGTCAGGTCGAAGGAGCCTTCGCTTTGTTCGGACAGACGCTCACCGACACGCACCAGCCTGAGGATCGGCGCGGGCATTTTCTGACAGCGATTAGCAGGCAGATCGTTGAAGCGTTCGATGTCGGAGTCGCTGCGGTAGGTCGACATTTGTTGATCGACTTCAGCGAGGATCTTTTCGACCTGAACACGAACTTCCGTCGGGGCGGGAAGCCCGGGATGGCGCACGTACTTGATCGAATACGTGCTGCCCATGGTCGGGCCGCCGAAGCTTTCCAGGCTGTCGCCGCTGCCACAACCGCACAAAACGCCGGCCAGCACCACAAGCCCACCCCATCGTCCAGTTAACAAATCTTCATCTCCCCTCATAACCGCGCCCGCCATTATGGGCATCAGAGCGCATGAGAGCGAGGTCTGCCTGCGCCCGCCAGTCAAACGTAAAACCTGTGGGAGCGAGCCGGCTCGCGATAGCGGTGACGGGACTTACGACCGCCACACACAGGTGCCGCGTTTTCAAACAAGATCCAGCGTGAGTACCTAGAGATGTCTTCCAATACGAGCAAAGGCAAAGCAATTTTTCGCGTCGTCAGCGGAAACTTCCTGGAGATGTTCGACTTTATGGTCTACGGCTTTTACGCCACGGCCATCGCTAAAACCTTCTTCCCTGCCGACAGCGCCTTCGCTTCCCTGATGTTGTCACTGGCCACGTTCGGAGCAGGCTTCCTGATGCGTCCGCTGGGGGCCATTTTCCTCGGCGCCTACATCGACCGTCATGGTCGTCGCAAAGGCTTGATCATCACCCTGGCCATGATGGCCGCAGGCACGGTACTGATTGCCTGCGTGCCGGGTTACACCACGCTGGGCGTCGCGGCGCCACTGATCGTTTTGTTCGGTCGACTGCTGCAAGGCTTCTCGGCCGGCGTGGAATTGGGCGGCGTGTCGGTGTACCTCGCCGAGATTTCGACACCAGGTCGCAAGGGCTTTTTCGTCAGTTGGCAGTCCGCCAGCCAGCAAGCCGCAGTGGTGTTCGCCGGCCTGCTGGGCGTCGGTTTGAACCACTGGCTGAGCCCGGAACAAATGGGTGACTGGGGCTGGCGCGTGCCGTTCCTGATCGGCTGCATGATCGTGCCAGTGATCTTCGTGATTCGACGTTCGCTGGAAGAAACGCCGGAGTTCCAGGCACGTAAACACCGCCCTACCCTGCGGGACATCATCCGTTCGATCAGTCAGAACTTCGGCATTGTTATCGCCGGCATGGCGCTGGTGGTAATGACCACGGTGTCGTTCTACCTGATCACCGCTTACACCCCGACTTTCGGTAAAGCCGAACTGCATCTGTCGGACCTGGATGCACTGCTGGTGACGGTGTGTATCGGCCTGTCGAACTTCTTCTGGCTGCCGGTGATGGGTACCGTGTCCGACAAGATTGGGCGCAAACCCCTACTGTTGGCGGCGACGATTCTGGCAATCCTCAGTGCTTACCCGGCCCTGTCGTGGCTGGTGGCAAACCCGAGCTTCAGCCATTTGCTGATTGTCGAGTTGTGGCTGTCGTTCCTGTATGGCTCGTACAACGGCGCCATGGTGGTGGCGCTGACCGAGATCATGCCGGTTGAGGTTCGTACGACCGGGTTCTCTTTGGCTTACAGTTTGGCGACTGCAACGTTTGGCGGGTTTACCCCGGCGGCGTGTACGTATCTGATTCATGTGCTGGACAACAAGGCTGCGCCGGGGATCTGGCTCAGTGGTGCGGCGGTGCTCGGGTTGATCGCGACGCTGGTGTTGTTCCGGGGTAACAAACATGAGCTGCGGACGGCGAAAGCGGCAGTGGTCGGCGACGCCTGATCTGCTCTCTCCAGCAAGAAAAGCGGACGTGGAGCGTCCATTGAGGCATTTCCACGCAGAGCGTGGGAACGATCACCGCCCAAACAAAAACGCCCCGACCTAGGTCGGGGCGTTTTCATGTGCAGCTATTGAAGCTTAGCGCGGGAACGCTGGCGGGTTTACACCGGCCATGTCTTCCATCACGCGAACGACCTGGCAGCTGTAACCGAATTCGTTGTCGTACCAAACGTACAGGACAACGCGGTTGTCTTGGGTGATGGTTGCTTCAGCATCCACAACGCCTGCATGGCGCGAGCCAACGAAGTCAGTGGACACCACTTCCTGCGAGTTGACGTAGTCAATTTGCTTATGCAGATCGGAGTGCATGGCCATCTGGCGCAGGTACTCGTTGATCTCTTCACGAGTGGTGGCTTTCTCAAGGTTCAGGTTGAGAATGGCCATCGACACGTTTGGCGTCGGAACGCGGATCGCGTTACCGGTCAGCTTGCCGGCCAGCTCAGGCAGTGCCTTGGCAGCAGCAGTGGCAGCACCAGTCTCGGTGATCACCATGTTCAGCGCGGCACTACGGCCACGGCGATCGCCTTTGTGGAAGTTGTCGATCAGGTTCTGGTCGTTGGTGTACGAGTGAACGGTTTCAACGTGACCATTTACGATGCCGAACTTGTCGTTCACAGCTTTGAGCACCGGCACGATAGCGTTGGTGGTGCAGGAAGCGGCGGAAACGATCTTGTCATCAGCAGTGATATCACCGTGGTTGATGCCATGAACGATGTTCTTCAGCTTGCCTTTACCCGGCGCGGTCAGAACAACGCGGTCGATACCCGGGCAAGCCAGGTGTTGACCCAGGCCCTCGGCGTCGCGCCATACACCGGTGTTGTCCACCAGCAGCGCGTCTTTGATGCCGTACTGGGTGTAATCCACTTCAGTCGGGTTCTTCGCGTAGATAACCTGGATCAGGTTGCCGTTGGCAGTGATGGTGTTGTTGGCTTCATCGATGGTAATGGTGCCGTCGAACGGACCATGAACCGAGTCACGACGCAGCAGGCTGGCACGCTTGACCAGATCGTTCTCGGCGCCCTTGCGGACAACGATGGCGCGCAGACGCAGGCCGTCGCCACCACCGGTTTTCTCGATCAGGATACGCGCCAGCAGACGACCGATACGACCGAAGCCGTACAGGACAACGTCGGTGCCTTTGCGGGCGGAAACGTTCTGCTGACCAACGACGTCAGCCAGTTCTTCACGGACGAACTGCTCGGCAGTGCGACCTTTGCCTTCGGCCTTGAACTTGACCGCAAGCTTGCCCAGGTCAACCGAAGCGGCGCCGAGCTTGAGCTCGCTCATCGCTTTGAGCAGCGGGAATGTTTCGTGGACGGACAATTCGCTGTCATCGGACTGACGATGACGGGCAAAGCGGTGAGCTTTGAGAATCGCAATGACTGAACGGTTGATCAGGCTGCGGCCATAGATCGAGCTCACCACGTTGTTATTGCGGTAGAGCTGACCGATAAGCGGAATCATCGCTTCTGCGAGTGCTTCACGGTCGATCCATTCACCAAGACACTGGTCGGGCTTCTGAGTCACGGGAACCTTCCACATGTAGGGGCAGAAAAAAGGGGCTACATTATGCCGCCGACTCCCTCCCGTAGCAATGCGCGCTTGTCGTGCGATCCGTAACATTTTCTTGTTCAAAAAAATCACGCTGCGCCGAAGCCCAATAAAACCGGGGCTTCCAGCACAGTCAATTTTTTGGAGATAACGCTACCTTATCCGTAACCCTCCGTAACACTGGTTGGTTTTGCCACTACATAATCGGCAAATATCAGTAAAAAACCGGCGGATTTTGTCTTTACCACTACATTTCGCCAAACCTGCGTAATAGACACAGTCTGCAACTGACAGGCGGCACCCGGGACCGCTACAATTACCGACTTTGTCGCAACGCTTGGAGCTCAACCTTCCGTGCCCGTTCTGCGTCTACCGCTTCTCCCTGCCGCGGCAGGTAAACAACACTGGGGCAACCTGCCCGGTGCCGCCCTCAGCCTGGCCATCGCCGAGGCTGCCAGCGCTGCCAAGCGCTTTACCCTGCTGCTGACCGCCGACAGCCAAAGTGCCGAGCGGCTGGAACAGGAGCTGAGTTTCTTCGCCCCGGATTTGCCCGTGCTGCATTTCCCGGACTGGGAAACCCTGCCCTACGATCTGTTTTCGCCGCACCAGGACATTATTTCCCAGCGCATCTCCGCCCTTTATAGACTGCCGGAGCTGAGCCATGGTGTTCTAGTGGTGCCGATCACCACCGCCCTGCATCGCCTGGCGCCGACCAAGTTCCTGCTCGGCAGCAGCCTGGTGCTGGACGTTGGCCAGAAGCTCGACGTCGAGCAAATGCGCACCCGGCTTGAAGCCAGCGGCTATCGCTACGTCGACACGGTGTACGAACACGGCGAGTTCACGGTGCGCGGCTCGCTGATCGACCTGTTTCCGATGGGCAGCAAACTGCCATTCCGCATTGACCTGTTCGATGACGAAATCGAGACCCTGCGCACGTTCGATCCGGAAAACCAGCGCTCCATCGATAAAGTTGACACCGTCCGCCTGTTGCCTGCGCGTGAATTCCCGTTGCAAAAAGATGCGGTCACTCGCTTCAAGGCACGCTTCCGTGAGCGCTTCGATGTCGACTTCCGCCGCTGCCCGATCTTTCAGGATTTGAGCAGCGGGATTACACCGGCCGGTATCGAGTACTACTTGCCGCTGTTCTTCGACGAAACCTCCACGCTGTTCGATTACCTGCCGCAGGACACGCAAGTGTTTTCCCTGCCGGGGATCGAGCAAGCGGCGGAAAATTTCTGGAACGACGTGCGCAACCGTTACGAAGAGCGCCGCGTCGACCCGTCCCGTCCTTTATTACCGCCGGCCGAGTTGTTCCTGCCGGTGGAAGATTGCTTTGCCCGCCTGAAGAACTGGCCCCGCGTGGTAGCCAGCCAACAGGACGTGGAACCCGGTGTCGGCCGCGAGCGTTTCCCGGCGCGGGAACTGCCGAACCTGGCCATCGAAGCCAAGGCCACTCAGCCATTGGCGGCGCTGGCGGGTTTCCTTGACGAATTCCCCGGACGCGTTCTGTTTACCGCGGAGTCCGCGGGCCGTCGTGAAGTGCTGCTGGAATTGCTGGAACGCCTGAAACTGAAGCCGAAAACCGTCGACAGCTGGCCAGACTTCGTCGCGAGCAAAGAGCGCTTGGCAATCACCATCGCCCCGCTCGATGAAGGCCTGGTGCTCGACAATCCGGCCCTGGCGCTGGTGGCCGAAAGCCCATTGTTCGGTCAGCGCGTGATGCAGCGCCGTCGTCGCGAAAAACGCGCCGACGCCAACAACGATGCGGTCATCAAGAACCTCACTGAGCTGCGCGAAGGCGCGCCAGTGGTGCACATCGATCACGGCGTCGGTCGCTACCTCGGACTGGCAACGTTGGAGATCGACGATCAGGCCGCCGAATTCCTCACGCTGCAATATGCCGAAGGCGCCAAGTTGTACGTGCCGGTGGCCAACCTGCACCTGATCGCTCGCTACACCGGCAGCGACGATGCCTTGGCCCCGCTGCACCGTCTCGGCTCCGAAACCTGGCAAAAAGCCAAGCGCAAAGCCGCCGAACAGGTGCGCGATGTCGCCGCCGAGTTGCTCGACATTTATGCCCGTCGCGCCGCCCGCGAAGGTTATGCGTTCGAAGACCCGAAAGCCGACTACGCAACCTTCAGCGCAGGCTTCCCGTTCGAAGAAACCCCCGACCAGCAAACCACCATCGAAGCGGTACGTGCCGACATGCTCGCGCCGAAACCGATGGATCGCCTGGTCTGCGGCGACGTGGGTTTCGGCAAGACCGAAGTGGCCATGCGCGCCGCCTTTATCGCGGTGCACGGCGGTCGTCAGGTGGCGATTCTGGTGCCGACCACCCTGCTCGCCCAACAGCATTACAACAGCTTCCGCGACCGCTTCGCCGATTGGCCGGTGACCGTGGAAGTGATGAGCCGCTTCAAGTCGACGAAGGAAGTAAACGCCGCAGTCGCGGAACTGGCCGAAGGCAAGATCGACATTGTGATCGGCACGCACAAATTGCTGCAAGATGACGTGAAGATCAAAAACCTCGGTTTGGTGATCATCGACGAAGAACACCGCTTTGGTGTGCGTCAGAAAGAACAGCTCAAGGCCCTGCGCAGCGAAGTCGATATCCTGACCCTGACTGCCACGCCGATACCGCGCACGCTGAACATGGCCGTGTCGGGCATGCGCGACCTGTCGATCATCGCCACCCCGCCGGCCCGTCGCCTGTCGGTGCGGACCTTCGTCATGGAGCAGAACAAGAGCACGGTCAAAGAGGCCCTGCTTCGCGAGCTGCTGCGTGGCGGCCAGGTTTATTACCTGCACAACGACGTGAAGACCATCGAGAAATGCGCCGCCGACCTCGCCGAACTGGTGCCGGAAGCACGGATCGGCATCGGCCATGGGCAGATGCGCGAGCGCGAACTCGAACAAGTGATGAGCGACTTCTATCACAAGCGCTTCAACGTGCTGATTGCCTCGACCATCATCGAAACCGGCATCGATGTGCCGAGTGCCAACACCATCATCATCGAGCGCGCCGACAAGTTCGGCTTGGCGCAATTGCACCAGTTGCGCGGCCGTGTCGGGCGCAGTCACCACCAGGCTTACGCGTACCTGCTGACACCACCACGCCAGCAGATCACTCCGGATGCGGAAAAGCGCCTGGAAGCGATCGCCAACACCCAGGACCTTGGCGCAGGTTTCGTGCTTGCCACCAATGACCTGGAAATCCGTGGCGCTGGCGAGCTGTTGGGCGATGGTCAGAGCGGGCAGATCCAGGCGGTTGGCTTTACGCTGTACATGGAAATGCTCGAGCGCGCGGTGAAGTCGATCCGTAAAGGCGAGCAGCCGAACCTCGATCAGCCGCTGGGCGGCGGCCCGGAAGTCAATCTGCGTGTACCGGCGTTGATTCCGGAAGACTATCTGCCGGACGTTCACGCTCGGTTGATTCTCTACAAACGCATCGCTTCGGCCACTGACGAAGAAGGTCTCAAGGACCTGCAAGTCGAGATGATCGACCGATTCGGCCTGTTGCCGGAGCCGACCAAAAACCTGATGCGCATCACGGCGCTGAAGTTGCAGGCCGAATTGCTGGGCATCAAGAAAGTCGACGGCGGCCCGCAAGGTGGCCGAATCGAGTTCGCGGCACAGACACCGGTCGATCCGCTGACGCTGATCAAACTGATTCAGGGCCAGCCCAAACGCTACAAATTCGAAGGTGCCACGATGTTTAAATTCATGGTGCCGATGGAGCGCTCGGAAGAACGCTTTAATACTGTAGAGGCGCTGCTTGAGCTCCTTATCCCGAAAACTGCTTGAAGGACGCCGCATGCGCCTGTTTCGTTCACTGACCCTGCTGATAACACTGGTCGCACCCACGGCGTTTGCCGATGATCTGTATCAGATTGAAATGATCCTGGTCCGGCAAAACGCCGTACCCGCTATCATCAGCCGCGCCGCGCCAGAAGACTGGGCTGCCGGGGCGCAACCCATCAGCAAGGACAGCCTGCGTACGCCGAACCTGAATAGCGAAGTGCAAAAACTCACGGCCAGTGCTGACTACACCGTGTTGTTGCATAAAGCCTGGCAACAAACCCTCGGGGAACAAGCCAGCAAAGTGGCGATCAGCGATGGCAAGGATCAATATGGTCAGTTCCCGATCGAGGGCACGTTGAACCTGAAACTGGGGCGCTTCACCGACGTTGATGCCGACTTCTGGGTCAACCAGATCGACGGCAATGGTATGGTCACCGCCAGCGAACGCCTCAAGCAAGAAAGCCACACCAAAAACGGCCAGCTGAACTTCCTCGACAACGGCCACCTCGGCCTGCTGATCAAGATCACCTCGCTCACCGCCCCTGCGCCTCGGCCAGTCCCCGATGAAATACCGGACTGATTGAAGTCCCTATGCCCTCGACCCTGAGCAAACCCCTGGCACCTTCCTGGGTCAGCCGATTCAAGGAACAGAGCCTGGAGCGTGGCCGCCGCTACGCGCTGGAGAATCGTGTCAGGATCGTCGAGGTCGGAGACGCCACGATCACTGCGGCGTGCGAAGGCTCTGGCGGTAATGTATACCGTCAGACCATTCGCCTGCGCGAGTCAGCCAAAGCCACTTTGCTGATGGTCGATGCCACTTGCACCTGCCCGGTTCACAGCAACTGCAAACATTGCGCGGCGGTGTTGCTTAAAGTCCAGGAAACACTGGCCTACCCTGCGGCAGCCCAAGACGCCGACCTGCTGGAAAGACTTCAGGCCGTCCTGGAAAATCGCGGACCGAAAGCGCCTCCGCAAGTGCTTGTGGATAACGTACAACCGGTGCCTCGTCTGTGGCTGGCGAGTGTCGAGTTCAGTGCTTTCGAACCACGCAACGGCAAAATGCAGCGTTACATTCAGCATCGCGCCGCACTGTCGTTCAACTATCTGGATGAGTACGTTGCCGGGCAGAAGAACGCTGACATCCTGATCCGCCAGGAAACCCAGACGCTGCGGATAAAACGCCACCCGGATGTGGAACAAACCTACAGGGAACAGCTGCGAATCCTCGGCTTCAAAATCGCCACCCGGCAAAGCAAGGCCTTGCCGGAAAGTGCCGGTGAGCTCTATGAGATGGTTAACGACAGCGCTTGGCTGACGTTCACTCTCAACGAGTTGCCGAAGCTGCGCACTCAGGGCTGGGAGTTGCAGATCGATGAGGATTTCGGTTTCGACCTGACCGCTGTGGACGACTGGTACGCCACCGTCGAGCAAGCACCGGAGCGCGACTGGTTTGATCTGGAGTTGGGGATCATTGTTAACGGTGAGCGCCTGAGTTTGCTGCCGATCCTGTTGAATCTGATGCGCTCGCACACTGAAATCCTCAACCCGGAGCGCCTCGCACGACGTCGAGACGACGAGCTGATTCTGGTGAACATTCCCAATCGGCCGAACTCCGAGTACGGTCCGCTGCAAGTCGCCCTGCCCTTCGGCCGCTTGAAACCAGTGTTGGCGACGCTCGGCGAGTTCTATCTGCAGGAGCCCGGCGAAACCACCCTACGTTTGAGCAAAGCGGACGCCACGCGCTTGAATCCGCTGGAAGACTTGCCGCTGCTTTGGGAAGGCGGCGAACAGATCCGCACGTTTGCCCAACGCTTGCGCGACATCAAGGACTACACGGCGACGGCCCCTGAAGGCTTGAACGCGACGTTGCGTCCTTATCAGCTGGAAGGCCTGAGCTGGATGCAGTCGCTACGGCATTTGGAAGTCGGCGGGATTCTCGCGGACGACATGGGCCTGGGCAAAACCCTACAAACCCTGGCGCATGTTCTCACTGAAAAAGCGGCTGGACGCCTCGATCGCCCCTGCATGGTGGTGATGCCCACCAGTCTGATCCCGAACTGGCTCGACGAAGCAGCGCACTTCACGCCGCAACTCAAAGTGCTGGCGCTGTACGGTGCCAGTCGCAAAAAGCATTTTGACCAGTTGGCCGACTACGACCTGATCCTGACCACGTATGCGCTGCTGCCCAAGGACGTCGAACGCCTGGCCGCGCAGCCGTTGCACGTGCTGGTGCTGGATGAAGCCCAGTACATCAAAAACCCCAATAGCAAGGCGGCCCAGGCAGCCCGCGAGCTGAACGCACGCCAGCGTTTGTGCCTGAGCGGCACGCCGCTGGAAAACCACCTCGGCGAGCTGTGGTCGCTGTTCCACTTTCTGCTGCCCGGTTGGCTGGGCGACGTGAAAAGCTTCAACCGCGATTACCGGGTGCCGATTGAAAAGCGTGCCAGTGAAGTCAGGCTTCAGCACCTCAATGGCCGGATCAAACCGTTCCTTTTACGCAGGACCAAGGAACAGGTCGCGACGGAATTGCCACCGAAGACCGAGATCATTCACTGGGTCGAACTCAACGAAGCCCAGCGCGATGTGTATGAAACCATGCGCCTGGCGATGGACAAGAAAGTTCGCGACGAGATCACCCGCAAAGGGGTGGCGCGCAGCCAGATCATCATTCTCGAGGCACTGCTGAAGCTGCGTCAGGTGTGTTGTGATTTGCGCCTGGTCAACGATGCCGCCCTGCCGACGCGTGGCAGCACATCAGGCAAGCTCGACAGCCTGATGGAAATGCTTGATGAATTGTTTGAAGAAGGTCGACGGATTCTGTTGTTCTCGCAGTTCACGTCGATGCTGGCGCTTATCGAAGTCGAACTGAAGAAACGTGGCGTCGAGTATGCCCTGCTAACGGGACAAACCCGCGACCGACGCGCACCCGTGAAGGACTTTCAGAGCGGCAAGCGTCAGATTTTTCTGATCAGCCTGAAGGCTGGCGGTGTTGGTTTGAACCTGACCGAAGCGGATACGGTGATTCACTACGATCCGTGGTGGAACCCGGCGACGGAAAACCAGGCGACTGACCGGGCATATCGTATCGGTCAGGAAAAACCGGTATTCGTCTACAAGATGATTGCCCGAGGCACGGTGGAAGAGAAGATTCAGCATCTGCAGAAAGAAAAATCCGACCTGGCGGCTGGCGTATTGGATGGACGCAAGACCGGGGACTGGAAGTTGCAGAGTGATGATATTGAAGCGTTGTTTGCGCCGTTGCCGGATAAGCTCGAAAAGCGCTGAAATTTGCGTTGCCAGTTTCATAGCCATCGCGGGCAAGCCACGCTCCCCCAGGAAATCACTGAATCTGTGGGAGCGTGGCTTGCCCGCGATTGAATCAACTCGGTGCAAAGGCTGACTTACCCCTTCAACACCCGCGCCAACGTCGACTTCACCTTCCCCATCCCGTCATGCAACGCCTGCTCGATCTCGGCCATGGTAATCACCGCCGTCGACTTACCTGCCGCCGGATTCACCACCAACGCCAGGCACGCGTAATCCAGCGCCAGCTCACGCGCGAGTGCCGCTTCCGGCATGCCGGTCATGCCGACAATGTCGCAGCCATCACGCTCAAGTCGCGCGATTTCAGCAACGGTTTCCAGCCGAGGGCCCTGGGTGCAGGCATACACGCCATGACTGCTGTAACCCACGCCTTCAGCCGCCAGCGCCGCGATCAACTGCTGACGCACCGGTTCGCTGTAGGGATAGCTGAAGTCGATGTGGGTGACGTGCTCAAGATCATCGGCGAAATAGGTGTGTTCACGACCACTGGTATAGTCGATCAGCTGATGCGGCACGCAAAAATGCCCGGTGCCCATCGCCGCATGAATGCCGCCCACGGCGTTGACCGCAAGAATCGCTTCGGCGCCCGCCTGCTTCAATGCCCAGAGGTTGGCGCGGTAGTTCACCTGATGCGGCGGCAAACGGTGCGGATGACCATGACGCGCGAGGAACAACACTTCCTTGCCGGCGTATTCGCCGATATGAACCTCGGCCGAAGGCGGACCATAAGGAGTGTCCACCGCCAGTGACTGACGAATGTTCAGGCCTTCGAGTTGAGTCAGGCCGGTGCCACCGATAATCGCGTAAACCGTCATAACGTAAAGTCCTTATTCAATCAGTTGAGCGTCTTTGAGCGCACCGACAGCCGCCAGCCAGCGCGGGTTCTGCCGGTATTCAGTATTGGCGTAGGACTGGCCGCGCATCCGCGCAATTCGCTCCGACGGTTTGACCTTCAGGCGCTGAGCAGCGCTCAGCGCCAATTCCGCAGCTGCGCGGTCGTTGCACACCAGGCCCATGTCGCAGCCAGCGGTCAACGCGGCTTCGATACGGCTGGCGGCGTCGCCCACCACATGGGCGCCGGCCATCGACAGGTCGTCGCTGAAGATCACGCCATCGAATTGCAACTCGCCACGCAGGATGTCCTGCAACCAGCGCCGAGAGAAGCCGGCAGGCTGGGAGTCGACTTGTGGATAAATCACGTGAGCCGGCATGACAGCGGCCAGTTGCTTGCTCAGTTTGGCGAACGGCACCAGGTCATTGGCGCGGATCTCGTCGAGGCTGCGCTCATCATTCGGAATGGCGACGTGGGAATCAGCTTCGGCCCAGCCATGACCGGGAAAATGCTTGCCGGTGGCCGCCATGCCGGCGCTGTTCATGCCGCGGATGAATGCGCCGGCCAGCAGTGCTGCGCGCTCGGGATCACCTTCAAATGAACGGGTGCCGACGACGGCACTGCGCTGATAATCCAGATCCAGCACCGGGGCAAAACTCAGGTCGAGGCCGACGGCCAGCACTTCGGTGGCCATGATCCAGCCACATTGCTCGGCCAGGTATTCCGCGTTCGGATTGTCGGCGATTGCACGCATGGCTGGCAGGCGCACGAACCCTTGGCGCAAACGTTGAACGCGACCGCCCTCCTGGTCCACCGCCAGCAGCAGATCGGGGCGAATGGCACGAATCGAAGCGCTCAACTCGCGCACTTGGCGCGGAGTTTCGATGTTACGTGCGAAAATGATCAGGCCGCCCACTTCGGGCTGGCGCAACAATTGGCGATCTTCCGCCGTCAGCCAAGTACCGGCGACGTCCACCATCAACGAGCCTTGCAGGCCAGCAGTCATAGAGATTCCTTGATAACGAGAAACCCGACCCGCACGTATTCGCCGCCATGGGCGATACCCGGCAGGTCGGCGATACGAATGGGGAACGGGTTCAGAACGAGAGTCGGCATGGGCGGCTAGCTTAGCGGATGTCAGCTGCCGCGCCCACCCGTGTGCGGTTAAACCTTGGCGCCAGCCGGGACTGATTTGCTACGTGGACGCAGCTGAGCGGTGGCCATGGCGGTGTCGGTCACGCCGGTTTCCGCACGCATGCCTGCGGCCAGGAACGGCACCATCAGACGCATCACTTGCTCAATGGAGGTGTTGACGCCGAAATCGGTCTCGGCAATCGCGCGCAAGGCCTTGATCCCCGACATGCTGAACGCCGCAGCGCCGAGCATGAAGTGCACGCGCCAGAACAGTTCGATCGGCGGAATGCGCGGCGCGGCTTCGTTGACCAGCATCATGTAGCGGCGGAACACCTTGCCGTACATGTCTTCCAGGTAACGGCGCAAGTGGCCTTGGCTCTGACTGAATGCCAGACCCAACAGACGCATGAAGATGGAGAGATCGTTGCCGCTGCGTGGCTGTACCACCAGGGCTTGCTCGACGAGGATTTCCAGCAGTTCTTCGAGGGTCGGCTTGTTTTCAGGCTTGGCCTGACGCCGCTCCAGCTCTTTATCAAGGCTCAGGCAGAACGGTCCGAGGAAGCGCGAAAAGACCGCCTGGATCAGCGCCTTCTTGGAGCCGAAGTGATAGTTCACCGCCGCCAGATTGACACCGGCCTTGCTGGTGATCAGACGCAATGAGGTTTCAGCGAAACCTTTTTCCGCGAACAACTGCTCGGCAGCATCAAGAATGCGTTCAACGGTTTCCGACTGGGCCATGGCTACTCCGCCTGACAAACACTTGTTTGAAACATACGTTTCAGCCTGTGTCTTGTCAAGCTTGGCCGTTCGTTTTGGGAATGGTCGGTCAGCTATTTAACCATACAACGGCGAAGCTTCAATCAGCGGGTGGCTCGACCGTCCGGCGGCCGATAAAAAAAGGGGCATTGCCAAGACGCTTTCACTGTATATAATCCCAGTCACTGTATAAAAAGACAGAGCGACCAAAATGCTAAAGCTGACGCCACGCCAAGCAGAGATTCTGGCCTTCATCAAACGCTGCCTCGAAGACAACGGCTACCCGCCGACTCGCGCGGAAATCGCTCAGGAACTGGGCTTCAAATCACCCAACGCAGCGGAAGAACACCTTAAGGCGCTGGCCCGCAAAGGCGCCATCGAGATGACCCCGGGCGCTTCCCGTGGCATTCGTATTCCAGGTTTCGAAGCCAAGGCCGACGAATCCACCCTGCCAATCATTGGTCGAGTGGCTGCCGGCGCCCCCATTCTGGCCCAGCAGCACATCGAAGAGTCCTGCAACATCAACCCTGCTTTCTTCCATCCGCGCGCCGACTATTTACTGCGCGTTCATGGCATGAGCATGAAGGACGTCGGTATTTTCGACGGCGACCTGCTGGCCGTACACACCACGCGTGAAGCCCGTAACGGCCAGATCGTGGTCGCACGTATCGGCGATGAAGTGACGGTCAAGCGCTTCAAGCGTGATGGCAGCAAGGTCTGGTTGATTGCCGAAAACCCTGAATTTGCCCCTATCGAAGTGAACCTGAAAGATCAGGAACTGGTGATTGAAGGCTTGAGTGTCGGCGTGATTCGCCGCTAAAGGAGGCTTTATGCAGTTCCCACACACATCACAGCAAGCCCAATTGCCACTGTTCGAGGCATTCATGGCGCAACCCCTGGCGCCGATCCTGAAAGACGTGGTCGAGTCGCCCTGGAGCGCCGAGCCCGAAGTCTTCAGTGAGCTGTCGCTACGTGGTGCAGCGGGAAACTGCCTGAACCTTCTGGCACCGATTCTCAGGGAGTTGAGCCAAGACCAGGACGCACGCTGGCTGACACTGATTGCCCCACCAGCGAGCCTGACCCAGGCTTGGCTGCGGGACGCCGGCCTCAATCGCGAACGCATTCTGCTGCTGCAACCTCGCGGCACTCAAAGCGCTCAGCAGTTGACCTGCGAAGCCTTGCGCCTGGGCCGCAGCCACACAGTGGTCAGCTGGCTCAACCCATTGAACACAACATCACGGCAACAGTTGATCAGCGCCGCCCGGACCGGGGACGCACAAAGCTTGAATATTCGACTGGGTTGAAACAACGGGCGCTTAGAACTGCGCAGGGCTTCTCCAAGGATAGAGAAGCCGACCTGTAGCGATACCCGTATTACCGACGGGCGGAATCAATGAAGGACGCGAGTCCCTTGATCCTTTTCAAATTCGCCTTCAACCAGACGCCCCGCCATCTGAACGCCGACGCTCAACATCGCCTTGGCGACTTCCACGTATTGGCCTTGCAGGAACGCCTTGGCATCCTCGGAGAAATCCAAAGTAACCAGAGAACCCTCGTCCTCGGCCCTGCGCAGCTCGATACGGCCGTCTGGTAACTCGACAATTTCTAGAAAGGACGTTGGCATAAAGGTCTGTTCTCCACGAAAGGCGGGGATTATATAGGCATCGGTCAGGCTTCGCTCAGCAAGTTGACCAGATGTCATTGCAGTGAAATATCTTTTTGCACTCATCCCTGAGCGGACACCCTGTCGGGGCATCCGTCTTTACGCTTAATCCTTCAGCACTCGTTCAATCCTTCGCGAAACCGGATCGCCAGACCTTTCAGGTTCTGACGCCAGCTTTCCAGCTCTTCCCGGCTCAATTCTTCAGGCGCCTCTTCTGCATCCAGGTTAACGGCCAGGATCAGCGGCTGAGTCACGTCGCCTTTAGGCTTGTGCGGCGCGCGGGGCGGTTGAAACAACGCCGCATGGGCCGCCAGCAATTTGGCCAACCAGGTTTCAGGATTTTGCGCGAGCTCGACCATCTCCGCCATTTCAGGAATCGCGATGGCTTCGAGGACCTCTCGAGTCAGCAACAACTCAGCCCGAGGCGCGTTGGCTTGTGGCAAGCGATAGAACCCGGCGATTTCATGGCACAGCCCCAGCAAGGCACCGTACAGGTGAAACAACGCCGATTCGCGCCCTGCCTGGATCAGCGCCAGCGAGTTCATTGCCCGCCCCTCTTCGGCCTTGGCGAGCGCTTCAAGCGACAGGCCGGCGAAATAAATCTTCTGATTGGTACGGGTATAAAGTTCGTGGGCCATGACGGCAGCCTCCACAACGAAATAATTGCTTCACGCAGGTCAGACAGTGTCGTGGATCACCCGCGGCGACCGCAAGCACAAAACAAAAAGGCCACATGAAAACCCGAGGGTTGTCATGCGGCCTTTTGTGTACAGCTGTATTTAAGCCTTGGCTGCCGGACGCTTGTCTTCAACCGTCCACTTGCCGCCGTCGTAGTACGCCTTCCAGCCAGTCGGCTTACCGTCGACTTCTGTCTGCACATACTGCTCTTTGGTCTTGCGGCTGTAACGAATCACGGAAGGGAGACCGTCCGGATCTTTCTTCGGCGCTTCACAGAGGAAGTGGTACTTCGGATCGATCTCATCTTTGTGCGGCACAATTTCCATAACCAGCGGAGCACGAGTTTCGCGGTTTTTCGGGAATTGGCTGGCCGCCAGGAACAGGCCGGAAGCACCGTCGCGCAGGATGTAGGTGTCGTTGACCTTTTCGCATTTCAGCTCAGGCATCTTCACCGGGTCCATCTTCGGCGGTGCCGCGTCACCGCTCTTCAGCAGCTTGCGGGTGTTCTTGCAGGTCGGGTTGGTGCAACCGAAGAACTTGCCGAACCGGCCGGTCTTGAGCTGCATCTCGCTGCCGCACTTGTCACATTCCAGGCTCGGACCTTCATAGCCTTTGATGCGATAGGTGCCCTCTTCGATTTCGTAGCCCGAGCAATCCGGATTGTTACCGCAGATGTGCAGCTTGCGCTTCTCATCGAGCAGGTAAGCGTCCATCGCCGTGCTGCAGATCGGGCATCGATGCTTGCCACGCAGCACCAGGGATTCCGACTCACCTTCGTCGTCCGCGGCGATTTCATCACCCGGCACCAGGTTGACGGTGGCCTTGCAGCGCTCTTTCGGTGGCAGGCTGTAACCCGAGCAGCCGAGGAACACGCCAGTCGACGCCGTACGAATCTGCATTGGACGGCCGCAGGTCAGGCACGGAATGTCGGTCATGACCGGCTGGTTGGCACGCATGCCGTTTTCGGCGCTTTCGGCTACTTCGAGTTTTTTCTTGAAGTCACCATAGAACTCGTCCAGAACGTTTTTCCAGTCACGTTCGCCCTGGGCCACGTCATCGAGGTTCTCTTCCATGCCGGCGGTGAAGCCGTAGTCCATGAGGTTGGAGAAGCTCTCGGACAGACGCTCGGTGACGATGTCACCCATCTTTTCCGAATAGAAACGACGGTTGTGCAGCGCGACGTAGCCGCGGTCCTGGATGGTCGAAATGATCGCCGCGTAGGTCGAAGGACGACCGATGCCGCGTTTTTCCATTTCTTTAACCAGGCTCGCTTCCGAGTAACGTGCAGGTGGCTTGGTGAAGTGCTGGGTCGGATCAAGCTTGATCAGCTTCATCGCATCGCCCTGAGCCATGTCTGGCAGCACGTCGTCATCGCCCGGCTTGGTAATTTGCGGCATCACGCGGGTGTAACCGTCGAACTTGAGGATGCGGCCCTTGGCACGCAGCTCGAAATCGCCGGCACCCACGGTGACGGTGGTCGACAGGTATTGCGCCGGCAGCATCTGGCAGGCGAGGAACTGGCGCCAGATCAGCTCGTAGAGCCGCTCTGCATCACGCTCCATGCCCGACAACTTGCTTGGCTCGGTGTTGGCGTCGGAGGGACGAATCGCTTCGTGAGCCTCTTGTGCGCCTTCCTTGCTGCTGTAGACGTTCGGGGTTTCCGGCAGGTACTTCTTGCCGAATTCGCCTTCGATATAACTGCGCGCCATCGTCACGGCATCGGCCGAGAGGTTGGTGGAGTCGGTACGCATGTAAGTGATGTAGCCGGCTTCGTACAGACGCTGGGCCATCATCATGGTTTTCTTCACGCCGAAGCCCAGGCGATTGCTCGCTGCCTGCTGCAGGGTGGACGTGATGAAAGGAGCCGACGGCTTGCTGCTGGTCGGTTTGTCTTCGCGCTTGACGATGCTGTAGCTGGAAGCCTTGAGCTTTTCCAGCGCGGCCATGGCCTGGGCTTCGTTAAGCGGCTTGAAGGCCTCGCCTTTCTCACGCGCCACGTCAAAGCGCACAGTTGCGCCTTTGGCGGTGCCGAGGTCAGCGTGAACTTCCCAGTATTCTTCCGGGTTGAACGCACGGATTTCGCGTTCGCGCTCAACCACCAGTTTTACCGCAACCGACTGCACGCGACCGGCGGACAGGCCACGGGCGATCTTGGCCCACAGCAGCGGCGAAACCATGTAACCCACCACGCGGTCGAGAAAACGACGTGCCTGTTGGGCATTTACACGATCAATGTCCAGCTCGCCCGGCTTGGAGAAGGCTTCCTGGATCGCCTTCTTGGTGATTTCGTTGAATACCACGCGCTTGTAGCGGCTGTCGTCACCACCGATGGCTTCGCGCAGGTGCCAGGCAATGGCTTCCCCCTCGCGGTCCAAGTCGGTTGCGAGATAGATGGTGTCAGCATCTTTGGCGAGCCGGCGCAGCTCTTCGATGACTTTTTCCTTGCCCGGGAGGATCTCGTACTTGGCTTTCCAGCCATGATCGGGATCGACACCCATGCGCGAGACCAGCTGCTTGCGCGCTTTCTCTTTCGGCGTGAGCACCGGACCTTCACCCGCGGCAGCCTTGCCGCGCTTGGCGGCTGGCTCTTTGCTGGCGCTAGCCGAACCGCTGGTGGGCAGGTCTCGGATATGGCCGATACTCGACTTCACCACGTATTGGTTACCCAGATACTTGTTGATGGTCTTGGCCTTAGCCGGGGATTCCACAATGACCAGCGATTTGCCCATGGATCAGAAAATTCCTGAATTCTAGAAGTGAAAGGCGGTTGGCGCCTGACGCGGCACCGCTATATATAGTGGCTACAAGGCGAGGTCAAGCGCAGGGTTTTGCGCGCACTCAGCTTATGGCTTCGAAAAAAGGCTCGGTTCGGCTTGCACCAAAGCAAAGCGTGGCACCTGTTCGCCGTCAACTTCGACCGACTCCAGGAACATGCTCAAGGGACGCACCCAAAAGCCGTAATCGCCATACAGGGCTTGGTAGAAGACCACTTCTTCTTCGGTTTCCGAATGCCGCGCAACACTGAATACGCGGTACTGCGGACCTTTGTAATGTTGGTAGAGCCCAGGTTGTATCGGCATGGTTTGGCCCTCACTCAAATCTTTTCAAAATAAAAACAAAAATAAATTCAGAAAAACAAAAACCGGGGCACTTGGCCCCGGCTTCCGTCAACGGAACGCTTAAACGCGTTCGAAGACGGTGGAGATGCCTTGGCCGAGACCAATGCACATGGTAGCCACCCCGAAGGTGCCGCCATTTTGCTTCATCACGTTCAACAGCGTGCCGGAGATACGTGCACCGGAGCAACCGAACGGGTGACCCAGGGCGATTGCGCCGCCGTGCAGGTTAACCTTCTCGTTCATCTTGTCGAGCACTTTCAGATCTTTCAGCACTGGCAGGGCCTGTGCGGCGAAAGCTTCGTTGAGCTCGAAGAAGTCGATATCGTTAATGCCAAGTCCCGCGCGCTTCAGTGCTTTTTGTGTAGCCGGTACTGGACCATAGCCCATGATTGCAGGATCCACACCTGCCACTGCCATCGAACGAATCACGGCCATAGGCTGGATGCCCAGGTCCTGAGCACGCTGCGCCGACATCACGATCATGCACGAAGCACCGTCAGTGATTTGCGACGAAGTACCCGCCGTCACGGTGCCGCCCTTCGGGTTAAACGCTGGCTTCAGTGCCGCCAGGCTTTCCAGGGTAGTTTCCGGACGAATGGTTTCGTCGTAATCGAACAGTTTCAGGAAACCGTTCTCGTCGTAGCCCTGCATCGGGATTATTTCGTCTTTGAACTTGCCTTCCAGGGTCGCCTTGTGGGCGAGCTGGTGGGAACGTACGCCGAAAGCGTCCTGTTGTTCGCGAGTGATGCCGTGCATTTTGCCCAGCATTTCAGCGGTCAGGCCCATCATGCCCGAGGCTTTCGCCGCGTACAGGGACATGTGCGGGTTCGGATCGACACCGTGCATCATGCTCACGTGGCCCATATGCTCGACGCCGCCGACGACAAACACGTCACCATTGCCGGTCATGATCGCTTGCGCTGCAGTGTGCAGTGCGCTCATCGACGAGCCACACAGGCGGCTGACGGTCTGACCGGCAGCAGTGTGCGGGATCTGAGTCATCAGGGACGCCATGCGCGCGATGTTCCAGCCCTGTTCCAGGGTCTGGTTTACGCAGCCCCAGATCACGTCTTCGACTTCGCTCGGGTCAACCTTGACGTTGCGTTCCAGCAATTTGCTGATCAGGTGCGCCGACATGTCTTCGGCGCGGGTGTTGCGGTGCATGCCGCCCTTGGAGCGGCCCATCGGAGTACGACCGAAGTCGACAATCACGACGTCTCTTGGATTCAAGCTCATAAAATTTCACTCTCGCTCAAGTGTTGGGACGCTTAACCGAAGAACCGTTGGCCGGTTTTGGCCATTTCACGCAGTTTTGCGGTCGGGTGGTACAGCGCGCCCAAATCAGCGTACTGGTCAGCCAGGGCAACGAACTCGGCAACACCGATCGAATCGATGTAGCGCAGCGCACCGCCACGGAATGGAGGGAAACCAATACCGTAGACCAGACCCATGTCGGCTTCGGCAGCGGTTTCGACGATGCCGTCTTCCAGGCAACGCACGGTTTCCAGGCACAGCGGGATCATCATCCAATTGATGATGTCTTCGTCAGTGACTTCGCGCTGCTCGTAAACGATCGGCTTGAGCACTTCCAGCACCGATGGGTCGGCGACTTTCTTCTGCTTGCCGCGCTTGTCAGTCTCGTAGGCGTAGAAGCCCTTGCCGTTCTTCTGGCCAAGGCGCTTGGCTTCGTAGAGCACGTCGATCGCGGTACGGCGGTCGTCCTTCATGCGGTCCGGGAAGCCTTCAGCCATCACGTCACGACCGTGGTGACCGGTGTCGATGCCGACCACGTCCATCAGGTACGCCGGGCCCATTGGCCAGCCGAATTTTTCCATGACCTTATCGATACGGACGAAGTCCACACCGGCGCTGACCAGTTTGGCGAAACCGCCGAAATACGGGAACAGTACGCGGTTGACCAGAAAGCCCGGGCAGTCATTGACGACGATCGGGTTCTTGCCCATTTTCTTGGCGTAGGCAACGGTGGTGGCAACAGCCAGCTCGCTGGACTTCTCGCCACGAATCACTTCAACCAGCGGCATCATGTGCACAGGGTTGAAGAAGTGCATGCCGACAAAATTTTCCGGACGCTTGAGAGCTTTGGCCAGCAAGGTGATGGAAATGGTCGAGGTGTTGGACGCGAGGATGGTGTCCTCTTTGACCTTGTCTTCGACTTCAGCCAGTACGGCTTGCTTGACCTTAGGGTTTTCGACGACCGCTTCAACCACCAGATCCACGTGACCGAAATCACCGTAGGACAGGGTCGGACGAATGCCGTTGAGCACTTCAGCCATTTTCGCGGCGGTCATGCGACCTTTATCAACGCGGCCGACCAGCAGCTTGGCGGCTTCAGCCAAGCCTTGCTCAATACCGTGCTCGTTGATGTCCTTCATCAGGATCGGCGTACCTTTGGAGGCCGACTGATAAGCGATACCGCCACCCATGATGCCGGCGCCCAATACGGCAGCCTGCTTCACGTCTTTGGCGATTTCGTCGTAGGCCTTGGCCTTTTTCTTCAGCTCCTGATCGTTCAGGAACAGACCGATCAAGCTCTGCGCGGCAGAGGTCTTGGCCAGTTTGACGAAACCGGCGGCTTCGACTTCCAGCGCTTTGTCACGACCGAAGTTCGCGGCTTTCTGGATGGTCTTGATCGCTTCAACCGGCGCCGGGTAGTTCGGGCCAGCCTGACCGGCCACGAAACCTTTGGCGGTTTCGAAAGCCATCATTTGTTCGATTGCGTTCAGCTTCAGCTTTTCCAGCTTCGGTTGACGCTTGGCCTTGTAGTCAAACTCGCCGGAGATGGCGCGCTTGATCAATTCAAGGGCCGCTTCCTGCAGCTTCTCAGGGGCAACCACTGCGTCCACTGCGCCGACTTTCAGCGCGTCTTCAGGACGGTTTTCTTTGCCTGCTGCAATCCACTCGATGGCGTTGTCGGCACCGATCAGGCGCGGCAGACGCACAGTGCCGCCGAAGCCCGGGTAGATGCCCAGCTTGACTTCCGGCAGGCCGATCTTGGCCTTGGTGGACATGACGCGGTAATCCGCTGCCAGGCACATTTCCAGACCGCCACCCAAGGCAATACCGTTGATTGCTGCGACAGTCGGGACGTTGAGGTCTTCGAAATCGCTGAAAATCTTGTTGGCTTCCAGATTGCCAGCAACAAGCTCGGCATCAGGCAGCTTGAAATTTTCGACAAATTCGGTGATGTCGGCGCCGACGATGAACACGTCCTTGCCACTGCTGACGATCACGCCCTTGATCGAAGCATCTGCCTTGATGGCGTCTACAGCCTGACGCAGTTCGTTCAGGGTTAGACGGTTGAACTTGTTGACGGACTCACCCTTGAGGTCGAATTTCAATTCGACGATGCCACTTTCAAGAGCCTTAACCGTGATGGCTTTACCTTCGTAAATCATCAACTGATCTCCACGATATGGAAGCTGAACAGTACACGTCGGACGCAGGCGAATGGCTCGGCAGGACGTTAAACGTCAATGCTACGCCAATCCACCCGGCACACCCTCCAACGCGATAGTCGGGATTCTGTAGGAGCGATCTGAAATACAAACGCTCAATTCATACGCCCGTTTGATTTGGGTACGCCACCTTCACGGAATTTCCGACAATTGTCAATCGCCCAAAATACGGGTTGAAACGCGACTTTGCGGTCACTTCCGTACTGCGAAGATCTTCAACACGCACATGCATGTGAACTCATTCATAGAATCAATAGTTAGAAAAGTCGCCCTAATTCGCTGCAGCCCGCGTTTAACAAGCTACGCTGGCATGAACCTGAAAAAAAAAGATGACCGCGCTTGGCGAATGTCTGGCGTAAGATCCGCCCTACAGCGAATTACCGGCCTGCCTGGCCAACCCCAGCCCGATGATGATGTCGGGCTTTTTATTGCCTGTCTGTCCGCATTGCGCCCCCTTGCAGAGCGCAATGCTCTCATTTCATGCCAGCGCTTTGAGCACCGAATCAATGTCCTGTAAAACGGCTGCCTCGCCCTTCTCGCCCCAATACAAGGTGATCATCTGTTTGTCCGCCTCGACCTTGTAGACATTGGCTGGCAATTTTTCGAAATGATTGAGCAACGCTCGATCCTCGCAAACCTCCTGCCACTGATTCACCCATACACCCGGTGATTTTTGCCAGTAGCTCCAGCATGCAGACTGATTGCCACGGCGTGGCCGATGGTACTGCGCACACGGGCTCGGCGGCTCCTGGCTTAGCCAGTGCGGCCACTCCTGAGGCGCCAGCTGCATGGCCAGGCCGATGCGTCGTGCCTCCATGCGCAGGGCCATGCGCCCGCTCTGACCACGCGACGGTCGCAACCATGCCAGTGGACTCAGCACCACCAGCAGGATTGACACCACTATCCAGACCGTCATATCTGTACTCCCGATTCTTGATGGGCGCTTTGGCTCACTGTGGAACCATTGCGCTTGAAACCAGCCATACTTACCAATATTGCAATCCTCAGGAGGAGCACCTCATGCCCTACAACCATATTCTGGTCGCTGTAGATCTAACCGAAGAGTGCGACCCTGTAATCCACCGCGCTCGCGAGCTGGCGGTAAGCAACGGGGCGAAGTTGTCCCTGGTGCACATTGTCGAGCCAATGGCCATGGCCTTTGGCGGCGACGTGCCGATGGACCTGTCACAACTGCAACAACAGCAGTTCGATCAGGCCAAGGAGCGACTGGACCGATTGATTGTGAAGTATCCGGAACTCTCCAAGGAATACAGCCACCTGACTTACGGCCAGCCGCGTCAAGAGATTCACCATCTGGCCAAGGAACAGACTTGCGACCTGATCGTGGTGGGCAGCCATGGGCGACACGGCCTAGCCTTGCTGCTGGGTTCGACCGCCAATGACGTGCTGCACGGCGCGCCATGCGATGTGCTCGCAGTGCACCTGATCAAACGCTGAAACATAGAACCTGCAGATCGCCTTTCATACGAAAAGCCCGACGCTCATCACTGAACGCCGGGCTTTTTTGTTACGGGATCAATCAGGCATCCAGCTCGGCCCAGCGCTCGACCATCACGTCCAGCTCGGCCTGCAACTGCTCCAGCTGCGCAATTACCGCAGCCGTCTCGGCAGCAGGACGTTGATAAAAACCTGCATCGGCCATTTGCGCTTCAACCGCCGCAATCTGCTGCTCCATGGCTTCGATCTGAGCCGGCAGCATTTCCAGCTCACGCTGATGCTTGTAGCTAAGCTTCTTCTTAGCCACCGGCGCTTCAGCAGCTGCAACGACAGGTGCTGCCTGCGCCGTTACAACCGCGGAGGTCAGGTCGGCCTTGCCGGATTTGCTTTCGGTCACGCCCAGCAGGCGCGGCGAACCGCCCTGACGCAGCCAGTCCTGATAACCACCGACGTACTCGCGAACCTTGCCTTCACCTTCGAAGACCAGAGTGCTGGTGACCACGTTGTCGAGGAATGCCCGGTCGTGACTGACCATCAGCACGGTGCCGTTGAAGGTCAGCAAGACCTCTTCCAGCAGTTCGAGGGTTTCCACATCGAGGTCGTTGGTCGGTTCGTCGAGGACCAGCAGGTTCGCCGGCTTGCTGAACAGTTTGGCCAGCAACAGACGGGCACGCTCACCACCGGACAGCGCCTTGACCGGCGTGCGGGCACGCTGCGGGCTGAACAGGAAATCGCCGAGGTAGCTCAGCACGTGACGGCTCTGACCATCGATATCGATGAAGTCGCGACCTTCGGCTACGTTGTCGATTACAGTCTTTTCCAGGTCCAGCTGATGGCGCAACTGGTCGAAGTAGGCCACGTCGATGCGCGTCCCCTCTTCCACTGTGCCGCTGGTTGGCTGTAGACCACTGAGCATCAGCTTCAGCAGTGTGGTCTTGCCGGTACCGTTGGCGCCGAGCAGACCGATACGGTCGCCACGCGTCAGGACCATCGAGAAATCCTTGATCAGGAACGGGCCACCCGGGTGAGCGAAGCTCACGTTCTCGAGGACCATCACCTGCTTGCCGGACTTGTCAGCGGTGTCCAGCTGAATGTTGGCCTTGCCGGTGCGCTCACGGCGCTCGCTGCGCTCGACACGCAAGGCTTTCAATGCGCGGACGCGGCCTTCGTTACGGGTGCGACGGGCCTTGATGCCCTGACGGATCCAGACTTCTTCCTGAGCCAGCTTCTTGTCGAACAGCGCGTTGGCGGTTTCTTCAGCCGCCAGCGAGGCTTCTTTGTGCACGAGGAAACTGGCGTAGTCGCCGTTCCAGTCGATCAGACCACCGCGATCCAGTTCGAGGATGCGGGTCGCGAGGTTTTGCAGGAATGAACGGTCGTGCGTGATGAACAGCACAGCGCCCTGGAAATCCTTCAGCGCTTCTTCGAGCCAGGCAATGGCACCGATGTCCAGGTGGTTGGTCGGTTCGTCGAGCAGCAGCAGGTCCGGTTCGGAGACGAGGGCCTGAGCCAGCAGGACGCGACGACGCCAGCCGCCGGACAATTCGGCGAGGGTCTTGTCGGCCGGCAACTGCAGACGGCTCAACGTACTGTCGACCAGTTGCTGCAAACGCCAGCCATCGCGGGCTTCGAGGTCATGCTGGACGTGCATCAGTTTGTCCAGGTCGGCGTCGGTGACGATGTTCTGGCTCAGGTGGTGATACTGCGCGAGCAGCTCGCCCACACCGTCCAGCCCCTCGGCAACCACGTCGAACACGGTCCGCTCGTCGGCTACCGGCAATTCTTGCGGCAATTCGCCAATCTTGAGGCCGGGTGCACGCCAAACGGAGCCCTCGTCGGGCTTCTGGTCGCCCTTGACGAGCTTCATCATGCTGGACTTGCCAGTGCCGTTGCGGCCGATGATGCACACCCGCTCACCACGGGCGATCTGCCAGGACACCTTGTCCAACAACGGCATAGCGCCGAAAGCAAGGGACACATCGCTGAATTTGAGCAGGGTCATGAGCTTCTCCAAAAACCGGGGGCGCATTCTACCTGACTTGAGGCTCCAGAAGTCCGGCAATTTCACTCTCGAAGCACTCTGAATAACAAATGTTACGAACTTGGGCTGACAGGCCTGCAAAGCTTTCGCCCATTGCTGGCAAAAGGCTAAGCTACAGACTATTCAGTGCGCGTAATCCCCCGCACTTGTCTCATGATTTCTCTGCCCGGACGTCTCATGCGCAGTCGCCTTTTCAGTCTTTTATCTTGCTTGCTACTTTCAGCTACTGCCGTTCAATCAGCGCAGGCAGTAGACCTGTCCACCCAGCGCCAATATTACGATGAAGCCAAGCGCGCCCTGGCCAAAGGCGATACCGGTCCTTACTTTCGCTACAGCCAGGCCCTCCGTGATTACCCACTGGAGCCGTACCTGGCCTATGACGAGTTGACCGCTCGCCTGAAAACCGCCAGCAATGCCGAAATCGAGAAATTCCTCGCCGACCACGGTGACCTGCCGCAAGCCAACTGGATGAAATTGCGCTGGCTGCGCTGGCTGGCCGACCGTGGCGACTGGGCCACCTTCGTCAAGTATTACGACCCCAAGCTCAATTTCACCGAACTGGACTGCCTGAATGCGCAGTATCAGATTGGTCACAACCAGAAGGCCGAAGGCTATGCCAACGCCAACAAGCTCTGGCTGACCGGCAAATCCCAGCCGTCTTCTTGCGATGCGCTGTTCGGGCAATGGGCTGCCGAAGGTCAACTGACCGAGCAAAAACGCTGGGAGCGCGCCAAGCTCGCCGCCCAGGCGCGCAATTATCCGCTGGCCAACAGCCTGGTTAACGGCCTGACCACCCTCGCCCCTCGCGGACGACTGCTGATCGATGTGGCGCAAAAGCCCGAGCTGCTCAACCAGCCTTCGCGCTTCACCCCGGCTGACGAACCAATGTCCGACGTGGTCAGCCTTGGCCTGCGCCGCCTGGCCAAGCAGGACCCGGACAAGGCCATGGACTTGCTCGACGGTTATGCCAGCAGCATGCACTTCTCTCGCGACGAAAAAGTGGCGATCGCCCGGGAAATCGGCCTGACGCTGGCGCGACGCTACGACCCTCGTGCGCTTGATGTCATGACCAAGTACGACCCGGAACTGCGCGACAACACTGTGTCCGAATGGCGTCTGCGCCTGCTGCTTCGCCTGGCTCGCTGGGACGACGCCTATCAGTTGTCTCGCCGCTTGCCACAGGACCTGGCGACCACAAACCGCTGGCGCTACTGGCAGGCCCGCGCCCTTGAGCTGGCGCAGCCACAAAACCCGGAAGCGCAGACGCTGTACAAGAGCCTTGCCCGTGAACGTGATTTTTATGGCTTCCTTGCCGCCGACCGTTCGCAGCAACCGTACTCGCTGCTCAACAAACCGCTGGTACTCAGCCAGGCCACCATCAACAAGGTGCGCAACACGCCGGGTATCCGTCGGGCACTGGAGTTCCACGCCCGCGGGCAGATCGTCGACGGTCGCCGCGAGTGGTATTACGTCAGTCGGCACTTCAACCGTGACGAGATGGTCGCCCAGGCGAAACTGGCCTATGACCTGAAATGGTATTTCCCGGCGATCCGCACCATCAGTCAGGCGCAGTACTGGGACGATCTGGACATCCGCTTCCCGATGGCCCACCGCGAAACCCTGGTCCGCGAAGCCAAGGTCCGTGGTTTGCACTCGAGCTGGGTGTTCGCCATCACGCGCCAGGAAAGCGCCTTCATGGACGACGCCCGCTCCGGCGTCGGCGCCAGCGGCCTGATGCAACTGATGCCCGGCACCGCCAAGGAAACCGCGCGCAAGTTCAGCATTCCGCTGGCCTCGCCGCAGCAAGTGATCGACCCGGACAAAAACATCCAGCTCGGCGCCGCGTACCTGAGCCAGGTCCATGCCCAGTTCAACGGCAACCGCGTCCTCGCCTCCGCTGCCTACAACGCCGGCCCCGGCCGCGTGCGCCAGTGGCTGCGCGGTGCAGACCACCTGAGCTTCGACGTCTGGGTGGAAAGCATCCCGTTCGACGAAACCCGTCAGTATGTGCAGAACGTGCTCTCGTATTCGGTGATCTACGGCCAGAAGCTCAACTCGCCACAGCCGCTGGTGGATTGGCATGAGCGGTATTTTGACGATCAGTGATCCCGCGTTGACCCACTGACAAAAAAAAGCCCGCATCGATTGATGCGGGCATTTTTTTGGGTCCTCGACTTAGTCGGTAACCGGGTCGGTCACCGTGTTGTGCCCATCACTAAACTGCAACGCCGCCAATCGTGCATACAGCGCATTGCTCGCAATCAACGCCTGATGCGTCCCCACCGCCACCAGTTTCCCTTGGTCCATGACCGCGATCCGATCAGCATTTTTCACCGTGGCCAAACGGTGAGCGATCACCAGCGTGGTGCGGTCTTTCATCAGGCTGGGCAGGGCTTGCTGGATCAGGTGTTCGCTCTGGGCATCGAGGGCGCTGGTGGCTTCGTCGAGCAACAGGATCGGCGCGTCCACCAGCAATGCGCGAGCAATGGCGAGGCGTTGGCGCTGGCCGCCAGACAGACCGAGGCCGCCGTCGCCAAGATGCGTCTGGTAACCGTGGGGCATTTGCTCAATGAAATCGTGGGCATAGGCGATTTTTGCTGCGTCCTGGACCTGGGCCAGGGTTGCCCCCGGATTACCGTAGCGGATGTTCTCTTCGATGCTGCCGAAGAACAGCGCAGGATTTTGCGAAACCAGCGCGAAGCAACGGCGCAGGTCGAGCGGATCGAGTTGGGTCAACGGCACGCCATCGAGCAGGATCTGTCCGGCGGCCGGATCGTAAAAGCGCAGCAGCAAGTCATACACCGTGGATTTTCCGGCCCCGGATGGCCCCACCAGCGCAAGGGTTTCGCCCGCGTTTATGGTCAGACTCAAGCCATCGACTGCGTAACTTTCGGGCCGCGACGGGTAGGAAAAATGCACGTCCTGTAGAACCAGATCGCCCTTCACCCGCTCCGGCAAGGTCACCAGGCCGGTGGTCGGTGGCTGGATGATATTTTCCGACCGCAGCAATTCGGCAATCCGCTCGGCCGCCCCCGCCGCGCGCTGCAACTCACCGATTACTTCGCTCAAGGTGCCAAAGGCACTGCCGACGATCAGGCTGTAGAAAACAAACGCCGCCAGTTCACCGGCCGAGATCCTCCCGGCGATCACGTCCATGCCACCGACCCACAGCATGACGCCGACGGCACCCAGTACCAGCACGATCACCAGCGTGATCAACCAGGCGCGCTGAAAGATGCGTTTACGCGCGGTGTCGAACGCCTGCTCCACGGTCAGGGCAAAGCGCTGCTCGTCCTGGACCTGATGGTTGTAAGCCTGCACGGTTTTGATCTGGCCGAGGGTTTCGGAGACATAGCTGCCGATATCGGCAATCCGGTCCTGGCTCAGGCGCGACAGGTTGCGCACCCGTCGGCCGAAAATCAGGATCGGGGCAATCACCAGCGGCAATGCGATCACCACGATGCTGGTGAGTTTGGGGTTAGTGATGAACAACAACACAATCCCGCCGATGACCATCAGCAGATTGCGCAGGAACAGCGACAACGACGAGCCGATCACCGATTGCAGCAATGTGGTGTCGGCGGTCAGCCGCGACTGGATTTCGGAACTGCGATTGTTTTCGTAGAACCCCGGATGCAGATAAACCAGGTGATTGAAGACCTGCCGACGGATGTCTGCGACCACACGCTCGCCGATCCACGACACCAGGTAAAAACGCGCAAAGGTGCCGATTGCCAGCCCAACCACCAATACCATGAACAAACCGATGGATTGATTGAGCAGGTGCGGTGACTGGGTCATGAACCCCTGATCCACCAGCAGGCGGATGCCCTGCCCCATCGACAAGGTAATGCCGGCGGTGACAATCAAGGCGAGCAAGGCGCCAAAGGCTTGCCAGCGATACGGCGCAAGAAAGCGAAGGGTCAGGCGGATCGCGCGGCGGTGACGGGCAGAGAGCATTGAGGGTTATCCAGTACGCCATTGATATCGCCAGCCTACACGGTCAGCGGGTGAACGCTGTAAATCACAATGAGTCAGGTTAATTATGACCGCGATGACTAGCCCCTAGACGCTATTGGTCTAAAGTCCGGGTGGCAACGTTTGTAAATTTCTGATGGACTGACATTGCCGTTCGGGAAAGATCGCAGGGAGTTGTCATAGCCCGGTCACCTGAAGGTTCTAAAGTAAGCACACACCTGAAGAGGAGACAGGCCATGTCCTTGCAAAACAGCAGCGAAGACAAGATTCAAGTGATCCGCACACAGCCAAACCAGTCTCTGGGGTGCTCGATTATCGAAGCCGATGGGCGTGAAGTACCGATCACTGAAGACATGATCCAGAAAGCGTGCAGCGAACTGGAAAAGCGATTGGTCAAGCCTGCCGAACAAGAGTGATATAGCCACCGTCTTCTTGACCCGGCCCTGGTTGGCCGGGTTTTTTATGGGTGCTTATCCGGTATTTGCGGGGCGGCTATCGCGAGCAGGCGCACTCCTACACTGGAAGGCGTACACCTGTGGGAGCGTGACTTGCCCGCGATGGGGCCAACTCGGTGCTCAAATGAGCGAAGCCCCCAACGCCACCACAATCTTCTGCAACTCGGGTGAATCCCCCTCAATCCGCACCTGCAACCCATCAATCTCGCGACGCGACGGGTAATGCTTACGCAATGCATCAAACGCCGCACGCTGTTCGCTCACACTGCCTACAAGACTGCGGCGAAAATCCGCATCGTCACGGCGCGGGTCGTACACACCACGGCACAGCATGGCCAGCGCCCACGCCGGATCAGCCTGCGCATGCAGGGTCACTTGCGACAACCACGGTGCCGGCAGCCAATCACTCAGGCTGACCTGAGCCGACTGTCCGAGAAACTCGCAATACGCCTGATAGATCTGCGACGTCCCACGCTGTTTGCCATCAAGGCTGTAACCGGCAATGTGCGGCGTCGCCAGCACGCACAACTCCGCCAGCGCCACGTCGACCTCAGGTTCACCTTCCCAAACGTCGAGCACCGCTTGCAGGTCTTCGCGCTCAAGCAGCACCTGGCGCAGGGCAGCGTTATCGACCACCGGGCCACGACTGGCGTTGATCAGCCAGGTGCCGGGTTTGAGCTGACCCAAGCGTCTTTTATCGAACAAATGCCAGGTCGACTGCGCGCCGTGCTTCTTCAAAGGCGTGTGCAGGCTGATGACGTCGCACTGCTCGATGATCTGTTCGAGGCTGACAAAGTCTGCGCCTTCAGACGCCTGCCGGGGCGGATCGCACACCAGCACGTTCCAGCCCAGACCTTGCAGGACCTTGACGAGACGACCGCCAACTTCGCCTGCACCGACCACGCCATACGTGCGCCGAGTCAGGTCAGCGCCTTCGATTTCAGCCAGGGTCAGCAGACTGCCGAGCACATAGTCGACCACACCCCGGGCATTGCAGCCGGGCGCGCTGGACCAGGTGATCCCGGCTTGCTGAAAGTAATCCAGGTCCAGGTGATCGGTGCCGATGGTGCACGTGCCGACAAAGCGCACGTTGCTGCCTTCGAGCAAGGCCCGATTGACGTTGGTCACCGAGCGGACCAGCAGCACATCGGCTTGTTCGACGGTGGCGCGGTCGATTGAACGTCCCGGTACCCGGCGGATGTCACCGAAACCGGAGAAGAAGGCATCGAGCAGCGGGATATTTTCGTCGGCAACAATCAGCATGGCAGGCTCCTTTGGCGGATCGGCAGTGTAGGCGGAGATGACCTTAGTGAGCCAGCAAGCATTGCGCAGGGAATCTCGCAACGTCCGAAATACGATTACAAATCCCTAACACAGGATTTTTCCTGACCACTGCGTCAGGGCGTAGAATGCATCGCCTTGCGCATCAACACCTTTGGACGTTTCGCCTTTGAATTCCGTGACTGACCGCCTTGCCGCTACCCCCCTCACCCGCCCGACCCGGGTTCGCCTGGAGCTGAGAAACCTGCTCACCCTGGCGCTGCCGATCATGATCGCGCAGCTGGCAACCACCGCCATGGGGTTCGTCGATGCGGTGATGGCGGGCCGGGTCGGGCCTCGGGATCTGGCGGCGGTCGCACTGGGCAACTCCATCTGGGTGCCGGTGTTTCTGCTGATGACCGGCACCTTGCTGGCCACCACGCCAAAAGTCGCCCAGCGCTTTGGCGCCGGCACCCACAATGAAATCGGCCCGATTGTGCGCCAGGCACTGTGGCTCGCCCTGGTGGTGGGTTTGATGGCCACCGGCATGCTGTTCAGCGCCGAGCCGATCCTGCACATGATGAAGGTTGATCCCGAATTGATCGACCCGTGCATGCAATACCTGCACGGCATCGCCAGCGGCTTGCCCGCCGTCGCCTTCTATCATGTGTTGCGCTGCTTCAGTGATGGCCTGGGGCGTACGCGTCCGGCGATGGTGCTGGGCCTGTGCGGGTTGGCGCTGAACATTCCACTCAATTACATCTTCATCTATGGCCACTTCGGTGTACCGGCGATGGGCGGTGTCGGCTGCGGCTGGGCCACGGCGATTGTGATGTGGGTAATGGCGCTGGGCATGGCCGGCTGGGAACGCTGGGCACCGGCGTATCAGTCGAGCCAGTTGTTCAGCCGTTTCGACTGGCCGCAATGGTCGGTGATCAAGCGCTTGCTGGGCATCGGCCTGCCGATCGGCATCGCGGTGTTCGCCGAATCGAGCATCTTTGCCGTCATTGCGCTGCTGATCGGCAGCCTCGGCGCCACTGTGGTCGCCGGCCATCAGATCGCCCTGAACTTCAGCTCGCTGGTGTTCATGATCCCTTACTCCCTCGGCATGGCCGTAACGGTGCGGGTCGGCCAGGCCCTCGGTCGACAGGAACCACGCGAGGCACGTTTCGCCGCCGGTGTCGGCATGGGCACGGCGCTGGCGTATGCCTGCCTGTCCGCGAGCATGATGCTGTTGCTGCGCGAGCACATTGCAGCGATCTACACCGCTGACCCGACGGTGATTCGAGTAGCCGCGATGCTGATCGTGTACTCGGCGCTGTTCCAGTTTTCCGATGCCATCCAGGTGACGGCAGCCGGTGCATTACGCGGTTACCAGGACACGCGGGTCACGATGATCCTGACCCTGTTCGCCTATTGGGGGATTGGTTTGCCGGTGGGTTACGCGCTGGGCCTGACCGATTGGCTGGGCGCGCCAAGCGGCCCGAGCGGGCTGTGGCAAGGTTTGATCGTGGGCTTGAGCTGCGCGGCGCTGATGCTGTCGATCCGCCTGGCGCGCAGCGCACGCAAGCGGATCCGCATCAGTCATTCAGCGGGTTAAGCGAGTTTCTTGCGGATCCAGTACAGGTAGGTGCCCGCCTCTTCGTGCTGCGCCACCAATTCGTGGTCAAGAAACACGCAGAACTTGGGGATGTCGCGACGGGTCGACGGATCGGTCGCGATCACCTTGAGCAGGCCGCCGGGCACCAGGTCACGGATGTGCTGGTGCAGCATCATGACGGGTTCCGGACAATTGAGGCCGGTGGCGTCGAGGGTGCCGTCTACCGGCTTATCAAGCATTTCATTCATGATTAACTCCTGAAACTGGCCGGCATTGTCGCGCATTGCCGGGTCTTCGGTCATCTGTGGCATACCGCCGCCCCGGTGGGGGCTCCCACAAAGCTCTTTCCCATAAATGGGTTGTGTGGATCAGCGGGATTTCGGTTTCTTTACGTCCAGCCGGCGCAGGTGGCACGTCACTTCTTCGCGGTCGTGGTACAGCTGCTTACAACCGATCTCGACCCGAATGCCGCGCTCCTTGAACCCATCGGCGATGCGTTCCAGCAAGCGCTTCACTTCGGCGTAACGCTGTTTCATCGGCAGTTTGAGGTTGACCACCGCTTCGCGGCAATGCCCCTCGCCAATCCACTCTTCCAGCATTGCGGCGTTGCGCGCTGGCTTCTCGACGATGTCGCACACCATCCAGTCCACCGGCTGCCGGGGCTTGAAGGTAAAACCGTCAGCCATCAGATGCTGAACCAGGCCAGTGTCCATCAGGCTTTCGGCCATCGGGCCGTTGTCGATGGCGGTCACCAGCATTCCGCGGTTAACCAGTTGCCAGGTCCACCCGCCGGGAGCTGCGCCCAAATCAACGCCGGTCATGTCACTGTGCAGACGCTCATCCCACTGATCGCGCGGGATGAAGTGATGCCAGGCCTCTTCCAGTTTCAGCGTCGAACGGCTTGGTGCCTCACGCGGGAACTTCAGGCGTGGAATGCCCATTGGCCACATCGCCGAGTTGTTCGACTCGGCCAGGCCCATGAACACTTCACGGCCACTCTTGAACGTCAGCAGCAGACGGGGTTTGTGCGCATCTTCCACCAGTTTGCCAGCGGCCATCAGCGCCTTGCGCAGGTGACCTTCAAACTTCTTGCAGAAGTTCGACAGCTCCTTGCCATCGTTGGTGTCGACCATTTCCAGCCACAGGCTGCCGCACAGCGGAAAGTCCGCCATGTGCGCGAGGATCACGCTGATGCGGTCGGTTTCCGGCAGATCAATAAAGATTCCACGCGCCCATTGGCGCGGGAAGATCAGCTCGGCGAAACGCTGACCACGCATCAGGCGCTCCGCGCCGTCTTCTTCGGTGCAGATGAATTCGGCGCAGGCGCTGGCGGTTTTGGCCTTGGCATAACCGGCCACGTTCAGGCGGGCTGCGTGTTCGGCAATCTCGGAACAGACTTCGCCTTCGAAGCCCGGCCGGCAATGCATAAAGAGGGTGTTCATTGAATCTCCTGGGCAATCGGCAATGAATCGATGCGCAAACTTGCCCTGTAGCAAAGCCTGTCACGAAAACCGGCGCATGATAGCCGAGTTCGGAACCTTGGACTTAACCATAGAGTCCAGTTATTAGCCTTAACATCCAAACAGGGCTAGGTTAAGAGCTCTGTCCGTCCCGCCAGTCCGACGCCGTGCGGACCCAAAGGAGTCATTTCAATGCCGTCCCTCGATAGCCTGAAAACCCTTAAAACCCTGCAAGTCGACGACAAGACCTACCATTATTTCAGTCTGCCCGACGCTGCCAAAAGCCTCGGTGATCTCGACAAGCTGCCCATGTCGTTGAAAGTGCTGCTGGAAAACCTGCTGCGCTGGGAAGACGAAAAAACCGTCACCGGCGCCGACCTCAAGGCGATTGCCGCGTGGCTCAAGGAACGTCGCTCCGATCGCGAAATCCAGTACCGCCCCGCCCGGGTGTTAATGCAGGACTTTACCGGCGTGCCCGCCGTGGTCGACCTGGCCGCCATGCGCGCCGCCATGGCCAAGGCCGGCGGCGACCCGCAGCGTATCAATCCGCTCTCCCCCGTGGATCTGGTGATCGACCACTCGGTGATGGTCGATAAATTCGCCAGTGCCAGCGCCTTCGAACAAAACGTCGACATCGAAATGCAGCGCAATGGCGAACGTTATGCGTTCCTGCGCTGGGGCCAAAGCGCCTTCCACAACTTCAGCGTGGTGCCGCCGGGCACCGGGATCTGCCACCAGGTCAACCTTGAATACCTCGGCCGCACGGTCTGGACCAAGGACGAGGATGGCCGCACCTACGCTTTCCCCGACACCCTGGTCGGCACCGACTCCCACACCACCATGATCAACGGCCTCGGGGTTCTCGGCTGGGGGGTTGGCGGGATCGAAGCGGAAGCGGCGATGCTCGGCCAACCGGTGTCGATGCTGATTCCCGAAGTCATCGGTTTCAAACTCACCGGCAAGCTCAAGGAAGGCATCACCGCCACCGACCTGGTGTTGACCGTCACCCAGATGCTGCGCAAGAAAGGCGTGGTCGGCAAGTTCGTCGAGTTCTACGGCGACGGCCTCGCCGACCTGCCGCTGGCCGACCGCGCGACCATCGCCAACATGGCCCCCGAGTACGGCGCCACCTGCGGCTTCTTCCCGGTGGACGATGTGACGCTGGAGTATTTGCGCCTGTCCGGCCGACCAGCGGAAACGGTGAAACTGGTCGAGGCCTACTGCAAGGCTCAAGGCCTGTGGCGCCTGTCGGGCAAGGAGCCGATATTCACCGACAGCCTGGCGCTGGACATGACCAGCGTCGAAGCCAGCCTCGCCGGCCCCAAACGTCCGCAGGACCGTGTTTCCCTGCCCGATGTCGCGCAGGCGTTCACGGACTTCATCGACCTGCAATTCAAACCCACCAGCAAAGAAGTAGGACGCCTGGAAAGTGAGGGCGGCGGCGGTGTCGCGGTGGGCAACGCGGACCTGGCCGGTGAAGCCGATTACGAACACGGCGGGCAGACCTACCGTCTGAAAAACGGCGCGGTGGTGATTGCCGCGATCACGTCCTGCACCAACACCTCCAACCCGAGCGTGATGATGGCGGCGGGTCTGGTGGCGAAAAAGGCTGTGGAGAAAGGCCTCAAGCGCAAACCGTGGGTCAAGAGTTCACTGGCGCCCGGTTCGAAAGTGGTCACCGACTACTACAAGGCAGCGGGCCTGACCCAATACCTTGATGAACTGGGTTTTGCGCTGGTCGGCTACGGTTGCACCACGTGCATCGGCAACTCCGGCCCATTGGCGGAGCCGATTGAAAAAGCCATCCAGGCCGCCGACCTGACCGTTGCTTCGGTGTTGTCGGGCAACCGCAACTTTGAGGGACGCGTGCATCCACTGGTGAAAACCAACTGGCTGGCCTCCCCGCCGCTGGTCGTTGCCTATGCGCTGGCCGGTACGGTGCGCATTGACATCAGCCGTGAGCCGCTGGGCGATGACAAGGACGGCAATCCGGTGTACTTGCGGGACATCTGGCCGAGCAGCAAGGAAATTGCCGATTCAGTGAGTCAGGTCAACACGGCGATGTTCCACAAGGAATACGCCGAAGTGTTTGCCGGCGACGAGCAATGGCAAGCCATCCAGGTGCCACAAGCGGCGACCTATGTGTGGCAGGACGATTCGACCTACATCCAGCATCCGCCGTTCTTTGACGACATCGGCGGCCCGCCGCCGGAAGTCAAGGACGTCGCCGGGGCGCGGGTACTGGCGCTGCTCGGCGACTCGGTGACCACCGACCACATCTCCCCCGCCGGCAATATCAAGGCCGACAGCCCGGCCGGTGAGTACTTGCGCGACAAAGGCGTGGAGCCGCGGGACTTCAACTCCTACGGTTCACGCCGCGGCAACCATGAAGTGATGATGCGCGGCACCTTCGCCAACATTCGTATCCGCAACGAAATGCTTGGCGGCGAGGAAGGCGGCAACACTTTCTATATTCCTACGATGGAGAAAATGCCGATCTACGACGCGGCCATGCGTTATCAAACGTCAGGCACGCCGCTGGTGGTAATTGCCGGTCAAGAATACGGCACCGGTTCAAGCCGCGACTGGGCGGCCAAGGGCACCAATCTGCTGGGCGTGAAAGCGGTCATCGCGGAAAGTTTCGAGCGAATTCACCGCTCCAACCTGGTAGGCATGGGCGTGTTGCCGTTGCAGTTCAAGCTGGATCAGAACCGCAAGAGCCTGAACCTGACCGGCAAGGAAACCCTGGATATCCTAGGGTTGACCGGTGTGGAGCTGACGCCGCGGATGAACCTGACGCTGGTGATCACCCGTGAAGATGGCAGTAAGGAAAAGATCGACGTGCTGTGCCGCATCGATACGCTCAATGAGGTCGAGTACTTCAAGTCCGGCGGGATTTTGCACTATGTGCTGCGCCAGTTGATTGCCTCATAAAGGCCTGCTGACAAAGACACCGCCTTCGGGCGGTGTTTTTGTTTGTGCCGCGAAGGTCCCATAATCCCCCGCTTTCACACCCCCAACTCCTACAGGGGGCCGGGGTATGCCGCAAATTTTTTTGCACATTAAGGATGCTCAATGATCGCCCTGCCATGGACCTACCTGGCCCTTCTTTCCCTTGGCTTCAGCCTCGCCTTGACCTTCGGCCAACTCAGCTGGCTGGCCTTGATCACCATCGCCTTGCTGATAGTGGCCGGTGTCGCCGTCCGCCAGCAAAAACTCCCGATCGTCCGTTACTTTGGTCACGGCCTGTTCATCTTCCTGGCCATGTCGCTGGCGATGCACTGGCTCCCCGGGTTCTTCAACGGTCGCGCGATAGCCCCTCAATACCTCACCACCGATGCTGTGCGGTTTTCCATGTACTTGAATCAGGACAAACCGCTGATCGGTTTCTGGCTGCTGCTGGTATGTCCATGGATTGTCGGCCAGCGCTCCTGGCGCCTGGGCGTTTACGCCACCGCCCAGGCCCTGACGCTGTGTGCCGTACTTGCGTTGGGGGGCGCGCTGTTGCTGGGCATGATCAGTTGGGCGCCGAAGTGGCCGGACCAGGCCTGGCTGTGGCTGCTGAACAATCTGTTGCTAGTCACGCTGGTTGAGGAAGCGCTGTTCCGAGGCTACATCCAGGGCGGCCTGAGCCGTAGTTTCAAACACCTGCCCTATGGCGAAAACCTCGCCCTGCTGCTCGCGTCGTTGCTGTTCGGCCTGGTGCATGTGGGTGCTGGTTGGCAATGGGTGCTGTTGGCGAGCCTCGCCGGTGCCGGCTATGGCCTGGCCTATCGTTTTGGCGGTTTGGGCGCAGCCATCGCCACCCATTTCGGCCTGAACCTGCTGCACTTCGCGCTGTTCACCTATCCGATGCTCGCAGGTTGAGGCAATGCTGGTTTTGCGACGCAGCGCTGATTATTGAAAAATAATTTCAACTAATTCCTGACACCGCCGACAACCTGTCAAAGCCTTGCGGATTGAAAAAGCCATGCGTAACAACCAGCCCATTACTCAGCGCGAACGGACCTTCCCGGCACAGCAGCGGTTGATTTCGACCACCGATGCCAAGGGAATGATCACCTACTGCAACGACGCGTTCGTCGAGATCAGCGGGTTTTCTCGTGAGGAACTGGTCCGCGCACCGCACAACCTGGTCCGTCACCCCGACGTCCCGGCCGCCGTGTTCGCGCACATGTGGGGCACTCTGAAACAAGGCTTGCCATGGATGGGTATCGTCAAGAATCGCTGCAAGAACGGTGATCACTATTGGGTTAACGCCTACGTGACACCGGTGTTCGAGGGCAACCAGGTGATCGGTTACGAGTCGGTGCGGATCAAACCCACCACCGAACAGATCCAGCGTGCCGAAGCGCTCTACCAACGCATCAACCAGGGCAAGTCCGCCATTCCATCGAGTGATAAGTGGCTGCCGGTGCTTCAGGACTGGCTGCCGTTCATTCTGGTCAGCCAATTGAGTTTCATGATCGGTGCGACGCTGAATTCCCATTGGGGCTTTGCATTGGCGGCCGGCCTCTCGGTGCCGTTGGGCCTGATGGGGTTGAGCTGGCAGCAGCGTGGTCTCAAGCGCCTGCTGGTCCTGGCCGGGCAAACCACGTCCGACCCGTTGATCGCACAGATGTACACCGACAGCCGCGGCGCCCAGGCGCGCCTGGAAATGTCGATCCTCAGCCAGGAAGCCCGTCTGAAAACCTGCCTGACCCGCCTGCAGGACACCGCCGAGCACCTGACCGAACAAGCGAAACAGTCCGATACCCTGGCGCACAACAGCTCCAGCGGCCTGGAACGTCAGCGCGTCGAAACCGAGCAAGTGGCCACCGCCGTCAACCAGATGGCCGCCACCACTCAGGAAGTCGCCAGCCATGTACAGCGCACCGCCGACGCCACCCAGGAGGCCAATCGCCTGACCGGTCGCGGTCGCGACATCGCCGGGGAAACCCGCGATGCCATCCAGCGTCTGTCGGTCGTGGTGGGTGAAACCGGCCTGACCGTGACGCAACTGGCCAAGGACAGTGACGAGATCGGCGGCGTGGTCGATGTGATCAAAGGCATCGCCGACCAGACCAACCTGCTGGCCTTGAACGCCGCCATCGAAGCCGCCCGCGCCGGGGAGATGGGCCGTGGTTTTGCGGTGGTGGCTGACGAAGTTCGCCAACTGGCGCAACGCACCAGCGAATCCACCGGGCAGATCCACGCCCTGATCGCCAAGCTGCAGCAAACGGCGAGCACTGCGGTACAAACCATGGAAGCCGGACATCGTCAGGCCGAAGAAGGGGTGGCACGGGTACTGGAGGCGGATCAGGCGCTAGTGGGGATCAGCGAAGCGGTAGCCAACATCACCGACATGACCACCCAGATTGCGGCGGCGACCGAAGAACAAAGTGCAGTAGCCGAAGAGATCAGCCGCAACATCAGCAACATTTCACAGCTGGCGGACCAGACCTCGGAACAAGCGCAGAACTCGGCGCTGTTGAGTGAAGAACTGACGAAAACCGCGAATACCCAGTATTCGTTGGTGGAGCGGTTTAACCGCTGATTGTTGCTGGAAGCGCAAAAGCCCGGGAGGTGAAACTCCCGGGTTTTTTATTGCCTGCTCGCGATGAGGCAATGTGCAGCGCCACAAAAATCACCGAAGGAATGAGGCGACCTTCTGCGCCGCAGCCGCCAAATGCTGCTCATGCGTAAACCCCGAAACCTTCAGCGGTTTCAAATCATGATCCCCCGCCACCAGCCAGAACACCTCGATCCCCCGCGCCAAGGTGTAAGCCTCGACCGCCTCCCGATTACCCAACGCATCGCGTTCGCCCTGCACAATCAACGTCCGCGTCTTCAGCCCGGCCAGATGCTCAACCCGAGGTTTCTCCGGTTTGCCCACCGCATAAAACGGATAACCCAGGCACACCAGCGCATCCGCACCGAGTTCATCAGCCAACAGACTGGCCATCCGCCCGCCCATGGACTTGCCGCCAATGGCCAGGTGCCCAGTGACATGGCGTCGCACCACGGCATACACCTCACGCCAGCATTCCAGCAGTTTTGGCGCCGGGTTTGGCGGTCGTTTGCCCCCATCAACACGCCGTAGCGCCATGTATGGAAACTCGAAGCGCAACACGTTGACGCCTTGATCGGCGAGGCGTGCCGCCATGTCGTTCATCCAGATACTGTCCATCGGCGCACCGGCACCGTGGGCGAGGATCAGGGTCGGCGACCCCGCTGTCGAGGCGGCATTCCACAGCCATCCATGTTCCCGCACGCACCGCGCCCATTGATCCCCGTCAATACCGGCTTTTTGCTGTTTGTCCATGCTTGCCTCGCTTTTAGTCTGCCTATAACTCCGGCCGAAGGGAGCGTCATTGCCTTGCGCAGACGACTTCACTTCAGCTGAACCGTGGATGGGGAACCATGAACACTTCTATCAGTACCGCCTACAACTACAAGGTGGTCCGCCAATTCGCCATTATGACGGTGGTGTGGGGCATCGTCGGCATGGGGCTCGGGGTTTTTCTCGCGGCCCAGTTGGTGTGGCCCGAACTCAACTTCAATTTGCCGTGGACCAGTTTCGGCCGGTTGCGCCCGCTGCACACCAACGCGGTGATCTTCGCGTTCGGCGGTTGCGCCCTGTTCGCCAGCTCGTTCTATTCGGTGCAACGCACCTGCCAGACGCAACTTTTCGCGCCGAAGATCGCCGCGTTCTGCTTCTGGGGCTGGCAACTGGTGATCCTGCTGGCGGCGATCAGCCTGCCGCTGGGTTACACCAGCTCCAAGGAATACGCCGAGCTGGAATGGCCGATCGACATTCTGATCACCATCGTCTGGGTCGCCTACGCCATTGTGTTCTTCGGTACGCTGGCCAAGCGCAAGACTAAACACATCTATGTCGGCAACTGGTTCTTCGGTGCGTTCATCATCACCGTGGCGATTCTGCATATCGTCAACAACCTTGAGTTGCCGGTGAGTTTCACCAAGTCCTACTCGGTGTATTCCGGTGCGACCGACGCCATGGTCCAGTGGTGGTATGGCCACAACGCGGTGGGCTTTTTCCTCACCGCCGGTTTCCTCGGGATGATGTATTACTTCGTGCCGAAACAGGCCGAGCGCCCGGTGTATTCCTATCGCTTGTCGATCGTGCACTTCTGGGCGCTGATCACCCTGTACATCTGGGCCGGCCCGCACCACTTGCACTACACCGCACTGCCGGACTGGGCACAGTCACTGGGCATGGTGATGTCGCTGATCCTGCTGGCGCCAAGCTGGGGCGGGATGATCAACGGCATGATGACGCTCTCGGGCGCCTGGCATAAGTTGCGCAGCGACCCGATCCTGCGCTTCCTCGTGGTGTCGCTGGCGTTCTACGGCATGTCGACCTTCGAAGGGCCGATGATGGCGATCAAGACGGTTAACGCCCTCTCCCACTACACCGACTGGACCATCGGCCACGTTCACGCCGGAGCACTCGGCTGGGTGGCGATGATTTCCATCGGCGCGCTGTACCACATGATCCCGAAAATCTTTGGCCGCGAGCAGATGCACAGCATCGGCCTGATCAACGCGCATTTCTGGCTCGCCACCATCGGCACCGTACTTTACATCGCCTCGATGTGGGTCAACGGCATCGCCCAGGGCCTGATGTGGCGCGCAGTCAACGAAGACGGCACGCTGACCTACTCCTTCGTCGAAACCCTGGTGGCCAGCCACCCAGGCTTCATCGTGAGACTGGTGGGCGGGGCGATCTTCCTCAGCGGCATGTTCCTGATGGCTTACAACACCTGGCGCACCGTACGGGCCTCGCAGCCTGCCGACGTCGCCGCTGCCGCGCAGATGGCTTGAGGAGTCCGCCATGAAACACGAAACAATCGAGAAAAACGTCGGCCTGCTGCTGTTGTTGATGGTGCTGGCCGTGAGCATCGGCGGCCTGACCCAGATCGTCCCGTTGTTCTTTCAGGACGTGACCAACAAACCGGTGGAAGGCATGAAGCCCTACACCGCCCTGCAACTGGAAGGTCGCGACATTTACATCCGCGAAGGGTGCGTGGGTTGTCACTCGCAGATGATCCGCCCGTTCCGGGCTGAGACCGAACGCTACGGCCACTACTCGGTCGCCGGCGAAAGCGTCTGGGATCACCCGTTCCTCTGGGGCTCGAAACGTACCGGGCCGGACCTGGCGCGGGTCGGCGGTCGCTACTCGGAAGACTGGCACCGCGCGCACTTGTATAACCCGCGCAACGTGGTGCCGGAATCGAAAATGCCTGCCTATCCATGGCTGGTGGCCAATCAGCTCGACAGCAGCCACACCGAAACCAAGATTCGCGCCATGCGCACCTTGGGCGTGCCGTACACCGACGATGACATCGCCGGGGCCACCGCTTCGCTCAAGGGCAAGACCGAAATGGACGCCTTGGTCGCTTACCTGCAAGTGCTCGGCACTGCCATCAAGAGCAAGAGGTGAGCCATGGTCATTGAATGGAGCAGTGGAATGATTCGCGGCCTGGGCACGGTCGTGGTGTTTGTGGCCTTCGTCGGCCTGACGCTGTGGGTGTTCAACAGCAAGCGCAACCCGGAATTCGCCGAAGCGCGCCTGTTGCCGTTCGCCGACGAACCGAAACCCGATGACGCCACCCAAGAACCTGAAACAAGGAGTACCCGGCCATGACCACCTTCTGGAGTACGTGGATCTGCGTACTGACTATCGGCAGCCTGATCGGCCTGACCTGGTTGCTGATCGGTACCCGCAAGGGCGAAACCAAGGGCAGCGTCGACCAGACCATGGGCCACAGCTTCGACGGCATCGAGGAGTACGACAACCCGCTGCCGCAGTGGTGGTTCATGCTGTTCGCCGGCACGCTGGTGTTTGCCGTGGGTTATTTGATTCTTTACCCGGGCCTGGGCAACTGGAAAGGCATTCTGCCGGGCTATGAAAACGGCTGGACTGGCGTGCACGAATGGGAAAAGGAGATGGACAAGGCCGACGCGAAGTTTGGGCCGATCTTCGCCAAGTTTGCCGCGATGCCCGTGGAAGAAGTGGCCAAGGATCCGCAAGCGCTGAAAATGGGCGGGCGCCTGTTTGCCTCCAATTGCTCGGTCTGCCACGGCTCGGACGCCAAGGGTGCATTTGGTTTCCCGAACCTGGCGGACAGCAATTGGCGCTGGGGGGGTACGGCCGACACGATCAAAACCACGATCATGGGCGGGCGTATGGCCGCGATGCCGGCCTGGGGTGAAATCCTCGGTGAGACCGGCGTGAAGAATGTCGCCGCTTATGTGCGTCACGACCTTGCCGGCCTGCCGTTGCCTGCCGACAGCGGTGCCGACCTGCAAGCCGGGCAGCAACTGTTCAGTACCACCTGCGTCGCCTGTCATGGGGCAAACGGCCAGGGCACAGAAGCCATGGGCGCGCCGAACCTGACGCACCCGGCGGGTTTTATTTACGGTACAAGCCTGGCGCAACTGCAACAGACCATTCGCCATGGTCGCCAAGGCCATATGCCAGCGCAGAACGAATTGCTCGGCAACGATAAGGTGCAATTGCTGGCCGCTTACGTGTACAGCTTGTCGCACGGTGCCGGCACCGAGCGTTTGCAGGCTGAAGGCAAGCAGGAATAATTCTCGACCGCTCTGCTGCCGCATTCTCCCGGATGCGGCAGTTCCCTGCCTCTTTGCGACCCATTGTCGCACCCTCCCCTTGGTCTTTCTTTCGGTTCACCAGATTCGGGTCTAAGCTTGCTCGGTGCGGACTGGCATGAGCCGGTTCCAGGTCGTTTTTAGCCGATGTGTTCGACGATTCTGCTCAATGGCAAGCCGCAAAGGCTGGTAGATACCGGCTGTCGCGCCAATTGCCATCGGTCACCCGATCGTTGCGTTTTAACACACCCCGTTACATCTGACCGGACCCCCTCCTCATTTTCGTCCGCTGCGACATTTTGCCCTTGGGTGATTTTGTCCTTACGCGGCGCATGGAAAGGCCGCAGAATCAGCTTTTGAAAGCATTGACCCAGGTCATGGCGCGTTGCAATGACCCCCTGCTTTCTCCATACTTGCGGCCGATTTTTACTCCTAATAAAACACCCAAACCGTGGAACCTTAGAATGAGCACAGCAATCAGTCCGACTGCTTATAACTATAAGGTAGTCCGCCAGTTCGCCATCATGACGGTGGTCTGGGGGATCCTTGGCATGGGGCTCGGTGTCTTCATCGCCTCACAGCTTGTATGGCCGGAATTGAACTTCGGTCTGCCGTGGACGACTTTTGGACGCTTACGCCCGTTGCACACCAACCTGGTGATTTTCGCCTTCGGTGGTTGTGCACTGTTTGCCACTTCTTATTACGTCGTGCAGCGAACCTGCCAAACGCGACTGATTTCCGACAGCCTCGCGGCCTTCCACTTCTGGGGATGGCAAGCGGTGATCGTCGGTGCCGGCATTACATTGCCGCTGGGTTACACCACGACCAAGGAATACGCGGAACTGGAATGGCCGCTGGCAATTTTGCTGGCTATTGTCTGGATCGTTTACGCACTGGTGTTCTTTGGCACCATCGTCAAGCGCAAGACCAAACACATCTATGTCGGTAACTGGTTCTACGGCGCGTTCATTGTCGTGACCGCGATGCTGCACATCGTCAACCACATGTCGCTGCCGGTCAGCCTGTTCAAGTCTTACTCCGCTTACTCCGGTGCGACTGACGCGATGATCCAGTGGTGGTACGGCCACAACGCCGTAGGTTTCTTCCTGACCACCGGCTTCCTGGGGATGATGTACTACTTCGTTCCGAAGCAGGCCGAGCGTCCGATCTACTCCTATCGCCTGTCGATCGTGCACTTCTGGGCGTTGATCACCCTGTACATCTGGGCCGGTCCGCACCACCTGCACTACACCGCGCTGCCGGACTGGGCTCAATCCCTGGGCATGGCGATGTCGATCATCCTGCTGGCTCCGAGCTGGGGCGGCATGATCAACGGCATGATGACCCTCTCGGGCGCCTGGCATAAGCTGCGCACCGACCCGATCCTGCGCTTCCTGGTCGTGTCGCTGGCGTTCTACGGCATGTCGACCTTTGAAGGCCCGATGATGGCCATCAAGACCGTCAACTCGCTGTCTCACTACACCGACTGGACCATTGGCCACGTACACGCCGGCGCCTTGGGCTGGGTAGCGATGATCTCGATCGGCGCGATCTACCACATGATCCCGAAACTGTTCGGTCGTGCGCAGATGCACAGCGTCGGCCTGATCAACACGCACTTCTGGCTCGCGACCATCGGTACCGTTCTGTACATCGCTTCGATGTGGGTCAACGGCATTACCCAGGGTCTGATGTGGCGCGCAATCAACGACGACGGCACCCTCACCTACTCGTTCGTCGAAGCGCTGCAAGCCAGCCATCCTGGTTTTATCGTTCGCGCCCTGGGCGGTGCGTTCTTCGCCAGCGGCATGCTGTTCATGGCCTACAACGTATGGCGTACCGTACGTGCCTCGAACCCGGCTGAAGCCAAAGCTGCTGAACAGATTGCTGTAGTTGGAGCTCACTGATGAAGCATGAAGCAGTCGAGAAGAATATTGGCCTGCTGGCCTTCTTCATGGTTATCGCCGTCAGCATCGGCGGCCTGACCCAGATCGTTCCGCTGTTTTTCCAGGACGTTACCAACAAGCCGGTCGAAGGCATGAAGCCCCGCCCTGCGCTTGAACTGGAAGGCCGCGACATTTACATCGCCAACGGTTGTGTCGGCTGCCACTCGCAGATGATCCGTCCGTTCCGCGCTGAAACCGAACGTTACGGCCACTACTCGGTTGCCGGTGAAAGCGTCTGGGACCACCCGTTCCTGTGGGGCTCCAAGCGTACCGGTCCGGACCTGGCCCGCGTCGGCGGTCGTTACTCCGATGACTGGCAGCGTGCGCACTTGTACAACCCGCGCAACGTAGTGCCTGAGTCGAAAATGCCGGCCTACCCGTTCCTCGTGGAAAACAAGCTCGACGGCAAAGACACCGCTAAGAAAATGGAAGTCTTGCGCACGCTCGGCGTCCCTTACACCGACGAAGATATCGCCGGCGCCAAGGATGCTGTGAAGGGCAAAACCGAAATGGACGCGCTGGTGGCCTATCTGCAAGGCCTGGGCACCATCATCAAAAGCAAACGGTGATTTAGATGGATATCGGGATGATTCGTGGCCTGGGCACCGTTGTAGTGATGGTTGCCTTCATCGGTCTGGCGTTGTGGGTGTTCAGCCCCAAGCGCAAGTCGGAGTTTGAAGACGCGACCTTGCTGCCTTTCGCGGATGATCCCGAAGCCATCAAGCACGTCGAGCAAGCTTCTAGGAGTAACAAAGAATGACTACGTTCTGGAGTCTGTACGTCACAGTCCTCAGTCTCGGCACCATCTTCGCCCTGACCTGGCTGCTGCTGTCCACCCGCAAGGGCCAGCGCGCCGAGCAGACGGAAGAAACGGTTGGCCACTCCTTCGACGGGATCGAGGAGTACGACAACCCACTGCCAAAATGGTGGTTCATGCTGTTCGTGGGCACCATCATTTTTGCCTTGGGCTATCTGGTGCTGTACCCGGGCCTGGGCAACTGGAAAGGCCTGCTGCCGGGTTACAACTACCTCGATAACGAGAAACAGACTGCGTTCGCCAACGGCCAGACCGGCTGGACCGGCGTTCACGAGTGGGAAAAGGAAATGGCCAAGTCGGACGCCAAGTTCGGTCCGATCTTCGCCAAGTTCGCCTCCATGCCAATCGAAGAAGTCGCCAAAGACCCACAAGCCCTGAAGATGGGTGGTCGCCTGTTCGCCTCCAACTGCTCGGTTTGCCACGGTTCCGACGCCAAAGGCGCTTACGGCTTCCCTAATCTGACCGACGCCGACTGGCGCTGGGGCGGCGAGCCTGCCACCATCAAGACCACCATCATGGGCGGCCGTCACGCCGTCATGCCGGCGTGGGCTGACGTGATCGGCGAGCAAGGCGTTTCCGATGTCGCTGCCTTTGTCCTGACCAACCTCGATGGCCGCAAACTGCCGGAAGGCACCAAGGCTGACCCGGTTGCCGGCCAGAAGTTGTTCGCCGCCAACTGCGTGGCTTGCCACGGTCCGGAAGGTAAAGGTACGCCAGCAATGGGCGCCCCTAACCTGACCCACCCGGCCGCGTTCATCTACGGTTCGAGCTTCGCTCAACTGCAGCAGACCATCCGTTACGGCCGTCAGGGCCAGATGCCTGCGCAAGAGCAACTGCAAGGCAACGACAAGGTTCACTTGCTGGCCGCTTACGTCTACAGCCTGTCTCACGGTGAGAAGGCTCCGGCGGCAGACGCTCAGTAAGACAAACGCTTGAAGCAACAAAAAAAGGCCCCGCCAATGAGAATTGGCGGGGCCATTTTGTTTGAATAGCACTATTCATTGGACTTGCACCTGGCGAGCTATTAAACATTCCCGATCATTCCATGAAACATGGATTGACGGCTCGGCCAGGAAAAGTCGTCCATAATTCACAAGTCAATTGATTCAAGTCATTACACCGTCCGTTGATTTCCACCAACGTGACCAAAGGTCGCACCCCTGTGCTAGAGCTTCAGGCGTATCATTGCGCCACTGCAACACCCTTTTTGACCGCGGTCGGCATGCACTGACCGAGGCATTTTTCCACTGCCGTGGGATGCAATGATGAGCAACCAGATTCCGGTACACGACGTCACGCCACCTGCCAAAGACGCGAAACAAACCGTCGACCTCTACGCTTCTAGAGAAAAGATCTACACCCGCGCCTTCACTGGCCTGTTCCGCAACCTGCGGATGATGGGCGGCGCGTTTTTGTTTCTGTTGTATTTCGGCACGGTGTGGCTGAACTGGGGCGGCCATCAAGCCGTCTGGTGGAACCTGCCGGAGCGTAAATTCTTTATTTTTGGCGCAACCTTCTGGCCGCAGGATTTCATCCTGCTGTCGGGGATTCTGATCATCAGTGCCTTCGGCCTGTTCTTCATTACGGTCTACGCCGGTCGCGTATGGTGCGGCTACACCTGCCCGCAGAGCGTCTGGACATGGATTTTCATGTGGTGCGAAAAGGTCACCGAAGGCGACCGCAACCAACGCATCAAGCTCGACAAAGCGTCCATGAGCGCCAACAAACTCCTGCGCAAGCTCAGCAAGCATTCGATGTGGCTCTTGATCGGTTTTGTCACCGGCCTGACCTTCGTCGGTTACTTCTCGCCGATCCGTGAACTGGTGTTCGACTTCTTCACCGGCGAAGCGGATGGCTGGTCGTATTTCTGGGTCGGTTTCTTCACCCTCGCCACCTACGGCAACGCCGGCTGGTTGCGCGAGCAGGTGTGCATTTACATGTGCCCGTACGCGCGTTTCCAAAGCGTGATGTTCGACAAGGACACGCTGATCGTTTCCTACGATCCACGCCGCGGCGAGTCCCGTGGGCCGCGCAAGAAAGGCATCGACTACAAGGCTCAAGGCCTGGGCGATTGCATCGATTGCACCATGTGCGTACAGGTTTGCCCGACCGGCATCGATATCCGCGATGGCCTGCAAATCGAGTGCATCGGCTGCGCCGCCTGTATCGACGCCTGCGACGCCATCATGGACAAGATGGATTACCCGCGCGGCCTGATCAGCTACACCACCGAGCACAACCTGTCCGGGCAAAAAACCCATAAACTGCGCCCGCGCCTGATCGGCTATGCCGTGGTGCTGCTGGTGATGATCTCGTTGTTGATCACCGCGTTCTTCATGCGCTCGCTGGTCGGTTTCGACGTCAGCAAAGACCGCGTGCTGTACCGCGAGAACGCCGAGGGCCGGATCGAAAACGTCTACAGCCTGAAGATCATGAACAAGGATCAACGCGACCACACCTACGTGCTGGAAGCCACCGGGCTGCCGGACCTCAAGCTGCAAGGCAAGCGCGAGATCAAAGTCGCCGCCGGGGAAATTTTCAGCCAGCCAGTGGAGCTGTCCAGTGCACCGGAACAACTGCCATCGAGCACCAACGAGGTGAAATTCATCCTCAAGGATGCCGATGACGACAGCGTTCATGTTGAAGCCAAGAGCCGATTCATCGGCCCACAAATTCGTTGAGAGAAGTGATCATGCCCGCAGCAACTGCCGCAAGTCCCTGGTACAAGCACCTTTGGCCATGGATCATCATCGGGATTCTGGCCTGCTCGGTGACCCTCACCTTGTCCATGGTGACCATCGCGGTGAACAACCCGGACAACTTGGTGAACGACAATTACTACGAGGCCGGCAAAGGCATCAACCGCTCCCTCGACCGTGAACTGCTGGCCCAGACCCTGCTGTTACGTGCCAGCGTGCATCTGGATGGCGTGACCGGTGAAGTCGACCTTCACTTGAGCGGCAACAGCCAACCGAAAACCCTCGAGCTGAACCTGATCTCGCCGACGCAACCGGAGAAGGACCGCAAGATCACCCTCGCTCACAGCGACACGGAACAGGGCCGCTACATCGGTCAACTGAGCGACAAGGTCGAAGGCCGTCGCTTTGTAGAATTGCTGGGCATCGAGGGCGACAAGACCTGGCGCCTGTTCGAAGAAGAACAGGTCAGCCATGACAAGGACCTGCTCCTGGGCGATGAGCCGCTGCAAGGCGCGGAAGACCTGAAAAAGTAAGCCCGACTCTGATCGTTCCCACGCTCTGCGTGGGAACGATCATCGGACAACCCCCTGTGAAAACCGAATGACCACTCCAACCCCCTGCTACCACTGTGCCCTGCCCGTCCCGGCTGGCAGCCGCTTCACCGCGGCGGTCCTGGGTGATACCCGCGAGTTCTGCTGCCCGGGTTGCCAGGCCGTCGCCGAGGCGATTGTGGCGGGCGGATTGGAAAGTTATTACCAGCATCGCAGCGAGTCATCGGCCAACCCCGAAGCCTTGCCGGTGCAGTTGGTGGACGAACTGGCGCTGTACGACCGCGCCGACGTGCAAGCGCCGTTCGTGCGCCACGACGGCGACCTCGCCGAAACCACCCTGCTGATGGAAGGCATCAGCTGCGCCGCGTGCGGCTGGTTGATCGAGAAACACCTGCGTGGCTTGCCGGCGGTGGCCGAAGCGCGCCTCAACCTGTCCAACCATCGCCTGCACGTACGCTGGGCCGACGCGCAATTTCCGTTGAGCAAAGTGCTCAGTGAGTTGCGCCATATCGGCTACGCCGCCCACCCCTATCAAGCCGACCGCGCCAGTGAACAACTGGCCAGTGAAAACCGCCTGGCCCTGCGCCAACTCGGCGTGGCCGGGCTGCTGTGGTTCCAGGCGATGATGGCGACGATGGCCACTTGGCCGGAATTCAACATCGACCTCAGCCCCGAACTGCACACCATCCTGCGTTGGGTCGCGCTGTTCCTGACCACGCCAATCGTGTTCTACAGCTGTGCGCCGTTCTTCAAAGGCGCGATGCGCGACCTGCGCACCCGCCACCTGACCATGGACGTGTCGGTGTCGCTGGCGATTGGCAGCGCCTACCTCGCCGGGATCTGGACGTCGATCAGCGGCGTTGGTGAGCTGTATTTCGATGCAGTCGGCATGTTTGCGCTGTTCCTGCTGGCCGGTCGTTATCTGGAACGCCGCGCCCGAGAGCGTACCGCTGCGGCCACGGCACAGCTTGTAAATCTATTGCCCGCTTCATGCCTGCGCCTGAGCGCGGATGGCCAGAGCGAGCGGATCCTGCTCAGCGAATTGCGCGTCGACGATCAAGTGCTGGTCCATCCGGGGGCGATTCTGCCGGCGGACGGCAAGATCCTCGACGGTCAGTCGAGCATCGATGAATCGTTGCTGACCGGTGAATACTTGCCGCAACCGCGAATGCCAGGCGATGCAGTCACCGCCGGCACGCTGAACGTTGAAGGCGCGCTGACCGTGCAAGTGTTGGCCCTGGGCCAGGACACACGACTGTCTGCCATCGTCCGTCTGCTGGATCGCGCGCAAGCCGAAAAGCCGCGTCTGGCGGAAATCGCCGACCGCGCCGCGCAGTGGTTTTTGCTCTTGTCGCTGATTGCCGCTGCCGCCATTGGCCTGTTGTGGTGGGAACTCGATTCATCCCGGGCCTTCTGGATTGTGCTGGCCATGCTCGTCGCCACTTGCCCGTGTGCCTTGTCCCTCGCGACGCCCACCGCGCTGACCGCCGCCACCGGTACGCTGCATAAACTCGGCCTGCTGTTGACGCGTGGACATGTTTTGGAAGGCCTGAATCAGATCGACACGGTAATCTTCGACAAGACCGGGACCCTGACTGAAGGGCGCCTCGCCTTGCGTTCAATCCGCCCGCTGGGCGCCCTCAACAGCGACCAATGCCTGAGCCTGGCGGCTGCGCTGGAAAACCGCTCCGAACACCCGATCGCCCGCGCCTTCGGCCGCGCGCCACTGGCCGCCGAAGAAGTCCACAGCACACCGGGTCTGGGGCTTGAAGGCCTGGTCGGCGTACAACGCCTGCGCATTGGCCAACCGGGGTTTGTCTGCGAACTCAGTGGTGCAGCCGTGCCTTGGATGCCCGATGAACCGGGCCAATGGCTGCTACTCGGCGACAGTCAGGGCCCTCTGGCGTGGTTTGTCCTCGACGACCGTTTGCGCGCAGATGCCCCTGCGTTGCTGCAAGCCTGCAAGGCGCGGGGATGGCGCACATTGCTGCTGTCCGGAGACAGCTCGCCGATGGTCGCCAGTGTTGCCGCCGAGTTGGGTATCGACGAGGCTCGTGGCGGTTTGCGTCCCGACGACAAATTGCAAGTCCTGCAACAACTGCACAAGGAAGGCCGCAAGGTGTTGATGCTCGGAGACGGGGTCAACGACGTGCCGGTGCTGGCCGCGGCCGACATCAGCGTGGCGATGGGTTCGGCCACCGACCTGGCGAAAACCAGTGCCGATGCCGTGTTACTGTCCAACCGCCTCGACGCACTGGTGCAAGCCTTCAGTCTGGCCCGGCGAACCCGTCGGGTAATCATCGAGAACCTGCTGTGGGCCGGGCTGTACAATGGCCTCATGTTGCCGTTCGCTGCCCTCGGCTGGATCACTCCGGTGTGGGCTGCAGTCGGCATGTCGATCAGTTCGTTGACCGTGGTGCTCAATGCCCTGCGCCTGACTCGCTTGCCGAGCTCGCCAGCCACCCGCGCCACGCCAGAAACCCGCCCGCTGCCGGCCTGAGCCGCGCGGGCATGGAGTCCACCCATGCCAGCTCTTTACGTGATGATTCCGGCCGCGCTACTGATCGTGGCCATCGCCGTCTACATCTTCTTCTGGGCGGTGGACAGCGGTCAGTACGATGACCTCGACGGCCCGGCCCACAGCATTCTGTTCGACGACCAGGACCCGGCCCACAAAGCTGCGGTCGACGAAGCCAGCGGCCATCCGGCCAAACCCGACGACAAGGCGCCGCCTCATGCTTGAATTGGCGCCACTGCTGGTGTCTGCGGTGATTCTCGGCTTGCTCGGCGGCGGCCATTGCCTGGGTATGTGCGGCGGCTTGATGGGCGCGTTGACCCTGGCGATTCCCAAGGAACAACGCAGCCGACGCTTTCGCTTGCTGCTGGCCTACAACCTGGGACGCATCCTCAGCTACGCCACCGCCGGCCTCTTGATCGGCCTTGCCGGCTGGGCCGTGGCCAACAGCCCGGCAGCGATGTTTATGCGGGTCATCGCCGGTCTGCTGCTGATTGCCATGGGCCTGTACCTCGCCGGTTGGTGGAGCGGCCTGACCCGCATCGAAAGCCTGGGTCGCGGCCTGTGGCGGCATATCCAGCCGATTGCCAACAAACTGCTGCCCGTGTCGAGCCTGCCCCGCGCCTTGCTGCTGGGTGCGCTCTGGGGCTGGTTGCCGTGCGGGTTGGTTTACAGCACTTTGCTGTGGTCGGCGAGTCAGGGGAATGCGCTGGACAGCGCTTTGTTGATGCTCGCGTTCGGCCTGGGCACCTGGCCGGTGTTGCTGGCCACAGGCCTGGCGGCTGAGCGGGTGACGGCGCTGTTGCGTAAACGCAGCGTACGCATGGCCGGTGGGCTGCTGGTGATGCTGTTCGGCCTCTGGACCTTGCCGGGGCCGCATCAGCATTGGTTGATGGGTCACTAGCCCGCCCTGTAGCAGCTGCCGCAGGCTGCGTTCGAGGACAAAGTCCTCGCCTATACAAAGCATGCAAATCCCCTGAGAGCCCGAGGTGAAAGGTTTACAACTGCTTAGCAGCCGGACGCAGCCTTCGGCAGCGGCTACACGTCCGTGCTCACCGTTGATGCAAATCAAGATGCCCCAACGCCTCCCCCCCTAGACTCGCCCACACTGCAAGCCTATCCGGGGGAATGCCCGCATGATGCTCGACGCCATTCGTTGGGACACCGATCTGATCCGCCGTTACGACTTGGCGGGACCGCGCTACACCTCTTACCCGACGGCTGTGCAATTCCACAGTCAAGTCGGCTCGTTCGACCTGTTCCACGCACTGCGCGACAGCCGCAAGGCCCTGCGCCCGTTGTCGCTGTACGTGCATGTGCCGTTCTGCGCGAACATTTGCTACTACTGCGCCTGCAACAAAGTCATCACCAAGGATCGCGGCCGCGCCCTGCCCTACTTGCAGCGTCTTGAGCAGGAAATCCAGCTGATCGCCTGTCACCTCGACCCGGCACAGAAGGTCGAACAGCTGCACTTCGGCGGCGGCACCCCGACGTTTCTCAGCCACGATGAACTGCGCCAGTTAATGGCTCAACTGCGCAAGAGCTTCAACTTGCTGGACGATGATTCCGGCGACTACGGCATTGAAATCGACCCTCGCGAAGCCGACTGGTCAACCATGGGCCTATTGCGCGAGCTGGGGTTCAATCGTGTCAGCATTGGCCTGCAAGACCTCGACCCGGCCGTGCAACGGGCGGTCAATCGTCTGCAAAGCCTGGAAGAAACCCGCGCGGTGATCGACGCGGCCCGGACCCTGCAATTTCGCTCGATCAACATCGACCTGATCTACGGCTTGCCCCGGCAGACGCCCGAAAACTTCGCCCGCACGGTGGATGAAGTGATCAACCTGCAACCGGATCGGCTCTCGGTGTTCAACTACGCGCACCTGCCCGAACGCTTCATGCCGCAGCGACGCATCAACAGCGACGAGCTGCCGACTCCGGCGCAGAAGCTGGAAATGCTCCAGCGCACCATCGAGCAACTGACCACGGCCGGGTACCGCTACATCGGCATGGACCACTTCGCCCTGCCCGACGACGAGCTGGCGATCGCCCAGGAAGAATCAACCCTGCAGCGCAATTTTCAAGGCTACACCACCCACGGCCATTGCGATTTGATCGGTTTGGGGGTGTCAGCCATCAGCCAGATCGGTGATCTGTACTGCCAGAACACCAGCGACCTGGCTCAATACCAGAACACCCTGGCCACGGGTCAACTGGCCACCAGCCGTGGCCTGGTGTGCAACGTCGATGACCGGTTGCGGCGGGCGGTGATACAGCAGCTGATCTGCAGGTTCAGCCTGGAATTCGTCGAGATCGAGCAAGCGTTCAACATCGACTTTCGCGGTTACTTCGGCCAGTTGTGGCCGCAGTTGCTGACCATGGCCGATGACGGTTTGATCAGCCTCGACAACGAGCGAATCACTGTACTGCCGGCCGGTCGCTTGCTGGTGCGCTCGGTGTGCATGGTGTTCGACGCTTATCTGCAGCAACTCAACCACCAACGTTTTTCCCGGGTGATCTAATTCTTCATCGTCATGGAGGCGGATTTCAGCGTTTACACAGGACCGCCTGCATCACGCGGTATCGTGGCGTGACAATATCTGCACAAACTGGCCGGAATACCATCCCGTGGGTTACCCTTACGTCTTATGTGTGATTTTCCCACAAGGATTGAAGAAATGTCCGAGCCAGTCAAACTGCGTGCTCATAACCAGGCCCATTGCAAGGATTGCAGCCTCGCCCCCCTGTGTTTACCGCTGTCTCTGAACCTGGAGGACATGGACGCGCTGGACGACATCGTCAAGCGTGGCCGTCCGCTGAAAAAAGGTGAGTTCCTGTTTCGCCAGGGCGACACCTTCGATTGCGTCTATGCGGTGCGCTCCGGCGCCCTCAAGACCTTCAGCCTGAGCGACGGCGGTGAAGAGCAGCTCACCGGTTTCCACTTACCGAGTGAACTGGTCGGCCTGTCGGGCATGGACACTGAAAAGCACCCCGTGTCCGCGCAAGCGCTGGAAACCACCTCAGTGTGCGAAATCCCTTTCGATCGCCTCGACGAACTGTCCGTGCAACTGCCACAACTGCGTCGCCAGCTGATGCGCGTCATGAGTCGCGAGATTCGCGACGATCAACAAATGATGTTGCTGTTGTCGAAAAAAACCGCCGACGAGCGCATCGCCACGTTCCTGGTCAACCTGTCGGCACGTTTCCGCGCCCGCGGTTTCTCGGCCAACCAGTTCCGCCTGAGCATGTCGCGCAACGAAATCGGCAATTACCTGGGGCTGGCGGTCGAAACCGTGTCCCGGGTGTTCACCCGTTTTCAGCAGAGCGAATTGATCGCCGCTGAAGGCAAGGAAATTCATATCCTCGACCCGATCCAGCTCTGCGCACTGGCTGGCGGCTCTCTCGAAGGCTGAATGTCACCCTTGCGGCTGAGCGAAACGGTTCAGCCGCCGTTATACTGCGACGTTTGCAGCCTGCCAGGACACCTCGACGATGGTCTTCGACTCCTTCGACATCAAATCCCTGATCCGCCCGGTAATAGACTTCCCCAAGCCGGGCGTGATCTTTCGTGATATCACGCCGTTGTTCCAGTCACCCACGGCGCTGCGCCTGGTGATGGACAGCTTCGCCCATCGCTACGTCGAAGCCGATTTCACCCACATCGGCGCGATGGATGCCCGTGGCTTCCTGATCGGTTCGGTGCTGGCGTATCAGTTGAACAAGCCACTGGTGCTGTTCCGCAAGCAAGGCAAACTGCCGGCCGACGTGTTGGCCGAGGGTTACGCGACCGAGTACGGTGAAGCGTTCCTCGAGGTCCACGCCGACAGCCTGTGCGAGGGCGATTCGGTGGTGATGTTCGATGACCTGATTGCCACGGGCGGCACGCTGATTGCGGCGGCGAACCTGATTCGACGCATGGGCGCACGGGTTCATGAAGCGGCGGCGATTATTGATCTGCCCGAACTGGGCGGGTCGCAGCGGTTGGAAGATATGGGGATTCCTACGTTCTGCCTGACGCAGTTTGCGTTGTCCGATAAGTAAGGCGGCGTCTGTACTGACGCCATCGCGGGCAAAGCCCGGCTCCCACAGTGATCTATGTCGAATACACGATGTGTGTCCGGTGACAGCCCCCTGTGGGAGCCGAGCTTTGCTCGCGATGACGTCAGCCGCTACCCCGCCAATCAAAGCCCCATCTGCTTACTGATAATCTCGTTCATCACTTCCCGCGTCCCGCCACCAATCGACAGAATCCGGTTATCCCGGTACAGCCGCTCCACAAGGCTGTCACGCATGTAACCCAAGCCTCCCAGAATCTGCACCGCATCATTGACGATCCGGTCCGCCGTGTCGGTGGCAAAGTTCTTGGCCATCGAAATTTCCTTGATCACACTCTGCCCCGCTGCCATCTTCGCCGCCTGGCGATAGGTAAATTCCCGGGACACTTCCAGCGCTGTCGCCATCTCGGCGAGGCGATGCTTGAGTACCTGGAACTTGCCGATGGGTTTACCGAAGGCTTCGCGCTGACGGGCCCATTTCAGGCTCTCCTCCAGCGCCAGCTGCGCAGTCATGTTGGCCATCAATGCCAACGCCAGCCGCTCACTCTGAAAGTTACCCATGATGCAGGCGAAACCCATGTTTTGCGCGCCAATCAGATTGCCCACCGGCACCCGACAGTCGTCGAAGAACAACTCTGCGGTGTCCGACGCCCACCAGCCCATTTTCTTCAACTGACGGCCGACGGTGAAACCGGGTGTGCCCTTCTCGATCAACAACAGGCTGATGCCGCCAAAACCGGGCTCGCCAGTGCGCACCGCGACGGTGTAGTAATCGGCACGAACGCCGCTGGTGATGAAGGTTTTGCTGCCGCTGACGCGATAGAAGTCGCCGTCACGCACGGCGCGGGTTTGCAGGTTGGCGACGTCGGAACCGCCGCTGGGTTCGGTGACTGCCAGGGCGCTGATCTTCTCGCCGGTCAGCACCTGCGGCACCACGCGATCACGCACTTCGGGCCGGGCCCACTTGAGGATCGGTGGCAAGCCGATATCCAGCGACCCCAAACCGGCCACCAGTCCACCCGAGCCACAGCGCATCAGCTCTTCGCTGGCAGCGACCTTGGCGAACAGATCACCTTCATGGCTGCCGCCCAGCGCTTCGGGATAGCCAATGCCCAGAATCCCGGCAGCACCGGCCTTGAGGTAGAGCTCACGGGGAAAGCTTTCAGCTTCCTCCCACTGATCAATGTCCGGAAGGATCTCCCGCTCGACGAAACGTCTGACGCTGTCACGGACCAATTGGTGGCTGGGATCGAAGTATTCCTGAAAGGCAGGCATCGGCGAACTCCACTGAAGGTTCAGCGACGTTAACCGAGCGCTTGCTTGGTTTTCAACAGGAATGTGTGAATCAGATGGACCGAGGCGCTTCCATCACGGGCAAGCCCGTTCAGCCACTACAAGGCTATCGGCTTACGCCCGGCAAACGAATGCGCCAACGTCCCGCCATCCACCAATTCCAGCTCCCCCCCCAACGGCACACCGTGAGCAATACGCGAAGCAATCAGCCCCTTATTGCTAAGCAACTGCGCAATGTAATGCGCCGTCGCCTCACCTTCCACCGTCGGGTTGGTCGCAAGAATGACTTCGGTAAAAGTCCCGGCCTCTTCAATCCGCGCCATCAACTGCGGAATACCAATCGCCTCAGGCCCAAGGCCATCAAGCGGCGACAAATGCCCCTTGAGCACGAAGTAGCGACCACGGAAACCGGTCTGCTCCACCGCATACACATCCATCGGCCCTTCCACCACGCACAGCAACGTGTCGTCACGGCGAGTATCCGCGCACTGCGGGCACAGGTCGTCCTCGGTCAGCGTGCGGCACAAACGGCAATGGCCCACCCCTTCCATGGCCTGACTCAAGGCCGACGCCAGTCGCGAACCACCGCTGCGATCACGTTCAAGCAGTTGCAGCGCCATGCGCTGGGCGGTTTTCTGACCCACACCCGGCAAAATTCGCAGGGCATCGATCAGTTGGCGAATCAAAGGGCTGAAGCTCATGGGGAAACGTCCGACAAAACAACGAGACGCGGTTTATACCCGCGCCTCTCTTTAGCGTCAAATACTCAGTCTTGCGCGACCCGCACCACCAGTTTGCCGAAGTTGCGCCCTTCAAGCAGACCAATGAATGCTTCGGGTGCCTGCTCGAGACCATCGACCACGTCTTCGCGGAATTTCACCTTGCCGTCGCGCACCCACGGCGCCATGGCACTGACGAATTCCGGCTGTCGATCGCCGTAGTCGTCGAACACGATGAAGCCCTGGATTCGCACGCGCCTGGTCAAAATCGTCCGCTGCAATTGCGGCAGACGATCCGGGCCGCTCGGGGCTTCGTGGGCGTTGTAGGAAGCGATCAGGCCGCACAGCGGAATTCGCGCCTTGGGGTTGAGCAGCGGCAATACCGCGTCGAACACCTTGCCACCGACGTTCTCGTAATAGATGTCGATGCCGTTGGGGCACGCCTTCGCCAGCTCTTGGGCGAAGTCCGGACTCTTGTGGTCGACGCAGGCATCAAAACCTAATTCGTCGACGACATAACGGCATTTTTCCGCGCCACCGGCGACGCCGACCGCGCGTAAACCCTTGATCTTCGCTACCTGACCGACCACGGACCCCACGGCACCGGATGCCGCCGCGACCACCAGGGTTTCGCCGGACTTCGGCTGGCCAATGTCCATCAGCCCCATATAGGCCGTCATGCCCGGCATCCCCAGCACGCCCAAGGCCATCGACGGGCTCGGCAACCCGGACGGCACCGGGATGATGTTGCGACCGTCGCTAATGCTGTGGCTCTGCCAGCCGGTGGAGCCGACGACCACATCACCTTCCTGGAATTTTGGATTCAACGAACGCTCGACCCGACTGACAGCGCCGCCGGTCATGACCTCTCCGATTTCGACCGGGGCGGCATAGGACGGCGCGTCACTCATGCGACCGCGCATGTACGGGTCCAGCGACAGGTAAAGGGTCTTGAGCAGGACCTGACCGTCAGCGAGCTCCGGCAACGCTTCCCTTTCCAGGCGAAAATTCTCCGGCGTCGGCGCGCCAACCGGGCGGGACGCCAGGACGATACGTTGGTTGAGGGTCAATGCTTGTGGCATGTGAGCGTCTCCTTTGGTCGAGAATCGAGTGGTATAGGGGAGCAGACCGTTAGGGTGGTGTGGCGTTCGAAGTTTCTGAACCCGATCGTTCCCACGCTCTGCGTGGGAACGATCAAAACTTCCAACAGGCAGAAACAAAAATGCCAGGCGCGATGCCTGGCATTTTTTTGTAGCTCATCCGATGCGCTTTAGCGAATCAGAATGGCAGCTTCATGCCCGGCGGCAGTTGCATGCCCGCGGTCATGCCGGACATTTTGTCCTGGCTGTTGGCTTCGATCTTGCGCACGGCATCGTTGACGGCGGCGGCGACGACGGCTTCCAGCATCTCTTTGTCGTCTTCGCTCAGGCCTTCAACCAGGCTTGGGTCGATGGTCACGCTCTTGACGTCGTGACGACCGGTCATCACCACGGTGACCATATCGCCGCCCGCTTTACCGATGACTTCGGCGTTGGCCAGCTCTTCCTGCATCTTGGCCATTTTTTCCTGCATCTGCTGTGCCTGCTTCATCAGGCCGGCCATGCCACCTTTCATCATGGGAATCACCTCAAAAGTACTTGGATTAAACAGCATCCGGCCCTGTTGACCGAACACCTTCAGTTATTAGCCCTGACTGACCAGAGCGTCGACAGGTTCAATAGTATCGTGACGGATCACCGCACCGAACTGTTGCATCATTTGCTGGATGAGCGGATCGCCGTGGATCGACTCCTCGGCCTCGCGCTGACGGTTGGCACGGCGCCGGGACGCCGCCTGGGCCGGAGTTTCCTGTTCAGGCTTGATCAGTTCCATGCTCAGGGTCAGCGTGCGCCCGTGAAACTGGTTCAGCGCATCGTTGAGACGACGTTGCTGGGTCGCATTGAACAAGGCGCTGTGGGCCGGGTCCAGGTGCATCAGCCAGTGATCGCCCTCGACGGATATCAGCGTGCAGTTGGCGGCAATACTGCCCGTCATGCCGGAGATCGGCAGTTTCGGGAACATTTCCAGCCATTGCAGCGCCAGACCGGTGGCCGGCATCGCAGCGGGTTCCGGCTCCGGTTCCGGCGCGGGTTCGGCGGTATGTTCGCTGGCCAGTTCATCAAGGTAACTGTAGGCCGAATCCATGTCCGGCTCGATGTAATCCTCGTCCAGCGGCGGTTCGTCGTCTTGGTCGATACCAGGGGTAGCGGCATCGACGTCGGCAACGGACGGTTCCGGGATCGGCGCAGCGGCCCACTCCGGCGCGTCTGGCACCACGCTGTCCGGCGTTGGCAACGGCATTGGCGGCAATTCGGGCTGCTCGCTGGCGGTTTCCAGTACCGGCTCGACGGCGGGTTGCTGGACGACCTCGGGAGCGACCGGGTCGTTCCACGGCAGGTCGACGACTTCCTCGACCGCTACGGGCTCAACCACGGGTTCACGCACGACTACGGGCGCAACCGGTTCAGGTTCCGGCGCGGGAACTGGAGCGGCAACAACGGGAGCCGGTGCAACTGCCGCAGCGACTACCGGCGCAACAACCGGCGCGGCAGCCACTGAATTTGCGGAATCAACTGTGGCCTGGCTGATCCCCACTGGCTTTAGCGGTTGCCTCGGGGCGTCCGCCGTGTCCGCAGGCCGGAAGGCCAGCATCCGCAGCAGGACCATTTCAAAGCCACCACGCGGGTCCGGTGCCAGCGGCAAATCACGCCGGCCGATCAGGCCCATCTGGTAATAAAACTGCACGTCTTCGGCCGGCAAGGCCTGGGCCAGCGCCAATACCCGGTCACGGTCGCCGTGACCGTTGTCGACGCCTTCAGGCAAGGCCTGGGCGATGGCGACACGGTGCAGCACGTTGAGAATTTCCGAGAGCACGCCGTTCCAGTCCGGGCCTTGTTCGGCCAGATGACGGACACCTTCGAGCAACGCCTTGGCGTCACCTTCGATCAATGCATGCAAAACGTCGTAGACCTGACCGTGATCCAGCGTACCGAGCATCGCTCGCACGTCGGCGGCCATGACATTGCCTTCACCGAAGGCGATGGCCTGGTCGGTGAGGCTCATGGCGTCACGCATCGAGCCATCGGCGGCACGGCCCAGCAGCCACAATGCGTCGTCTTCGAACGGCACGTTCTCGACACCCAGTACGTGGGTCAAATGCTCCACCACGCGTTCCGGCGTCATGTTCTTCAGGGAGAACTGCAGGCACCGCGACAGAATGGTTGCAGGAAGTTTCTGCGGATCGGTCGTCGCCAGGATGAACTTGACGTAGGGTGGCGGCTCTTCGAGGGTTTTCAGCAGCGCATTGAAGGAATGGCTGGAGAGCATGTGCACTTCGTCGATCAGGTAGACCTTGAAGCGCCCGCGGCTCGGGGCGTACTGCACGTTGTCGAGCAGTTCGCGGGTGTCTTCGACCTTGGTCCGGCTCGCGGCGTCGATCTCGATCAGGTCGACAAAGCGCCCTTCATCGATTTCGCGGCACACCGAGCACTCGCCGCACGGCGTCGAAGTGATACCTGTTTCACAGTTCAGGCATTTGGCGATGATCCGCGCAATGGTGGTCTTGCCCACCCCGCGCGTACCGGTAAACAGGTAGGCATGGTGCAGCCGCTGACTGTCCAAGGCATTGATCAGAGCCTTGAGCACATGGGTCTGGCCGACCATTTCGCGGAACGAGCGCGGACGCCATTTACGTGCAAGAACCTGATAACTCATCGAAAACCGTCGCAACGAAGGAACAGAAGCGGCTAATGCTAGCGGAGCAAGGCCAAAATTGCATCCGGTGTGCTCGTCTAATCTGGCTAAGCTGCACTTTGGGGGCTTTAATCGGCTCGGGTTTCAGCTGTACCGGAGCGTTTATGCGTTGTGCCTTGGGGGCATTGCTGTGGATAAGTGTGAGCGCCGCCGCTGCCGAAGCGCCGTTGCGATTTGTCGTGCCCGACAGTTGGGCGATGCCGATGGTGCAACTGGATCATGGCCGCCTGACCCAGGGCATCCTGTATGACGTGATGCTCAGCCTGGCCACTCAGGTGGGAGTGCCGGCGGAATTTCAGGTACTGCCCCGGGCGCGAGTGCAAAACGCCATGGAACACGGCGAGGTCGATGTGCGCTGCTATGCCGCGCAGTCATGGCTACCGAATCAGTCGGGCGACTACATCTGGAGCATCCCGCTGTGGTTTCAGCGTGACGTGCTGGTCAGTCAGCAAGACTCGCCCGCCCAGGTGTTACCTGCGAACCTGTCACGCCAACCCGTCGGCACAGTGCTCGGCTATTACTACTCGACGCTGCAACCGCTGTTCGATGCCGATCGCCTGCGCCGCGAAGACGCGCGCAATCAGGAACAAGTACTGGAAAAACTCAATGCCGGGCGTTATCGCTATGCCGTGAGCAATCAATGGACACTGGACTGGTTCAATCAGCGCCTGCTGCCCGACCGACAATTGAAAGCGGTCGCCGTGTTACAGGAACAGAATGTCGGTTGCTACGTGCGCAATGCCCCCAAGGTGCCGGTGCAGCGCATTCTGCGCACGTTGTTGCGGATGAAAATGTCCGGGGAGATTGATGACATTATCCGGCTCTATATCGGCAGCCCCGCAAACTTGTAGCAGCCGGACGCAGGCTGCTACAGGGACATGGTCACTGCCTGCCATTGCGGCGGCACTACAAACCCCGCCACCCAGCCTGGCACCGCTTCGGGCGGCATTGGTCGGGCGATGAAATAGCCTTGGGCGACCTCGCAACCCAGTTTCAGCAACAACTCACCGTGCTCGATGCTTTCCAGCCCTTCGGCAATCACCTGCCGGCCAAATGCGCGGGCCAGACCGATCACAGCGGTGGTCAGCGCCAGGTCATCGCGATCCTCCAGCATGTCGCGCACGAACGTCTTATCAATCTTGATGGTTTGCGTACGCAGACGCTTGAGATAGCTCAATGATGAATAACCGGTGCCAAAGTCGCCCAGCGAAAACTGCACCCCCAGCGCCTGACAAGCCTGTAAACAGACGCTGACATGGTGGATATTCTCGATGGCTACCGACTCGACGATTTCCAGGTCAAGCATCTGTGCAGGAACCTCGGCGTGCCGAGCGAGCATTTGCTTGAGCCGGTCAACAAAATCCGCCCGCTGAAAATGCCGTGCCGCGATGTTCAGACTGATCGGCCAGCACTGCCCCGCCTGCTGCCAGCGGTGCAATTGCGCCAGGACCTGATCCATCACCCACTCGCCGATGTCGACGATCAGGTCCGTCTCTTCCACCGCGGGCAAGAAATCCCTGGCCCGCATCAGGCCGTTTTGCGGATGCGCCCAGCGCAACAGCGCCTCGAAACCAACGACCCTACCCAGGCGCATGTTGACCTTGGGCTGAAAATGCAGACACAACTCACCGGCTGCCAACGCCTGACGCACGCGCTGGACGGTCTGGTGCGTCGCCTTGACCTCTTGATCCCGCGTCACGTCGAACAGGTGAAAACGGTTGCGTCCGCGCTGCTTGGCCACATACATGGCTTGGTCGGCGTGACGCAGCAGGGTTTCAGCATCTTCATTGTCGAGGGGAAACAGCGTGACCCCGATGCTGGCGAACACATGGACGTCCTTGCCATGCAGCACGTACGGCGCCGAAATCGCACCCAGCACCCGGTTCAGCGCCGCACGCAATTCGGGCAGATCACGCACATGACGCAACACCAGCACGAACTCGTCGCCTGCCAGGCGCGCCACCACATCTTCGCCCCGCACGATGCCACGTAAACGCCTGGCCACCTCCACCAGCAACACATCACCACTGGCATGGCCGTAGCCGTCGTTGACCGCTTTAAACCCGTCGAGATCGAGCATGCACACCGCCAGCGGGGTGTCTTCCAGCCGTGAGAACTCCAGCGCCTGATCCAGCAAGTCCGAGAGGTACGCGCGATTGGGCAGTCCGGTCAGCACGTCATGCCCGACCCGCCACTGCAAGGTATGCAGCAACTCGCGCTTTTCACTGATGTCGAACCGGATCGACAGGTATCGATCGATCCGCCCTGTGTGATCATCAAGCACCGGCACCATGGTGCTGTCGACCCAATACAGGCTGCCGTCCTTGGCGCGATTGCAGATCTCGCCTTTCCATACACTGCCCAGCGCAATGGTGCGCCACATCACAGAAAAGAATTCGGAAGAATGCACGCCGGAATTGAGCAGACGATGATTCTGGCCGACCAGCTCTTCACGGCTATAGCCGGACACGGCACAGAACTGGTCATTGACGTAGGTGATCCGGCCGTTCAGGTCGGTCTCGGAAAAAATCGCGGCGGCATCCACAGCCCTGCGGTACTTCTCATCCATGAATCAGGCTCGCTGTCGCTAGCGGAAGAATGGCGTGTCATCCCGGACGCGCATTTGATGGCCCTGCAAGACTGCAGATCAATCTGACTGAAACACCTCGCGCCAGTCTGACGAGGGTGCGCAATGCTCGCAGCTTGACCAGGCCTTGTCCAAGCCTTCGTGCAGCAGTGAATATCGGTGCATAAGTGAAATGTTCGTTCTGAAAAACCGCAAACGACGAGAAACCACCCTGGAGATGATCCATGGCAGAACGACAAAAATATTTTCAGAGAGAAAACGCGAAAGAGGATTCGCGGTGCGTTATGGAGGCAACCCTACCAGCCACACCCCGGCACACAATGTCACCGCTGCGGCTGCTCCCTTCCAGGCCTGACCGGGTGGCATGCCAGCATGCTCGGTAATCGTTGCGGGCCTTACAGGGCAAGGGTTTCAGGCTTTTTGGGGTGCAATATTTCTACCGTGCAAACTCGCTGCACGGGCAGTTAGAACTCGGGGTGTAGCCAGCACTGTCACACTTTGCTGTAACACTTTGGTGTCACACCCATGGCCTATCTGATCAAGCGCGGGGCGCTCTACTACCTGAATCTCAAGCTGCCCAAGCACCTCTTCCCGAGGTGTCACACTTTACGTTTGAGCCTGAACATTCGGCAGCGACAAAGCGCCCTGTTCCTTGCAGCCTCACTCGCCCAGCAAGTCCACAGCCACCTGAACGCACACCCTATGGCAGACCTTCAGACGCTGCGTAGGCTGTGTTCGGAGTGGCGAGACTCTGCCCCCTCACCAACGACCCAACCAGCTATGCGGAAGACGCCAACCAATGCAGTGATGCGGCACAGCGGCGGCCCTACGCTCGCTACCTTATCCAAGCTCTATATAGAAGAAGGGAAACGTGGTGGCACGTGGCGTGAGGTCAGCACGCATGAAGTTGAACGCTCATTACGAGATTTGTTTGAACTGATGGGCGACATGCCCGTTGAAGCCTTCGACGCTCAGCAAGCCCGCCTACTGAAAGATCGTCTGAGTCGCTGTCCGCAGTACTTCGGGCTACGCCCCGAATATGAAGGCAAGACCCTGAAGCAGGTCGTCGAGTCAGGCGCCACTTACAAGACCATCACCGCCGTTACCGTAAACAACCGACTACGCAAACTCTCGGCATTCATGAACTGGTGCAAGTCGAATGGGTACATCACGGACAACCCACTGGTAGGACTGAAGGTGATGACGGGATCAGCTAAGGAAGCACGACTGTCTTTCGATCCACATGATCTAACCACCCTGCTCAATCTGAACACTCTCGAAACAGAAGCCCGCAAGCATCCGTGGCGTTACTGGTTACCACTCCTGGGGCGTGCCACCGGGGCACGACTGGAAGAACTCTGCCAGCTCCGAGTAAATGACTTTATTCAACAACAGGACATCCCGTGCATCCGCATTGACGATAGTCAGAACGGCCAGAACCTGAAGAACTCAAGTAGCCGACGTGTGCTGCCCATCCATCCTGCCCTGATCAAACTGGGACTTCCGCTGTATGTTGAATCTGTGCGGGCGACTGGAGCAGATCGACTGTTCCCTGAACTCGAAGCAGTTCGCGGAAAGCTTGGGCATGCACCGTCGAAGTGGTTCGGACGCTACAAGATCAAGCAGGGGATCGCCGATCCGAAGAAAACCTTTCATAGCTTCCGCCACACCTTGATCGATGAGTTACGGGATGCAGGCGTGCAAGACTCCCTCATTAAACGGATCGCTGGCCACGAGGACGGCTCTGTGACGTTCGGCATCTACGGGAGTAGGACTCCGCTGAGAGCGATGATGGAAGCTCTCAGCAATGTACACCTTTTATTACATACAACCTCGTAACCAGTTCGACAGAACGTTGAACGAGTAACAAACGTTTAGATGTTCAACCGAAGTGATACTGGATGCATCCCCAATAGGCCCTCAAAAGGCCCTCAAATGGCCTCTAAGCGCTTCTTTGCCGTTAACGCTGACATAGAGTAGTGACGATGCTATCTACGCCCCTACGGACGTACAGGAGGTTCAATTCGAAAAAAAATAGCACATGCCGACGAACGGTATGATTCGCCAACATCCTTGATATAGAAGGGCTGCACGCAAGCCTAGATACAGTTATCCACAGGCTTATCCACAGAAAGACCAGTGTATATACACAGAATCGAGTTGCTATTTGACAGGACGCTCAAGTAGTCTTGGCACACAAACGCAAAAACGACCAGTTAAGGTCGTTTAGCTGAAGAATGCATGCAAGTAGTCACGTTTCTGTCGCCAAACGTAGCGCGACTACCTGCACCCTCTGACGCACGCATTTGTTAATGCACGTATCAAGAGAAGGTCGCCATTTAGCCCACTACTGACGATTTCGTCAATAGGTAGCCGATTGGTGGTCTCTGGATAAGTGCGCCCAAATCGCAATTATCAGGAAATCACCCATGTCAAAGAACACCAAGCAATCCTCTGCGAAGGTAGCCAAACTGGCTTCTGAAACCCTCCGCGATCCACAGTCCTCTGCAATTGCCAAAAGCCTAGCCGCGTCCGCGCTTTCCCAATCGTCTTCCACCAAAGAGACCGGCAAAGCAATGGAATCGAAAGCATCACAGGTACTCAAATCCGAAAAGTACAGCGAGATAACAAAGACTCTCGCAGCGTCCGTCCTATCTCAATCTGACAAGCAACGTTAACGAGGGAGATGAATATGGCCCTGTACTTCTTGGAATACGACCTGCGTAAACAACGCGACTACAAGCCCCTGTACGATGAGCTGGCTCGCTTCAAAGCGGTCCGCATCCTTGAGTCGCTATGGTGCTTCAATCGCTTCGAAACGAACGTAACCGGCCTACGGGACCACTTCAGGAAGCTGATTGATAGCGATGATGGCGTCATTGTGTCCGAGGTAAGTAACTGGGCGAGCTATGGCGCCCAAGGAACGCCAAGCGACCTAAAGTAGCGCGCTGGATCGAGCCTCATTATATGAGGCTCTATTTTCATGCGGAGGCGTTTAATAGTGTGGTCTTGCTCCGCAGAATCCATCCCCCCCGCCCCGGAAACAAGTGCAACTTTTGAAGCGATCAAATTCAGACTGACCAAATAAACTAGGGCGACACTGAGAGCCTGTGCGATGCAGGTTCCCTCATATGGGACTTCGTCTCGCTGAGTCCGCAGCGCCCACAATGAGCTCAACTCTTCAGTCATCAGGTGCCGCTTTGGACCCTCTGTTCAAGTACCTTCCTTCCAAATACCTGGATGCCTTCATCGGTAAGGGTGAAGTTCTCTTCCGCTCCCTGTCCTATTACAGCAACTACGAGGAAATGCAGGTTCGCGGTGATCCATACGAAGGTAAGCGCGTTTTCAAACCGGTGGGTGGCCTCGAACTGACGAACACGACAACTGGAAAAAAATCGCAATTCCACGGGACTTTCAAATCAACCGTCCAGGACCACGAAATCTTCGTCTTCTGCATGAGCAAAGTGCTCTCTCCCGAACTGGCAAGGGAGTTCAAATCTGATGTCTGTGTAGAGATTACGGAGCCTGCATACCTGATTGCTCAAATCCGCTCGGCACTACGGCTTCGCAAATGGGTGAAACAAGGTCGTTTGTTGCATGACTCAGTTGACTACTACTCGCCGGTAACAGAGCCGCTGGCTGAGTGGGCAGTACCTGAACGCATGGTTATGCGGAAGACCACCGATTACACCGATCAAGCGGAGTACCGACTTGCCTTCGCTCGCGGGAATGCGCTTCAGGTAGAGAACGTAGTGACCCAGATTAAGACAGACCAAGACATCACACTGCCCACGCTGGACGGACACCCTGAGCACGTACTCAAGCTGGGCAGCCTGAAGAAGCTGTGCAAGGTGCATCGCATCGAGTAGGGCCAGGTGCAATCTGCAAACTCACTCAGAGGGGATTCAAGATGAACGCATGGATTGGGGCGGTTGCACTGGCGGGGACTCTAGCAAGCGGCTCAGCAACAGCGGCGCCAGTGGCAACAGGGAATGAGCTGCTCCAATGGTGCAAGAAGGTGTTATCGGACAACGAGGCGGAATCCACCAGTTACACTGCCGGGTACTGCACCGCAGTCGTAGTGACTGTTGGCGATCTGGTTAAAAGCATTAACCACGACCTCGGGCCAAAACTCCAAATCTGTGTTCCCAGCGGAGTAAGCAATGGGCAAATGGTTCGGGTACTGGTGAAGTATCTGGAAGCGAACCCGGAGAAACTCCACATCAACGCTACCGCCCTAACTATCTTTGCAACCCAACAAGCATTCCCCTGCAAGGGCTGACCAAGGAACCCCCTACCGGGGAGACCGTTTTCCACAGAATCCATGTCCCGCCCCGAAAATTTCGGACCACTTCGAAGGCGGTTTGATAATCGGGCTGGAAATATAAGCTGGGGCACATATCCGTAAGAGTCACTCAGCCCTACCCGAACCTCTTAACCCAGTGCACCGTGCCTCACTAAAAAGCCAAGTGATTTTTAAATAAGAACAACCCTCAATTGAGATGAACCCAGACAGCCTACACCCCACTACCGACGACCTACAGCGGTACTTCCTCTTGGGTCAAAGCTGTGACGGATCATCACTAGAATGACCCTGTAGAACGTCCCAGAAGGCGTATCAGTCTCAACCCTTCATCTCACGTTTGATCCTGTACACAGTGGCAACGCCACACTCAGCGAGCTTAGCAACATCATCAGCAGACATGCCGGGATGCTTGGTCATGATGGTGGCAACCTTGTCCCACATCGCTGTGTTCTTGGACTTCCCGGCTGGCTTCCACTCAGGGTCAGCGAGTCTCTTGTTCTTCAATCCTTCATTGATACGCTCAACGCGCTTCACCTGATCCAGACGAGCCATCGTCGCCATCAGGTCGAGCAACATGTTGTTGATCACCTCCATGATTTGGCCTGTGATGCCCTTGTCCTCAACCATCATGTGGCTGGTGGGCAGGTCAGCAATCACCAGACGTAGGCCCTTGGCCTTGATCGTGGCCTTGAGTGTTTCCCAATCTTCTTGGGAAAGTCGCGAGAGCCTGTCTACGGATTCAACCAACAGCACTTCACCCTTCTCGGCTGTAGCCAGCAAACGCATTAGCTCAGGGCGGTTGAGCTTGGTGCCACTGATGTTCTCGCTATAGGTGCCAGCGAGGGCCAGGCTCTTGTCAGCCGCAAACGCCTCAAGCGATGCCTTGGCACGTAGTGCGTCTTGATCCTTGGTCGATGCTCTCAGATAGAGATGGGCGTTCATGGCTGACTATCCTTTAATATCTGTTTCGATAGATTAATGATAATACGATCATTAGCCTATCTGCAATAGATATTTGATAGTATCTTGAGGGCAATTATCGGACTACCGGAGAAGTAGACTTCTTTGATAGCGGCTATTGCCTCAGTTTGAGAATCCCAGCTGTGATGGCGGATGCGTTTGTGTCGAGGGTATTCAGCGCTGAGATGGCGTTGTCATGAGCCTCGGGCGAACCATTCGCCCTCACCCACAAGGCCAACTCTTCAATCGCTGCTGCAAGCGCGTGCTGGTTGTGAAGTAGCAGGGTAAGCACGTCGGCTGTGGCGATATTGACTTCGTTCTGGTCTGCCATGGGCGTTCATCCTTGAGGGTTGGAACCAGCAGCCTAGACCAGCTCAGGGCATCTGCGGATATCCAGTGTCTGACCAAGGCACAGGATGCAGATCTTCTTTCGCAATGCACGAATCCAACGACTCAGATCAGATATCGTCAGTCTGTTGCGAAAACCCAGCGACTAGCGCTCACACAAGGCCTTGCCTAGCTTCCAGCACCTACGTGCCCCACAAAATGCGGCCTCCAGTCATGGACACCCTCTCTGCTCCAGGTCAATCGTGTGAGGGAAGTAGAAGTTTTGGCAGGTTAAAGGAGGGTTTCCGAGGGAGTTCCATCTGGCTGACTGGATACAACCCGATAGCACAGCGCTGTGCCGACCTCGATTGGCTTGTGCCTGAGTACGTCGACGATGCCTTTTCTCTCGAACTCATTCAACACCGCCTTGGCTCCGGCATCACAGAGTCGAATCATTGCGTTGGCAAACGTCGCTGAACTATCGCTTGAGGCGTACAGGAATTTCATTTTGGGCGGCAGGTAACTTGTTGTGTAGTACGGCTCCTTCCCTGCGTTGATGTCGAGATGCATACCCAGTTCGCTATCAACGATTACCCCAATCCTCTCGTCTCTTATTAGCGGATGGATGCTCTGGGTAATCGCTAGGTGCCATCCAATGGGTTCGCTCTTGGCCTGATGGTCCGCATTCAAGATGAGGAAGGTGGCATGGTGGCCGTAGGGACTCTCGGCATTCAAAGAGCTGAGATGATCCTTCACTACGTAGATGCAACAAGCACTAACCCGATAACCCTGATGGATTTCGTCGAGCGTATTAGTGTCAACGGCCATCAGGTAATCGAAGCGAGCCTTGAGTTCTGCGACATGATCCAAGGACATCGAGAAGTCATCAGCCGGGGCTGAATAGAGCACCTTGTCATCCTTGTTCTGCCGCACATACGTAATCTGACGCCTGATACTGCTGGGATCAATCTCACGGATACTCAGCTGCTGGGTTACTGGGTCCATCTCTACAGTCAGCGATTTGACATTGCCGAGAGTGTGCCCGTAGACGTAGTGATCACGCGGAATCGTGACCTGACCTTTCCTGCGCCTCTTCTTACCATTCTTCGCCATGGGGCAGCTTCCTTGTTGGTGAGGTGGTGACATTGTAGCCGCACTGACTGGGCTGATCGCCCCTAGAAGGCTTGACCCTTTCCCTTGCCACTGTTGTGAACTGCCGCTCACGATCCTGAACAGCCTTTGATTGTCAGTCATCGGCTGTGCCCTGTTCGGGATGTTAGGCGTGAGTGGTCAGCTCCCTTCTACCACCCCACGTAATAGCTGACTCTCTTCCAAATGGGCGGATAATTGATAATTATCTATCCGCCAACTCCAAGAGAGATACACCGCTGTGAATGACGCTCACAGAAATACTGTTGTGAGCTAGGCTCACAGGGATGCTGTTTACAGCTCCGCTGTAAGGGTAGTCAACGCTCTTGCACAGTTAGTCTTTCCAGTAGCACTGGTAAGCGGAGCTTACGGCATGTCCACTTCGAGCGTCGCTCGCCGTTATTGCACGACCAAGCGTCAGCTTGAAGCTCAACCATTCCAGTTAGCTGGCGGATATATTGATATATATCAATCCGCCCACACCCATGAACTGCCGTTCATTGCAGGAAACACCGTAGACCTTCCGGTCTTGCACATACACAATAAAAAATAACCACAATCCAGCTTCGCTGTTGCCCTTGATCTTCTTTACTGTGCAAGACGAATGCGTGAGCATTCAGGGTGATCCCCTGTCAGCGTCGCTGACGATAGTAGCTACTCAAACGGAAGCTTACATTCTCACTTGCTGGGGATACTATGTATCAATATCCCAGCTACACCTTTAGGCTATCGCCTTTCTACAGAGTATACAGTCGTGAAGTCCCTTCACTGGAGTACTACTGTAAGCTGTCGCTTACCGTGCAAGGCAACGTCAACAGCGTCGTTCGCTTCGCTCTCTTATAGACCTTCGTTAATTCAAGCCGCTTGCTCGTAGTGATCGTAATCGTAGCCTTCAGGGTCACAACACACTGCAAAACCTGAAGCTGCACGTCCAGCGTCGTGAAACTCTACCTCGAACTTCAGGCGATTCCACTCAGCCTGGTTCTTTTCCAGATAGAGTTGGATACCTCCAAGTGCAATGCGTGCCGCTTCGATAATGTATTGGGCTGTTCGGACAATGATGGTTTCTCCGCTACGCTCCTCGACCATTGCAATGACCCCTGCTGTTGATAGCGTTTCCATGCACAGGGCCCAGTGGACATGGGTAGAGTTAACATTGAATCGGCCTTGGCTCCGTTTGGGACCAGCAGCACACCCACCAATCACGTAATCGTTAACCCAGCCCAACCGTTCGAACTCTGCAAGCCGAATCACGGAGGCCAATGGGTTATCGATTTGTTGTGCTGGACGACCCCGTTTCGGTTTGACCGGGAGCGTGACAACATTGCTAGTAGTTCCAATGTCAGCACGATCAAACAAAAAACTCAGGTTACGGTATTTGCCCGAGCGTCGCGGACGCACATCGTAGGCGCGTAGAAACTCATCGGTGGTTGCGATATCGTGATCTGCAAGATGCTTCTGGGCAACCGGGTAGTCATACGGGCCATGAACGCATTCAACATAGGTGTGGTGTGCGTAGATCTCGCCGGTGCTAGTATCGAACACCAGTGCATCCACGCCGTTGGAAATTCGAAAAGTGCTTTTGTTGGCGATTAGCGGGCGTACGTCGTTATTCAAGTTAATTCTCCTTGGCTAGTTCTGTTCAATAGGCAGTTCCTCACGGGTAGTGCCGGGTTAGGTTATCAAATCGCAGGCACGACAAAACCGCGCTCTGAGATCACCTTGGTTGGTGGCAGATGCGGTCTGGTTGTTGCGAAGAGGTGCCCATCATACTAGGGCGACCGAAAGAAGTCAAGTAGCAGCACTCTAAGAGCGTTCACAATGCGTTATGAGCAACGCTCTTCGTGGAGGCTGCTAGGTTCTAGCAATGCACTTATTGCAGCCCCTGTGCGACCTCAGAGGCCTTCCTGCCGGCTTTCAGATTGCCTACCATCTATTGAACTTCGTCTATTCACCGTAGTGCGAAGTAGACGAACACCACTGCAATGATGACGAATACAATTCTGATAGTCGCAAGATTGTTTGCACTGGTGTCCGTCTTCAGTTGTTGATAACTCTCGTTGTCATTCATTCCTTGTGACTTGTAGTGCATCAAACTGTTGATCTTGTGATCGATTCGAGCATTCTTGCCATGATTGACCGACGCAACAATGATCCAGACAATCGCCCAAAAACCGAGCGTTGGTATGCACAGTAACAAATGAAGCACGAGGTTCGTTTTCTTCTTCTGGCTGGTCAGAATAAAAAGCTGTTCGTTCATTATCCACACCCCTTTGAGCTGGAACTCGTCACATTACGATAGCGTATCGCCATCATCATTGCAGAACGAATAGGCTGCTACAAGAGAGTGATCGGCTTGGCGTAGTTACACAGCCTCATGTCGCTCGCTCAGCCAACAAGAACTCACCGAAGACAGGGGCACCCTGTACGGCTTTGATAGCGAGAGAAAAGTGATCAAGGTAAGATCGCCAGCACAGTGCACCACTTAGGTGTACCTACACGCTGTCACACTTCGAGATTTTTGACTGAGAAATCCTTGTGAAATCAAGGACTTAGAGAAAGGTGGTAACCCCACCAGCCACACCCCGGCACACAATGTTCCCGCTGTGGCTGCTTCCTTCCGGATCTGACCAGGTTCACGGGTAATCGTTGCGGGGGGACCGATGGGGTCACCATAACGACGCTCACCTGACGGCGAGCCGCGCCATTGTACCTATCTGAGACGAAGTTACAACCGTTGGGGCGGATTAAAAAACATGAACGGCTTCAAGGACATGCAATCCCCGTGAAACACCTCCCCCTGTAGCAGCTGACGAGCAGCGCGAGGCTGCGTCCGCGGTTCACCTGAAACACCGCGCTGGTAGATTTCACGACTGCTTCGCAGCCGGACGCAGCCTCGCGCTGCTCGTCGTCGGCTACAGGATGGTCAGAGATCCTGCAGCACTTCATCTGCCCTGCCGCCCTCTTGCTGGATCACCAGGTGGATAAAGTGCAGCTTGGCGATCACGGCCGGCGGCAGGACGAACGGGTAGAAATCCGGCTGGCCCATGCTGCGCGACAGCTCATTGAGCATGCCCGCCAACTCGATCCACGCATTGACGAACGACAGAAACGCCGCGCCGCCGGGATGCTGCGGGTCGTAGAGCGTGCTCGACGGGAATGGCTGGTAATCGAAATCCATTTCCCGCGCGCTCATGCCGAATCCCAGTGCGGTGTCCACCGCATCCATCATGTGCAGGTAATGCGCCCAGGTTTCCGCCCAGTCCTCCCACGGGTGCATGGTCGCGTAGGCGCTGACGCATTGCTGTTGCCAGTCGAGTGGCGCACCTTGCTGGTAATGCCGCTCCAGCGCCTCGGCGTAGCTGGCGCGCTCATCACCGAACAACCCACGAAAAGGCTCCAGCCAATGGCTGCTGGCGATCAACCGGTCCCAGTAATAATGCCCGACCTCATGCCGAAAATGCCCGAGCAATGTGCGATAGGGCTCGTGCATTTGCACCCGGACCTGCTCGCGGTGGGCGTCATCGGCTTCGTTGATGTCGAGGGTGATCAAGCCGTTGGCGTGACCGGTGGTCGGTGATTTGCCTTCGAGGTCGACACCGATAAAATCAAACGCCAGGCCGGTTTCTTCGTCGACGGTTTTGGGTATCACCTGCAAACCGAGGCTGACCAACTGCGCGACCAGTCGTCGCTTCGCCGTTTCGACCTTGCGCCAGCGTTCGTGGTTTTCGGGAATCGACAGGTCGGGAATGGTGTGATTCAGGCTGCAGGCGATGCAAAGCGCATCGTGGTCATTGGCCGGGAGCAGCCAGTTGCAGGCGGCCGGGGAATCGAGGTTGACGCAGCGGCGGAACACGCCGGCTTGCGGGTCGGCATCGAGCAGCCAGGTGTCGGCCTGCAGACCCGGTTGCAGCGAGGACAAGCGACTCTGCTCAGGCTGATAGCCCAGCGCTGCCGAACAGGCCAGACACTGGCTGTTGCGAAAGAACAGCGACTGCCCGCAGCGACATTGCCAGACCTTGCTGTTGCGCGAGTTGTCGCCCATCAAAGGCGCGGCGATGCGCGAGCTGAGCTGTTCGAAGAAGCGGTACATGGCGATCTCTCCCTGGGGCTTGCCAAGACTAGATCATCGCCACGCAACGATCGTTCCCACGCTCCGCGTGGGAACGATCACGACTCGACCGCTATACCGTGGTGTTTCAGGAATTCGACGAACGCCTCTTCATCGAGCACCTTCAACCCCAGTTCATTGGCCTTGGCCAACTTGGAACCCGCTCCCGGCCCCGCCACCACGCAATGAGTCTTGGCCGACACCGAGCCCGCTACCTTCGCCCCCAGGCTTTCAAGTTTTTCCTTGGCAACGTCGCGACTCATCAACTCCAGCGAACCGGTCAGCACCCAGGTCTGCCCGGCCAGCGGCAGCCCTTCGACGACCTTCTTCTCGCTCAGCCAGTGCATGCCGAAATCGCGCAACTGCTTCTCGGCAGCCTCAGCGAGCTGGCGATTGTCTTCGACCGCAAAAAACTCGCGAACCGAATTGGCCTGTTTCTCCGGCAGCGCCTGGCGCATGTCCAGCCAGTCGGCGCTCATCACCCCTTCCAGTGAACCAAACCGATCCGCCAGCTTCTGCGCCCCGCCCGGTCCGACCGAAGGGATGTGCAGCTTGTCGAGAAACCCGCCCAGCGTCGTGCTGGCCGCAAACTCGGCCCCAAGCTCGCCCTGATCCTGAATCTGCAGACCGTGCTTGAGCAGCTCCTTGATCACTTGCTGGTTATGCGCATCTTCAAAGAAGCTGTGAATTTCATGAGCCACTTCAAGGCCGACATCCGGCAAGTACGTGAGCACATGCGGCAACGCCTGCTGAACCCACTCCAGCGACCCCAGGGAACGCGCCAGCACCTTGGCCGTCTCTTCGCCGACATCGGGAATCCCGAGGGCATAGATAAACCGCGCCAGGCTTGGCTTTTTGCTGTCCTCGATGGCACTCAGCAACTTGTTACTCGAGACCTCGGCAAAGCCTTCCAGATCGACAATGTCGTCGAACTTCAGGGCATACAGATCGGCCGGCGAGCTCACCAGGCCTTCGTCGACCAGTTGCTCGACGCTCTTGTCCCCCAGGCCTTCGATGTCCATGGCACGGCGGGAAACGAAATGAATGATCGCCTGCTTGAGTTGCGCACCGCAGGCCAGACGACCGACGCAGCGGTACACCGCGCCTTCGCTGACGGTCTCGCGGCCCTTGCTGCGTTTGACCAGTTGCGTGCGCTCGACCTGCGAACCGCACACGGGGCACTGCTCGGGAATGTGTACCGGCCGGGCATTATCCGGACGACGCTCAAGCACCACTTGCACCACTTGCGGAATCACGTCGCCCGCGCGGCGGATGATGACGGTGTCGCCAATCATCAGGCCCAGTCGCGCGACCTCATCCATGTTGTGCAAGGTCGCGTTGGCCACAGTGACACCGGCGACCTTGACCGGTTTCAAACGCGCCACCGGCGTGACGGCGCCGGTGCGACCGACCTGGAACTCGACGTCGAGCAACTCAGTGAGTTCTTCCATGGCCGGGAATTTGTGCGCGATCGCCCATCGAGGTTCGCGAGCGCGGAAACCCAGCTCGCGCTGAGAGGCGATGCTGTTGACCTTGAACACCACACCGTCGATTTCATATGCCAGCCCGTTGCGGCGTTCGCCGATGTCGCGGTAGTAATCCAGGCATTCGTCGATGCCGTGCGCCAGCTTCAGCTCATGGCTGATCGGCAAGCCCCACACCTGAAGCTGCTTGAGATTACCAATGTGCGTGTCGGCAATATCGGCCGAAATCTGGCCGATGCCGTAGCAGCAGAATTCCAATGGGCGGTTGGCGGTGATTTTCGAATCGAGCTGGCGCAAGCTGCCGGCTGCCGCGTTACGCGGGTTGGCAAAGGTTTTACCGCCGACTTCCAGCTGGGTAGCGTTGAGTCGCTCGAAACCGGCCTTGGACATGAACACTTCGCCGCGCACTTCCAGGGTCGCCGGCCAGCCAGTGCCGTGCAGCTTGAGCGGAATGTTGCGCACAGTACGGACGTTGACGCTGATGTCTTCGCCAGTGGTACCGTCGCCGCGAGTCGCGCCGCGCACCAACACGCCGTCCTGATACAGCAGGCTGACCGCCAGGCCGTCGAGCTTGGGCTCGCAGCTGTATTCCACCGCCGCACCGCCGCCAAACAAGTCGCCAGCCGGCAAATCGAGGCCTTCCGTCACCCGGCGATCGAACTCGCGCATGTCGGTTTCTTCGAAGGCGTTGCCGAGGCTGAGCATCGGCACTTCATGACGCACCTGGGTGAACGCCGACAACGCCGCACTGCCGACGCGCTGGGTCGGTGAATCGCTGGTGATCAGTTCAGGATTAGCCGCTTCAAGGGCCTTGAGCTCGTGGAACAAACGATCGTATTCAGCATCCGGAATACTCGGCTCGTCCAGCACGTGATAGCGGTAGTTGTGCTGATCCAGCTCAGCGCGCAGCTCTAGAATGCGGTTTTTGACGGCGGTCATGGGTGTTCTCTCATAAAGCAAAAGAGCAGCCGAGGCTGCTCAATCTATTTTGCCGATCGTCCCGCGCACGGCGCGGGAGCAACCTTTGAATCAACGCTTCTGGGTCAACGCGCGGCGTTCGAACTCAACGATGCGCTGACGGTAATGCTCAATCGTCTGGGCGGTCAGCACGCTACGCTGGTCGTCTTTCAGTTCGCCGTTCAGCTCCTGGGACAGTTTGCGCGCCGCAGCCACCATCACGTCGAAGGCTTGCTTGGGATGACGCGGTCCAGGCAGACCGAGGAAGAAGCTCACGGCCGGGGTGCTGAAGTGGTCGATGTCGTCCAGATCAAAGATGCCCGGCTTGACCGCATTGGCCATGGAGAACAGGACTTCGCCATTACCGGCCATGCTTTCGTGACGGTGGAAGATGTCCATCTCGCCGAAACGCAAACCGCTTTCCAGAATGTTCTGCAACAACGCAGGGCCTTTGAAACCGGCGGCGTCGCGGCAGATCACGCTGATCACCAGCACTTCTTCAGCTTGTGGTTGATCTTTTTCAGTCACGGCTGGCGAGGCTTTGGTGTCATCCGGGAAATCGTCGTCACGACTGCTGAAGCTCGGGCCGCCATCCAGATCAAGGCTGAGGTTCATGTCGCCTTGCGACGGTTCGCCATGACCACGCTTGCCGCGCTTGGAACCCGACTCACGCGGTTCACGGGCAGGCATGCTCACCGACGGCAGATCGTGCTCATCCAGTTGCGGTTCCTTGTGTGTGTCCAGCACGCGGGGCGGGCCCAACAGCTCGGCGCTGGTGTCCTCGTCCGGCAGATTGGACAAACTTCGGTCAAGACGGAATTTCAGTTTTCCCTTGCCGCCGCGCATACGGCGCCAGCCATCAAAAAGAATACCGGCAATAACAATAATGCCGATGACGATCAGCCACTCGCGCAGACCGATTTCCATGTAATCCCGTGCCTCTATAAAAAATGCTGAAAAATAAGGGGTTTACAACTCGTAAACCGCTTTAAAACGTGGCGCCAACTCTATGTTCTGACAGGCGTTTTGCCCACGTATACGAAAAATTGACATTAAACTAGCACGACCAAAGGCAACTTTACACCGTCTGTCATCATGGCTTTAGCGAATATGTCGATTGGCCAGCAAGTCAGGGCCGGTTAAAACATCCTACAGCCTCGCAATACCTGCCCTACAGACGCCGACTCAGGCATCCACCATCGCCATTGCCTCCTCGACATCCACCGCCACCAGACGTGAGCAGCCCGGTTCGTGCATCGTCACCCCCATCAGTTGATCGGCCATTTCCATGGCGATCTTGTTGTGGGTGATGTAAATGAACTGCACCGTCTGCGACATTTCCTTGACCAGCCGTGCGTAGCGTCCAACGTTAGCGTCATCCAGTGGTGCGTCAACTTCATCGAGCATGCAGAACGGCGCCGGGTTCAACTTGAAGATCGCAAAAACCAGCGCCAATGCGGTCAGGGCTTTTTCGCCACCGGAGAGCAAATGGATGGTGCTGTTCTTCTTCCCTGGCGGCTGCGCCATGATCGTCACCCCTGTATCGAGTAGATCTTCGCCCGTCAGTTCCAAATACGCGCGTCCTCCACCGAAAACTTTTGGGAAAAGCGCCTGTAAACCACCATTGATCTGATCAAAGGTATCTTTGAAGCGGTTGCGGGTTTCCTTGTCGATCTTGCGAATCACGTTCTCGAGGGTGTCCAGCGCTTCCACCAGATCATCGTTCTGCGCATCCAGATAACGTTTACGCTCGGATTGTTGTTGGTATTCGTCGATGGCCGCGAGGTTGATCGCACCAAGACGCTGAATACGCGCGGCAATGCGTTCAAGTTCTTCTTCGGCGTCCTTCTCGCTGGCCTCGGCTGTCAGCGTGGCGAGCACGCCGTGCAGGTCGTAGCCGTCTTCCAGCAACTGATCTTCGAGGGTCTTGCGGCGTACGGTCAGGGCTTGCCATTCCATGCGCTGGGTTTCCATCTGGCCGCGAATCAACTGCGACTGCTGCTCGGCCTGGTTACGTCGTTTTTCCGCATCACGCAGTTCACGGTCAGCGTCTTCCAGAGCGATTTGTGCGGTCTTGAGTTCTTCGTCGACGGTCATGCGCTTGTCGAGCAATTCTTCCAGTTTCAGCCGCAGCTCTTCCAGCGGTGCCTCACCCTCCTCCAGATTGAGGCTGAGCTGTTCGCGTTTTTCGGTCAGGCGCTCGGACTGCATCTCCAGCCGTTCCAGCGCCTGACGCGTCGAGTCGTGTTGCGCCTTGAGCGAACCGAGACGCACCGCCAATTGATGCGCGTGATCCTTGTGCTGCCGGGCTTCCTGGCGCACCCGATCGAGGCGTTCGCGCAAGCTGTCGCGCTGGGCCAGCAGCAATTCACGCTGCTCGGTGTCGAGCGCCATGGCGTCGAGGGCTTCCTGCAATTGCAGGCGTGCCTCACCGATGTTTTCGTGTTCCAGCGCGCGCTGTTCGCTCAGTTCAGCGAGCTCTTCGTCGAGGCGCGTACGACGCAGCGTCAGCTGTTCAGCCTTGGCTTTGCCGGCGGACAGTTGAGCTTTCAATTCACCTTGCTGACGCGCTTCGTCTTGCAGCAGACGGCGCAGATGTTCGCGTCCGTTTTCCTGCTGGCGCTGTTGCGCCCTGAGCGTTTGAAGCTGGGTTTCCAGGGTTTCGACCGTGGCTTCGCGCTCTTCACGCTCCTCGGTCAACCGCTGGATTTCCTGACCGCGCGCCAGCACACCGCTTTCGGCTTCGCTGGCCCGTCGCACCCGTAAAAAGTGCCGACCGACCCAGTAACCATCACGGCTGATCAGACTCTGCCCCGCGGTCAATTGACTGCGCAACGCCAGCGCCTGTTCAAGGCTGTCGACCGGCTTGACCTGCCCCAGCCACGGCGACAGATCGATCTGCGCCTCGACCTTGTCGAGCAAACTGCCCGGCACGCGCACGCCATCAGTGGCCGGGCTGAGCAAGCGCAAATCGCCCTGAGCAAAACCGGCCAGATCGAAATCGCCGAAGTCGTCCACCAGCACCGCTTGCAGGTCGGCGCCGAGCACGGTTTCCACCGCCAGCTCCCAACCCGCTTCCACCTTCAGGCCTTCGGCCAGACGCGGGCGATCCGCCAGATGCTGCTCACGCAACCATTCGGCAGTGCCGGTGCCTGGATCGAGCGCGGCTTGCTGCAAGGCTTCAAGGGAAGCGAGACGACCGTTGAGGCGTTGCAAATCGCCTTGCGCCTGCTGCTGATTGTGCAACGCAAGCTGCAATTCCTGACGCAGGTGCTCAAGGCGTTCGACCTGGGCTTCTTCGCTGGCCTGCAAATCTTCAAGCGTGGCTTCACTGGCCGCCAGTTGCTCGCTGAGTTCCATGATCGCCGCGTCTTCCGGGTCCGCCGAGAGCAACGCGCGCTCTTCCCCGAGGCGCTTCTGACGATCGGCCAGACGCTCCATGCTGGTTTCCAGCTGCTGGATGCGTGACTGCTGCACTTCGGACTGGCGCCGCGGCTCGGCGGCGGTCAGGTTGAACGTGTCCCACTGCTCCTGCCAGCCGTGCATGGTGGTTTCGGATTCTTCCAGCGCGGCGGCCGCTTCTTCGGCGGCGGCGCTGGTGACTTCCTGCTCTGGCGTGAGCATGTCGAGCTCTTCGCCGAGGGTCAGCAACAGCGTGCGGTCGTGGCCCAGGTGCGATTCGGTTTCCAGACGTGCGCGCTCGGCTTCCTTCAGATCGTCCTGCAACTGACGCAGACGCTGCTGACCGTGCTGGATGCTCTGCTCGACCCGGGCGATGTCGCCGCCGACCGAATAGAAACGTCCTTGCACCAGATTGAAGCGCTCGGACAGGTCATGGTGCCCGTCCCGGAAGCGTTCGATGGCGGCATCGGCGTTGCGTTGCTCGGCGACCAGCGCTTCGAAGGTGACTTCCTGATTGCCGATCACCGCTTCGCGCTGACCGACCTGTTCGTTCAATGCCTGCCAGCGCAGGGCCGACAACTGGGCCTTGAGCTGACGCTCTTCGCCTTTGTATTCCTGATACTTCTTCGCGGCCTCGGCCTGGCGATGCAAACGCTCAAGTTGACGCTCGAGCTCCTCGCGCAGGTCGGTCAGGCGCGCAAGGTTTTCGTGGGTGCGGCGGATGCGGTTTTCGGTTTCGCGCCGCCGCTCCTTGTACTTGGAGATGCCCGCCGCTTCTTCAATAAAGTTGCGCAGGTCTTCGGGCTTGGACTCGATCAGCTTGGAGATCATCCCCTGCTCGATGATCGAGTAGCTGCGCGGGCCGAGGCCGGTGCCGAGGAAGATGTCGGTGATGTCGCGACGCCGGCATTTGGTGCCGTTGAGGTAATAAGTGGTCTGGCTGTCGCGGGTCACTTTGCGGCGAATGGAAATTTCCGCATAGGCGGCATATTCGCCGAGCAGCGTGCCGTCGGAGTTATCGAACACCAGCTCGATGCTGGCCTGACTCACCGGTTTACGACTGGTGGAGCCATTGAAGATGACGTCCGTCATCGACTCGCCGCGCAAGTTCTTGGCCGAGCTTTCGCCCATCACCCAGCGCACGGCGTCGATGATGTTCGACTTGCCGCAACCATTGGGCCCGACCACGGCCGCCATGTTGCTGGGGAAGTTCACCGTGGTCGGATCGACGAAGGACTTGAACCCCGCCAGCTTGATGCACTTGAGCCGCACGCTTAAGCGTCCGTCAGGGCAGAAACCACCAGATCGCAGCTGCGCTGGGCATACGCCGTCAGCACTTCGCGGATCTGCGGAAAGTCACGGGCCAGCACGGCAGCGAGCAGGCGCTCGAACAGTTCGAGGAATTCGCTCATCGACGCCTTGCGCTGGTCCAGGGCGAGGAAATACGCGCGGCTCATGGCCGGCTGCAGATTCTCGACGGTTTCCTGCAAGTACGGGTTGTTGGCGAACGGGTACGCAGCGCGCATCACATTGAAGCTGTCGTCGACGAAGGTGCGGATGTCCTGACGCTCGTAGCTGGCGGCCAGGCGTTGCTGGATCTGCACGAACGGCGCCATGTCAGCCTGGACTTTCCAGCCGCTGGCAACGGCGTTACCGAGCAGGATGTACAGCTCGCTCATCAGCGTGCACAGGCTCTGGACCTTGTGCGCCGTGAGTTCGGTGACATGGGCGCCCCGTCGCGGCAGGATCGCGATCAGGTGGCGACGTTCGAGGATCAGCAAGGCTTCACGGACCGAGCCGCGGCTGACATTGAGCGCCAGCGTGACCTTCTGTTCCTGAATGCGCTCCCCGGGCTTCATTTCGCCGCGAATGATGCGTTCGGCGAGGTGGTGAGCGATTTGCTCGGCGAGGCTGTCCGGCGCCTTGAACGTCATGGTTGTCCTTCAAACTCTTCGATCTGCACAAGCGGCGCAGTGTAACCCACTTGATAGGTCATGGCGCAGGGCCCACTCGGCGGTTTTGGCACGATTCAAGCAAAAAAGCAGGTGTGTGCGTGAGGGTCAATACTGAAGAAATGAGGTGTTTGTCGACAAAATGCTATTTCCTGACCTTTAAGTCAGAAAATCATTGACCGAAAAGTCAGACCTGCTAAATTCGGTTCAAGTCGGTTAACAACAATAATGAGTCTGCGAGGCCTTCCGTGATCCAGTTTTTACTTAACCAGGAACTCCGTAGCGAGCACGCCCTGGACCCAAACCTGACCGTGCTCAATTATCTGCGCGACCATGTGGGCAAACCCGGCACCAAAGAAGGCTGTGCCAGCGGTGACTGCGGCGCCTGCACTGTGGTGGTCGGCGAGCTACAAACGGATGACGACGGCCGCGAACACATTCGCTATCGCAGCCTCAACTCGTGCCTGACGTTCGTGTCGTCGTTGCACGGTAAACAATTGATCAGCGTCGAAGACCTCAAGCATCAGGGCGAACTGCACAGCGTGCAGAAAGCCATGGTCGAGTGCCACGGTTCGCAATGCGGCTTCTGCACCCCGGGTTTCGTGATGTCACTGTTCGCCCTGCAAAAGAACAGCGATGCACCCGACTCTCACAAGGCGCACGAAGCGCTGGCCGGCAATCTGTGCCGTTGCACCGGTTATCGGCCGATCCTGCAAGCCGCCGAACAGTCTTGCTGCGGCAAGCAACCGGACCAGTTCGATGCGCGTGAAGCCGACACCATCGCGCGCTTGAAAGCGATTGCCCCGACGTCCATCGGCGAGCTCAACAGTGGCGACAAGCGCTGCCTGGTGCCGCTGACCGTTGCCGATCTGGCTGACCTCTATGACGCTTATCCACAGGCTCGCCTGCTGGCCGGTGGTACAGACCTGGCCCTTGAAGTCACACAATTCCACCGCACCTTGCCGGTGATGATTTACGTCGGCAACGTGGCCGAGATGAAGCGCATCGAGCGTTTCGATGATCGCCTGGAAATCGGCGCCGCCACCGCCCTCTCCGACTGCTACGAAGCATTAAAGGCCGAGTACCCGGATTTCGGTGAGCTGCTGCAACGTTTTGCCTCGCTGCAGATCCGCAACCAGGGCACCCTCGGCGGCAACATCGGCAACGCCTCGCCCATCGGTGACTCGCCGCCCCTGCTGATCGCCCTGGGCGCGCAAATCGTCCTGTGCAAAGGCGAAACCCGGCGCACCCTGGCCCTGGAAGATTACTTCATCGATTACCGGGTCACCGCGCGTCAGGAAAGCGAGTTCATCGAGAAGATCATTGTGCCGCGGGCCCGCGCCGAACAACTGTTCCGTGCCTACAAGGTGTCCAAGCGTCTGGACGATGATATTTCCGCCGTGTGCGCCGCGTTCCAGATCCGTCTGGAAAACGGTGTGATCGCCGATGCCCGCGTCGCCTTCGGTGGCATGGCGGCCATCCCGAAACGCGCCGGCGCCTGCGAAAAAACATTGCTCGGTGCGCCGTTCAACAACGCCACCGTCGAACGCGCCTGCGCCGCACTGGCCGAAGATTTCACCCCGCTGTCGGACTTCCGCGCCAGCAAAGAGTACCGCCTGCTCAGCGCGCAAAACCTGCTGCGTAAATACTTCATCGAACTGCAAACACCGCACATCGAGACTCGGGTGACCGCTTATGTCTAATCATCACGCTGTAGAGAAGACCCAAGCCGAACTGGCTGAACTGTTCGCCAAGGACCTGACCACCGGTGTCGGCCGCAGCGTCAAGCACGACAGCGCCGCCAAGCACGTGTCCGGTGAAGCGCAGTACATCGACGACCGCCTGGAGTTTCCGAACCAGCTGCACGTATATGCACGCCTGTCGGACCGCGCCCACGCGAAAATCATCAGCATTGACACCAAGCCCTGCTACGCCTTCGAAGGCGTGCGCATCGCGATCACCCACGAAGACGTGCCGGGCCTGAAGGACATCGGGCCACTGTTGCCCGGCGACCCGCTACTGGCGATTGATGACGTACAATTTGTCGGTCAGCCGGTACTCGCCGTGGCGGCGAAAGACCTCGAAACCGCACGCAAGGCCGCGATGGCCGCGATCATCGAATACGAAGATCTCGAGCCGGTGCTGGACGTGGTCGAAGCCCTGCGCAAACGCCACTTCGTGCTCGACAGCCACACCCATCAGCGCGGCGATTCGGCCAATGCCTTGGCGACTGCCGAGCACCGCATCCAGGGCACGCTGCACATCGGCGGCCAGGAACATTTCTACCTCGAAACCCAGATCTCTTCGGTGATGCCGACGGAAGACGGCGGCATGATCGTCTACTGCTCGACGCAGAACCCGACGGAAGTGCAGAAGCTTGTCGCCGAAGTGCTTGATGTGTCGATGAACAAGATCGTGGTCGACATGCGCCGCATGGGCGGCGGTTTCGGTGGCAAGGAAACGCAAGCCGCCAGCCCGGCCTGTTTGTGCGCCGTGATCGCGCACCTCACCGGCCAGCCGACCAAAATGCGCCTGCCGCGCGTCGAAGACATGTTGATGACCGGCAAGCGTCACCCGTTTTACGTCGAGTACGACGTCGGCTTCGACAGCACCGGCCGCCTGCATGGCATCGCCCTGGAACTGGCCGGCAACTGCGGTTGTTCGCCGGACCTGTCGGCGTCGATTGTCGACCGCGCGATGTTTCACGCCGACAACTCATACTATCTGGGCGACGCGACCATCAACGGTCACCGCTGCAAAACCAACACCGCGTCGAACACCGCGTATCGTGGCTTCGGCGGCCCGCAAGGCATGGTCGCCATCGAAGAAGTGATGGACGCGATTGCCCGTCATCTGGCCCTCGATCCATTGGCGGTGCGCAAGGCCAACTACTATGGCAAGACCGAGCGCAACGTCACGCATTATTACCAGACCGTCGAGCACAACATGCTCGAAGAAATGACCGCCGAACTGGAAGAAAGCAGCCAGTACGCCGAGCGTCGTGAAGCGATTCGTCGCTACAACGCCAACAGCCCGATCCTGAAAAAAGGCCTGGCGCTGACCCCGGTCAAATTCGGCATTTCGTTTACCGCGAGCTTCCTCAACCAGGCCGGTGCGCTGATCCACGTCTACACCGACGGCAGCATCCACCTGAACCACGGCGGCACCGAAATGGGCCAGGGCTTGAACACCAAAGTCGCGCAAGTCGTGGCTGAAGTGTTCCAGGTGGAAATGGACCGTGTGCAGATCACCGCAACCAACACCGACAAGGTGCCAAACACCTCGCCGACGGCCGCTTCCAGCGGTGCTGACCTGAACGGTAAAGCGGCGCAGAACGCCGCAGAAATCATCAAGAAACGTTTGGTTGAATTCGCGGCCCGCCAGTACAAGGTCAGTGAAGAAGACGTCGAATTCCATAACGGCCACGTGCGGGTTCGTGATCACATCCTGACGTTTGAAGCGCTGATCCAGCAGGCGTATTTCGCCCAGGTGTCACTGTCGAGCACCGGGTTCTACAAAACCCCGAAAATCTTCTACGAACGCAGCCAGGCCCGTGGTCGTCCGTTCTACTACTACGCCTTCGGTGCAGCCTGTTGCGAGGTGATCATCGACACCCTCACCGGTGAGTACAAGATGCTGCGCACCGACATCCTCCACGACGTCGGCGCCTCGTTGAACCCGGCCATCGACATCGGCCAGGTCGAGGGTGGTTTCATCCAGGGCATGGGGTGGCTGACCATGGAAGAACTGGTGTGGAACAACAAGGGCAAGCTGATGACCAACGGCCCGGCCAGCTACAAGATCCCGGCCGTGGCGGACATGCCGCTGGACCTGCGGGTGAAGCTGGTGGAAAACCGCAAGAACCCGGAAGACACGGTGTTCCATTCCAAGGCCGTGGGTGAGCCGCCGTTCATGCTCGGCATCGCCTCGTGGTGTGCGATCAAGGACGCCGTGGCGAGCCTTGGCGACTACAAGCATCAACCGAAAATCGATGCGCCGGCGACCCCGGAGCGGGTGTTGTGGGGCTGTGAGCAGATGCGGCAGTTGAAGGCGGTGAAAACCTTGGAAGCTGAAACCGAACTGGCTTCGCTCTAAGACCGCGTCGCGGCCATCGCAGGCAAACCAGCTCCCACAGGTACGATGCAATCCTTGTGGGAGCGGGCTTGCCCGCGAAGAGGCCCGAACAGACAACAGAGATGTTGAGGTGAAACATGTACAACTGGATCGACGCCCTCGCCGACCTGCAATCCCGGGGTGAGCCCTGCGTGTTGGTGACCATCATCGAAGAGCTTGGCTCGACGCCGCGCAATGCCGGTTCGAAGATGGTCATCAGCGCCATCCAGGCCTTCGACACCATCGGTGGCGGGCATCTGGAATACAAGGCCATGCAGATCGCCCGCGACCTGCTGGCCAGCGGCAAACAGGACACACACCTGGAGCGCTTCAGCCTCGGCGCGAGCCTCGGCCAGTGCTGCGGTGGCGCGACCGTGTTGCTGTTCGAGCCGATGGGCCAGGTCCAGGCGCAGATCGCCGTGTTCGGTGCCGGTCATGTCGGCCGCGCCTTGGTGCCGCTGCTCGCCAGCCTGCCCTGCCGGGTGCGCTGGATCGATTCGCGGGACGACGAATTCCCGGAACAGATCCCTCACGGCGTGCGCAAGATTGTCAGCGAAGAACCGGTGGACGAAATCGACGACCTGCCCGCCGGCAGTTACTGCATCGTCATGACCCACAATCACCAGCTCGACCTCGAACTCACCGCCGCGATCCTCAAGCGCAACGACTTCGCCTACTTCGGCCTGATCGGTTCGAAGACCAAACGGGTGAAGTTCGAACACCGCCTGCGCGACCGCGGATTCGACAACAGCGTCGTGCAACGCATGCGCTGCCCGATGGGCATCGGCGAAGTCAAAGGCAAGTTGCCTGTGGAAATCGCCATCTCCATCGCCGGCGAAATCATCGCCACCTATAACGCGAATTTCGGCCAGCAGACCGCCAGCGCCGGATCATCGATTGCCAAACTGCTGCCCGCTTCACGCCGCAGCCAAGCCACCAATTGAGAACCCCCATGCCTTTGACTCGCAAAGCTTACCGCGCCGCCATCCTGCACAGCCTTGCCGACCCGGCCGAAGTCGGTATTGAAGCCTCGTACGAGTATTTCGAAGACGGCTTGCTGGTGGTCGACAACGGCCAGATCAGCGCGCTCGGTCACGCCAGCGACTTGCTGCCAACCCTGCCGGCCGACATCGAAATCACTCATTATCAGGACGCGCTGATTACCCCCGGCTTCATCGACACCCACATTCACTTGCCGCAAACCGGCATGGTCGGCGCCTACGGCGAGCAATTGCTGGACTGGCTGAACACCTATACCTTCCCGTGTGAAAGCCAGTTCGCCGACAAGAAACACGCCGACGAAGTCGCCGATATTTTCATCAAGGAACTGCTGCGCAATGGCACCACCACGGCGCTGGTGTTCGGCAGCGTGCATCCGCAATCGGTGAACTCGTTCTTTGAGGCTGCCGAACAGCTCGACCTGCGGATGATCGCCGGCAAGGTGATGATGGACCGCAACGCGCCGGACTACCTGACCGACACCGCCGAATCCAGCTACGTCGAAAGCAAGGCGCTGATCGAGCGCTGGCACGGCAAGGGTCGCTTGCACTACGCAGTCACCCCGCGTTTCGCCCCGACCAGCACCCCGGAACAACTGACCCTCGCCGGCCAGTTGCTCAGCGAATTCCCCGACCTGTACATGCAGACGCACATCAGCGAAAACCTGAAGGAAGTCGAATGGGTCAAGGAGCTGTTCCCGGAGCGTAAAGGCTACCTGGACGTCTACGATCACTATCAACTGCTCGGTGAGCGTTCGGTGTTTGCCCACGGCGTGCACCTGTGCGACGACGAGTGCGCGCGACTGGCGCAAACCGGTTCGGCCATCGCGTTCTGCCCGACGTCGAACTTCTTCCTTGGTAGCGGCCTGTTCAACCTGCCGATGGCCGAGAAGCACAAACTGAATGTCGGTGTGGGCACGGACGTTGGCGGTGGCACCAGCTTCTCGATCCTGCAAACCTTGAACGAAGCGTACAAAGTCATGCAGCTGCAAGGTGCGCGTCTGAGCCCATTCAAATCGCTGTACCTGGCGACACTCGGCGGTGCTCGCGCGTTGCGTCTGGAAGACAAGATCGGCACCTTGAAACCGGGCACCGATGCCGACTTCCTCGTGCTGGATTACAACGCCACGCCGTTGCTGAGCTATCGCTTGAAGCAGGCGAACAACATTGCCGAGACGTTGTTTGTGTTGATGACGCTGGGGGATGACCGGGCTGTTCTGCAGACGTATGCGGCGGGGAACCTGGTGCATCAGCGCTAAGGTATTCCGGGCATAAAAAATCCCCCGCAATCGATGGTTGCGGGGGATTTTTATTGCTCTTGAGACCGTCATCGCGGGCTTGCCCGCGATGGTTCGACTCGGCCTACCTTAGAGTTTGACCGCTGGTCGCCCAGGCTTCTTGGTCTGCAACAAATGCGAGAACACCGCATGCAAATCATCCGACGCACTTTCTTCGTCGAGGTTGAGTTTGCTGTCGATGTGGTCCATGTGATGCATCATCAAATTCACCGCCAGCTCACCGTTGCGCGCTTCGATGGCGTCGATCAGCTGGGTGTGTTCGTCGTAGGAACAGTGCGAACGGTTGCCACTTTCATACTGGGCAATGATCAACGACGTCTGCGACACCAGGCTGCGCTGGAAGCTGATCAGCGGCGCATTCTTCGCCGCTTCGGCGAGTTTCAGGTGAAATTCGCCCGACAGACGGATGCCGGCACCGCGGTCACCGCGCGAGAAGCTGTCGCGCTCGTCGTTGACCATCTGGCGCAATTCGGCGATTTGCTCGGCGGTTGCGTGCTGAACGGCCAGTTCGGTGATCGCTCGTTCCACCAGACGGCGCGCGAGGAACACCTGGCGGGCCTCTTCGACGCTCGGGCTGGCGACGACCGCGCCACGGTTCGGACGCAGCAGCACGACGCCTTCATGGGCCAGGCGCGAGAGCGCACGGCGGATGATGGTGCGACTGACCCCGAAAATTTCCCCCAGCGCTTCTTCGCTCAACTTGGTGCCGGGCGCCAGGCGCTGTTCGAGGATGGCCTCGAAGATATGCGCGTAGACAATATCGTCCTGGGTCCCGCTGCGGCCGGCTTTGCCTGCTCGCGGTTGTTTTTTGAGGGGCTGCAACTGTTCGTTCATGGGCACTCGAGTCGGGGAGAACTGCGGCGAATTGACGGTGACTGTAATACGGCACAGTGGGTCGCTGGCAAGTATCGCGTAAAAAACACCGCGATTGTACACAATGGAGGGTGGCAACACGACTGTACGGCTGTTTGTCGCTTCCGCTGTATTGCAACGATCCGCTACGTTTGAGTTTAGGCTTGAACCTGAAATCTGCCGCTCGAACACAATCCCTGTGGGAGCCGAGCTTGCTCGGCTCCCACAGGGTTCACCGGCGTTTCCGACATCTTTATAAAAGGAACACCGCTGTCATGAACGACGCCACGCACACGCAGCTCCGCCCTTTTGCCGATACGTCGCCTTCGGCCATCGTCGCCGGCTTCATCGCGATGATGACCGGTTACACCAGTTCCCTGGTCCTGATGTTCCAGGCCGGACAAGCGGCAGGCCTGACCAGCGGGCAGATTTCGTCGTGGATCTGGGCAATCTCGATTGGCATGGCGGTGTGCTCGATCGGCCTGTCGTTGCGGTATCGCACCCCGATCACCATCGCTTGGTCGACCCCCGGTGCGGCGTTGCTGATCACCAGCCTCGGCGGTGTGAGTTATGGCGAAGCCATCGGTGCCTACATCACCTGCGCAGTGCTGGTGACTATTTGCGGGCTGACCGGCAGCTTCGAACGACTGGTGAAAAAGATTCCGGCATCCTTGGCCGCTGCGTTGCTGGCGGGGATTCTGTTCAAGATCGGCAGCGAGATTTTCGTCGCTGCCCAACATCGTACCGGGCTGGTGCTGGGCATGTTCTTCACCTATCTGGTGATCAAGCGCCTGTCGCCGCGTTATGCCGTGCTGGCGGCGTTGTTGATCGGTACGGCATTGTCCGGGTTCATGGGGCTGCTGGATTTCAGTGGTTTTCACCTGGAAGTGGCGACGCCAGTCTGGACCACGCCGCACTTCTCACTGGCCGCAACCATCAGCATCGGCATACCGCTGTTCGTGGTGGCCATGACCTCGCAGAACATGCCAGGCATCGCCGTCCTGCGCGCCGACGGCTATACCGTGCCGGCCTCGCCGCTGATCACCACCACCGGTATCGCCTCGTTGCTGCTGGCACCGTTCGGCTCCCACGGCATAAACCTGGCAGCCATCAGCGCAGCGATCTGCACCGGGCCGCATGCCCATGAAGATCGCAACAAGCGCTACACGGCGGCGGTCTGGTGCGGGATTTTCTACGGGATTGCCGGGGTGTTCGGCGCGACATTGGCGGCGTTGTTTGCCGCGTTGCCTAAAGAGCTGGTGCTGTCGATTGCGGCGCTGGCGTTGTTCGGCTCGATCATCAATGGCTTGAGCATTGCCATGACCGAAGTGAAGGAACGGGAAGCGGCGTTGATCACCTTTATGGTCACCGCGTCGGGGCTGACGTTGTTTTCCATCGGTTCCGCATTTTGGGGGATTGTGGCGGGGGTGTTGACGCTGGTGATTTTGAATTGGCGTAAGGCCTGACAAGCAACGAGGCTGCGTGCTTTTAATCCGCGCATAAAAAAACGGCGACCCTTGGGCCGCCGTTTCTTATTACATCAAGCTACCGGATTGATCGGCTTTTCCGGGTACCAGACGTCGATCAGCGGGCTGACGGTTGCTTCGGTCAGTTCGCTGCGGCCTTTGAGCCAGGCTTCAACAGCAGCGCGCTGCTCTTCGGACACCGAGCCACGCTTCTGCAGGCAAACCAGACCGAAGTCGTCGCCGCCAACATAACCCAGACCGTTGGCTTCCATGGCTTCTTTCAGGAACGCGTCGAGGAAAGCATCAATGGCTTCATCAGCCAAATCTTCTTTGAAATCCAGGTTCAGTTCGAAACCCAGCTCTTGAAATTCATCGACGCACAGTTTTTTGCGCAGACGCTGGGAACGGTTAGTCGCCATTGGAACAATCCTCATAAGTAATAACGGGCGGCACTTTAGCAGTTTAAGCCGCTAATTGCCCGACTCTCTGGGGTGCATCGCTGACCGGCGGTAAAAAAATAGCAGATTAGAAGGCCATGGCACGGCACACACTTTCAAGCCTTGGGGCATAATGCCGACACTTTCATGACCACTGAGGGATTTTATCGCCATGCCCTCGTCTTTTTCCCCCTCGGCTGTAGGGTTTTATTACACATGATCAAGTCTTTGCGTCCATTGTTGCTGGCCAGTTTCATTCTTCCGCTGGCCCTCTCCGTCTCCGCCGCCCCGATCAACACTGCGCTCACGCCTAACGTCGAAAAAGCCCTCAAGGCCAGCAAGTTGCAGGACAGCGCCCTGTCACTGGTGATGATCCCGCTCACCGGGCCGGGCACGCCGACCGTTTACAACGCTGACGTTTCGGTCAACCCGGCCTCGACCATGAAGCTGGTCACCACCTATGCCGCGCTGGAAATGCTCGGCCCGAACCACCAGTGGAAAACCGAGTTCTACACCGACGGCACCCTTAGCGGCGGCATTCTCAATGGCAACCTCTACCTCAAGGGTGGCGGCGATCCAAAGCTGAACATGGAGAAGCTCTGGTTGCTGATGCGTGACCTGCGCGCCAACGGCGTGACGCAAATCACCGGCGACCTGGTGCTGGACCGCGGTTTCTTCGTACAACCGCAGCTGCCCGAATTCAATGACGACGGCAATGACGAGAACAAGCCGTTCCTGGTCAAACCCGACTCGCTGATGGTCAACCTCAAGGCCCTGCGTTTTGTCGCGCGTAACGACGGCGGTCGGGTATTGGTGTCGGTGGAACCGCCGATTGCCAGCATTCGCATCGAAAACCAGGTCAAGGCCGTCAATTCCAAGCAGTGCACTGGCGGTGTGCGCTACAACCCGGTGACCCAGCCCGATGGCAGCATGACCGTAACGGTCGGCGGCCAGTTGGGCGATGGCTGCAGCTCGCAGACCTATCTGTCGCTGCTTGACCACGCGACCTACACCGCCGGCGCCGTGCGCGCCATCTGGAAGGAGCTCGGTGGCAGCATTCAGGGCAAGGACGTGCTGGCGGCCACCCCGGGCAATGCAAAACTTCTGGCCCGGGCTTACTCGCCGGATCTGGCGGAAATCATCCGCGACATCAACAAATACAGTAACAACACCATGGCGCAGCAGCTGTTTCTGAGCCTGGGCCAGAAATTCCGTACCGATGCCGATGGTGACGATGCCAAGGCTGCCCAGCGCGTAGTACGTCAGTGGCTGGCGAAGAAAGGCATTACCGCGCCGCACCTGGTGATGGAGAACGGTTCCGGCCTGTCCCGCGCAGAACGCGTCAGCGCCCGTGAAATGGGAGCGATGCTGCAAGCCGCGTGGCATAGCCCGTATGCTGCCGAGTTCATCAGTTCGATGCCGATTGCCGGCACCGACGGCACCATGCGCAAACGCCTGAAGACCACCGCGATGCGCGGCGAAGCCCACGTCAAGACCGGCACCCTGAACACCGTACGCGCCATCTCCGGCTTCAGCCGCGACGTCAATGGCAACACGTGGGCAGTCGTGGCGATCCTCAATGACAAGGCACCGTTTGGCGCGTCGTCGGTACTGGATCAAGTGCTGCTGGACCTCTATCGCCAGCCGAAACTGCCAGACACGGCGTCGGTACTCTGACCCGATCCTCCAGACACTGGAGATCACCTGTAGGAGTGAGCCTGCTCGCGACAGCGGTCTAACATTCAACTCAGATGTTGACTGATAAACCGCTATCGCGAGCAGGCTCACTCCTACAAGGGTTGTGTGTCAGGCCTTAGGTTTTCTGGGCCTCGACCCGATCACGTCCCGCCTGCTTCGCCGCATATACCCCCGAATCCGCTCGAAGCAACAGCGCATCCGCGCCCTCCCCGACGCGCCAACTGGCGATCCCGAAACTCGCGGTAACGAACCCCACGCTGTCGATCGGTGAACTGCGCAGCCCTTGCCACAACTGCATGGCCAGCACGTACGCCTGCTCGCGGTCGGTGTCCGGGCAGAGCACCATGAACTCTTCCCCCCCAAGGCGACAGAACACGTCTGTGCGCCGCAGCCGATGACCAATGCGCTCGCACACGGCTTGCAACACCCGATCCCCCACGGCGTGGCCATGCTGGTCATTGATGCGTTTGAAGTGGTCGATGTCGAGCATGATCACCGACAACTCGCCCACGCCACGCTGGACCCTCGCCATTTCGGTGGTCAGGCGCTCCTGGAAATAACGGCGGTTGTGAATCCCGGTCAGCGAATCGGTAATCGACAGCGCCCGCAGTTCCTCTTCCACTCGTTTCAGGTCAGAGATGTCGGAAATGTAGCCATGCCAGAGCACCCCGCCACCGGGCAGCTCTTCGGGCGTTGCCTCACCGCGAACCCAACGCAGGCCGCGCATGGGCAGTTGCACGCGGTATTCCTCGCGCCACGGACTGAGGGTGTCCGCCGAGGCGCGGATCGAGGCACGGACCCGGGTCGTGTCCTGTGGGTGAATGCGCGTGAAGATCGCTTCGGCATTGAGCAGCAGCACGTCCGGTTCCAGCTCGTAGATCTCGCGAATACCGTCGCTGGCATAGATCACACTGAAGCGGCCGTCGAATTCCATCTTGAATTGGTAGATGCCACCAGGCACATGGGCGCTGAGTTTCTTCAACAACAGGTCCCGTGCCGCGAGCGCCTCATGCACACGCTTGCGCTCGGTAATGTCGATGCAGATCGCCAGATGACCGACCCACAACCCCTGCTCGTCGAGCACCGGGGTGGCGAGCATGTTCACCGCCAAATGGCTGCCGTCGCTGCGTACCAGCGTCCACTCCCGCGCCTCGCTACCGCCCTCTTCGTCCCCTTCGACCAACATCGCCTGACAGGTCGGAATCGGTTTGCCATACCGCGCACTCAACTCCGCTGCCCGCGCTACCAGTTCCCGGGGGAAGTGCAGGTTTTCCAGGGTCATACGCCCCACGACATCCACGCTGGCGTAACCCAGCATCTGCTCGGCACCGGCGTTGAACGTGCTGATGACCCCGCGCAGGTCGGTGGCGATGATCGCCACCTGAGTCGCCGCATTCAGCACGCCGCGCAACTGGCCGTGGGTGCCACGCAACTCTTGCTCACGGGCCCGCAGTTCCTGGGTGCGTTGCTCCACCATTTTCAGTGCGCGCTGACGCTGACTGACCAGCACATACAGCAACGCGCTGAGCAGCAGACTGAGCAAACCGCCCAGCACCATCAGGGGCGTCACCGAGGAATGATTGGCTTTTATAAAGACTTCGCTCGGCGTGATGTCAACCTGATAATCGTGATCGGCCAATCGCAACAGCCGGCTCGCGGACAAATCACTGGCCGCCGGTGGGTTGAAAGATTCGTAGAGCACTTCGTGCTGATCATCGATCGACAAATCGAGAATGCGCACCGAAAGATAGTCGTAGTTGGCGTCCGGCAATCCATCGGCCAGCAGCTGGCGCATGCTGATCACCGCCATCACATAACCGAAGGGTTTTACCCCCGAAGCGCTGGGTGAGTTACGCGGCATCACCGGGGCCACCAACAGCACGCCGCGCGCATAGGCCGGCTCGATGCTGACCAAATGCATGGGCTGCGACACCGCCATGGTGCCCAGTTTGTCCGCCCGTTCAAGGGTGGCGCGGCGCATCGGCTGGGCCAGCAAGTCGTAGCCCAGCGGCGAGCCCAGTCGACTTTGCGTCTGGCTGTACAGCACCGCCACGTATTCATCGCGCTCGGCAGCCAATTGCAGTTGACCGTTGCCGTCGAGCTCACGAAGGGTGAAATTGCTGAAGCCCTCGTCCCGCACCTTTTGTTCGAATGCCGCGCGCTCGGCACGAGTCACTCTGGCCGCGAAAGAATAGGCCTGGGTTCGGTGCAACAGGGGTTGGGTGTAACCGTCGAACTCCTCGCGGGAGACCGCGTCGGAATTGACGAAGAACCGGCGCAGACCGTCGAGGCGCTGCTCCTGGTCTTCGAAACGTTCTTCGATGCGGCTGTAACGCTCACTGGCCAGCAGTTGGAAGCGTTGTTTGAGTTGATGGTGAAACACATTGACCGTCGACCAGGCCAGTAAACCGGTGAGCACGCCGCCCATGAGCAATACCAGCAGCGCGACCAGCCAGGCCGACACATCTTCGCTGATAAAACCCAGGATTTTGGGGCGTACGGCCTGAAACGACATAAAGGCAACTCACAATGCCAGGCGCCGGAAAAGCCCATTGGCCATGAGTGAGTTATAGCCATTAGCCACTAATTTGGCCAGCACTGAAATGACCCAAGAGCCTTTAAAAATCAAGGCTCTGTGGATCCAATCAGCTCACGTGTCAACGCGCGGTGATTTTCCAGGCACGGTGGATCTTACCGTTACGGGCGAAATCCGGATCGATGGTCTGGGCGGTGATTTCTTCAACGGCGTAACGCTCGGCGAGGTTTTCCTCAAGGGTGAACTTGCGGAAGTTGTTGGAGAAGTACAACACCCCACCGGGTGCCAGACGCGCCATGGCCAGGTCGATCAACTGCACCTGATCGCGTTGCACGTCGAAGATCCCTTCCATACGCTTGGAGTTGGAGAACGTCGGCGGGTCGATGAAAATCAGGTCGTACTCGTCACGGCAGGCCTCGAGCCAGGCCATCACGTCGCCCTGCTCCAGACGGTTCTTGTCAGAGAAACCGTTCAGCGACAGGTTACGACGCGCCCAGTCGAGGTAGGTTTTCGACAGGTCAACGCTGGTGGTGGTGCGTGCGCCGCCCTTGGCCGCGTGAACACTGGCCGTTGCGGTGTAGCAGTACAGGTTGAGGAAGCGCTTGCCAGCCGCCTCTTTCTGAATGCGCATGCGCATTGGGCGGTGATCGAGGAACAGCCCGGTGTCGAGGTAGTCGGTGAGGTTGACCAGCAGCTTCACGCCACCTTCATTGACTTCGACGAACTTGCCCTGCGCAGCCTGACGCTCGTACTGCTTGGTGCCGCTCTGACGTTCGCGACGCTTGACCACCACACGGCTCTTGTCGATGTTCAAGGCCTGCGGAATCGCGGCCAGGGCATCGAACATGCGGGCCGAGGCTTTTTCCGGATCGATGGATTTCGGCGCGGCGTATTCCTGGACGTGGACCCAATCCTGATACAGGTCGATGGCCATGGAGTATTCCGGCATGTCGGCGTCATACACGCGATAGCAGTCGATGCCTTCACGCTTGACCCACTTGCCCAACGCCTTGAGGTTTTTCTGCAGGCGATTGGCAAACATCTGCCCGCCCTCGCTCAAGCGCGGTTGCTCGATCACCGGTGCCGGTGCTGGAGTCGGTTTGATCGGGTTGCCGTTTTTGTTGTATTTGCGTTCTTCTGGCTCGCTCGGGGCCTGATCATAGGCCGCCTGCTCGCGCTCGACCTGACGCTGCTCCGGGGTGCGACGCTCGCCAGTGACGAACTGGTCGGGCGTGACCTTGATCAGCAGCAGCTTGCACGGCAACGCGCCGTTCCAGAACGAATACTGTTTGTGGCTGCGAATACCCATGCGCTTGCCCAGGTCCGGGGCGCCGGTGAACACCGCAGCTTCCCAGTTCAGGCAGGCCTGACGCAGACGTTCGCCGAGGTTCTGGTAGAGGTAAAGCAAGCTCGCCTCATCGCCCAGACGCTCGCCGTACGGCGGGTTGCAGATGACCAGGCCTTTCTGGTTCTGGTCCGGTCGCGGCTCGAACGTACCGACTTCGCCCTGGTAGATCTTGATCCACTCGCTCAGGCCGGCACGCTCGACGTTGTTCCGGCCCGGTTGAATCAGGCGCGGGTCGGCCTCGTAACCGCGAATCCACAGCGGTGGCTTGGCCAGGCCGGCCGCACAGCGCTCGGTGGCTTCTTCGTGAAGTTTTTTCCACAACGCCGGGACGTGACCGAGCCAGGCGGTGAAGCCCCATTGCTCGCGACGCAGGTTCGGCGCCATGTCGGCGGCGATCATCGCCGCCTCGACGAGGAACGTACCGACACCGCACATCGGGTCAGCCAGCGCGCCGCCTTCGGCCGCAATGCGTGGCCAGCCGGAACGGATCAGGATCGCGGCCGCGAGGTTTTCCTTCAGCGGCGCCGCGCCTTGCTGCAAGCGATAACCGCGCTGGTGCAGGCTGTGGCCGGACAGGTCGAGGGAGAGAATCGCTTCGCCACGGTCCAGGCGCAGGTGAATGCGCAGGTCTGGATTGAGTTTGTCGATCGACGGACGGTCGCCTTGCGGGGTGCGCAGTTTGTCGACGATGGCATCTTTGACTTTCAAGGCGCCGAAGTGGGTGTTGTCGATGCCCGAGCCGTGGCCGCTGAACTCGACGGCCAGGGTGCCGTCGTTGAGCATGTGGTCTTGCCACTCGATATCCAGCACGCCGTGGTACAGGTCTTCGGCGTCCTTCATCGGGAAACGCTTGAGCACCAGCAGCACCCGGTTCGCCAGACGCGACCACAGGCACAGGCGATAAGCGGTTTCCATGGTCGCCATGCCGCGCACGGCAGAGGTGTGCTCACGTGCTTCTTCAAGGCCAAGCCCGACGGCTTCCTCGATCAGCAGGCCTTCAAGGCCTTTGGGGCAAGTGAGGAAGATTTCGAATTGATCGGACATTGGAATTTCAGAGCCTTTAGCTAAGTGAACCGACAACGCATTGCCGGTCCGGTTTTCAATCAGGCGCTTTTCTAAAAGAGCGCCCGCGTGGCACGAAGGTGTGCCGTCCCACCTGTGCTGCTCAGGTTAGAAGAGCTTAGATGCACAGGCAGATAAAAAAGTTGATGCAACAAAATGTCATAAGTCGACCCTTCGTCGAATAATGCTTCTGCGCAACAGAAGTCATTCTCACTAAAGGATTAACCCCGTCATCCTGCGGGGGGCCGATCATACAGGGCTTTGGCCAATAAACACGGGCAAACATCGTGTTACTTATGGCCATAGCATCTTTATGGTTACGTCCTTATGACAAAACGATCATTCCCTCGATGTGACGCATTGGTTAGAACTCAACACAGGTTGACGCCGCAACGACGTCAACACCTTGGCTCGCGACGCCGGCAGCGGGCCCCAACGGCAGAAGTTTTTTTCTGCCAGACCTCGATTGAAGTCTACGCGATAAATACAGTCAACAAGTGAGGGCAACACCCTATGAGAAGACTTAAGCGTGATCCGTTGGAAAGAGCATTTTTGCGCGGATATCAATATGGCGTTGGTGGCAAATCCCGTGAGCTTTGCCCATTTACTCTACCGTCAGTACGCCAAGCCTGGATTAACGGCTGGCGCGAGGGACGCGGCGACAACTGGGACGGTATGACCGGCACTGCGGGAATCCACAGACTCAACGAACTTCACGCCGTCGGCTAATTTACAGGGCCTAACACTCCGACACGACAATCTGATGACTGAATGAATTAACCACGCACGTCCCATCCGGACGGCGGGCTCCGGCCCAGGGGCTCCTTCGAGGAGCCCTTTTTTATGCCTGTCTTTCGCCTGTACACAATCAGCGCAAGGCAGCGATGGCGTCGACGGACTCACGAATCAACGCCGGGCCTTTGTAGATAAAGCCGGAGTAGATCTGCACCAGGCTCGCACCCGCGGCAATTTTCTCAGCCGCATGCTTGCCTTCGGTGATCCCGCCCACGGCGATGATCGGCAAGCGACCCGCCAGCTCAGCAGCCAGCACCTTGACAGTATGAGTGCTCTTGTCACGAACCGGTGCGCCGGACAGACCGCCCGCCTCGTCACCGTGCTCCATGCCTTCTACACCGACGCGGCTCAGGGTGGTGTTGGTGGCGATCACTGCGTCCATCCCGGTTTCAATCAGCGCTTGTGCGACCTGCGCGGTTTCTTCGTCGGTCATGTCCGGTGCGATCTTGATCGCCAGCGGGACATGTTTACCGTGACGCAACGCCAACTCGGCGCGGCGCGTGGCCAGGTCAGCGAGCAGTTGCTTGAGCGAATCGCCGAACTGCAGGCTGCGCAGGCCCGGGGTGTTCGGCGAGCTGACGTTGACCGTCACGTAGCTGGCGTGGGCGTAGACCTTGTCCAGGCAGATCAGGTAATCGTCGACCGCGCGCTCGACCGGGGTGTCGAAGTTCTTGCCGATGTTGATGCCCAGCACGCCCTTGTACTTGGCGGCTGCCACACGGGCCAGCAGGTGATCGACACCAAGGTTGTTGAACCCCATGCGGTTGATGATCGCCTCGGCTTCCGGCAGGCGGAAAATCCGTGGTTTCGGGTTACCCGGCTGTGGGCGTGGGGTGATAGTGCCGATTTCGACAAAACCAAAACCCAGTTGAGCGAAACCGTCGATGGCCGCGCCGTTCTTGTCCAGACCCGCCGCCAAGCCCACCGGGTTCGGGAAGTCCAGGCCCATGACCGACACCGGCATTTTCGCCGGGGCCTTGCACAGCAAGCCGTTGAGGCCCAAACGTCCGCCCGCGCCGATCAGGTCCAGGGACAGATCGTGGGAGGTTTCCGGGGAAAGTTTGAACAACAGCTGACGGGCCAGGGTGTACATGGGCGGGTTTGACTCTGGGCTACGAAAAGTGGCGGCAATTATAGCCGCGCATCGGGGCCGCAGGCGAGGCGCGCGACAAAATCAGCCAGCGATGGCATATGCCTTGCACCACCACCGGTATCAGCACTCATGCCAACGGCGGAATGGGTCGAAAGACAATGGCGTCGTCACTGGCCCTTGCTCTGGCAAGGCGCCCGGTACGGCGTTTTTTTATGCAAGGTGCTTAACGATGATTGAAGTTCCAGCCAACCCTCTGGCGTGGGTCAATGGCAGCGATGCTCCGGAAAAGACCGACATCAACCTCGGTTTCATGGCCCTGAGCGACTGTGCCTCGGTGGTGGTAGCCGCCACTCAGGGGTTCGCCCAGCCTTACGGCCTGACCCTGAACCTCAAGCGCCAGTCGTCCTGGGCCAACCTGCGGGACAAACTGGTCAGCGGCGAACTCGACGCCGCCCACAGCTTGTATGGTCTGATTTATGCCGTCCATCTGGGCATCGGCGGCGTGGCCTCGACCGACATGGCCGTGCTGATGGGCCTGAACCAGAATGGCCAGAGCATCAACCTCTCCCACGGTTTGCAGGCGCTGGGCGTGACCAGTCCTGAAGCACTCGAGCGCCACGTGCACCAAACTCGCCCGAAACTCACCTTCGCCCAGACCTTTCCGACCGGCACCCACGCCATGTGGCTGTATTACTGGCTGGCGAGTCAGGGCATCCACCCGCTGCAGGATGTCGACAGCGTAGTGGTGCCGCCGCCGCAAATGGTCGCGCACTTGCAAGCCGGGCGTATCGACGGTTTCTGCGTGGGTGAGCCGTGGTCCGCCAGCGCAGTGCAACAGAATTTCGGCTTTACCCTGGCGACGACCCAGACCATCTGGCCCGATCACCCGGAAAAAGTCCTCGGCTGCACCCGGGCGTTTATCGAGCAGTACCCCAACACCGCGCGGGCCTTGGTCATGGCGATCCTGGAGGCCAGCCGGTTCATTGAACAAAGCACGGAAAACCGCCGCAGCACCGCACAACTGTTGAGCGCACCGGATTACCTCGACGCCCCCCTCGACTGCATCGAACCGCGCCTGTTGGGCGACTACGCCGACGGGCTGGGCCATCGCTGGCAGGACCCGCACGCGTTGCGCTTCCATGCAGGCGGCGAGGTCAACATGCCGTACCTGTCCGACGGCATGTGGTTCATGACCCAGTTCCGCCGCTGGGGCTTGTTGCGCGACGATCCGGATTACCTCGGCGTGGCCCGTCAGGTCCAGCAACTGGATCTGTACCGCGAAGCCGCCAGTGGCGTCGATATCGATATCCGGGGGCAGGACATGCGCAGCAGCCAGTTGATCGACGGCAAAGTCTGGGACGGTTCTGACCCGGCCGGCTATGCCCGCAGCTTCAAGTTGCACGCCTTGAGCGACAGCTCGCACCGATTCGCCCAACGCTGACAGGAGACTGCGAACATGCTGCGTATCCTGCTGATCAACGACACCGCGAAGAAAGTCGGTCGACTGAAAGCCGCCCTGACCGAAGCCGGGTTCGAGGTAATCGACGAGTCGGGCCTGACCATCGACTTGCCCGAACGCGTCGAAACGGTGCGTCCGGACGTGATCCTGATCGATACCGAGTCACCGAGCCGCGATGTGCTGGAACAAGTGGTGCTGGTGACCCGTGACCAGCCACGACCGATTGTCATGTTTACCGATGAACACGACCCCGGCGTGATGCGTCAGGCGATCAAGTCCGGGGTCAGTGCCTACATCGTCGAAGGCATTCACGCACAGCGCCTGCAGCCAATTCTCGACGTGGCCATGGCGCGGTTTGAAAGTGACCAGGCCCTGCGCGCCCAGCTGCATGCACGCGATCAGCAACTGGCTGAACGCAAGCGCATTGAGCTGGCCAAGGGGCTGTTGATGAAGATGAAAAGTTGCAACGAGGAAGAGGCCTACACCCTGATGCGCCGACAGGCGATGAGCCGGCAACAGAAGTTGATTCAGGTTGCCGAGCAGATCATTGCCATGAGTGAGTTGCTCGGGTAACCAATCGTTCCCGCGTGGGAACGATCTCCTGAAATTGGCACAAATCTGGCTAAGTAATCACCACAGGTAACCAACGGCGGTTGCCCCACCTACGACAAAGACGTCGCTCACCTCATTTGCCCTTGGCGAATCCGGTAGCGGCGTTTTTTCGTTTTGGCCCCACAGCCCGGGGCCGGTGGTGCGGCCCACAGGCGCCCCACCTGCTAGCTCATGACTCCTTCTCGAGACTCTTCACAGCTGAGGTGCGCGATGAATTCAAGCTTCTGGAAATCCGGCCATACGCCGACACTGTTTGCGGCCTTCCTCTATTTCGACCTGAGCTTCATGGTCTGGTACCTGCTCGGCCCGTTGGCCGTGCAGATCGCCGTGGATCTGCACCTGACCACCCAACAACGCGGGCTGGTGGTGGCCACGCCGATCCTGGCCGGGGCCGTGCTGCGTTTTATCATGGGCATGCTGGCGGATCGACTGTCGCCCAAAACCGCCGGGCTGATAGGCCAGGTGATCGTCATCTGCGCGCTGTTCGGCGCCTGGAAACTCGGGATTCACAGCTACGAGCAAGCGCTGGTACTGGGCCTGTTCCTCGGCATGGCCGGGGCGTCCTTCGCCGTCGCCCTGCCGCTGGCCTCGCAGTGGTATCCGCCACAGCATCAAGGCAAAGCCATGGGCATCGCCGGGGCCGGTAACTCGGGCACCGTGCTTGCCGCACTGATTGCTCCGGTATTGGCCGCGGCGTTCGGCTGGAGCAACGTGTTCGGCTTCGCCCTGATCCCGCTGATCCTGACACTCATCGTTTTTGCCTGGCTGGCGAAAAACGCGCCGGAACGGCCGAACGCCAAGTCGATGGCCGACTACTTCAAGGCCCTGGGCGATCGCGACAGTTGGTGGTTCATGTTTTTCTACAGCGTGACCTTCGGCGGCTTCATCGGTCTGGCCAGCGCCCTGCCCGGCTATTTCAACGACCAGTACGGCCTGAGCCCGGTGACGGCCGGTTACTACACGGCAGCCTGTGTGTTCGGTGGCAGCCTGATGCGCCCATTGGGCGGTGCGCTGGCAGACCGTTTCGGTGGGATACGCACGTTGCTGGCGATGTACACGGTGGCGGCGCTCTGCATTGCGGCGGTGGGTTTCAATCTGCCGAGTTCCTACGCGGCGCTGGCGCTTTTCGTCTGCACCATGCTCGGTTTGGGCGCAGGTAACGGTGCAGTGTTCCAATTGGTGCCGCAGCGTTTTCGTCGCGAGATCGGTGTGATGACCGGTTTGATCGGCATGGCTGGCGGTATCGGTGGCTTTGCGCTGGCGGCAGGCATGGGGGCGATCAAACAGAGCACCGGCAGTTATCAACTGGCCCTGTGGTTGTTCGCCAGCCTCGGCGTCCTGGCTTGGTTCGGTCTGCACGGGGTGAAACGTCGCTGGAGAACCACTTGGGGTTCGGCCGCTGTGACGGCTGCGCGGGTCTGAGGCCTCAATGAGCCTGCAACTGAGCTTCGCCGAAGCCAGCGCCATTGGTCCGCGCGAGGAAAACCAGGACGCCCTGCGCCTCGTGACGCCCGCCCCGGCGCTGGCGGCCAGCAAAGGCTACTTATTCGCCATTGCCGACGGCGTCAGCCAATGCGCCGACGGCGGTCTCGCCGCTCGCTCGACCTTGCAGGCGCTGGCGCTGGACTATTACGCCACCCCGGAAACCTGGGGTGTCGCTCAGGCATTGGACCGTCTGCTGCTGGCGCAAAATCGCTGGCTGCAGGCCAATGGTGGCGGGCAACCGCTGCTGACCACGGTCAGTGCATTGGTCATGCGCGGCAGGCGATTTACCCTGGCCCATGTCGGCGATTGCCGAGTGTATCGCTGGCACGCGGATCAATTGCAGCGCGTCAGCGAGGATCATGTCTGGGACCAGCCGGGCATGCAGCATGTACTGAAACGAGCACTGGGACTGGATCAGCATCTGGTGCTGGACTTTCTCGATGGCGAATTGCGCCTGAATGAGAGTTTCGTGCTGCTCAGCGACGGCATCTGGGCCGTGCTGGGCGACACCGCGATTGCCGCCATTCTGCGAGATCAGCCCGATCTGGAGAGCGCGGCTCAGACCCTCGTCAACGCTGCGCACCTGGCCGGCAGCCAGGACAACGCAAGTGCCTTGCTGGTACGAGTCGATGCCTTGGGTGAAACGAGCATTGGTGATGCGCTGATTCATTTACAGCAATGGCCGTTGCCACCGGCGCTGAAACCCGGTCAATCCTTCGAAGGCTGGCACATTGACGGGATACTCGGCCAGAGCCAGCAATCGCTGCTCTATCGGGTTCGCGACGGACAACAGCAACCCTGGCTGTTGAAAACCTTGCCCGCCGCACTGCACGACGATCACCTGGCCGGGCAAGCGTTGCTGTCGGAGGAATGGTTTCTCAAGCGCGTGGCGGGAAGGCATTTTCCTGAAGTCCATGCCGCCAGTCAGCGTCAGCATTTGTACTACGTGATGCGCGAATATTCCGGAACGACGCTGGCAGCTCTGCACACCCGTGTCGGACCTCTGCCGTTGGCGCAATGGCAAGATTTGGCCGAGCGCTTGCTTCGCGCGGTTGGCCTCCTGCATCGACGGCAGATTCTGCACCGCGACATCAAGCCGGAAAACCTGCTGCTGGGTGACGACGGCGACTTACGCCTGCTGGATTTCGGCCTCGCGTATTGCCCAGGCTTGTCAGAGGATCAAACCTCTGCCCTGCCTGGAACGCCCAGTTACCTCGCACCGGAAGCCTTTCGCGGGGACATCCCGACGCCGCAACAAGACCTGTACGCGGTGGGCGTGACCCTGTATTTCCTGCTGACCGGGCATTATCCCTACGGTGAAATCGAAGCGTTCCAGCGACCACGGTTTGGTGTACCGGTCAGCGCCAGTCGCTATCGTCCGGATTTGCCGGAATGGATTGCGCAATGCCTGGAACGTGCCGTTGTGGCGGATCCGGGTCAGCGGTTTGAAACGGCGGAAGAATGGTTGCTGCTGCTGGAACAGGGCGAGCGGCGCAGCTTGAGCGTGCGGCCCAGGCCGTTGATGGAGCGTGAGCCGTTGAAGGTTTGGCGGACATTGGCGCTGATGTCGTTGCTGCTGAATCTGGTGCTGCTGGTTTTGGTATTTCATGGCTGACACAAATCCCCTGTAGCAGCTGGCGAAGCCGCTCCAATTGCGGGCATCGCGCATTGATTCGGTGCGAAATTGCTCTTTTCACACTCGTCATCTTCGACAGAACCCAATAAATCCGGCCACCTGAAGCACTTGGCACAACCACTGCATTACCCTTTCCACCACACATAAAGCCCAGCCTTCAACGATGAAGGCTGCGCTTCCCGAGAGAACGGGACCAGGACAAAGGCGTCCTCGCTAGGCAACTAGCGGGACGCCTTTTTTTGTTTGCGCAAAATTTGTCGAGCCAGACCTGAAGCCCTGATGAGGCGGGTCACCGCTCCCCGGAGAACCTGATGAAAAAATTAAAACTGGTGATGATCGGCAACGGCATGGCCGGGGTTCGCACCCTGGAAGAACTGCTCAAGCTGAGCAACGAGCTGTACGACATCACGGTCTTCGGCGCCGAACCCCACACCAACTACAACCGCATTCTGCTGTCGCCGGTACTGGCCGGCGAACAAACGTTCGAAGAGATCGTGCTCAACGACCTCGACTGGTACCTGGATAACAACATCAAGCTGCTGCTCAACCGCAAAGTAGTGGAGATCGATCGGGTCAAACGCCGGGTCATCGCCGAAGACGGCACCGAGGCCGAATACGATCGCCTGCTGATCGCCACCGGTTCGACCCCATTCATCCTGCCGATCCCGGGCAACACCTTGCAGGGCGTGATCGGTTACCGTGACATCGCCGACACCCAAGCCATGATCAACACCGCCAAGACCCACAAGCACGCCGTGGTCATCGGCGGTGGTTTGCTCGGCCTGGAAGCCGCAAACGGCTTGATGCTGCGCGGCATGCACGTGACCGTGGTGCACCTCGGTGAATGGTTGTTGGAACGGCAACTCGACAAGACCAGCGGCCAGTTGCTGCAAACCGCCCTTGAAGCGCGCGGCCTGCACTTTCGCCTCTGCGAACAAACCCAGGCCCTGCACGATGCCGGCAATGGCCGGGTCGGCTCGGTTGAATTCAAGAACGGCGACATCATTTCCGCCGACCTGGTGGTCATGGCCGCCGGCATCCGCCCCAACACCGAACTCGCGGAAAAAACCGGCATTCCCTGCAATCGCGGGATTCTGGTCAACGACACGATGCAAACCTACGACCCACGGGTCTACGCCATCGGCGAGTGCGCCAGCCATCGCGGCATCGCCTACGGCCTGGTTGCACCGCTGTTCGAGCAGGCCAAGGTTTGCGCCAATCATCTCGCCCAATTGGGTTTCGCCCGGTATCAAGGTTCGGTGACGTCGACCAAACTGAAAGTCACCGGCATTGACCTGTTCTCCGCCGGCGACTTCATGGGCGGCGAAGGCACGGAAACCATCACCCTCTCCGACCCGATCGGTGGCGTCTACAAAAAACTGGTGATCAAGGATGACGTGCTGGTCGGTGCCTGTCTGTACGGCGATACGGCAGATGGCGGTTGGTATTTCCGGCAGATTCGTGAGAATCACGCCATTGGCGAGATCCGCGATCACCTCATGTTTGGTGAAAACGCATTAGGCGACGTAGGACATCAGGGCCAGGACAAGGCCATGAGCATGGCCGATACCGCCGAAGTCTGCGGCTGCAACGGCGTGTGCAAAGGCACCATCGTCAAGGCGATTCAGGAACACGGGCTGTTCAGTGTCGACGAGGTGAAAAAACACACCAAGGCTGCCAGCTCTTGCGGTTCCTGCGCCGGCCTCGTCGAGCAGATCCTGATCAACACCGTGGGCGGCGCGGCAGACGTGAAGCCGAAAAGCGAAAAAGCCATCTGCGGGTGCAGCGACCTCAACCACGGGCAAATCCGCCAGGCCATTCGCGAACAACATCTGCTCACCATCGCCGGCACCCAGAGCTACCTGAACTGGCGCACTCCGAACGGCTGCGCCACCTGCCGCCCGGCGCTCAATTACTACCTGATTTCCACCTGGCCGGGCGAAGCCAAGGATGACCCGCAATCGCGTCTGATCAACGAACGCGCCCACGCCAACATTCAAAAAGACGGCACCTACTCGGTGGTCCCGCGGATGTGGGGTGGCGTGACCAACCCTTCGGAATTGCGCCGCATTGCCGACGTCGCCGACAAGTACAACGTGCCGATGGTCAAAGTCACCGGGGGCCAGCGCATCGACTTACTGGGGATCAGGAAGCAGGATCTGCCGGGCGTCTGGAAAGACCTCGACATGCCGTCCGGTCACGCCTACGGCAAATCCATCCGCACCGTGAAGACCTGCGTCGGCAGTGAGTTCTGCCGTTTCGGCACGCAGAATTCCACGCAGCTGGGCATCGAGCTGGAGCATGACCTGTTCAACATGTGGTCGCCGCACAAAGTGAAACTGGCCGTCTCCGGTTGCCCGCGCAACTGTTCGGAAGCGGGCATCAAGGACGTCGGCATCATCGGCGTGGACTCCGGTTGGGAGATGTACATCGGTGGCAACGGCGGGATCAAAACCGAAGTCGCCGAATTCTTCGTGAAACTGAAAACCGCTGAAGAGGTGCGCGAATACAACGGCGCGTTCTTGCAGCTCTATCGCGAAGAAGCCTTCTACCTCGAACGCACCGTGCATTACCTGCAACGGGTTGGCATGGACCACATCAAGAAAGCCGTACTGGAAGACCCGGAACGGCGCAAGGCGCTCAATGACCGGCTGCAATTCTCGCTGTCGTTCGAACAGGATCCGTGGAAAGAACGCCTGACGCAGCCACTGCTGAAAAAAGAATTCGACGTCATTCCCGTGAAGAACCTGGAGGTGCTGGCATGAACTGGCTGGATATCTGCGCACTGGAAGAAATCAACGCCCTGGGCTCGAGGATCATTGCCGGCCCCAAAGGTGACATCGCGATTTTTCGCACCAGCGATGATGAAGTGTTCGCCCTCGATGACCGGTGCCCACACAAGGGCGGACCGTTGTCCCAAGGTTTGATCTACGGCAAGCGAGTGGCCTGTCCGCTGCACAACTGGCAAATCGACCTGGAAAGCGGCGAAGCCCAGGCCCCGGACATCGGCTGCGCCCATCACCACCCGGCACGGGTCGAAAATGGCCGAGTGATGCTGGCCCTGCGGGACGCAGGCTGATGGACCGCCAGATCACCGCGTCCACCTGCTGTTATTGCGGGGTCGGCTGCGGGGTGCTGATCGAACATGACGGCGAGCGCATCCTCGGTGTCAGCGGCGATCCGGCGCACCCGGCAAACTTCGGCAAATTGTGCAGCAAGGGATCAACCCTGCATCTGACCGGCGACTTGACGGCACGGGCGCTGTACCCGGAACTGCGCCTGGGCAAAGGCCTGGCTCGCAGCCGCACCGACTGGGACACCGCCCTTGATCACGCCGCCAGCGTTTTCGCCAAAACCATTGCCGAACATGGCCCGGACAGCGTGGCGTTCTACATCTCCGGGCAGCTGCTGACTGAGGACTACTACGCCTTCAACAAACTGGCGCGAGCGCTGGTGGGCACCAATAACATCGACAGTAATTCGCGGCTGTGCATGTCGTCGGCGGTGGTCGGTTACAAACGCAGCCTGGGCGCCGATGCGCCACCGTGCAGCTATGAAGACCTGGAGTTGAGCGACTGCGTGATGATCGTCGGCAGCAACATGGCCTACGCCCACCCGGTACTGTTTCGCCGCCTCGAAGAAGCCAAATCCCGCCGACCACAGATGAAAGTCATCGTCATCGACCCGCGTCGTACGGATACCTGCGATTTGGCTGACCTGCACCTGGCGATTCTTCCGGGGACCGATGTCGCCTTGTTCCATGGGATTTTGCACCTGCTGCTGTGGGAAGACTGGATCGACCGCGACTACATCAAGGCCCACACCGAAGGCTTGCCCGAACTGAAGAACCTGGTGCGCGATTACACCCCGCAGATGGTGTCGCAACTGTGCGGAATCAGCGTTGAGCAACTGCAGCAATGCGCCGAATGGGTCGGTACTTCACCGAGTTTCCTGTCGTTGTGGTGCATGGGGCTGAACCAGTCCACCGCCGGCAGTGCAAAGAACAGCGCACTGATCAATTTGCACCTGGCGACCGGACAAATCGGCCGTCCTGGTGCAGGACCTTTCTCCTTGACCGGTCAGCCGAACGCCATGGGCGGCCGGGAGACCGGCAGTCTGTCGAACCTGTTGCCGGGCCATCGCGATGCTGCCAATGCCGAACACCGCGCTGACGTGGCGGCTTATTGGGGTGTCGATCAACTGCCGGAAAACCCGGGGCTGACGGCCATTGAGTTGTTTGAGCAGGTGGGCAGCGGAAAGATCAAAGCCTTGTGGATCGCCTGTACCAACCCCGCTCAGTCGCTTCCCGATCAGACGGCCGTGCGCGCGGCGCTGCAAGCCTGCCCGTTCGTGGTGTTGCAGGAGGCCTTCCGCACCACTGAAACCGCGAGGTTTGCCGACCTGTTGTTGCCCGCCGCCAGTTGGGGCGAGAAGGACGGTACGGTAACCAACTCCGAGCGGCGCATTTCCCACGTCCGCCAGGCAATCGTCGCACCGGGTGAAGCACGTCCGGACTGGGCGATCACCGTGGATTTCGCACAGCGTCTGGAAAAACGTCTACGCCCGGAAGCCACCAGCCTGTTCGCCTTTGAAACCCCGGCGCAGGTCTTCGACGAATACAAACAACTGACCCGTGGTCGGGATCTGGATTTGTCCGGGATCAGCCACGCATTGATCGACAAGCTCGGCCCGCAACAATGGCCCTTTCCTGCGGGCTCCAGCGCAGGCACTGCACGTCTCTATCTCGACGGTGTTTTCCCGACTTTCAGCGGTCGCGCGCAGTTCGTGGCTGATCCATATCGCGCCGCCAAGGAACAGCGCGACGCACGTTTCCCGCTGACGCTGATCACCGGTCGCCTGCGCGATCAATGGCACGGCATGAGCCGAACCGGCACTGCCGCGCAGCTGTTCGGTCATGTCAGCGAAGCCGTGTTGAGCCTGCACCCGGATGAACTGCGTCGACATCGCCTGCAATCCGGGGACTTGATCAGTCTGAAAAGCCGCCGCGGCGCGGTGATCGTGCCGGTCGCCAGTGACGACAGCGTGCGCCCCGGCCAAGCCTTTTTGCCGATGCATTTCGGTGACCGTTTCCTCAAGGGGGGTGTGAACAGCCTCACCCTGCCCGCCTTCGACCCGCTGTCGAAACAACCTGAGCTCAAACACAGTGGCGTGCGCCTCGAACCGGTGCAATTGCCCTGGCACCTTTTCGCGCTGGTAGAGGGTGATGTCCAACAGCATTTTGAGACGCTAAGACCCCTTTGCGAGGCGTTTTCCTACGTCAGCCTCAGCCTGACAGGCCGTGAGCGCCCTGCGCTGCTGATACGCGCTGCCAACGCCACCGCGCCAGATCCACAACTGCTGCGCGATATCGATCAAGGACTGGGGCTCAACGACGGTCCGGTGCTGGCCTACGACGATCCACGACGTTCCATCGGCAAACGCGTGCGGATCGAGAACGGCCGGATCACCGCCATCCGCTTGGCGGGTGAAACCCTTGCCCGGCACTGGCTGCAAAACCTCTGGCTCGAAGGTCGCGCCGACGAACAACTGCGACGCTGGCTGCTTGCGCCACTGAGTGCCCCGCCGGGCCAGGTCGACGCCGAAGCCATCGGCAACAAAACCCTGTGCAACTGCAAAAACGTCAGCCAAAACGCGGTCTGCGCCGGCATCCTCCGCGGCCTGGACTTGCAGGGTTTGAAACAGGAACTGGGTTGCGGCACGCAATGCGGTTCCTGCGTCCCGGAAATCAAGCGTTTGCTGGCCGCCACCGTGCAGCCGGTCGCCGTCATCTCGTGAGGAAAACACCATGAACGCAAAAGTCTGGCTGGTGGGCGCGGGCCCCGGTGACCCTGAATTGCTAACCCTCAAAGCTGTTCGGGCGTTGAGAGAAGCAGATGTGGTGCTGATCGACGACCTGGTCAACGACGCGGTGCTTGAGCACTGCCCCGGCGCGCGGATTATGCAGGTGGGTAAACGCGGTGGCTGCCGCTCTACGCCACAGGCGTTCATTCATCGCTTGATGCTGCGTTATGCCCGTCAAGGTAAATGCGTGGTGCGGCTCAAGGGGGGTGACCCGTGCATCTTCGGGCGTGGCGGTGAAGAAGCACAGTGGTTGCGTGAACGCGGGGTCGAGACCGAGCTGGTCAATGGCATCACCGCCGGCCTGGCTGGCGCGACTCAATGCGATATTCCGTTAACCCTGCGCGGTGTGGCGCGAGGCGTGACGCTGGTGACCGCCCACACTCAGGATGGCAGCAGCCTGAACTGGCAAGCGCTCGCTCAGGGTGGCACGACGCTGGTGATCTACATGGGTGTTGCGAAGCTCAGCGAGATCCGTGAGCAACTGCTGGCGGGCGCGATGTCAGCCGATACGCCAGTGGCGATGATCGAAAATGCATCGTTGCCGCACCAGCGGGAATGTCGGAGCAGCCTGATGGCGATGGAAAAAGATGCCTTGGCCTTCGAGTTGAAAAGCCCGGCCATCCTGGTGATTGGTGCAGTCGCCGCCAACTGTGCGAGCGAGCCTGCTCGCGAAGTGGCCCTGTCCGTTGACATTAACGTCGGATATCAACGCGCCTGACACGTCCCGGTTGACCAAATCGCAGACAAAGAAAAGCCCGGCCTAAGCCGGGCTTTTCTCAGAGCGGCGGGTAATTACTTACCTTGAGCTTCAACCTGCGCTTCTACGCGACGGTTTACAGCGCGGCCAGCTTCAGTTTTGTTGTCAGCAACTGGGCGAGTTTCGCCGTAGCCGATCGACTGAACGCGGGACGATTCAACACCGTACTGGTTGGTCAGAACTTGTTTAACGGCGTTTGCACGACGCTCGGACAGTTTCTGGTTGTAAGCGTCAGGACCGACGGAGTCAGTGTGACCTTCAACAGTAGTGGTGGTGGATGGGTACTGCTTCATGAAATCAGCCAGGTTCTTGATGTCGCCGTAGCTGTTTGGCTTGACTACCGACTTGTCGAAGTCGAATTTCACGTCCAGCTCAACACGAACAACTTCAGCAACTGCCGGGCAGCCATCAGCGTCAACAGTTACGTTGGCTGGGGTGTCTGGGCACTTGTCAACGTTGTCGCAAACGCCATCGTTGTCGCTGTCGGAGCAGACTTCTGGAGCTGGAGCAGCAGCGACTGGCTTGTTGCCGCCACCGAAGTTCACGCCCAGACCAACGGATGGGATGTAGTCCCAACGGCCGTTGTCCAGCTTGTAGTCAGCTTCTACGCCAGCACGAGCGTAGACGTTTTCCAGGAAGTAGTACTTCAGACCAGCGCCAGCAGTCAGGAAAGTCGACTGGTCACGACCGGTGTGGCCATCAGCGGCTACGTTGGTCATGCTGCCGTGCTTAACACCACCTTGAACGTAAGGACGCAGAGCGTCGCCAGCGTTGTTGAAGTGGTACTGAGCGTTCAGACCGAACTGATCGCCTTCAATTTTCTGAGAACCGGTACCGTTGTTCGAACGGGTGTGGTCGTCAGCATTGTAGGTCAGGTTCAACGATACGTCGTCGGTCAAGAAGTAACCGATGGAGGCGCCAGGAGTGTAGCCGTCTTCAACGTTGTTAACGCTGTCGTTGTACTTCTTCCCGTAGTTGAGCTCGCCTTCAACTGCGCCTTGGCCTTGTGCCAGAACGCCGAACGAAGTAGCGGCAATAAGAGTACCAATGGCCAAGCCCAAGGTGTTTTTCAGTTTCATCCGTTAAATCCCCATCTGGTGATTGTAAAGCAGTCCCTCAAACCGGGGGACAACTCGGCGGCTAGTCTATCAGAACTAGCCTACACGTAAGAGATATTTGCGCTGAACTAAGTTTCAGCAATGCCTGCAAATTTCTCACGCAATTTATCAAGAGCACGTTTGTACCGCATTTTTGTCGCACTCAAACCCATATGCATGATATCCGCGATCTCTTGAAATTCCAGCTCTGCGACAAAACGTAGCACCAGAATTTCACGGTCAATCGGGTTTACATACACCAGCCAGCGATCAAGTCCACCCTTATCCTCGGGTTTCGGCGCCTTTTCTTCAGACGCTTCCTCAAGGGGGTCAAGACTCAAAGCGTCCATCAAGCGACGCTTTCGCCGTTCCTTCCGATACTGTGTGATGCATTCGTTGTACGTGATGCTATATAGCCATGTCTTGAACTTCGATTTCCCCTCGAAGTTCTTCAAGCCGTACAGCACCTTCAACATCACTTCCTGACAGACATCGTCTGCGTCGCGATCGTTCCCAAGGTACCGGGCACAGACGTTAAATAATGTTCGCTGGTAACGCCGCATCAGTTCTTCATAGGCGCGCGTTACGTGAAACAGCTCGGTATGCGAGCGCGCGACCAACTCCTCATCAGAGAGCTCGCGGGGGTCGTAGCGCGTGGAGAGCGATTGAGCTTTATTCAAAACAAGTCGGGCCGACAGTCAGGTCAATGTCCGCCGCTGCCCTTTCGGGGCAATTCGCGGCGGCATACATTAGCAGGGTTTGCCGGGTTAGCGGCTACTCACATGCTGCTCCAGGAGAATCCGATTGGAGAGAGAGACTAGCTCACCCTCATCGGTCAGCAATGTGGTTTTAACCGTGCCGATCTCTTCGATCTGGCCTTCGACCTCGCCAACACGCACTTGTTGCCCAACCTGATATAGCTCACGCACATAGATTCCCGCAAGAATCTGACCGGCAATTTCCCGGCTTCCCAGCCCCATGGCCAACGCAACCGCCAGACCAACGGTGATCAATACGATGACAATTACATGGTTGAGCAGGTCTGTCTTGACCTCCAACTGGCTAATCGCTACCGAGATACTGATGATAATCACCAGGCCCTGAGCAATTCGTCCCAACCCCGAAGCATAGTCCAGCCCTACGCCCTCTGCCGCGCCGCGCACCAGCCCATTGGCCAATTGCGCCAGCAACACACCCACCAGCAATACCAGCGCTGCGCCAAATACCTTGGGCAGATACAGAGCCAGCATATCCAGCGTAGCTGAAACTCGTTCAAGTCCGAGGGATTCTGCTGCAGAAACCAGAAAAATCAGCAGAACGAACCAATAGACAATCTTGCCGATCAAGGTCGATATCGGTACTTGAAGACCAGCCCGGGACAGCAATTTAGTCAGACCGGTGCCACCCATCAGGCGATCGAGCCCCAGCTTGGCGAGCAGCTTGGACAATAAAGTGTCCAAAAGTTTCGCCACGACAAAACCCAACAGCAGCACAACCAGTGCGCCGAACAGATTCGGAATGAAGTTCGCAACCTTTGTCCATAACGCAGTCATTGCAGTGACGAGGCTCTGAGTCCAGAGATCAAGTTCCATATTCAATCAGCCTTATCAGCAGTGCGAACGGTAGGTTTACGGTGGCGGGAGACCGGCGCGACGTGGGCCGAGCCGTTGTTGAGGGCAATCATCAGCGCGGGCAACCAGCGGCCCAGCAGGCTGAACAGATCGCCAGCGCCGACCTGGCGATTGGCGGTTTTCAGTACACGCCCAAGGCACGCATCGTCGTCCCGGGTGGACGGTGATGCATTGAGCATGTCGCGCAAAGACTGTTCAAACGGATCGTGCATACGCACCTCTCGTGATGTCTGTGAAAGACGCGATCAAATTTGCCCGGGTCACATGACGCATGCTCACACCCAACGCAAACGTCGAAATAACCACCACTGCCCGAGCGCCACCGAGACCATCATCAGGCACGCAATCAGGAAGCCATACGGGCTCGCCGAGAACGGAATACCACCGACGTTGATCCCCAAAAGACCGGTCAGGAAACTCATCGGCAAAAAGATCCCGGTGATGATCCCGAAGCGGTACATCGTGCGGTTCATGCGCACGCTCAATCGTCTGTCTTCAGCCTCGAGGACCAGCCCCACCCGCTCCCGGGTCAATTCCAGCTCCTCAAGGTAACGGGTCAGGCTGTTGTTCAATTCGTTCCAGTAATCGCCATCGTCTTCGACAAACCAGGGCAATTTTATACGCGTCAATTGCCCGAAAATATCCCGCTGAGGCGCAAGAAAACGTTTCAGCGCCGCTGCCCTGCGACGGATCTGCAATATGGCGCCGTGCTCGGGAGTATACCGTTCGTCGGCATCCAGTTTTTCTTCTTCCTCATCGACCACTTCCGAGAGGCAACTGACCAGATCCTGCACTTTATTGGTGAGGTACTGCGCCATATACAGGACGAGTTCGGACGCGGTTTTCGGGCCTTTGCCGTCGGCGAGCTGCACCAACAATTCATCGGTGGCGCGCAATGGACGCAAGCGCAAGGAAATAACACGCTTGGCCGAGGCAAAAATACGCACCGAGACCATGTCTTCCGGTTCTGCGCCGGGATTCAAATTGACCCCACGCAAAAATAGCAGCAGTTCGCTGTCCGAAAGCTGTAGAAGACGCGGCCGGGTATTTTCTTCGAGCAGAAGGTCACAGCTGAATTCACTCAGACCGCTGGTGTTACGCAGCCAGGTCTGGGTTTGCGGATGACTGCGATCCCAGTGCAGCCACAGGCTCTCATGGGCCTGAAGCTGCAAGTCATCGAGTTCAGTCCGGGCTATCGAACGCGCACTGCCTTTACCGTCCAGCACCAGGGCATGCACCAGGCCCCACTGCGCGTTTTCTTCCTCGAACATCCGCATCCCTTTGTTGGTTTCTGGTTATTCAGGCATTTTCAGCGGGCTTGGCGAGATGATCACGCCGTTGTTGTCCGCGTAAATGTAATGGCCTGGATGGAACGTCACACCGGCAAAGGTTACCGCTACGTTCAGATCGCCAATGCCGCGCTTGTCGGTTTTCATCGGGTGGCTGGCCAGGGCCTGAACCCCCAGGTCGGTTTGTGCGATGACGTCGACGTCACGGATGCAACCGTAGATCACCAGTCCTTCCCAACCGTTTTTCGCGGCTTTCTCGGCGATCATGTCGCCCAGCAGCGCACGGCGCAGCGAACCACCACCGTCGACTACCAACACCTTGCCATTGCCCTTGAGCTCGGCTTGCTCCTTGACCAACGAGTTGTCTTCGAAGCACTTGATGGTCACGATTTCGCCGCCGAAAGAATCACGGCCACCGAAATTGCTGAACATCGGTTCCAGCACCTGCACCAGCTCCGGATAGGCGTCGCACAGGTCAGGCGTGAGGTAATGATTCATCGAGAAACTCCTGTAAAGAGGAAGACAATCGAGGGTGTCGAAACGTGACCAAAACTGCTCAATGCGTCATATCTTAGCCGCAAGCCGATCAGAGCGAAATGCCCTTGTCAGAGCATCAGGCTCAAACTGCCGTCGCCAGATCCGGCTTATCGCCCATCAAGGGCGTCTGTTGATCACCCAACCACCGCGCCACCAACGGCCAGACCTCGGCTTGAGCCGCTTTGCTGACCAGCATCTCTACGTGGCCAAAATTATCGCCAAAGCCCTGTTCGCGGCCAAGGTTGATGAACTGCTTGTGCTCGGAACCGATCTGCTCGAACAATTTGCGGCACGCCCACGCCGGGTCCTGATGATCGCCAACAGCGCTCACGGCCAACACTGGCATCGCCACATTGGCCAATCCGGCCCACCAGTCTTTGTCGGCATCGCCAAAACGACCGAACAGTCCGTACCAACGCATGCTTTCCAGGGCCAGGCCAATCGGCTCGTCCTCCGGTCCGCGCTTGAGCCGTGATCCCGACAGTTGTGCAAAACGCTTGAGAATAAAGCGCCCGCTCCACTCCACCGGGGGAATCTTCAACGGCCAATAGGTGCGGCTGACTTGCGTGCCAAAAAACGCCGCAGACGCCACCACAGGCTCACCGATGTACTCACCACCCAATGCCGCCGCGAGCGTAATCCCGCCCAGCGAATGACCGATCCAGTGCGGGACCTGGCCACTTTGCTCACGCACGAACGCGCCAATGGCGGGCAGATCGTAACGCGCGTAGTCGGCGACACGGTTCTTGCGATAGTTCTGGTTACGCTGGGACAGGCCATGGCCGCGCATTTCGGGAATCCACACATCGAATCCCAGGCGCGTCAGATAGGCGCCCAACCCCAACCCTTTCGGGGAAAACCAGAAGCGGCGATTGGAGAAGCTGCCGTGCAACAGGATCACCGGCACGCCACGTACCGCTGGCTCATCAGCCATGCCCAACCGGGTGACGGCCAGCTCGACGCTGACGTCGGGACTGTTTGCCGGCTTCAAACGGTAAACATCTTCGCTCAGATCACCGCGCCGTTCGGCGCTGATCAGGGCGACAGGAAATAGGTTGCTGCTGCTTTGCATAATGCTCTTGCACAAAAAAGGGCGGCATCCAGAGGAGCCCGCCCTACTCAATTCTTAAAGCCCCGGCCACTTGACCGGGGCTTCATTCACATCACGCCGAAGCCTGGCCTTCAGCCAGGAAGAACCAGGTTTCCAGTACGGAGTCCGGGTTCAACGAAACGCTTTCAATGCCCTGTTCCATCAGCCACTTGGCCAGGTCCGGGTGGTCCGAAGGACCCTGACCGCAGATACCGATGTACTTGCCCGCCTTGTTGCACGCAGCAATGGCGTTCGCCAGCAGCTTCTTGACCGCCGGATTACGCTCGTCGAACAGGTGCGCGATGATCCCGGAGTCACGGTCCAGGCCCAGCGTCAGCTGAGTCAGGTCGTTGGAACCGATCGAGAAGCCGTCGAAGAATTCGAGGAACTCTTCAGCGAGGATCGCGTTGGATGGCAGTTCGCACATCATGATGATGCGCAGACCGTTTTCGCCGCGAGCCAGACCGTTTTCGGCCAGCAGATCAATCACCTGGCTGGCTTCGCCCAACGTACGGACGAACGGCACCATGATTTCGACGTTGGTCAGGCCCATCTCGTTGCGCACGCGCTTGAGGGCACGGCATTCGAGTTCGAAGCAGTCACGGAACGATTCGCTGATGTAACGCGAAGCACCCCGGAAGCCCAGCATCGGGTTTTCTTCTTCCGGCTCGTAGAGCTTGCCGCCGATCAGGTTCGCGTATTCGTTGGACTTGAAGTCCGACAGACGCACGATGACCTTTTTCGGTGTAAACGCTGCAGCCAGGGTACTGATGCCTTCGACCAGTTTGTCGACGTAGAAGTCGACCGGGTCGTTGTAACCGGCAATGCGCTTGTCGACGCTGTCCTTGATGTCCTGCGGCAGACCGTCGTAGTTCAACAGCGCTTTGGGGTGAACACCGATCATGCGGTTGATGATGAACTCCAGACGGGCCAGGCCCACACCGGCGTTCGGCAGCTGCGCGAAATCGAAGGCGCGGTCCGGGTTGCCGACGTTCATCATGATCTTGAACGGCAGGTCCGGCATGGCGTCGACGGAGTTCTTCTTGATGTCGAAGCCCAGTTCGCCTTCGAAGATGTAGCCGGTGTCCCCTTCAGCGCAGGAAACGGTCACACCCTGGCCATCCTTCAACAACTGGGTGGCGTTGCCGCAACCGACCACGGCCGGAATGCCCAGCTCGCGAGCGATGATCGCCGCGTGGCAGGTACGACCGCCACGGTTGGTGACGATGGCGCTGGCGCGCTTCATGACCGGTTCCCAGTCCGGGTCAGTCATGTCGGAGACCAGCACGTCGCCTGGCTGGACTTTGTCCATCTCGGACACGTCCTTGATGATGCGGACCTTGCCGGCGCCGATGCGCTGGCCGATGGCGCGACCTTCAACCAGCACAGTGCCGGTTTCTTTCAGCAGGTAACGCTCCATGACGTTGGCCTGGGTGCGGCTCTTCACGGTTTCAGGACGGGCCTGAACGATGTAGAGCTTGCCGTCGTCACCATCTTTGGCCCATTCGATGTCCATCGGGCACTGGTAGTGCTTCTCGATGATCATCGCTTGCTTGGCCAGTTCGCTGACTTCGGCGTCAGTCAGGCAGAAACGTGCGCGATCGGCCTTGTCGACGTCGATGGTCTTGACCGATTTACCGGCCGTGGCGACTTCGCCGTAGATCATCTTGATGGCTTTGCTGCCCAGGTTGCGGCGCAGGATGGCTGGGCGACCAGCGGCCAGCGTGCCTTTGTGCACATAGAACTCATCCGGGTTCACCGCGCCTTGTACGACGGTTTCACCCAGGCCATAGGCGCCGGTGATGAACACCACGTCACGGAAACCCGATTCGGTATCGAGGGTGAACATCACGCCGGCGGTGCCGGTTTCGGAGCGGACCATGCGCTGAACGCCAGCAGACAGGGCCACCAGCTTGTGGTCAAAACCCTGGTGCACGCGGTAGGAAATCGCACGGTCGTTGAACAGCGAAGCGAACACCTCTTTGGCGGCGCGAATGACGTTTTCGACACCACGGATGTTCAGGAAGGTTTCCTGCTGACCGGCGAAGGAAGCGTCCGGCAAGTCTTCGGCGGTAGCGGAAGAGCGCACGGCCACGGCCATGTCAGGGTTGCCGGCCGACAGCGTGGCGAACGCGGTGCGGATTTCGGCGTTGAGCTTCTCGGGGAACTCGGCCTCCATGATCCATTGACGAATCTGGGCACCGGTTCGGGCCAGGGCGTTGACATCGTCGACATCCAGGGCGTCGAGGGCGGCATGGATCTGATCGTTGAGACCGCTCAGTTCCAGAAAATCACGATAAGCCTGAGCTGTCGTGGCGAAGCCACCGGGCACCGATACACCGGCACCTGCGAGGTTACTGATCATCTCGCCCAGGGATGCGTTCTTGCCCCCCACATGCTCAACATCGTGTTTGCCGAGCTTATCGAGGGAAACTACGTACTCTACCAAGGTGATCTCTCCACTAACTGTGTTGGAAAAGCTCAGAAGCCGGCTGCTCGGGGGAGCGTTTACCAGCTGTATGGCCTGGACCTGGAAAATAAGTGAGAATGCGGGCCACTGGCGGCCGACAAACCGCGCCTATCATATCCAAGATTCGTCATTAGCTTAAGGCCCAAGGTGCAAATGAAACGATCTGCTTTCTTTATTTCCGACGGTACCGGCATCACGGCCGAAACCCTGGGTCAAAGCCTCCTGGCGCAGTTCGAAAACATTACCTTCAGCAAATTCACGCGACCGTACATCGACAACGTGGATAAAGCGCGGGCCATGGTACAACAAATCAACAAAGCCGCCGAAACCGACGGCTTCCGGCCGATTATTTTCGACACGATCGTCAATCAGGACATTCGTGAGATCCTCGCGACTTCCAATGGTTTCATGATCGACATTTTCTCGACCTTCCTGGCACCGCTTGAGCAGGAACTGACCGAGCATTCTTCCTACACCGTCGGCAAGTCCCACTCCATCGGTGCCAACACCAATTACATGGAACGCATCGAGGCGGTGAACTTCGCCCTCGACAACGATGACGGCGCCCGCACGCACTACTACGACAAGGCCGATTTGATCCTGGTCGGTGTGTCGCGCTGCGGGAAAACCCCGACCTGCCTGTACATGGCGATGCAATTCGGTATTCGCGCGGCCAACTATCCGCTGACCGAAGACGACATGGAACGCCTGACCCTGCCCAGCGCGCTGCGCGCCCACCAGCACAAGCTGTTTGGCCTGACGATCGACCCTGACCGCCTCACCGCGATCCGCAACGAGCGCAAGCCCAACAGCCGCTATTCGAGCTATGCCCAGTGCGAGTTTGAAGTACGCGAGGTGGAGAATCTGTTCCGTCGCGAGAACATTCCGCACATCAACTCCACGCATTTTTCGGTGGAAGAGATTTCGGCGAAGATTCTTGTTGAGAAGGGTGTGGAGCGGCGGTTCAAGTAGCCCCCCAGTGCCTGTCCTGTAGCCATCGCGGGCAAGCCACACCCCACAGGGGATCTTTGTCGTGCACAAACGTTGTGTTCACTGAAGATCCACTGTGGGAGCGTGGCTTGCCCGCGAGGAACGATTACGCGGTCTCGGCCAGCGCCCCGGCCAATGCTTCAAACCCTCGCAGCAACAACCGATCATCCCCCGCCGAATTGCACACACTCGCCCGAATGAACTGCGGCACCGCCCCATGCCCCACCGCAAACGCCTCGGCAGTCGCCACCCGATAATTATTCTCCTTGAGTTCCGCTGCAATCTGCGACGCTCGCCATGGCTCGGGCACTTCGATCCAGAAGTGCGGGCTGTGGGAATGAGTCTTGTAAACCAACCCATCCAGCAATCCCGCAACCAGTGACTTACGTCGCCTGATCTCGACCCTCTGCTGCCCCAACAACTGCTCGGCAACGCCGTTTTCGATCCACTGACTCGCCACTTCCAGCGTTAGCGGACTGGCCATCCAGCACGTCCCGCGCACGGCTGCGCTCAAGCGTCCGATCAACGGTTGCGGCGCATGCAGATAACCGACGCGCAAACCCGCAGAAACAGCCTTGCTCAAGCTGCCAATCAACACCGAACGCTCCGGGGAAAAATGGCTCAGGGGCAGCGGTCGCTGCGGCGCCAAAACCGCGTGAGCTTCATCCTCGAAAATCAGCAGATTGTGCTGTCGGCAGACCGCCGCAATGGCCTCGCGCCGTGGAACGGACATCACCGCTGCCGTAGGATTCTGGATCGTCGGCGTGCAATACAACGCCGACACACGATGGTTACGGCAAACGTCCTCCAGCGCATCTGGCATCAGCCCGTCATCATCCATCGCGACACCGATCAACTTGATCCCGAGCATGCGCGCGGCACTGATCAAACCCGGATATGTCAAATGTTCCGTGACCACGGTATCGCCCGCTTTGAGCAACGCCATCAAGGCACACAACAGACCGTGCTGACCGCCGTTGACGCAAACGATCTGCTCGGCATTCGGCTCGAATGCCTGGTGCCGCAACCAGTGCGCACCCGCTGCACGATGGCGCGGCAAACCGGCTTCGGCGGTGTAGCCGCTGAGGTGCTGCAACACCTGCGGATCAAGGGCCAACGCTTGCAGACTCTGACTCAAAAACAGCGCCTCCTGCCCCGGTATCGGCTGATTGCGGCTCATGTCAAAAAAGTCCTGCGGTTCTTCGCTGACATTGCGAAAGCCACCGTCACGCGGACGCTCCATTCCGCGCTGACGCACATAGGTGCCGTCACCCACACGAGCGACGACCAGGCCCACGCGTTCAAGCTCGCCATACGCGCGACTGATGGTCCCGATGGTCACGCCGAGGCTGTCCGCCAACAACCGATGAGGCGGCAACTTGCTGCCGGGTTCGATCACCCCTTCGGCGATGGCTTTTTCCACGGCATCCGCCAGACGCTTGTACTTCACGCCGACCCCACTGGCGAGGCCATCGCGCAGGATTGACACCATGGCAATACTTGCTTTGACAGTCATTGCTTCCCCGAATAGCGTGCTGAAAACAGGTGCAATCAGGGATAGACCTTTTGCGGTTGCAGGTCAATTCCGACGACAAGGGAGCCGAGTCATGTCCATCGCCATCAGTGCCACTTCAAGTGTTCGAAAACCCTGGCTGACCGCGCTGGTCACCAGCGTGCTGTTCCTCATCGTGTGCCTGAGCTGGGGCACGACGTGGCTGGGGATCAAGATTGCCGTCGAAACTGTGCCGCCGCTGACGGCTGCCGGCCTGCGCTTTTTGATCGCGTTTCCGTTGTTCCTCGGCTTCGCCCTGATGCGGCGTGAACCGCTGTTGTTTCCCAAGGAAAGCCGTTGGTTTTTTGTGTTCGTCACCCTGTCGTATTTCAGCTTGCCGTATTACTTGCTCAACTATGGCGAGATGCACGTTTCGTCCGGGCTGACAGCGCTGCTGTTCAGCTGCATGCCGGTGTTCATCCTGCTGTTTTCGGCGCTGTTTCTGTGCGAGAAAATCTACCCGTCGCAAGTGCTCGGTATCGCCATCGGCTTTGGCAGTCTGTTCATGATTATCCGCAGCCAGGGACTGCATCTGGACCATGCCGAATTGTTCGGGGTGTTGGCGATTTTCTGCGCGGCGGTGATGCATGCGTTGTGTTACGTGGTGACCAAAAAACACGGCACCGCGATCAGCGTGATCACCTACAACACCTTGCCCATCGGCATCGCCGGGGTGATGTTGTTTCTCGCCGGTTTGCAGGTTGAGGCGCCGATTTTTACCGCCATCAGCGCGCGGTCGTGGAGTGCCCTGCTCTATCTGGGGCTGGTCGCATCGGTGGGCGGATTCATCGTTTATTTCCTGCTGCTCAAACGCCTGAGCCCGATCATTTTGTCCTTCGTGTTCATCATCTTTCCGGTGTTCGCCGTGATCATCGGCGCCTGGTACGAGAGGCAACCCTTGTCCCAGGAACTGATGACGTATTCGGCGATTTTGCTGACCGGGTTTGCGATCACAAAATTGCCGATGGAAAAGTGGCTCAGAGCACGAACAGGTCCACGAATCGATTGACCGGCGTGGCTTCAAGGGCCGCCTGATCCGTGCACAATGCAACAATCTGCGCACTGCGCTGGGCGGTAAAACGCGTGGCCAGGTTGGCCTTGAACTTGTCTTCCAGCAGCGGGATTCCGTCAGCGCGACGACGGCGATGACCGATCGGATATTCGACCACCACGTTCTCGGTGCTGGAGCCATCCTTGAAGAACACTTGCACCGCATTGGCGATGGAGCGCTTGTCGGCTTCGAGGTATTCGCGGGTGAAGCGCGGGTCTTCGACGATGACCATTTTGTCGCGCAGCACATCGATAATCGGATGCGCCGAGTGGAAGTCGTCTTCGTAGTACTCCGCCACCAGATTGCCGAACGCCAGCGGCACGGCGGTCATGTACTGGATGCAGTGATCGCGATCCGCCGCATTGGCCAGCGGACCGACTTTGGAAATGATGCGGATCGCCGACTCGTGAGTGGTGATGACGATGCGGTCGATTTCATGCAGCCGATTACGAACGTGCGGGTGTAATGTCACGGCTGCTTCGCAGGCGGTTTGCGCATGAAACTCTGCAGGAAAACTGATTTTGAACAGCACGTTTTCCATTACATAACTGCCGTACGGCCGCGAGAAACTGAAGGCCCGTTTGTCTTCGGGCTTGAGCGCCAGATCGTTGTTGGTGTGGCTGAACAAGACGTCGTAAAAACCCCACTGTCTGGCCGTCAGCACACCGGGAATGCCCATCTCGCCACGCATGGCGATGTCTGCCAAGCGTACGCCGCGACTGGTCGCATCGCCGGCGGCCCAGGATTTGCGCGAGCCGGCATTTGGCGCATGCCGATAGGTGCGCAGCGCCTGGCCGTCGGCGAACGCATGGGACAACGCCGACAGCAACTGCTCGCGACTGGCGCCCATGAGTTTGGCGGTGACCGCCGTCGAGGCTACTTTCACCAGCATGACGTGATCGAGGCCGACGCGATTGAAGGAGTTTTCCAGGGCAATCACGCCTTGAATTTCGTGGGCCATGATCATCGCTTCGAGCACCGTGCGAACGGTCAGCGGCACCTCGCCATTGGCCAGGCGTTTTTGCGACAGGTGATCGGCCACCGCGAGAATGGCGCCGAGGTTGTCCGACGGATGCCCCCACTCGGCGGCGAGCCAGGTGTCGTTGTAATCAAGCCAGCGCACGATGCAGCCGATGTCCCACGCGGCTTTGACCGGATCAAGGCGATAGCTGGTGCCGGGCACGCGGGCACCGAACGGCACGACGGTGCCTTCGACGAGGGGCCCCAGGTGTTTGGTGCATTCGGGAAAGCGCAGCGCCAGCAGACCGCAACCCAACGTGTCCATCAGGCAGTTGCGGGCGGTGTCGAGGGCTTCTAGGGATTGGATGTTGAAGGTCAGGACGTAGTCGGCAATGTCCTGCAGGACACGGTCGTACTCGGGGCGAATGTTCTGGTCGACGTTGGCACTCATGTTCGATTCACTCGTGAAGTGGTTCGTTGATGGGACCTCGGTTCAGGGTAAATCTCAGTCTGATCGTTGAAGCGCAAATCTGTAGGAGCCGAGCTTGCTCGCGATAGCGGTGCCTCAGTTGACATTCATGTTGAAAGTCATTGCATCATCGCGAGCAAGCTTTGCTCCTACAGGGGTATGCGGGGTTAGAAAGAATCACCCGGCACGCGAACGTAACCTTCCATCAACACCCGCGCACTGCGGCTCATGATGGCTTTGTTCACGGTCCACTCACCGTTGACCAGGCTGGCTTCCGCCCCCACACGCAGCGTGCCGGATGGATGGCCGAAACGTACTGCATTGCGTTCGACACCGCCCGCCGCGAGGTTCACCAACGTACCGGTAATCGCCGCTGCCGTGCCGATCGCCACCGCCGCCGTACCCATCATCGCGTGGTGCAATTTACCCATCGACAACGCCCGAACCAGCAGGTCAACGTCCGCTGCCGCAATGGCTTTGCCGCTGGACGACACGTAATCCGCTGGCTTGGCCACGAAGGCCACTTTCGGGGTGTGTTGACGTTTGGCCGCTTCGTCGATATTCGAGATCAGGCCCATGCGCAGTGCGCCGTAAGCACGGATGGTTTCGAACATCAGCAGCGCTTTCGGGTCGCCGTTGATCGCACCCTGCAACTCGGTGCCGGTGTAACCGATGTCTTCGGCATTGACGAAAATCGTCGGGATGCCGGCATTGATCATGGTCGCCTTGAAGGTGCCGACGCCGGGTACTTCGAGGTCGTCCACCAGGTTGCCGGTAGGGAACATCGAACCACCGCCACCCTCTTCTTCCGCCGCCGGCTCCATGAATTCGACCTGCACTTCGGCGGCCGGGAACGTCACGCCATCGAGTTCGAAATCACCGGTTTCCTGCACTTCACCGTTGGTGATCGGCACGTGGGCGATGATGGTCTTGCCGATGTTGGCCTGCCACACGCGAACCACGGCCACGCCGTTGTGCGGAATGCGGCTGGCGTCGACCAGACCGTTGCTGATCGCGAACGAACCGACCGCTGCCGACAGGTTGCCGCAGTTGCCGCTCCAATCCACGAAAGGCTTGTCGATGGACACCTGACCGAACAGGTAATCGACGTCGTGATCGGCCTTGAGGCTTTTCGACAGGATCACGGTTTTGCTGGTGCTGGAGGTCGCACCGCCCATGCCGTCGATTTGCTTGTCGTACGGGTCGGGGCTGCCGATCACGCGCAGCAACAAAGCGTCGCGGGCCGGACCTGGAATTTGTGCCGCTTCAGGCAAGTCTTTGAGGCTGAAAAACACGCCTTTGCTGGTGCCGCCACGCATGTAGGTGGCAGGGATTTTGATCTGAGCTGCGTGAGCCATGTGCTCGTTACTCCTTACCTTGAAACAGACACGGGACTTGAAGTCCCGTGCCTGTATAGCGTGTGTCAGACGGCGACTGCCGACTCTTCGAGGAAGTCCTGGGCGAAGCGTTGCAACACGCCGCCGGCTTCGTAGATCGACACTTCTTCGGCGGTGTCGAGACGGCACATCACCGGCACTTCGACGCGTTCGCCGTTCTTGCGATGGATCACCAGCGTCAGCTCGGCGCGCGGTGTGCGCTCGCCGATCACGTCGTAGGTTTCACTGCCGTCGATGGCCAGGGTATGACGGTTGGTGCCAGCCTTGAACTCCAGCGGCAACACGCCCATGCCCACCAGGTTGGTGCGGTGAATGCGCTCGAAACCTTCGGCGGCAATCGCTTCCACACCCGCCAGACGCACGCCCTTGGCCGCCCAGTCGCGGGATGAACCCTGACCGTAATCGGCGCCGGCAATGATGATCAGCGGCTGCTTGCGTTCCATGTAGGTTTCAATGGCTTCCCACATGCGCATCACTTTGCCTTCCGGCTCGACGCGCGCCAGCGAACCCTGTTTGACCTTGCCGTTTTCCAGAACCATTTCGTTGAACAGTTTCGGGTTGGCAAAGGTGGCGCGTTGTGCAGTCAGGTGGTCACCACGGTGAGTCGCGTAAGAGTTGAAGTCCTCTTCCGGCAGGCCCATTTTCGCCAGGTATTCGCCGGCGGCGCTGTCCAGCATGATCGCGTTCGATGGCGACAGGTGATCGGTGGTGATGTTGTCCGGCAGCACCGCCAACGGGCGCATACCCTTGAGCGGACGGGCCCCGGCCAACGCGCCTTCCCAGTACGGCGGACGGCGGATGTAGGTGCTCATCTCGCGCCAGTCGTACAGCGGCGCTACTTTCGGGCCGGTGTCTTCGTGGATGGCGAACATCGGGATGTAGACCTGACGGAACTGCTCAGGCTTCACCGAGGCCTTGACCACGGCGTCGATTTCTTCGTCGCTCGGCCAGATGTCTTTCAGGCGGATTTCCTTGCCATCGACCACGGCCAGCACATCTTTTTCGATGTCGAAACGGATGGTCCCGGCGATGGCGTAAGCGACCACCAGTGGCGGCGAAGCGAGGAACGCTTGCTTGGCGTACGGGTGAATCCGCCCGTCGAAGTTGCGGTTACCGGACAGCACGGCAGTGGCGTACAGGTCGCGGTCGATGATCTCTTGCTGGATCACCGGGTCCAGTGCGCCGGACATGCCGTTGCACGTGGTGCAGGCGAAGGCGACGACGCCGAAACCGAGCTGTTCCAGCTCATCGGTCAGACCGGCTTCATCCAGGTACAGCGCGACGGTTTTCGAACCCGGTGCCAGGGACGATTTGACCCATGGCTTGCGGGTCAGGCCGAGCTTGTTGGCGTTGCGCGCCAGCAGGCCCGCAGCGATCACGTTGCGCGGGTTGCTGGTGTTGGTGCAGCTGGTGATGGCAGCGATGATCACGGCGCCATCCGGCATTTGGCCAGGCACGTCATCCCACTTGCCGGAGATGCCTTTGGCGGCCAGATCGGAAACCGCGACACGGGCGTGCGGGTTGCTCGGGCCAGCCATGTTGCGCACCACGGTGGACAGGTCGAAGGTCAAGCCGCGCTCGTATTGCGCGCCCTTCAAGCTGTCGGCCCACAGGCCGGTGGTCTTGGCATATTGCTCCACAAGCTGCACTTGATCGTCTTCACGACCGGTGAGCTTGAGGTAGTCGATGGTCTGCTGGTCAATGTAGAACATCGCGGCAGTAGCGCCGTATTCCGGAGCCATGTTGGAGATGGTTGCGCGGTCCCCGAGGGTCAGCGCAGCGGCGCCTTCACCGAAGAACTCCAGCCATGCGCCCACCACTTTTTGCTTGCGCAGGAACTCGGTCAGCGCCAGCACCATGTCGGTGGCGGTGATGCCCGGTTGCAGCTTGCCGGTCAGTTCGACGCCGACGCTTTCTGGCAGACGCATCCAGGAAGCACGACCGAGCATCACGCTCTCGGCTTCGAGACCACCCACGCCGATGGCGATCACGCCCAATGCATCAACGTGCGGGGTGTGGCTGTCGGTGCCGACGCAGGTGTCGGGGAACGCCACGCCGTCACGGACCTGGATCACCGGAGACATTTTCTCCAGGTTGATCTGGTGCATGATGCCGTTGCCTGGCGGGATCACGTCGACGTTCTTGAACGCCTTCTTGGTCCAGTTGATGAAGTGGAAACGGTCTTCGTTGCGCCGGTCTTCGATGGCGCGGTTCTTCTCGAACGCCTCAGGATCAAAACCACCGCGTTCGACGGCCAGGGAGTGATCGACGATCAATTGCGTCGGCACCACCGGGTTCACTTGCGCCGGGTCGCCGCCTTGCAGGGCGATGGCGTCACGCAGGCCGGCGAGGTCGACCAGCGCGGTCTGACCGAGAATGTCGTGGCACACCACACGGGCCGGGAACCACGGGAAATCGAGGTCGCGTTTGCGTTCGATGAATTGCTTCAGGGATTCGGTGAGCGTGGCCGGGTCGCAGCGACGCACAAGGTTTTCCGCCAGCACCCGGGAGGTGTACGGCAGGGTGTCGTAGGCGCCAGGTTGAATGGCTTCGACAGCCGCGCGGACGTCGAAGTAATCCAGATGGCTGCCGGGCAGCTGTTTGCGAAATTCTGTGTTCATCGTCAGGACTCGGTCACGGTAATTACAAAGGATGGGGCCTGGCATTGCATTGAAACCGATCCCCTGTAGAAGCCGAGCTTGCTGGCGATGGCGGTGTATCAATCGACATCAAAGTTGAATGTCAGACCGTCATCGCGAGCAAGCTCGGCTCCTACAGGTTCCCGATTAGCCAGCCCCCACCATTCAGCGTTGTTCGATTGGCACGAACTTGCGCTGCTCAACGCCGACGTACTCGGCGCTCGGGCGGATGATGCGGTTGTTGGCGCGTTGTTCGAACACGTGGGCGGCCCAGCCGGTCAGGCGCGAGCAGACGAAAATCGGTGTGAACAACTTGGTCGGGATGCCCATGAAGTGGTACGCCGAGGCATGGTAGAAGTCGGCGTTCGGGAACAGTTTCTTTTGCTCCCACATGGTCTTGTCGATGGCTTCGGAAACCGGGAACAACACCTTGTCGCCCACTTCGTCAGCGAGTTTTTTCGACCAGCCCTTGATCACTTCATTGCGCGGATCGTTGTCTTTGTAGATCGCGTGACCGAAGCCCATGATCTTGTCTTTGCGCTCGAGCATGCCGAGGGTGCCTTCGATCGCCGCTTGCGGCGAGCTGAAGCGCTCGATCATTTCCATTGCCGCTTCGTTGGCGCCGCCGTGCAGTGGGCCGCGCAGCGAACCGATGGCAGCCGTGATGCAGGAGAACAGATCCGACAGCGTGGAGGCGCAAACACGTGCGGTGAAGGTCGACGCGTTGAACTCGTGCTCTGCGTAGAGGATCAGCGAAACGTTCATCACCTTGACGTGCAACTCGCTTGGCTTCTCGCCGTGCAGCAGGTGCAGGAAATGACCGCCGATGGTCGGCTCGTCAGTCACGCAGTTGATGCGCTTGCCGTCGTGGCTGAAGCGATACCAGTAGGTCATGATCGCCGGGAACGCGGCCAGCAGACGGTCGGTCTTGTCGTGTTGCTCGGAGAAGTTGTTCTCCGGCTCCAGGTTGCCCAGGAACGAGCAGCCGGTACGCATCACGTCCATCGGGTGGGCGTCGGCGGGGATGCGTTCCAGTACTTCTTTCAACGCTTGTGGCAGGTCACGCAGCTTGCTCAGCTTGCTGACGTAGGCATCCAGTTGCGCTTTGCTCGGCAGTTCGCCGTACAGCAGCAGGTAGGCGACTTCTTCGAACTGCGCGTCAGCCGCCAGTTCGCGAACGTCGTAGCCACGATAGGTCAGGCCTGCGCCCGATTGCCCCACGGTGGACAGTGCGGTTTGCCCGGCAACCTGACCACGGAGCCCGGCGCCACTGAGTACTTTTGCTTCGGCCATTTCTGCCTCCAGTTTCTTGAATTTATTAGGGAGTTATTCGACTTACTTTTTCGCGGCGAACAACGCATCGAGCTTCTGCTCGAAGGTGTGGTAGTCGATGCGATCGTAAAGCTCCATGCGGGTCTGCATGGTGTCGATGACGTTCTGTTGCGTGCCGTCGCGGCGGATGGCGGTGTAGACGTTTTCCGCGGCTTTGTTCATGGCGCGAAAAGCGGACAGCGGGTACAGCACCAGCGATACATCGGCACCGGCGAGTTGCTCGGTGGTGTACAGCGGTGTTGCGCCGAATTCGGTGATGTTGGCCAGGATCGGCGCTTTCACACGGCTGGCGAACAGCTTGTACATGTCCAGTTCAGTGATGGCTTCCGGGAAGATCATGTCGGCGCCGGCCTCGATGCACGCAGCGGCGCGATCCAGGGCAGATTCCAGACCTTCGACCGCCAGGGCGTCGGTACGCGCCATGATCACGAAGCTGTCATCGGTACGCGCATCCACCGCGGCTTTAATGCGGTCGACCATTTCCTGCAGCGAGACGATTTCTTTGTTCGGACGGTGGCCGCAACGCTTGGCGCCGACCTGGTCTTCGATGTGAACGGCGGCAGCGCCGAACTTGATCATCGATTTCACGGTACGGGCGACGTTGAACGCCGAGGAACCGAAACCGGTATCCACGTCCACCAGCAACGGCAGGTCGCAAACATCGGTAATGCGACGCACGTCGGTCAGCACGTCATCCAGGCCAGTGATGCCCAGGTCCGGCACGCCGAGGGAGCCCGCGGCCACACCGCCACCGGACAGGTAAATCGCCTTGAAACCGGCGCGCTTGGCCAGCAGCGCGTGGTTGGCGTTGATCGCGCCGACCACTTGCAATGGATGCTCGCTGGCGACCGCATCGCGGAAACGCTGGCCTGGAGTGCTCTTGTTCAAACTCATGACTCACCTCGTTTGGCTGTCGGGTTAGCGCCGTCCTGGTAATGACGGGCGATATTGCGTTTGGAGGCGCCGATGTGGCGGCGCATCAACAACTCGGCCAGTTCACCGTCACGGTCGGCGATGGCATCGAGAATTCGGTGGTGCTCGGCAAATGCCTGGTGTGGGCGATTGGGCGTGGTGGAAAACTGGATGCGGTACATGCGCACCAGTTGATACAGCTCGCCGCAAAGCATTTGCGTCAGGGTGCGGTTACCGCTGCCCTGGATAATCCGGTAGTGGAAGTCGAAATCACCTTCCTGCTGGTAGTAGCCTCGGCCAGCCTGGAACGCTTCGTCACGCTCGTGGGTTTCGAGGACGCGGCGCAGTTCGTCGATTTCTTCGAGCGTCATGCGCTCGGCGGCCAGGCGGCAGGCCATGCCTTCAAGGGATTCACGGATTTCGTAGAGCTCAAGCAGCTCGGCATGATTGAGCGAGACCACCCGTGCCCCGACATGCGGAATGCGCACCAGCAGGCGCTGACCTTCCAGGCGGTGGATCGCTTCACGCAGCGGCCCGCGGCTGATGCCGTAGGTGCGCGCCAGCTCTGGCTCGGAGATCTTGCTGCCCGGGGCGATCTCGCCCTTGACGATGGCCGCCTGAATACGCCGGAAGACGTTTTCGGAAAGTGTCTCCGAATCGTCTTGAGTAATGAGCGGGGGATCCAGTTGATCCAACATATTGTCGACACCTTGAAAGCTGATGCCGCAAAAACTAGCGAAAACAGGCGCCACAGTCAAAGGATAATTCGATATTGTCGACAATCGTCTAATAACCCGCCGCACCATAACAAAGCAGCACAGTGGTTTATAGCCGCCCGCCAGCGGTGGCGCCAGCAAACCACCGTGCTAGAATGCCGCCCGCATTTGTTTGTGACATCTGCACTGTTTGTCACAAATAGCTGATAGGCATACGAGGGAGCTTGCGCAGCAATGCCAGGGCCTTGAATCGACGTACGGACCGCTGCGCGCCAGGATTTATGAGACTCAAGCCCTTCCCGACATTCCTTTATCTACTGTGTCTGCCCGGTTTTGCCGCGGCGGGGGAAAAGACGGTGTACGGCCTCAACGAGTACGCCTCCCTGGATGGCATCGACCTGGAAGTCGCGGCCAAGCTCGACACCGGGGCGAAAACTGCCTCACTGAGTGCCCGCGACATCAAACGCTTCAAACGCAACGGCGAGTCCTGGGTACGCTTTTACCTGGCCATCGACGCCGCCCATTCGCACCCGATCGAACGGCCGCTGGCCCGTGTCAGCAAGATAAAGCGCCGGGCCGGTGACTACGACCCGGAAGAAGGCAAGAAGTACACGGCCCGCCCGGTAATCGAGCTGGACATCTGCATGGGCTCGGCATTACGCAGCATCGAAGTGAACCTGACCGACCGCAGCGCCTTCCAATACCCGCTGTTGATCGGCTCCGAAGCGCTCAAACGCTTCGACGCGCTGGTCGACCCCAGTCTTAAATACGCTGCTGGCAAACCCGCCTGCGCTACCGACGCTCATACCGCAGAGTAATTCCAATGCGCTCTCTTAACCTCCATCTGAAAATGCTGATCGCCATCCTGGTGGTGCTGGGCATTTCAGTTACGGCCTATCAGATCTTCGTGCTCGGCATTCCCGTGACCGAAGACGCCACCGACGACTTGTGGAACATCGACGCGAAGGTCGAGTTCGTCGCCAGTGCCAAGGACCCGGTCAAGATCCAGATGTTCGTGCCGCCACTGAGCCGCGACTTCGTCAGCCTCAACGAGAGTTTCATCTCCAATAACTACGGCGTGGCAGTGAATCGGGTCGACGGCAACCGCAAGGTCACCTGGTCGGCGCGTCGTGCCAAAGGCAATCAAACCCTTTATTACCGCCTGGTGCTGACCAAGCGTTACTCCGGCGAAAAATCCAAGGTCAAAGGCCCGACCTTCCGTGACAGTATCGCCGTCGAAGGCCCGGAAAAAATCGCCGCCGAAGCTCTGCTCGCACCGATTCGCCAGCACTCGGCTGACGTCGAGACCTTCATTGGCGAAGCGATCAAGCGGGTCAACAATCTAAGCGACGACAATGTGAAACTGTTGCTGGCCGGCGATCCGTCCACTGCGAACAAAGCCAAAATCGTCGAACTGGTCCTGTCCATCGCCCATGTGCCGGTGGAAAAGGTCCACACCATTCGTCTGGTGGCCGACCAGCCGCAACTGCCTGAACTCTGGTTGCGCAGTTTCAACGGCACTGACTGGCTGTACTTCAACCCGGAAACCGGTGAGCAAGGCCTGCCGACCGACCGCCTGCTGTGGTGGACCGGCGACGAAAACCTGATCACCGTCGATGGCGGCAAAAAAGCCAACGTGACCTTCAGCCTCAACAACAGCGAAATGAACGCCATTCGCCTGGCCAAGCTGACCGACGAAAACACCGACGCCAACTTCCTCGAATACTCGCTGTACGGCTTGCCGCTGCAAACCCAGCAGACGTTCATGATCATGGTGATGATCCCGATTGGCGTGCTGGTGATCCTGATCCTGCGCAACCTGATCGGCATCCAGACCCTCGGCACCTTCACCCCGGTGCTGATCGCCCTCGCCTTCCGCGAAACCGGGCTCGGCTTCGGCATCGTGCTGTTCACGATCATCACCGCGCTGGGGCTGTCGCTGCGTTCCTACCTTGAACACCTGAAGCTGCAAATGCTGCCAAGGCTGTCGGTGGTGCTGACCTTCGTGGTCGTGCTGATCGCGGCGATCAGCCTGTTCAGCCATAAACTTGGCCTCGAACGCGGGCTGTCGGTGGCGCTGTTCCCGATGGTGATCCTGACCATGACCATCGAACGCCTGTCGATTACCTGGGAAGAACGCGGTTCGGGCCATGCCATGAAAGTGGCGATCGGCACCCTGTTTGCCGCGTCCCTGGCGCACTTGATCATGACCGTGCCGGAGCTGGTGTACTTCGTGTTCACGTTCCCGGCGATCCTGTTGATCCTGGTGGGCTTCATGCTGGCGATGGGTCGCTATCGCGGCTACCGCCTGACCGAACTGGTACGATTCAAGGCGTTCCTGAAGGCTGACGTCTGATGTTCGGTTTCTGGAAGACCTGGAAGGCCTTGGAAGCCCGGGGCATCATGGGCATCAACCGGCGTAACGCCGACTACGTGCTCAAGTACAACAAGCGCAGCCTGTACCCGATTGTCGATGACAAGATCATCACCAAGGAGCGCGCCATTGCCGCCGGCATTCATGTGCCTGAATTGTATGGCGTGATCTCCACCGAGAAGGAAATCGACAACCTCGACTCCATCATCGGCGACCGTACCGACTTCGTGATAAAACCCGCGCAGGGCGCTGGCGGCGACGGCATCATTGTGGTCGCCGACCGTTTCGAGGGCCGCTATCGCACGGTGTCCGGCAAGATCATCAGCCATGAGGAAATCGAGCACCATGTCTCCAGTATCCTCACCGGCCTGTATTCCCTGGGTGGTCATCGCGACCGCGCGCTGATCGAATACCGGGTGATCCCGGACCAGATCTTCAAGAGCATCAGCTATGAAGGCGTGCCGGACATTCGCATCATCGTGCTGATGGGGTATCCAGTGATGGCCATGCTGCGCCTGCCGACCCGGCAATCCGGCGGCAAGGCCAACCTGCACCAGGGTGCCATCGGCGTCGGTGTCGACCTCGCGACCGGGGAAACATTGCGCGGCACCTGGCTGAACAACATCATCACCAAACACCCCGACACCACCAACGCCGTCGATGGCGTGCAACTGCCCTACTGGGACGGTTTCATGAAACTCGCGGCCGGCTGTTATGAGCTGTGCGGGTTGGGTTACATCGGCGTTGATATGGTCCTGGACCAGGAAAAAGGCCCGTTGATCCTCGAGCTCAATGCCCGGCCTGGGTTGAACATCCAGATCGCCAACGATTGCGGGCTGACCTTGCGTACACATGCGGTTGAAGCGCGGTTGGAAGAGTTGAAGGCTCGCGGGGTTACCGAGACGGTGAAAGAGCGCGTGGAGTTTGTTCAGGAGATGTTTGGGCATATTCCGGCGGTTGAGGGCTGATCTGAAACCGAGTCGCGGCCATCGCGAGCTTGCTCGCGATGGCGGACTGACAGTCACTAAAGCACTCAACTTGCCAATCCCCGACATCCCCTCTAGGAGCAAATCCTGCAGAGGACTACAATCGCCACCCCGCCTCGATGGCTGACCCGCCCCGCCCATGTTGACCTGTTCCGTACACCCGCTCCCTTATCGCGCCAACCCCGCCGACTACTTCGCGGCGATTCGTCACGCGCCCGGCGCCGTGCTGCTCGACAGTGGCCGGCCAAGTGCCGAGCGTGGGCGTTTTGATTTGCTCAGCGCCTGGCCGCTGGCGCAATTGGCTGTATTGCCCGACGAAAGCGGCAGCGATTTCCTGCAACGCCTGCGCGAAAACCTGACACGACTCGGTAAAGCGCAAGTGCCTGATGAACTGCCCTTCGCCGGCGGCCTGATCGGTTACCTGAGCTACGACTTCGGTCGGCACCTGGAAAACCTGCCGAGCCAGGCGCAAGACGACCTGCAATTGCCCGATGCGCGTTTCGGGTTATATGACTGGGCCTTGATCAGCGATCACCACGTGAAGACCAGCCAACTGGTGTTTCACCCATCATTGGTCAATAGCGAACGCCAACGTCTGATCACACTGTTCAGTCAGCCGCCGGCCGAAACCCTTGAACCTTTCACCCTGAAAGCGCCGATGCGTGCCGACCTGAGCGCCGACCAGTATCGCCAGGCGCTGGAACGCATTCAGAACTACATCCAGGCCGGTGACTGCTACCAGGTCAACTTCGCCCAGCGCTTCCGGGCGGAGTGCCAAGGCGATCCATGGGCAGCGTACGTCGCGTTGCGCGCCGCATGCCCGACGCCATTTTCCGGTTTCCAGAGCCTGCCCGAGGGCGGCGCGGTGCTGAGCCTGTCGCCGGAGCGCTTCGTCAAAGTCAGCGAACGGCAGGTGGAAACCCGTCCGATCAAAGGCACCCGCCCTCGCGGCCTGACCGCTGCCGAAGACGCGGCGAATGCCGCCGAACTGCTGGCCAGCCCCAAGGATCGCGCGGAAAACCTGATGATTGTCGACCTGCTGCGCAATGACCTCGGGCGCACCTGCCGCATTGGTTCGGTGCGAGTGCCGGAGTTGTTCAGCCTGGAAAGCTATCCGAACGTGCATCATCTGGTGAGCAGCGTGACCGGTGAACTGGCGGATGACCGCGATGCGCTGGACCTGATCGCCGGCAGCTTCCCCGGCGGCTCGATCACTGGTGCGCCGAAGATTCGGGCGATGCAGATTATTGATGAGCTGGAGCCGACCCGGCGCGGATTGTACTGCGGGTCATTGCTGTATCTGGATGTGCGCGGCGAGATGGACAGCTCCATCGCAATTCGCAGCTTGCTGGTCAAGGATGGGCAAGTGTGTTGTTGGGGCGGTGGCGGAATCGTCGCCGATTCCGAGTGGCAGGCCGAGTATCAGGAATCGATAACCAAGGTCAAAGTCCTGCTCGATACCCTGCAAAACCTTTAAAAGCATCGTTGGAACGCCGCCCGGACCAAGCCCGGCTCCCACAGGCTTAGTGCAATACCTGTAGGCGCCGGGCTTGCCCGCGATCTTCCAGACGACTAAAGGCTCAACGCCCGATTAGAAGCCTTGATGAACTCCTGCTTCAGCGCCTCAAACGTATGCACCGCCGGGAACTGTGGAAACTCGCGAATCACATTGTCCGGCGCATGGAACAGAATCCCCGCATCCGCCTCACCCAGCATCGTCGTGTCGTTGTACGAATCCCCCGCCGCGATCACCCGATAGTAGAGGCTCTTGAAGGACAGAACCGACTGACGCTTGGGGTCTTTCTGACGCAGCTGATAGCTGGTCACCCGACCGGAATCATCGGTAATCAAGCGATGGCACAGCAACGTCGGAAAACCCAGCTGGCGCATCAACGGCTGCGAAAACTCATAGAACGTGTCTGACAGGATCACCACCTGGAAGCGCTCGCGCAGCCAATTAACGAACTCGATGGCGCCATCGAGCGGCTTGAGCGTGGCAATCACTTCCTGGATGTCGGCGAGTTTCAGGCCGTGTTCATCGAGAATTCGCAGGCGTTGCTTCATCAGCACGTCATAGTCAGGAATGTCCCGGGTGGTAGCCCGCAGGGATTCGATCCCGGTTTTCTCGGCAAACGCGATCCATATTTCCGGGACCAGTACACCTTCAAGATCCAGACAGGCAATTTCCACAAGACACTCCCATTTGTATTGATTATTGAGTCGAGCGAGCAAAAAGACTGCCAAACTCTAGCGATTCGGGCTGACCGGCGCAACGCAGAGGGCGCGCCAGCGGCTGCAGGATTTTGTTACCATCGCAGCCATATAGAGCGCCCAGCGCCACCGACCTGTAGGAAGCCGCCCTGATGAGCCCAACGTTCGACGTCGTGGAACTCGCCACGACCTATGCCAATAAGTCCGCCCAGGACATCCTGAAACTCGCCTTCGCCGAGTTTGGCGATGACCTGTGGATATCTTTCAGCGGCGCCGAAGACGTGGTGCTGGTAGACATGGCCTGGAAGCTGAACAAGAACGTCAAGGTGTTCAGCCTCGATACCGGCCGCTTGCACCCGGAAACCTACCGTTTCATCGATCAGGTGCGCGAGCACTACAAGATCGACATCGAACTGGTGTCGCCGGACTACACGAAACTTGAACCCTTCGTGAAGGAAAAAGGCCTGTTCAGTTTCTACAAGGACGGCCATGGCGAATGCTGCGGCATCCGCAAGATCGAGCCGCTGCGCCGCAAGTTGTCCGGCGTCACCGCATGGGCCACCGGCCAGCGCCGGGACCAGAGCCCCGGCACCCGCAGCGCCGTCGCGGTGCTGGAAATCGACACCGCGTTCTCGACGCCCGAGCGCACCCTGTACAAATTCAATCCGCTGGCGCAAATGACCAGCGAAGAGATCTGGGGCTACATCCGCATGCTGGAGCTGCCCTACAACAGCCTGCATGAGCGAGGGTTCATCAGCATTGGCTGCGAACCGTGCACCCGTCCGGTGCTGCCGAACCAGCATGAGCGCGAAGGTCGCTGGTGGTGGGAAGAGGCGACGCAGAAAGAATGCGGGTTGCATGCGGGCAACATCATCAGCAAATCCAAGGCCTGATCCCGAGCCTTGTGAGATCCCCTGTGGGAGCGGCAGACCGCGTTATCGTTCATCGCGGGCAAGCCACGCTCCCACAATGGCTTGGCGGCGCTCACAAATCCCCGGTGGCAGCCGGGATTGCCCGCGATGGCAGCAACTCGGTCCCAAGCCGAACTCAAACCGCACTAAACCGCTGCCCCAGCCCCTGCTCCGCAAACTGCTCAATGATGAAATCCACAAACGCCCGGGTCTTGCCCGGCAACAGTTTGTGTTCCGCGTAATAGATCGAAATGTTGCCATCGTCGACAAACCAGTCCGGCAGCACCCGCTGTAGCTTCCCGTTCTCCAGAAACCCCGAGGCGAACGGCATGCTCACCAGCGCAATCCCCAGCCCCTGGGCTGCCGTCGCGCACGCGGCTTCCGAATCACTCATGGTCATCCGCGCCTTCAATGTCAGCGGACTGTGTTGCTGCGTGCGACTGGTCAACTGCCAGGAACGCACCCGGCCGGTCTGCGGCGAACGAATCAGAATGCCGTCGTGGTGCTTGAGATCATCGGGCTCGGCGATCGCATCATGCGCCTCCAGATAACCGGCTGACGCCACCAACACCCGATGCGCCGGCGCCAGTTTGCGCGCCACCACCCCTTGGGGCAGTTCGAAACCACCGCCAATGGCCGCATCGAACCCCTGTGCAATCAAATCGACCTGACGGTTATCGAAATGCCAGTCCGGGTTGATCGCGGGGAAGCGCCGCAAAAACTCCCCCAGCAACGGCACGACATACAAGCGCCCAAACACCGTGCCCATGCTGACCTTCAGTGTCCCCGCCGGGCGGCCTTCGGCGCTGGCCAGATTGGCCACCGCATTCTGGATCGTGTGCAGGCTGGAACTGACCTCGCCAAGGAACAGCTGACCGGCCTCGGTCAACGTCAGGCTGCGGGTGCTGCGCTGAAATAGCCGCACACCAAGCCGTGCCTCGAGCTTTGCCACACTCTTGCCTACCGCGGCCGGGGTCAAACTCAAGCGCCGCGCGGCTTCGGCAAAGCTGCCGACCTCGGCACTGCGCACGAAGCATTCGATACTGCTGAAGGTTTCCATAGGCGCCACTATAAACTTTTGGTTTACACAGACTATCGCAGTTGCCGGCTACTCAGCGCTTGATCCTCAATCGATACTAGGCTCCATCAACCGAGGCATCTCGCCTCGGGACTTTGGAGATCGATATGACTACTCAGAACCTCAGCGGCAAAGTGGCTTTGATTCAAGGCGGTTCCCGCGGTATCGGCGCCGCCATCGTCAAACGTCTGGCCGCTGAAGGCGCAACCGTTGCCTTCACCTACGTCAGCTCCACGGCCAAAGCCGAAGAATTGAAAAACAGCATCACCAGCAGCGGCGGAAAAGCCCTGGCCATCAAGGCGGACAGCGCCGACGCTGAAGCCATCCGCAACGCCGTGAGCGCTACGGTTAAAGCCTTCGGTCGCCTGGACATCCTGGTCAACAACGCCGGCGTACTGGCCGTTGCGCCACTGGAAGATTTCAAACTCGAAGACTTCGACCAAACCCTCGCCATCAACGTGCGCAGCGTGTTCATCGCAACCCAGGCCGCCGCCGCCCACATGACCGAAGGCGGTCGCATCATCAACATCGGCAGCACCAACGCCGACCGCATGCCCTTCGCCGGTGGTGGCCCTTACGCCATGAGCAAAGCCGCATTGGTCGGCCTGACCAAAGGCCTGGCCCGCGACCTCGGCCCACGCGGCATCACCATTAATAATGTGCAGCCCGGCCCGGTCGACACCGACATGAACCCGGCTGACGGTGACTTTGCGGAAAGCCTGATCCCGTTGATGGCAGTGGGTCGCTACGGCAAAGCCGAAGAGATCGCCAGCTTCGTGGCCTACCTAGTCGGTCCGGAAGCCGGTTACATCACTGGGGCCAGCCTGACCATCGACGGTGGTTTCGGCGCCTGATGCGCTAGACATAAACAATATGTGGGAGCGAGCCTGTTCGCTCCCACTTTTGCTTACGGGTGCGTTAAGCCCATTGGAGGGCGGGTAAACCACACGCGCTCGGTGTGAACGCTTTCAGCGTACGAAGAATGCCATCGGCATGTGCGTATTTCTCATCCGCCATGGCTGCATCCGGGATGGCTATCGCGGTCATCCCCGCCGCTTTCGCCGCGGTGACGCCAAACGGCGAATCCTCAAACACCAGGCAGTCCTCAGGCGCAACGCCCAGGCGCCGCGCTGCGGTGAGGAAAATATCCGGCGCCGGTTTGGCTGCGCCGACCTCCGGGTCATCGGCCGTCACAACGAAATCGAACAGCGCAAACCAGTCACGGTGCAACGTGGTCTTCTGCCCGAACGACTGACGCGAGGAACTGGTACCCACGGCAATCGGAATGTTGTTGGCCTTCAAGTGCCGCACCAGTTCCTCAGCACCCGGCATCGCCAGCGCGGCAGGAAAACGCTCGCGCATCAATGGTTCGCGGATCACCAGGAACTCTTCGGCAGTGATCGGCAAATCGAGCGCCTCGACCACGTATCTCGCCAGATCACCGGCCCCACGGCCAATGATGTTTTGCTTGATGCTCCAGTCGAAAACCCGACCGTAACGCGCGGCAATCAGCGATGTGACCTCGGTATAAATCCCCTCGGTGTCCAGCAACAAGCCGTCCATGTCGAAAATCACAGCTTTGATCGGGCCGAACTGATTGAGCGGTGCATTCATCGCATCGGGTCCGTTTTCTAATGACATCCCAGAGGCGGCGCAGGTGTGGCCGGGTCCGTGATCGATTAAAGGATTCAGCAGCATAGCGAGCGCGGCTGACATTGAGCAACGGGCAATGCCCGACCGTTACAAAAAGTGCTGGCCGTCATTTAGCGACTTTCCCTACATAAAACGCCTCTTTTCCCGACTTCTTTAGCCGCTGATCCCAAGCAAAGTCTCGCGCTCACATTTGATCTGCGCGAGGGACTGCGAATGTTCGAACCTGACAAGGTTCTGGCCTTGAACAACACTATCGGACTTCTGGTGGTCGCTGCCATGGACCCTGAGCAGCCGGATGTCGAAGGGTTGCTCGCTGACTTTCGACTGTGCCTCAACGACTACGATGCCTGGGCGGAGAGTTTCTGGACCGGCAAGGCGCTGGATATCGAGCAGGTGTTCAAGGTCGGCAACGAAGTCCGTCTGGTCGCGCCAAAGCATTCCACTGCGCCTGTCAGCGCCACCGTCGGGGCGTGCCCGGCCAGCGGCTCGTTGACGCTGGTACACATGTTCGACGCGGCGCGATTCGTACCCATCGGCAATACGCCGGTGATGCTCGAGCCGTTGAATGCTGATGGCACCTATGGCGAGCCGGTCAACCACGAGATCGGCCCCAGCGGCATTCTCGAAATCCCCAAGTGCGAACGCGGCCAACGATACCGCATTACCTTCTTTCCGAATGTTTCCACCGATCATGTCAAAGCACTCTACGCCTCCTATCAAGGCGTCATCGACGGCCTGGAAGACTGGCTGCGCAATGAGTGGACGACTGAATTCGAAGCACCATGGGCCGAGTACGCACAAGCCGGATTCCTCAAGCGCTACGGCCTGTTGCAACAAGCTGACTGGCTCGGTGTTGAGACGTCGCTGAACGGTTTGTGGGATGACGTGAAGCAGATTTACGAGCTGATCACCGACCTGCAGGCCAACAGCGAAAAACTCCTTGAGTACCTGACCGAAGTAGAACTTGAAACGCTGCTGCAGGCCTCGGCTGAATCGATTGCCAATCTGTTGCTGGTGTTGAGTGACGAGCCGTTGATGTTCATCCATCTGGCGGCGTTCACCAGTTGGCTGCGGATGATGCCACCGCAGCACATCGCCGAAGTTGTGGCAGAAATTCGTACGGGGGTATTGATTGGATTCCTGCTGGCACGCTTCACGGGGCCTGTAGGGCTGAGGTTCGGTATCAGTGCGAAGGTGCTGGGCAAAATCAAATCGGAGCGAGCGCGTAAATGGCTGGCAGCCGCGAGTTTGCGCCTGGCCGCTCTATCCGACTTGACGCCCCATACGGGCGTATTCAAACCCCTCGCGGTCAACATCCGCACTGTTCCGCTGAACCCTGCGCCTGCGGTGCCGCTACAGATCAGTGCAGGCTCGGCACCGGTTGTATGGGTGAACAACCCGGTCGCCATTGCTCGCAACAAATCCGCACCCAAGACTCGCCTGAGCCGGCACGAACAGCGCGACGACGCCCCCGAGCAGGCGAAAAACCCCAACGGCGACAGCGCCGATTGCGGGCCACTGACCTGCACCAATGGCTGCCCGGTGTCGATGGTCACCGGCGAAGAGCTGCTGACTCTGGACGATGGATCGCTCAACGGTTTGTTGCCGTTTGCGTTCACCCGGTTGTACCGAAGCAGCGCGGTGGAAATCGATTGCGGGCTGGGCTGGGGCTGGAGTCATTCGCTGGCGCATCGGCTGGTGCTGAACGCAGAGCACGTCGTCTGGATCGACCATGAAAACCGCCGCACGACATTTCCGCTGCCCAGCCAGAAACGCCCGGCCATTCACAACAGCCTGTCGCGGGCGGCGATTTATTCAGGGGATCAACCAGAAGAACTGGTGCTCGCCCTCGCTGGCGAAACCGCGCGGTTCTATCACTTTCGCAATGGCCGGCTGACCACGATCAGCGATGCCTATAACAACAGGCTGCACATCACCCGTGACCGGCAGGATCGCATTCAGCGCCTCGACAACGGCGCCGGTCGTTCGCTGCTGTTGCGCTACGAGCGCCGGCACATCGTCGCCGTCGAGTACCAGTCGTTTCACCCCGCCGATACGGCGGCTGACGCCTGGCGTACCGAGCAAACGCTGATTGCCTACCGCTACGACGCCCGACAGCGACTGATCGAAGCGACCAATGCCGCCGGGGAAAGCGAACGGTACGACTACGACGACCGACACGTGATTCTCCAGCGGCAATTGGCCGGTGGGGCCAGTTTTTTTTGGGAGTGGGAGCGGTCCGGCAAAGCGGCCCGATGCACAAGGCACTGGGCGACGTTCGCGCAAATGGATACGCGCTATGCCTGGGACGACAACGGCGCAGTGCTGGTTAAAAACGTCGATGGCAGCGAGGAGGTTTACGTCCATGACGATACGGCGCGGTTGGTGCGCCGGGTCGGGCCGGATGGCGCCGAGCACCTCAAGACTTATGACCACAAGGGTCAGCTGATTGCCGAACAGGGGCCGTTGGGGGCCATTACTCAATACCGCTACGATGATCTCGGGCGGCTGATTGCACTGATTCCACCTGAAGACGAGCCAACGTCCTACGAATACCGCAACGGTTTCCTGCATGCGCGCTATCGCGGTCAGGCGGTATGGAAATATCAACGCAATGCTCAGGGTGATGTCACCGAATCCATCGACCCCGACGGTCAGGTCACTCGCTACCACTACGACGCTCAAGGACGACTGGCATCGATCCGTTTTCCGGACAGCAGTCGTCATGTTTTCGTTCGGGATGCTATCGGGCAACTGATCGAGGAGACCCTGCCGGACGGCAGTCAGCGGCGGTTTTCCTACGACACTCTGGGACGGCAGATTACCCGTCAGGATGAACATGGCGCTGTCACTCACTACCAATGGGACGCCGTTGGCCGACTGCTCCAGACGACTCTTCCTACTGGTGCCAGCCGAGCTTTCAGCTACAACGCCTACGGCAAAATCACCGCCGAGCGCGATGAGTTGGGGCGTGTCACGCGCTTTGAGTACGACGATGACCTGCACCTGGTCAGCCGCCGGATCAACCCCGACGGCACGCATCTGCACTATCGCTATGACAACGCACGGCTTCTGCTGACCGAAATCGAGAACGAGTCCGGCGAACACTATCGACTGGACTACACAGCTAGTGGATTGATCCGACAGGAAGTCGGATTTGACGGTCGACGCACTGCGTATGCCTACGACCTCAATGGTCATCTGCTGGAAAAAATCGAGTTCGGCGATGACGGCTCGCAACTGATGACCCGTTACCAACGGGACTCAACCGGTCGCCTGCTGATCAAAAACCTGCCCGATGGCATCAACGTCGAATACCACTACGACAACCTGGGCCGCTTGGTCAGTGTCGACGACAACCACGATCACCCACTGGAATTCGAATACGACACTCAGAACCGGCTGATCACAGAACACCAGAGCTGGGCCACATTGCGCTATGGCTACGACGCTTGCGGCCGACTCAACCACCTGCGCCTGCCAGACAACAGCAAAATCGATTACCACCGCGCCAAGGGTGGTGCACTGACAGCCATCGACCTCAACGGCACCCGGCTTACCAGCCACACCTATCAATTCGGTCGCGAATTACAGCGCCAGCAAGGCTTGTTACACAGCCAGTACGACCACGACGAACAAGGTCGTCTGAAGGCCCATGCCGTCAGCCAACACCCGCAATCGTTGTATCGACGCGATTATGCCTACAGCGGCAACGGCAACCTCGACACCCTCGCGGACACCCGCCATGGCCAACGCAACTACCAATACGATCCGCTCAACCGCCTGATCCGCGTCCGTCACTCCCGCGACCAACAACCCGAAAGCTTCGCCCACGACCCCGCCGGTAACCTGCTGATGCAGGATCGCCCTGGCCCGGCCGCCGTCAAAGGCAATCGCCTGTTGATGCAAGGCGACCTCCACTTCGACTACGACGCCTTCGGCAACCTGATCCGCGAACGCCGCGGCACCGGGCAAAAACTCGTCACCGAATACCACTACGACTGCCAGCACCGGTTAATCAGCGCCACGCTGCCCAACGGCACCTGCGCGACCTACCGCTACGACGCCTTCGGTCGCCGCATCCGCAAAACCGTCGACGGCAAAACCACCGAGTTTTTCTGGCAAGGCGACCAGCTCATCGCCGAACACAGCCAGGACCACCACCGCAGCTACCTCTACGAACCCGGCACCTTCCGCCCACTCGCCATGCTCGACGGCAAAGGCCCACGCCAGGCCTGCCCGTTCTACTACCAACTCGACCACCTCGGCACCCCCCAAGAACTCACCGACTACAGCGGCGACATCATCTGGGCCGCGCAATACACCGCCTACGGCCGCCTGACCCGGTTGAATCGCGATACCCATCAGGTGCTGGATCAACCGTTGAGGTTTCAAGGGCAGTATTTCGACGCGGAGACGGGGCTGCATTACAACCGGCATCGTTATTACAACCCGGATCTGGGACGGTATTTGACGCCGGACCCGAGTGGGTTAGCGGGTGGGTTGAACGGGTATCAGTACACGCGGAACCCGACGGGATGGGTTGATCCGTTGGGGTTGAATGAGTGTCCTGGGGGGGATGGGTGTAAGAGGCCGGCGTTTGGGGAGGATCCGGCGGGGAGTGCAGAGGTAAAGGAGGGCGAACCCAGCACACCAAGACCTAAACAAGAGAACTACTATTTGTACCGGGGTGACGACCGAGAGCCTTGGGAAATTTTTGAGGCAGGATTTGAGCCTTGGGGGGACAGTACGGATCTCTACCTGCACACTTTAGACAATAAGACCCCGCCGAGTTACTTCGTCAGTACTTCAACCTCGGAGTATCAGGCTAAAAAATTTGCCACAGGCCACTTCATTGATGATGGATACGTATATATTCTAAAGAACATTCGTGGAATTGATGTAAACAAAGACCTAGGCATCATGTCACCGCATAGTCGCGAAGCGGAAATTGCATTTCCAGGAGGGATAAAAAATCACGACATAGTCGGAGTCACACCTGTATATGAAGATGGTAGCTACAAGGGCTACTCAACACCTAATCCTTTCAGGAAAAATAATCATGAAACCCATTGAAATATTCATAAAAACAAACGGAACTGTAGAGTCAGCGACAATTGAATGTGACCGACGAAAAATATCACTCTTATTCATAATGCAAAATGGATTCAAGAATACCTATACAGCCTCCGACCTTTTTATTTGTTTTGGCATGCTACGAGCCGAATTCCCTGAAATAACTTTTTTTTGCAAAGGTGCAAAGTTGAACGTGCACCCTTCAAGGATGACCTCCCAGATGTCTAGCGGATTAGTAGCTTACGAACTTGAGCTTGGGACACCTAGCGAAGAAGAAAACACAGTAAGAATTTTTGATTACGAGGACAAGAACTTAACCAGCGACATCAAAGAACAACAAACCTTCTATAAAAAATGGATCGAGTCACTCGCAGTCCCCACGCCGGACCAGCCTGAAAAAAAATGCTGACTAAAACAGACGACAACACGCCCTGTAGACATATAAAAATCACCTAGCACGAGAGAAATTTTTGTGAAACATAAAATAACACTTCAAGTCGGGCAGGAATTCGAAACTGCAATACTTAAATCTGGCAATAGCTCACTGACTTTCATAAGAAAAAATGGCTTCAGAAAAACTTACTTAGACGATGACTTATTCTTATGTCTGGCACAAATTAGACGAGAGTTTCCCGAGACAAAATTTCTTTGCAAAGGAGCAAAGCTAAATGTATTTCCTTCGCGAATGTGCTCACAAATGAGTAATGGAGCTGTTGCTTATGAGGTGACACTGGGAAAACAGGCGACACGTAAGGACATCGTCCACATTTTTGATTTCGAGGATAAAGACATCACCACCGATATTTCGGAGCAAATAGATTTTCACCGGCACTGGATAAGCTTTTTTGTTCACAAGCAAACCTCCCTATGAATGCCATTAAAATTTCGATATGCAAAAACGGTGAACGTCAAACCGCTATGCTTCTCTGTGACTCAAAGAGCCTGACCATCACCTTTACCATGGAAGACGGATACCAAAATTCATACGTAGGTAATAATTTTTACAAAAACCTTGGAAAGGTCAGAGCAGATCACCCCAATGTAATTTTCTTGTGAAAAGGCGCAAAAATAAACGTGCATCCTTCTACAATGTCCTCACAGATGTCACTTGGAGTAAAAGCGTACGAACTCACGCTTGGAAAACGAGCGTTATTAAGTGATATCGTCAATATCTTTGATTACGAAGAAAATAATCTAACTAATGACCCCAATCTTCAGGAAGAATTTTTCCTGCAATGGTTTTGGTCTAATCGCATCAACGAGTAGGCCCCTCCTCAGGAAAAGCCCAGTTCGACTACTGGGCTCTGACGTTTGGACAGTCAGCCTTAACTACCCGAGCCACTCGTCCTACCTCCGGAACCACCAGATTCTCCAGCCTCATCCCCACCACCACTCCCCATCGAATCCCCTCCACTCACAGCCCCGCTCCCCTTCCCCGGACTAGTACTACTCCCATTCGCATCCCCCCCCATTCCCACCATTAATACTCCCCGGCGGCAACGCATCACCATCGGCAGAATTCGCATTCATTTCAGTCGACGGAGGCATCCCCCCTTTATCCACAGGCGCATCATTCCCATTGGATTGAGCCAGCGCACTCGACGAGCCGACAGACAACAGCCCTGCAATGATCAGGGCTGTGAGTTTTGAACTGACCATGACGCATCTCCTTTAAAAAAGGTGCATACCTGATCTGGCAGCGCTCTGTTTTTAAAGGTGCAACACAATCGACGAGCGGCTTATCAGCTAGGCTCGCCCGAGTAATCCTCGCCGGCAATGTCCGGATCTTCAGGGTCCGCCTCGACATCACCACGCCTCACATCATCGTCAGGCACTTGCTCCACCGCCGTATCGTCATCCGGCGGACGTTGATCACGACTCAACGAATTGGTCGGTGACGGCAGCGGATATTCAGGTGTGTCGTCGGTGTCTTTCGGATCAGCGTTCATAAGCACCTCTCAAAGGGCCTGAAAAGCAGGCCCTGATAGTTCGAGGGGTGATGCAGGGTAGTGTTCGATCAGAGAGACGATCGGTCAAACAAAACACATCAATCTACGTCTTCATCTTCTTCGTACTCGAGGTTCCCCGCGTCATCAGAGTCGTTGAGGGGTACCGTGGCGTCGTCCATGAGTGAACCTGGATCTTCATTGCCAGGGTCGTTGATGAATGGAAGTCCGCTTGGGCCTTTTTGTTCTTTGCCTTCGGTTTCTGGCGTCATGGCATGCCTCGCATTATTGGGGGGTGTATGAAGTTCGAGACCGCCTGTGGTCAATCGTTCCGGTTTGCGAATTGCAGACACAAAAAACCCGGCACCAGGCCGGGTTTCTATTCGAGAGCGTATTAGTGATGCTTGTTTTTGTGCTTATGCTTGTGACCGTTCCCGTGGCCGGAATGTGAGCTGCCATTGTTGCCGTCGTCGCCCAGGTTGTTCCCGACTGCACCACCCGCGGCACCGCCAAGGCCCGCGCCGATGGTCGAACCGGTCGAGCCGCCGAGGCTGTTGCCAACCACTGACCCGCCTGCCGCACCCAAACCACCGCCAATAGCCGCCTCGTTGCGATTGCCTTTACTCGCCCCGACTGCGCTACCGGCCGCACCACCAACGCCCGCGCCAATAGCGGCGCCTGTGCTGCCGCCCAATTGTCCGCCGACGACGTTACCCAACGCACCACCCAGACCGCCGCCCACTGCAGCGGTGCCGTCGCCGGCCGCCATTGCACCTTGAGCCGCGAACAGTCCAACCACAAACGCAGACAGCACCAAACGTCGAGCAATGATGTTTCTACACTTTTTGCCGTTGTTAACCGGAGTCATGGGAAGCCTCTTATTCTACGGGGGTATACGACCTTTGAGGCTTGGGTCAAAGAATCGTTCATTAACAAAAAACCCGGCGTTTAGCCGGGCTCTTCGATGCTGATCGATCAGGATCAGTGACGCTTGTGACCGTTGGCCAGGTTGCTGCCAACGCCGCCGCCCAAAGCACCACCCAAACCAGCGCCGATGGTGGAACCGCTCTTGCCACCCAGGCTGTTGCCGATCACCGAACCGCCGGCCGCGCCAACGCCACCACCAATGGCAGCGGAAGTACGGTGGCCTTTGCGTGCTGTAACAGCACTGCCGGCTGCGCCCGCTACGCCCGCACCAATCGCTGCGCCGGTGCTGCCGCCCATGCTTTGGCCGACCACATTACCCAGCGCACCGCCCAGACCGCCGCCAATTGCCGCGGTGCCATCACTGGCAGCCATCGCACCTTGAGCAACCAGAAGCCCAAGAACCAGTGCAGGCAGAGTTAAACGCATGACGAAAACCTCAAAAATAGGGAGATAAATGAAAGGCGGGGATTGAATGCTTTAGCGCACGAAACGTCCACACAAAAACCTCCGCACCTCGCAATTAGCGACGGTTGGACAGCGTTTATGGAAAAGGTTTTATGGCAGGCAAAAAAAAGCCCGCTGGGGAACGGGCCAGGTACTGCTTTCTAACGGATGGTTTGAGCCTACGGGCGATGCTGTGAAAAGTTTGTGAAAAAACAAACGACCAACACTACCGAGCGTCTGCCGCCGGGTTTTCAACCGACAATGGGTGCTGCAACAACGAAAAACCCCGCTGAATGGCGGGGTTTGTGCGGTTAACGGTTACTTCCTGGAAGGCGCTGCCACTCTCGGTAGAAATTTCGACTTCGGCCCTCTGGGCACGGTGGATTTCACTTTGCCGACCTGGACCGGGTCTTCCCCGAAGCCCGCCACATACTCTGTCTGGCCGCATTTAACGCAATTGTTGATTGGAAATTCAGCCCCGTCGTCTTCGATATACGGATCAGCCATACCTCTTCCCCTCTCAAAAAGGGTCGACACCGGCAAAGCCATTTGCCTGAAAAATATCGACCACCAAGGCTTTTGAGACTAGTCGGTCATTACCGGACTTGTAATTCAGATTGTTGCGTGCCCGACGAATGGCCCGCGCTGCGACCGATAAAACACCTCGCGATCAAACAAATCGAATCACTTCAATCTGACCGCTGTCCCCGTCACAAACACCACGACCATCCCGCCCTTGCCAGCCGGCATGCTGATCTCAAAATCGAGCCCTACCACTGCGTCCGCCTGAAGCGCTCGCGCCCGCTCCTTGATCTCGTCAGTCGCCTGAATCCGCGCTTCCTTCAACGCCCGCTCCAACGTCTGGGAACGCCCACCGAAAAAATCCCGCATCCCGGCAAACACGTCGCGGATAACGTTCACGCCCTGCACTGACTCGGCACTGACGATGTCCAGGTAGGCGGTGATCTGACGGCCTTCGATGGCGTGGGTTGTGGTGGTGATCATAGGAATTCCTTCTTTATAAACAGCGAATCAAGGCAACTTGGACAAAAACGCGGCCAACGCATCAAACGCTGGCAGCGTCACCGGATCATTCGCCGAGTTACTGGCAACCGGGTGCGAGGCATAACGAACGGTCGCTCGGGCGATGATCCAGCCGAGGACGTCGGTGTTGACGGTCTTGTAGCCAAACGCGTTGCCGTGTTTGCCTTGCAGTTGAACGGTCTGCAAAAACTCGTAGTAACTCCGCGGCCCGGTGTAGTCCTTGGGCTTACGCAATGGACTGCCGGCCTTTGCGTGAGCCCGGACTTTGGCGTTCGGGTCAGCATAGTCTTCGCTGTATTTGATAGGCGATACCCGGCATTGTGATGGCGCCGCCCAAGGACGTGATATTGAGAATGTGACCGGCCCGACGCTTGCGAAAATAAGGCAGGAAGGCCTTGATCACCGCTACCGCGCCGAAGACATTGACGTCGAACTGATGACGCATCTCATCCAGCGGTGACTCCTCGAGGATGCCCTCATGTCCGTAGCCGGCATTGTTGACCAATACATCGACCGGGCCGTGGTTTGCTTCAACCTCCGCTATGACGCTGTCGATGCGATCAAAGTCCGTTGCATCCAGGATGACCCCATGAACACTGTCCGGGGAAAGAGCCTGAAAAGTTTGCAACGCGCGTTCACTGCGAACGGTGCCGATGACGCGATGGCCAGACTCTTTTTCAGCCCCCGGAAACCACAAAACCCCTGATTTCTCTCGAAATCAGGGGTTCTGGTTACATCGAATTTGGCGGTGAAGGAGAGATTCGAACTCTCGATACAATTTCTTGTATACACACTTTCCAGGCGTGCTCCTTAAGCCACTCGGACACTTCACCGTATCTCGTCAAACAAGTTCTGTCTGTCGAGGCGCGCTAATGTAGTCGAAACCTTTTCCGATGGCAAACTTTTTTTGCAGAATTTTCATGCGCTTAGCGATTTAGTCGTTCCATCGGGTTTGGGGTCATGGCAAACCTGCCAATCTCCGGCTTCGCGCCTGCTTCTATATAGAAGGGAACGCGCCGCGGATGTGGCGGGCTACGCTTGTGCGACGGGGAAAGGGTGACTGGCGGGTCAGTCACGGCGCTTTACCTGGCCTGTCGCGGTGGGTAACGTCTGCCCCAACTTTCATACAAGGAATAGCGTCATGAGTGAGTTGATTTCCTACCATCTCGAAGACGGTATCGCGACCCTGACCCTGAGCAATGGCAAGGTCAATGCCATTTCGCCCGACGTGATTGCCGCGTTTAACGCTGCGCTGGATCAGGCAGTGACTGATCGTGCGGTGGTGATCATTACCGGTACGCCGGGGATTCTGTCCGGTGGTTATGACTTGAAGGTGATGACGTCCGGTCCGAAAGAAGCCGTGGCATTGGTCACTGCCGGTTCGACGCTGGCCCGTCGCCTGCTGTCGCACCCGTTCCCGGTGATCGTGGCGTGCCCTGGGCATGCCGTGGCCAAGGGTGCGTTCCTGCTGTTGTCGGCGGATTACCGCATTGGGGTTGATGGCCCGTTCAGCATTGGTCTGAACGAAGTGCAGATCGGCATGACCATGCACCACGCCGGTATCGAGATTGCCCGTGATCGCTTGAGCAAGGCTGCGCTGCATCGCTCGGTGATCAATGGCGAGATGTTCACTCCGAAGAGCGCCGTAGACGCAGGTTTCCTCGACGTGGTGGTCTCGGCCGAAGAGCTGGAGGGCGCCGCGCTGGCAGCCGCTCGTCAATTGAAGAAGATCAACATGACCGCGCACAAGAACACCAAGTTGAAAGTACGCAAGGCGCTGCTGGAGACGCTGGATAACGCAATCATCCTCGATCAGCAACACTTGGGTTAAGCCCAGACTCGCAGCGTTGAAAAGCCCGACCGTCGAGTCGGGCTTTTTCTTGCCCATGATGTTGAAAAGTCTGTAACCGCTCTAGAACGCGTCTGACCCACAAGTCGGAAACATGCGCACAAACATCGCCTATCTCCCTCCTCTATAGCGGCAATTGCCGAAAACAGTGCACATCCGTACACTGCGCCACCTTTTGTCCCGGTGGGGCCTGTAAATGCTGTTTGTGTTTCGTATGTTCTTGATGGGCCTGCACTTTATTCTGGCCGGTGTGCTTGGGGTGATTCTGGGCCTGTGTCGCCCGTTCAACCCGGACAACAGCCGTTTGTGCGCACGTCTCTACGCATGGCCGGCGATGTGTATTTTGCGTTTACGGGTGAAGGCCGATGTCGGGCCGTTGATGAACAAGCCTGACAGCTGCGTGATCATCGCCAATCACCAATCCAACTACGACCTGTTTGTATTCGGCAACGTGGTGCCCCACCGTACCGTGTGCATCGGCAAAAAGAGCCTGAAGTGGGTACCGCTGTTCGGGCAGTTGTTCTGGCTGGCCGGCAACGTGTTGATCGATCGCGGCAATGCGCACAAGGCGCGCCAGTCGATGTTGACCACCACGCACACCTTGCAGCATGAAGACACGTCGATCTGGGTCTTTCCGGAAGGCACGCGCAACCTGGGCGAAGAGTTGCTGCCGTTCAAGAAAGGCGCGTTCCAGATGGCGATTGCTGCCGGCGTACCAATCGTGCCCGTGTGCGTCAGCAGTTACGTCAAACACATGCGATTGAACCGCTGGCGCAGTGGGAAAATTCTGATTCGCTCGCTGCCGGCGATTCCGACAGCAGGATTGAGTCTGGACGACATGCCCCTGCTGATGGCCCAGTGCCGCGAACAGATGCGCGAGTGCATCGCTTCGATGGATCGGCAACTGCAAGCCGCTTAAAAAAGAAACCCGCCTGGTGCGGGTTTTCTTTTGCCTTCGAACTTTCACCTTCGAACTCTGCAGAGTTCGCTCACTCTGAAGCATCAGACAAGGCTAAGCTGAAGATTGCCTGCCACTGCCACCTGCTAATAAGAAGTGAACCTGAATCATGGGTAGAGTTGTTGCTGCTGCGGTTTACAGCGCCGGTAAGAAAGTCACCAATATCACCCTCGACGAGGGCGCAGCCTGGGCCGCAAAACCCGGCCACTTTGTCTGGATCGGCCTCGAAGAGCCGGACGCCCAGGAGCTGGCCAACCTGCAACGCCAGTTCAACCTGCACGAACTGGCCATCGAAGATGCCCTGGAAAAACACAGCCGGCCGAAGCTCGAAACCTTTGGCGACGCATTGTTTATTGTCACTTACTCGCCCATTCGCAACGAGGGCAAACTGCAGTTCATCGAGACGCATATCTTTGCCGGTAACGGCTACATCATCACTGCTCGCAATGGTCATTCGGCGTCCTATGCCTATGTCCGGCAACGCTGTGAAGCGCGCCCGTTGTTGCTTGAACACGGGGAGGACTTCGTTCTCTATGCCCTCCTCGACTTCGTGATCGAAAACTACCAGCCCGTGGGCGAAGCGATCCACGCCGAGATCGATGAGCTGGAGCGCAACGTGTTGTGCAGTGCGTTGAATGAACATGACATCCAGAAACTTCACGGCCTGCGCCGGGACGTATTGCGTCTGCGTCGTTATGCGGCGCCAATGGTCGAGATCGGTGAAGAACTGCAGAAACTGAGCTTCCCGTTCATCGACAAGAACATGCGCCCGTACTTCCGGGATGTGCAGATTCACGTGACGCGGCAGATGGAAGACCTGACAACGTTGGCCGACATTGCCAGTCAGACGATTGAGGTGGGGGTATTACTTGAGGCTTCGCGTCAAAGCGTGGTGCAACGCAAGTTTGCCGCGTGGGCGGCGATTTTGGCGTTTCCGACGGCGGTGGCCGGGATTTACGGGATGAACTTTCAAAACATGCCGGAGCTGGCGTGGCAGTACGGATACTTCGGGGTGCTGGGGTTTATTGCGGTGGGATGCACAAGTTTGTGGGCGAGTTTCAAGAAGTCGGGGTGGTTGTAGCCACTACCGAGGTGCCTGTGACAATCGCGAGCAGGCTCGCCCCACAAGGGGATCTCCATTGTGGGTGCGAGCTTGTATCGGGTTTTAAGCCGTTTCTGGCTTGTGCGCCACAAACCGCATCATCCACTCCGCTACCGTAGCGCCATGATGCTCATGCTCAAGGCTCTTCACGCCTTTGGAGTAGATCTGCTCGCCCAGCGCTTCCTGACGAATTTCCAGCAGCGCTCGCGAATAGTCGTGAATGAACTCCGGATGCCCCTGGAAGCACAGCACTTGATCATTGATGTGATAAGCCGCGAACGGGCAGAAATCGCTGGAGGCGATGACCGTGGCGTTTTCCGGCAGCGACGTCACTTGATCCTGGTGGCTGATCAACAAGGTCAACTCTTCCCTGACCGGGCTCATCCACGGCGCCTTGGCCGCGAGTTTGTAACTGTGGGTGCCGACACCCCAGCCTTGGGTGGCACGTTCGCTTTTGCCGCCCAGCAACAACGCCAGCAACTGATGGCCGAAACACACGCCCAAGAGTTTGTCGCCGCGCTCGTAGCGGGTCAGCAGGTATTTCCTGAGGGTTTCGATCCACGGGTCGGTGCCGAAGGAATCGGCCTTGCTGCCGGTGACCAGATAAGCGTCGAAGGTCAGGTCATCGCTTGGGTATTCGCCCTGCATCACGTTGTAGACCGTGAACTCGGCCGCGATAGGTTGCTGCGAAAACAGGTGCTTGAACATCTGCCCGTAGCCCTGATATTGGTCGACCAATTCTGGACGCAGGATGTCGGTTTCCAGAATGCAGATGCGTAACGACATAAAAAATACCTGACACGTGATGGGAATAATGAACACCCCAGAGCCTGCCTCGAAACACCGTTCCAAGGCAAGCCCCGCGAGGCGTCACCGGTCCCTTAAAACGTCTCCCCTTTGGCGGCTTTATCCAGCAACAACGCTGGCGGATTGAAGCGTTCGCCATACTGCGCGGCCAGGTATTGGGCACGGGCGACAAAGTCTTGCACCCCGTACTGATTGATAAATTGCAGCGCGCCACCGGTCCAGGCCGCGAAACCGATGCCGAAGATCGAACCGACGTTAGCGTCCGCCGTCGACGTCAGCACACCCTCCTCCACACAGCGCACGGTTTCGATGGCTTGCACGAACAGCAGGCGATCACGCACATCTTTGGGCGAAATCTGCCCGTCAGGCTTTTCGAAACGGCTTTTCAGCTCTGGCCACAAATGCTTCTGGCCAGCGGCCGGGTATTCGTAAAAACCGCCTCCTGCCGCTTTACCGGGGCGTTTGTATTCGTTGAGCAGCAAGTCGATCACCGCAAAGGCCGGATGCTCTGTCAGCGGTTTCCCTTCGGCTTGCAGGTCTTTGGCCGTTTGCTGACGGATATGGCTCATGAGACTGAGGGAAACTTCATCAGAAATCGCCAACGGCCCGATGGGCATGCCGGCCTTGCGCGCTTCGGTTTCGATCATCGGCGCGCTGACGCCTTCGCCGAGCATGGCGATGCCTTCGTTGGTGAAGGTGCCAAACACCCGCGAGGTAAAGAAGCCGCGACTGTCGTTGACCACGATCGGGGTTTTCTTGATTTGCAGGACGAAATCGAAGCCTCGAGCCAGGGTTTCGTCGCTGGTATTGGCGCCTTTGATGATTTCCACCAGCGGCATTTTTTCCACGGGACTGAAGAAGTGCAGGCCGATGAATTTACTCTGATCCGGCACCGCGGTGGCCAGACCGCTGATCGGCAACGTCGAGGTGTTGGAAGCGATCACCGCATCCGGCCCGACGACTGATTGTGCAGCCGATGAGACCTTGGCTTTGAGCTCGCGATCTTCGTACACCGCTTCGATGATCAGGTCGCAACCGGCCAGGTCGGCATCGTTTTCCGTGGTACGGATCCGCGCCAGAATCGCCTCACGCTGCTCGGCAATCATCTGTCCGCGCGCGACTTTCTTGTCCAGCAACGCTGCCGAATGGGCCTTGCCCTTCTCCGCTGCCGCCAGCGTGATGTCTTTGAGCACCACCTCGATGCCTGCCGATGCGCTGACAAACGCGATGCCCGCGCCCATCATCCCGGCGCCGAGCACCCCGACTTTTTGCGTCATGTAAGGCGCAAAACCTTGCGGCCGCGAGCCGCCGGCATTGATCTCGTTGAGTTGGAACCAGAAAGTGCCAATCAGGTTTTTTGAGACCTGGCCGGTGGTCAGCTCTGTGAAGTAGCGGGTCTCGATCAGGTGCGCAGTGTCGAAATCCACCTGGGCGCCCTCAACCGCCGCGCAGAGGATTTTCTCCGGCGCAGGCATGCAGCCTTGGGTCTTGCTGCGCAGGATCGATGGCGCGATGGCGAGCATCTGCGCGACTTTCGGGCTGGACGGGGTGCCGCCGGGGATCTGATAACCCTTCACGTCCCAACGTTGTACCGCCGTCGGATTGGCCAGAATCCAGGCCCGCGCCTTTCTCAGCAGTTCATCAGGATCCTTCGCCAACTCGTCAATCAACCCGGCCTGCAACGCCTGTTGTGGCCGGATTTTTTTGCCCTCTAGCAGATAGGGCAAGGCTTTCTCGATACCCAGCATGCGCACCATGCGCACCACCCCGCCGCCGCCCGGCAGCAATCCGAGCGTGACTTCCGGCAGGCCGAGTTGCACGGATGGATTGTCCAGCGCCACGCGGTGATGACACGCCAGGCAGATTTCCCAACCGCCGCCCAATGCGGCGCCGTTGATCGCGGCCACCACTGGTTTGCCGAGGGTTTCCAGGGTGCGCAATTGACCCTTGAGGGTCAGCACCATGTCGTAGAACGCTTTGGCCTCGGGCTTGCCGACCTTGATCAGTTCATTGAGGTCGCCGCCGGCAAAGAACGTCTTCTTCGCCGAGGTGATGATCACCCCGGCGATGCTGTCTTTTTCAGCAACCAGCCGGGCGACGCAGGCGGCCATGGCTTCGCGGTAGACCGCGTTCATGGTGTTGGCGCTCTGGCCCGGCATGTCGATGGTCAGGACAACGATCTGGTCCTGACCCTTTTCGTAACGAATGGCTTCAGTCATGAACATGTTTCCTTGGAAGTCGGAGGCTCAGAGGCGTTCGATGATCGTGGCAATGCCCATGCCGCCACCGACACACAACGTCGCGAGGCCATAGCGCAAGCGTCGGGTTTCCAACTCATCGAGCAGCGTGCCGAGAATTGCGCAGCCTGTAGCACCCAGCGGATGGCCCATGGCGATGGAGCCGCCGTTGACGTTGACCTTGTCCGGATCGATGGCCATGTCCTTGATGAATTTGAGCACCACCGAGGCAAACGCTTCGTTGACCTCGAAGAGGTCGATGTCTTCCACCCGCAGCCCGGCCTTGGCCAGCGCTTTACGGGTGGCCGGCGCCGGGCCGGTGAGCATGATGGTCGGGTCGGTGCTGGTAACGGCGGTGGCGACAATCCGCGCCCGAGGCTGCAAACCCAGCGCCCGGCCCTTGGCTTCGGAACCAATCAACATCAGCGCCGCACCATCGACGATCCCGGAGCTGTTGCCCGGCGTGTGCACGTGATTAATCCGTTCGACATGGCTGTAGACGCGCAACGCCGTGGCGTCGAAGCCCATTTGCCCCATCATCTCGAAACTCGGCTTGAGCTTGCCCAGGCCTTCCAGGGTGGAGTCGGCGCGAATGAACTCATCGTGATCGAGCAGGATGATGCCGTTCTGATCCTGCACCGGCACCAGCGACTTGTTGAACGAACCGTTCGCCCGTGCCCGCGCCGCTTTCTGTTGCGAGTGCAGCGCGTAGGCATCCACGTCCTGACGGCTGAACCCTTCGAGGGTGGCAATCAGGTCGGCGCCCACGCCTTGCGGTGTGAAATGGCTGTGCAGGTTGGTTTCCGGGTCCAGCGCCCAGGCTCCACCGTCGCTGCCCATGGGCACGCGAGACATCGACTCGACACCGCCGACCACTACCAGGTCTTCGAAACCGGAGCGCACCTTCATCGCGCCGAGGTTCACCGCCTCAAGGCCCGACGCGCAGAAGCGGTTGATCTGCACGCCCGAGACGCTGACGTCCCAATCCGCCACTTGGGTCGCGGTTTTGGCGATATCGGAGCCTTGATCACCAATCGGCGTCACGCAGCCGAGCACCACATCATCGACCTGGCGGGTATCGAGCGACGTGCGCTGTTGCAGCGCCGTGAGCAAGCCGGCCACCAGATTGACCGGTTTGACGCTGTGCAAGGCGCCATCGGCCTTGCCTTTGCCACGGGGCGTGCGTAACGCGTCGAAAATCAAAGCTTGGGTCATGACGTCCTCGAACCTGGGCGGTGAGTAAATACTGAGTGCTCACTCTTATGCCGGGCCGCCGCGGATTCAATGACCGCAGTGCTCACCGACGTTGACTGACACGCTCAGACGGACGGTAGTGAGCGATGGGATTAACCGATTCAGGACACGGAGCTGTCTAGCAAAAGGGCGCCCAAGAAGCTGGCAATAGGCCTCATGCTTTTTTAAGAGTTTTTATCGACCATCCCATACGAAATGGATCTAAACCACGAGTGACGCGGGCTCTAAGGTGAAGTGTACGAAGTTGTCGTCGGGTTTTGCCGAGGCACTCGTCTGACAGGACGTGCAACGCTCTGCCGTCATGGAGATATGCAGGCAGGCATCAGGAAATAACAAAAAAGGCGGTCAAGCCATGTTCAAACATTCGAAAGTACGTCAAGCCGGGCTCATTCTTTTCGCCACCACGCTGTTGTTGATTTTGCCGAATCTGACCAAGGTGATTGGCTAGTCGGTAAATAAAACGGTGTCAGGTATTTATATCGTCATTCCAAAAATGTGACTGGCCCGCTACCCGGGCCAGCGTGGGTGTGCCAACCTTTGGGCACTTCCACGACATGGACGACGATCGATTGAAAACGCTCACTCTGTTCGGGGCCTTGCTGCTCAGCACGCCTCTGTTTGCCGCACAGCTGAACCTCGAGCTGGGCGCGACCACTCGCACCTGGCAGACCGAAGAACTGCTCAAGCACCCGCAAGTCCAGTCCCTCCATATTGCTGACGACGTTTCCTACAAACGGAACATGAGTTATCAAGCGGTGCCGCTGGCGGCGCTGTTGACCGGCATCAAGCCTGATGACCATGTGCAAGCCGTGGCGCTGGACGGATTTGCCGCCGAGTTGGCCGCAGCGCCTTTGCTCAATACCCAAGGTGCGCGGGCGTGGCTGGCGATTGAAGACCCGGCCAAACCGTGGCCAGCGTTGTCAGAAGGCAAGCCGAGTGCCGGGCCGTTTTATCTGGTCTGGACGGATCCGCAGGCTGGCAATATCAGCCCGGAACAATGGCCGTTTCAGGTGTCCAGCATCAAGCGCCTGGCGCCGGTGGCTACGCGTTTCCCTGCCCTGCTGCCTGATCCGGCGTTGAAGGCGGACGATCCGGTGAATCAAGGCTTTGCGTTGTTTCAGAAGAACTGCCTGGCGTGCCATCGATTGAACGGTGCCGGGGATGCGCAGTTCGGGCCGGATTTGAATATTCCGTTTAGCCCGACCGAGTATTTCGGGGCTGATTTTCTGAAGCGCTACATTCGAGATCCGCAGAGCTTGCGCCAGTGGCCTCAGGCGAAGATGCCGGGTTTTGCGCCGACGGTGTTGCCGGAGGCGGATCTGGAGATGCTGGTGGGGTATTTGAGGCATATGGCTGGGCGCAAAGCCAAGCCCTGATCCCATTCGATCGTTCCCACGCTCTGCGTGGGAATGCAGCCCGTGACGCTCTGCGTCACATCAAAAGCCGAACGCGGAGCGTCCGTTGAGACGTTCCCACGCGGAGCGTGGGAACGATCAGTGTGCCGGTTTACTGCTGTTGGACGGAGATAACCGGCGCAGGCATCGGCGTCGGCGACACAAACACCTTCGCATGCATCTGCTCACACCCGCCGCCCCGACGCATTCCGCGCACCGGACAAGCATCCAGGTAATCCAGGCCCACCGCCAGTTTCAAATGGCGCTCGGGCCGGTCCAATTCATTGGTCACATCGAAGCTGTACCACGCATCATCGAGCCAGGCTTCCGCCCAGGCGTGACTGGCCAGGTGTTCGCTGTTCTCACTGTACAGATAACCCGACACATACCGCGACGGAATGCCCAGGCTACGCGCGCACGCGAGAAACGCGTGGGTATGGTCCTGGCAGACACCGGAACGTCCGGCAAAGGCCTGGGCTGCGCTGGTGTCGACTTCGGTGGAGCCCGGCGTGTAGGTCATGTGCTGGTTCAGGCCATGCATCAAGTCGATCAGTGCGGTGCGATCCCGACGGGTCTTGCATTCCTTTTGCGCGAACGCTCGCAAGGCTTCGTCGGCTTCGGTCAGCCGGGTGAAACGCAGGAACGGCAGCGCCGACTGGCTCTCATGCTCGGCTTCGCGCAGCTCATCGATATCCACCTGACCACGGGCGCCGATGATGATCGCCTCGTGCGGCTCATCCATGGTCAGTACATGCAGGATGTTGCCGAACGGATCGAGTTGCGCGCGCACCGGGCGCGGCAGGTCGAGTTGCCAGCTGAGCACGTGCTGGCGCTCGCTGTCATGGGGTGTCAGTCGCAAATACTGGATGCTCGCCCGCACCTGATCTTCATAGTGATAGGTGGTTTCGTGGCTTATGGAAAGTCTCATGCAGCCTCCAGGTAAGAACTGTGAATGGCGTTGCCCAACTGGCGCACCAGCGGGATGAATTCGGTCAGCCAGGCGTGCAGGCCTTCGTCGAGAATTTCGTTGATACCGGTGTAGCGCAGGCGTGCGTCGATCTCGGCGGCCAGGCGCTGCGCGGGGCGGCCGTTGGCACCCGGCAGGCTGGCGAGAATCTGGTCGATTTCTTCGGTGCATGCGCGCAAGGAACGCGGTACATCGGCGCGCAGCAACAGCAACTCGGCCACATGCCGGGCACCGGGGGCGTCGCGGTAGATCTCGGTGTAAGCCTCGAACGACGACAGCGCTCGCAACAAGGCGCTCCACTGGTAATAAGCGTGCGCCGTGCTGTCACTGACCGCTTCGGCTTGATCACCGGCCATTTCGTAGCGTGCATCGAGCAGGCGTAGCGTGTTGTCGGCCCTTTCGATAAACGTCCCCAAACGAATGAAGCGGAACGCATCGTTACGCATGATGGTGCCGTAGGACGCACCCCGGAACAGGTGGGAACGCTCCTTGATCCACTCGCAAAAACGGCTCATGCCATAGCGACTCAAGCCCTGTTCGGCGATGCCGCGAATTTCCAGCCAGGTGGCGTTGATGTTTTCCCACATGTCGGCGGTGATTCGCCCACGTACCGCATGGGCACTGGCCCGCGCGGCGCCGAGGCAGCTGTAGATGCTTGCCGGGTTGGCCGCGTCCAGGGCGAAGAAATGCAGCAGCCGCTCAGCGTGCAATTCGCCGTGGCGCTCCAGGTAATCCTCCAGGGTGCCGGTGATCAGCAACGGCATGGCCAGTTCGTGCAGCCCGTTGCCGCGACCATCCTGCGGCATCAGCGACAGCGAATAACTGATGTCGAGCATCCGTGCGAGGTTTTCCGCCCGCTCCAGGTAACGCGACATCCAATACAAATCCGAGGCAGTTCTACTTAACATGGCAGGCTTCCTTCAATCCTCGACCACCCAGGTGTCCTTGGTTCCGCCACCCTGGGAGGAATTCACCACCAGGGAGCCTTCACGCAAAGCAACACGGGTCAAACCGCCGGGCACAACCCGGGTTTCGCGGCCAGACAATACAAACGGACGCAGGTCGATGTGGCGTGGCGCAATGCCGTTTTCGACAAAGGTCGGACAGGTCGACAGAGACAACGTCGGTTGCGCGATGTACGCGTGGGGCTTGGCTTTGATCCGTGCACGGAACGACTCGATTTCCGCCGCCGTCGCCGCCGGCCCCACCAGCATTCCATAACCGCCGGAGCCCTGGGTTTCCTTGACCACCAGATCCGGAAGATTGGCCAGTACGTGGGACAGTTCGGAGGGATTGCGACACTGGAACGTCGGAACGTTCTTCAGGATCGGTTCTTCGTCGAGGTAAAACCGGATCATGTCGGTGACAAACGGGTACACCGACTTGTCGTCCGCCACCCCGGTGCCGATGGCATTCGCCAACACGACGTTGCCGGAACGGTACGACGACAAGAGCCCCGGAACGCCCAGCATCGAATCCGGATTGAACGCCAGCGGATCGAGAAACGCGTCGTCGAGGCGCCGGTAGATCACGTCGACAGCCTTCGGACCGTCCGTGGTGCGCATGAACACCTTGTCATCGCGCACAAACAGGTCCGCGCCCTCCACCAGTTCGACCCCCATCTCCCGAGCCAGAAAGGCATGCTCGAAAAATGCGCTGTTGAAGCGACCCGGCGTCAGCACCACCACGCTCGGGTTATCGATCGGGCTGGAGCTTTTCAGGGTATCCAGCAGCAAATTCGGATAGTGATCGATAGGCGCAATGCGTTGCGCCGCGAACAGTTCGGGGAACAGGCGCATCATCATCTTGCGGTCTTCGAGCATGTAGCTCACGCCGCTTGGTGTACGCAGGTTGTCTTCGAGCACGTAGTACGTGCCGTCGCCGTCGCGCACCAGATCGACGCCAGAGATGTGCGAATAGATATCCCGGTGCAGATCCAGCCCTTGCATCGCCAACTGGTATTGCTCGTTGGCCAGCACTTGCTCGGCCGGGATGATGCCAGCCTTGATGATGCGCTGCTCGTGATAGAGGTCGGCAAGGAACATGTTCAGTGCCTTGACCCGCTGGATGCAGCCGCGCTCGACGACCCGCCATTCGCTGGCAGGAATGCTGCGGGGGATGGTGTCGAAGGGAATCAGGCGCTCTGTCCCCTGCTCGTCCCCGTAGAGCGTGAAGGTAATCCCGGCGCGATGAAATAGCAGATCGGCCTCGCGTCGCCGTTGTGCCAGAAGCTCGTCAGGCGTTTCGGCCAGCCAACGGGCAAACTCCCGATAATGCGGGCGGACCTGGCCGCCGGCATCGTACATTTCATCAAAATAGGTGCGGATCATGCCGTACTCCTTGTCACCCGGACATCTAGGCTTCGCAAGGCCCGTGCCAGCGGCAGAAACGCTTTTATATCAATCGGTTGGATAATCGCCCCGTTTGCACCGCACCATTCCTGTGCAGCAAACGCCCCAACCTGACAGCCCCCGCTTCATTGCAAGGCGACGTGGTCGCCTATCACCAGCATAGTCAGAGTTGATTTCACCGCCCTGCCGCCGTTGCGGATAATCCGCGCATTCGCTGGAAAAACAGCCCGAACTTCCCTTTAGCCGCCTGCTCTGGCGGTTTTTTTTTGCGCCGGATTCTTGTTTCAAGGTTTTGCCGTACCTGGTTTACCGCCCCACACACTAAAACGGCCAACCCGAAGGTCAGCCGTTAGTGCGTGTCACTGTTCATAGGATTATGCGAGTAGCCCTCGTACCTCCTGCTTGACGCCCCATCCTTCGATGATGCCGCCCAGAGGCTCGACCACCGCCTCGAAGCCTTGCTCGAAATCGCCGATGTCATCGTAAGTGGCGTACATGACTTTGCTCAGTTCGAGCGCCCATGCACCGTCGTCGCGCACACTGATTTGCGCATTCAGGGATTCGCCACGGTAATGACCTGCTGCTCTGCGGGCCCGCTCCTCGTCGGGAAAAATGGCGTAGAACTCGATGGGGTGGAATCTTGAAAAGTCGAAACCGCCTTCTTTCATGCGGCGCAGCACCGAGCTGCTGATGTCTTCTTGATAGGCTGTGCTCATGAAACGTCCCCCTCATAGTGATGGATAGACTTTCCGTATTCCCGGCACGCGCAACCGAGTGGTGCGCGCGATGCGGCAACCTCGTTGCCGGTGGGAAGCAAGCATGTAGCTGACAAGACCAGACCTTAGCGATCCGTTCGCTGATCTCGTTTGCAGAGTAGCCTCAAGAGAGAGCCGCTGCCAAGGCCTGGATGAGAATGAGACAGGCGAGGTTCAGATTGGCGTGATGCCGAGGATTTGTATGCTGTTCTGGGCTTTGAGGCTTTTGACGGTCGCATCGGGGGTTCGCCCTTCCAGATCGTTCAGATCCAGTTCGGCGGCGACAGGCAGGAGTCGGGCCTTGATGAGTTTGGCGGCGTGCTCATTGTCTGGGCACTCGTCGCACTCAAAGACTTCATCGACTGTTTCACCGTGATCATCCACGAAAGTGATTTTCCACTTTTGCATCAGTGCCTCCTCGATAAAGCCCATGGATGGGCTTACATGCATCTGGACTTTTGCGCTGACTGATCGTTCAAACGAATTGCGGTGTTCTGACAGGAAACCCGTTGCCTTTTTTGTAGGAGTGAGCCTGCTCGCGATAGCAATCCGTCAGTCAATAATCATGTGACTGATACACCGCTATCGCGAGCAGGCTCACTCCTACACCGGGGGTGTACAACCCTTAGTCGTTGCTTGGCTTGTTCACCGCTTGCAGTACGTATTGCGGCAAGGCGAACGCGCCGATGTGGATTTCCGGGTTGTAGTAGCGGGTGATGATGCCGCTGCCGGCGAAACGCTGTTGCAGGGTTTCACGGGACAATTTGCGATAAGCGGTATTGGTCGCACCCCAGGCGAATGTCATCGAGCCACCGATGTAGGTCGGCACGGCCGCCTGATAGAAGTGCCAATCCGGGAACAGGCTGCGCAGGCGCCCGGCGGTGGTTTTGACTTCTTCGATCTGCATGAACGGGGTGCCGTTCTGGGTGACCAGGATACCGCCCTCGTTCAGGCAGCGATGGCAGGCCTGGTAGAAGTTTTCCGAGAACAGTACTTCACCCGGACCGATCGGGTCGGTGGAGTCAGAAATGATCACGTCGAACTTTTCAGTCGTGGTCGCGACGAAACGCATGCCGTCATCGATCACCAGGTTCAGGCGAGGATCTTCGAACGCACCTTTGGAGTGGTTCGGCAGGAATTCCTTGCACATGTCGACCACGGTGCCGTCGATCTCGACCATGGTGATGTGTTCGATGCTGCGGTGCTTGGCCACTTCACGCAGCATGCCGCCGTCGCCGCCACCGATGATCAGCACGCGCTTGGCGCTGCCGTGCGCCAGGATCGGCACGTGGGTGAGCATTTCGTGGTAGATGAATTCGTCGGCTTCAGTGGTCTGGATCACGCCGTCCAGCGCCATCACCCGGCCCATGCGCGGGTTTTCGAAGATCACCAGGTGTTGGTGTTCGGTGCGCACTTCGTGCAGCAGTTTTTCCATGCGAAAACGCTGGCCATAGCCTTCGTAGAGGGTTTCCAGGTATTCGCTGGCAGGGGTAGTGCTCATGGGAAGTGCTCCGATGAATGCGGGTGGCAACGGACGGTTACCCGCCCATGATGGTCAATCGATCAGCTCGATTAACCAGGAAAGGCGCGCATTCTACGTCGCGGAAGATGACAGGTCGAACCTCACTTGATGAGTCGACACAATCCCCTGTGGAAAGTGTTGGGTCAGATCCGGACATTGCCCCGTGGCCCGGCGATGGCCCAGATGATCAGACCCAATACCGGCAGGAACGCGATTAGCAGCACCCAGAGGACTTTCATCCCGGTGGTGGCGCCACTTTTTATCACGTTGATGATGGCCCAGATATCCAGCACGAAAATGATCAAGGCGACCAGGCTGTTGAACGTAGAACCCATGGTGACGCTCCCTAAGAGTGATATGCACCCTTAGGATAGCCGGGCCTCGCGAGGGTTCCGCTTTTTAAACGTGAATCGCGATCTTTAGCGCTTCCAGCGACGGCGCAGCGGTGATGCCGACTTCGGCACACAGCTCCAGCACGCGCGGCACGTCATTGCCGTAGACCAGCACCACTTGCAGCTCGTCGTCGAGCAGCTGGCTGAAGTTCATCAGCGTGTAACCGCCGTTTTCCTTGTTCATGCTGCCCATTTGTACCTGAATGCGATTGAGTGCGGTCAGGGCTTCGGTCTTGGCCAGTTGCTTGGGTTTGATATTGAAATCAACGCCAGGGCCGAACGAGGCGACGATCTGGGCGAACAGGTCCATGTAGGTGTCGGCCTGGAACAGCACCGTCTCCGGCAGACTGCCGACCACCACCCATTCACCCAACGGGATCGGGAAGGTGTCGTCGTAGTTGATATCCGGGTTGGCCGTGAGGAAAGCCTGCGGATCGGCGTAGGCTTGAGCCGCTTCGTCAGCAACTTTCAGGATTTCATCATCGCTCATGCACCCGGAGCTGATTTTGCTGATGAGTTCGACGAGTGCGGCTTTCATGAGGCGGATCCTGTAGCGAGTGAATTTTGAGGGCGCGAAGGATAGCGCATTCGCAGAAAGTTACCGAGCGTGGGGAGACCTGTGGCGAGGGAGCATGCCCCTCACCACGAAGCATCAGCCCAGCAGTTTTTCCAGCTGCGCGGTGGTGTCGACGGCGCCCATCGTTTTCGCGGCATCGAGGGCCGACACGCCGTTGGCGTCCTTGGCTTTCGGATCGGCCCCTTTGCTGATCAGGTAGTCGACGATGGCGACGCGGTTGAACATCGCCGCCATCATCAGCGCCGTACGGCCATCAAACGATGAACCTTCCACTTGCGCGCCGCCCTCGACCAAGGCCGTGACCACCGCCAGGTCGCCCTTGAATGCGGCACCGGCAATCGGGCTTTGGCCGTTGTCGTTGCGGATTTCCGGGTCGGCCTTGTGTTCGAGCAAGACTTTCACGGTATCCACGTGGCCGTGGTAAGCGGCCAGCATCAGCAAGGTGTCGCCCTTGTGGTTACGCAGGTTGGGCGGCAGGCCTTTGGTCAGCAGTGCAGCCATCATGGCCGCATCGCCCTCGCGCGCCTTGTTGAATACCTGTTCGGCAAATTCAGCGGCTTCTTCGGGGGTCATCTGGCGGCTTTGATCTGACATCGGGGGCTCCCTGTTCGGTTATTCGCAAAGCCGACAGTTTCCCGAGCAGCCCCCGCGCTGTCACTTGTTTTTTCTCAAGGGCCACCATAGGCACATTCAATAGCGGTACTTGCCGCCGTGAATATCCGCCAGCACCTGCTCGGTGACCTGCACGTAAGTCTGGGTGCCGGGCAGCCAGGCGTAGATCGGGTCATCGCCGGTCTTGCCCGGGTCGAAGGCTTCGTCCTTGAGCCGGGTCTTCTGGTATTTGAAGGTCCCGGTGGTCTCCATTTTCACTTTCACCCGCAGAAACAACGGCACCGCATAGGTCGGCATTTGCTGGCGAGCAAACTCCAGCAGTTCGCTGAAGTCCAGGGTCGCCAGGGATTCGGCCGGAGTAATCGCCGCCATGCCGGCACGCCCGTTGGTGTTCTGGACTTCCACGCCATACGCCACAGCCTCCGCGATGTGCGGGTGTTGCAGGAGGATGTTTTCCACTTCCGTGGTCGAGACGTTCTCGCCCTTCCAGCGGTAGGTGTCGCCCAAGCGGTCGACGAACTGTGCATGGCCGAAACCAATGTTGCGCAGCAGGTCACCGGTGTTGAAGTAACGATCGCCCTTCTTGAACACGTCATGCAGCACGACTTTTTCGGTCTTTTGCGGATCGGTGTAGCCGTCCAGTGGCGCCTTGTCGTCGATTCTCGCCAGCAACAAACCTTGCGCGCCCTTGGGCACTTTGTTCATGAAACCCTTGTCGTTGCGAATCGGCTGGCCGCTGTCGTGGTCGTAGGCCACCAGCTCCCAGGCCATCAGCGAGAAGCCGATGGTGTGGTCAAAGTTGAGAATGTTGGTGAAGCCGATGTTGCCGTCGCTGGCCGCATACAGTTCACAGATATGCTCGACGCCGAAGCGGGTCTTGAAGGCGTCCCACGCGCCGGGGCGCAAACCGTTGCCGATCATCTTCGTCACGCCATGCTGGCTGTCTTCGGCGCTGGTAGGTTGATCCACCAGATAACGGCACAACTCGCCCACGTATCCGAGGGTGGTCGCGTGGTATTTGCGTACGTCATTCCAGAACTGGCTGGCGCTGAATTTGCGGCGGATGGCAAAGCCCGAAGCACCGTTGATCGCCGAGCCCCAGCACACGCAGAGCCCGGTGGCGTGATACAGCGGCAAGGTGCAATAGACGATGTCGTGCGGCTGCATGTCCAGGGCGATCAGGCCGAAACTGGCGGAACTGCGCATCCAGCGCCCGTGCTTGAAGACGCCGGCCTTGGGCAACCCGGTGGTGCCCGAGGTATAGATGTAGAAACAAGGATCGTCGAAAAAAACCTGCTGGCTGCTGACAGGGTTTTCCTCGGACGCGTCGGCACTCGCCGCCACCAGATTGATGAAACCGTCGGGGGCAACGCCTGGATGGTTGCAGGTGTCTTGATCGGCGACGAACCAGGTTCGCGCCGGCGCGATGGACACCCGCTCGCGGACCTGGGAAAACGCCGGGACCAGTTCGCCGCCGACAATGATCGCCACGGGAGCTACCAAATTCAGGCTGTGCGCGAGGGTATCGCGGGTTTGCGAGGTGTTAAGCAACGCGCTGATCGCGCCGACCTTGGCCACGGCCAGAATCGTCACCAGCAGTTCCGGACGGTTCTCGAGGAAGACCGCGACCACGTCACCCTTGCCGATGCCTTGGGCAATCAGATGATGAGCAATGCGATTCGCCCACAGGTTGACCTGCGTATAAGTCAGCGTCACGTCGCCCTGCAGTAACGCGGGGCCATCGGGATTACGCAACGTCGCCTGTTCGAAACACCAGCCCAGGCCACACGGTTGGGTCGGATCCTTGACGTTGGCGACTTTCAGGCCCTTCACCACGCGGGGAATGGCTCTGGCGATCGTTGGCAGTTTGCGGAGCATCATGCCCCAGGTAATCGTGTCGTTTGGCCTGCGTTTCATCTGTGCTCCCGCTGATTTTTTTATTGTCGGGCGGCGTTCCATGAGCTCGAAAATACGTCAGCGGTTCTTGGCCTGTACACGCGGTTTTTGCAATGTTTTGTATCCGCAACCCGGATAAACGAACGATGAACCTCGAGGTGCGGATTGGTTCCATCGAAGCAGCAACAATCTTTCAAAATGCAGGATGCACGATGGCCATTCATGCAGATTGCACGAAATCGAAAATCCGACAGAAAATTAACTCATTGATTTACATGGATTTTATTGAATTCAAATACTGGCACAATCACTGCAACTACCTCTCCATGCTTGCCAATCTCGTGCAAACGGAGCTGATAGACATGAGCCTGATCCAAGAAAAATTTACCTCCCTGTTCTCCAACTTCGAAGTCACTACCCAAGCGCGTCCTGACGGCGGAATTTTGCTGACCTTGCGCAGCAGCGAAGGCCGTGTGTTCAAGCGTTCGATTTCCTACCAGCAATTGCACGCGGGTGATCAGTTGACCTGGGTGATCAGTGCGATTCGCCGTGACCTTGCCGAACAGGCGAGTGAACTGCCGCAGATCTCCATGCTGCAAAGCCAGCAACGATTTGCCTTGCCGACTTATCACACGGCGTAAATCGTTGCAGTGCTGAAAACAAACAGGCCGTGAGCTTTCGCTTCACGGCCTGAGTTGTTATGTGGTGTGCTTTATAAGGTGGAGGGGTTGATGCGCGCGAAGCTGTCGACGGTCAGATGGCCTGCCAGTTCCCCACCCTCTCGCGCCAGCCCGCAGGTCGCCATCCCGGCCGTGCGTGCAGCGTCCAGCTCTTCGACGATGTCGGACAGAAACAGAATCTGCGTAGGCTCAAGCCCGATGGCCTGAGTGATGCGTTGGTAAGACTGCGTTTCCCGCTTGGGCCCCGACGTGGTGTCGAAATAGCCGCTGAACAGTGGCGTCAAATCCCCCGCCTCGGAACAGCCGAAAATCAGTTTTTGCGCCTGGATCGAACCCGAGGAATAAACAAACAGTAGATAGCCTTCCTGATGCCAGCGCTTGAGCGCTTCAACGGCGTCCGGGTAAACGTGGCCCTTCAACTGCCCGGCCTGATAACCCTGCTCCCAGACCATGCCTTGCAACGCCTTGAGAGGCGTGGCTTTGCGGTCTTCGGCGATCCAGCTCAGCAGAATGGCGATCACCCGCTCGACGTCGGCATCCGGCTCGGCGCTGTCGCGACGCACGGCCGACAGTTGCTCCGCCACATCGGCGCGCGCGGCGTGCTGACGGACAAACTCCGGCAGGTTTTTCGCGGCGTACGGAAACAGCACGTCGAACACAAAACTCACCGCGCTGGTGGTGCCTTCGATGTCGGTGAGAATCGCTTTGATCGGCATCGGTTCAGTCCTCAAGACGCGGGAAGCGGCTGGCGATGTCTTCGCCGGTGAAGTTGGCCACCCAGCCGTCAGGGTTGTTGAACAGGCGGATCGCGACGAAATGCGGATGCTCGCCCATGTCAAACCAGTGCGGCGTGCCGGCCGGCACCGAGATCAGGTCGTTCTTTTCGCACAGCACCGCGTAGACGTAATCGTTGATGTGCAAGGTAAACAGGCCACGACCCGCCACGAAAAATCGCACTTCATCTTCGCCATGACGGTGTTCGTCGAGGAACTTGGCGCGCAGTTCGGCTTTTTGCGGGTGATCGCTGTTCAGGCTGATGACGTCGACCGTGATGTAACCGCGCTCGGTCATCAGCTTGTCGATCTGCTCCTGATACGCGGCGATCACTTCTTCCTGACTGGCGCCGGGCTGGATCTTCGCCGCCGCTTGCCAGCGGTCGAAACGCACGCCCTGTTCGGCCAGGGTCGAGGCGATGTCTTCAAAATGGGTCAGCACCTTGTTCGGCAGGTCAGGGCTTGAGACGTGGTAAACGGACAGGCTGCTCATCAGGACAACTCCTTAACGGTTCATGCGTTACGGTTGAAGAGCGCGCGCATCTTCAACTCGCACTCGAACAAAAATTCAAAGGCCTCGATCTGCCGCAGCGCATCACTCATGCGCGCGCCCCAGGTGTAGAGGCCATGGCCGCGAATCAAGTAGCCGACGCAATCGGGATGGGCGTCCAGCCAAGGCTGAACCTTGGCGGCGAGGCGCGCAATATCCTGATCGTTGTCGAAAATCGGCACGCGCACCCGGGATTCGTGGGTCGATACGCCACTGAAGGCTTTTTGCAGTTCGTAGTCTTCGAACTCGATGAAATTTTCCGGGGTCAGGCGCGACAGCACCGTGGCGTTCACCGAATGGGTGTGCAGCACCGCGCCGATGTCCGCGCGCCAGCTATACAGCTGGGTGTGCAGCAGGGTTTCGGCGGACGGCTTTTTACCCGGTTCCAGGCTGTTGCCTGACAAATCGGTGGCGAGCACATCGTCGAGCCCCAACTGACCTTTGTGTTTGCCGGACACCGTCAGCAGCGCTTCGCTCGGCGACAGACGCGTCGAGTAGTTGCTGCTGGTGGCCGGTGACCAGCCACGGCCATACAGAAAACGCCCGGCGTCGATGATTTCCTGGGCGAGGTGTTCACGGGTAAGGCTCATAGCCTGTCCTCTTGCAGTCGTGTGGCAATGATAACGGCAGCCGCCAGGGCTGCGAGGCTTGCAATACTAAAGGTCAACGGTGCGCCGAGGGCATTCCAGCTGTAACCGGAATACAACGCGCCCAATGCGCCGCCGGTGCCGGCCAGCGCGGCGTAAAGCGCCTGGCCCTGCCCTTGCTGGCGTGCGCCGAAACTACGTTGCACGAACTGGATGGCAGCCGCGTGAAAGCTGCCGAACGTGGCCGCGTGCACCACCTGGGCAAACAGCAACACCCAGAGAAATTCGGCAAACGAACCAAGCAGCACCCAGCGCAGGGCGGCCAACAGGAAGCTCACCAGCAGCACCCGGCGTACCGAGAAGCGCGCGAGGATTTTGCTCATGGCCAAAAACATCAGCACTTCAGCAACCACGCCGACCGCCCAGAGCATGCCGATCACGCCGCGGCTGTAGCCCAACCGTTCAAGGTGCAGGGTCAAAAACGTGTAATACGGGCCATGGCTCATCTGCATCAGCGCCACGCAGACATAAAACGCCAACACGCCGGGGCTGCGCAATTGCTTGAGAAACCCGTCCCCCGCTTCACGAAGGCCCTGAACTGGTTGGGCATTCGGCACCCACAGGCTGCTGACGACGATACCGGCCATGATCAACACCAACGCCACCGGATAGATGTCGAGGCTGAGCCATTCGAACAATCGGCCCAGTAACACCACGGTGATGATGAAACCGATGGAGCCCCAAAGGCGAATCTGGCTGTAGCGAGAGGGCTGGCCTTTCAAGTGCGCCAGGGTTATGACTTCGAACTGCGGCAATACCGCGTGCCAGAAGAACGCATGCAACGCCATCACCATCGCCAGCCAGGCGTAGGTCTTGCTGACGAAAATCAGCGAAAACGTCAGCAGCGTACACACTGCGCCGAAGCGCACGATGGCCAGGCGCCGGCCCGTGTAATCACCCAGCCAGCCCCAGATGTTCGGCGCGACGCAGCGCATCAGCATGGGAATTGCCACCAGTTCGCCGATGCGCGCGCTGGAAAACCCCAGGTGATCGAAGTACAGCGCCAGAAACGGCGCCGTCGAACCGAGCAAGGCGAAATAGAACAGATAGAAACTGGAGAGCCGCCAGTACGGGAGCGCCGCCACGCTCGTCAGACCGCAGCGGCGTTAAGGTCAGCCATTAAAGCTGACCCAGCACCGGTGTGCTCACGCGCACATCGGCGTTCTGACCACGGTGACGCAACAGGTGATCCATCAACACGATGGCCATCATCGCTTCAGCGATGGGCGTCGCGCGGATGCCGACGCACGGGTCGTGACGGCCCTTGGTGATGACGTCCACCGGGTTGCCATGAATGTCGATGGAACGGCCCGGCGTGGTGATACTCGACGTTGGCTTCAGCGCCAGATGCGCGACGATCGGCTGACCGGACGAAATACCACCGAGAATGCCGCCGGCATTGTTGCTGAGGAAACCTTCCGGGGTCATTTCATCGCGGTGTTCAGTGCCGCGCTGGGCAACACTGGCGAAACCGGCGCCGATTTCCACACCTTTCACCGCGTTGATGCTCATCAGCGCATGGGCCAGCTCGGCATCGAGGCGGTCGAAAATCGGCTCGCCGAGGCCAGGCATCACGCCTTCAGCCACCACGGTGATTTTCGCGCCGACCGAATCCTGGTCGCGACGCAACTGGTCCATATAGGCTTCCAGCTCCGGGACTGTGTCCGGGTCAGGGCTGAAGAAAGCGTTCTCTTCCACCGAATCCCAGGTCTTGAACGGAATTTCAATCGGGCCGAGCTGGCTCATGTAGCCGCGAATGACGATGCCCTGGGTGGCCAGGTATTTCTTGGCAATTGCGCCAGCCGCTACGCGCATCGCGGTTTCCCGGGCCGAGCTGCGACCGCCGCCACGGTAATCACGCTCACCGTATTTATGGTGGTAGGTGTAGTCGGCGTGGGCCGGGCGAAACAGATCCTTGATCGCCGAGTAGTCCTTGGACTTCTGGTCGGTGTTGCGGATCAGCAGACCAATGGAGCACCCGGTGGTGCGACCTTCGAACACGCCAGAGAGGATTTCGACTTCGTCGGCTTCCTGGCGTTGCGTGGTGTGACGGCTGGTGCCGGGCTTGCGGCGATCCAGGTCACGCTGCAAATCCTCCAGAGAAATCTCCAGCCCCGGCGGGCAGCCGTCGACAATGGCGACCAACGCCGGACCATGGCTTTCGCCCGCGGTGGTGACAGTGAACAGCTTGCCGTAGGTATTGCCGGACATGCAGGACGCTCCGTGAAATAGAACCTGAATACGTAATGCGCGCCAGTATACGCAGGCTACCCAAGTAGTTCATCCTCGAACCTTATGGGTGCCCGCGAGTCCAACCGGCACCTTTGTGAATGATGGCGTGATGATGCTGCGAGTTTTAGCCTTGAGCCTGACCTTGTTTACCGGCTACGTGCAGGCCACCGTCCTGCAACGACCTATTACGCTGGATACCGGCACCGGTGAGCTTTTCGGCTCGCTGTTGCTCCCCAAATCCGACAATCCTGTGCCAGTCGTCCTGATCATTTCCGGCTCCGGCCCTACAGATCGTGACGGCAACAACACCGACGGCGGACGCAATGACAGCCTCAAACGGCTCGCCTGGGTGCTGGCCAAACACAACATCGCCAGCGTGCGTTACGACAAACGCGGTGTGGCAGCGAGCCTTGCCGCCACGCCGGATGAACGCAATCTTTCGGTTGAAGCCTATGTGGCCGATGCCGAAGCCTGGGGCCAGAAGCTGAAAAGTGATCCGCGTTTCGGCCCGCTGATTCTGCTCGGCCACAGCGAAGGCGCCTTGATCGCTACCCTGGCGGCGCCAAGTGTAAATGCCGCGGCGGTCATCTCGCTCTCCGGCAGCGCTCGCCCGGTCGATCAGGTGTTGCGTCAACAGTTGAGCAATCAACTGCCACCGGCGCTGATGCTGCGCAGCAATGAGCTGCTCGACAGCCTCAAGGCCGGTCATACCGACGACAACGTGCCGCCTCCCCTTCAGACGATTTTCCGGCCCAGTGTGCAGCCGTACCTGATTTCATTGTTCCGTCAGGACCCGGCGGCAGCGTTCGCCCGGTTGAAGATGCCGGCGTTGATCATCCAGGGTAGCAACGACATTCAGGTCGGTGTCGGCGACGCCAGGCTGCTGAAAGCCGCCAAACCGGACGCCGAGCTGGCGCTGATCGAAGGCATGAACCACGTCATGCGCATTGTGCCCAACGACGTCAAACGGCAATTGGCCTCTTATAAAGACCCGCAATTGCCACTGGCGGCCGAGCTTGGCACCCGCATCCTCGGGTTTATTGACGGACTTCGCCCCAGTTAAGCGCTGTTGGCCCTCCAGTCCTGTCAAAAACGGCCGATAAGCCTTTGTCGCCAGCGCAATGGCTGGCGGCAGGGCTTGGACAGGATCTCGCCGTTATGACTGATACCCAGACTTCACCCGACACCACCGCTGAAAAAGACGCACCGCCAGCGGTTGAGCTGCCGTGGGCGGACGTCCACGTCGAGCACCACAAGATGCTCCGTCTGGCGCCGCTGAAAACCGACCGCAACACCGGCGGGCGACCGCTGCGCTTTGTCGAATTCGGCTATGCCGAACGCAACAGCAAGGAGCGGAGCCTGATGCGCATGAGCATCTCCCTGCCCGGCCAGCGTGTGCGCAAAGAACAGAATCACCTCGACGTGTGGGTCGATCACACCACCAAGCGTGTGCATTTCGGCCCCGACAGCGGCTTGCAGATAGAACCGATGAACCGTGGCATCGGCCGCTTCATGGCCGCTCAAGGCATCACGTGGGCGAAGAAGCGCTGGTCCGGTTACACCGTCGACGGCACGGACCTGAACAATAAAGATGCGCTGAACGAAGACACCCGCCTGCGCCGCGATCACTTCCTCAAGGCCCATGGTTTTGAGGTGGTGTATGCCGATGCCCAGCATTTGAAGGGCAGCGTCAAAGACGTGCAGGTCGGTGACCTGTCGGGCGAGTGGAACACTGAAAAGCTGCAACTGGTGGAAATTCTCGAAGCGGCGCAGATGCTTCAGCAGGCCGAGCAGAACCTGGCCGAGCAGGAAGTGAAGCTGAAGACGCACGAGGAAAAAGTCAGCAAGTACAAGCGTGAAGACGCCGGGCTGCGCTTTACCATTACATGTCTGGTGGCGTTTGCGATGTTTCAGGCGGGGTTGTTGATCTGGATTGCTACGCACCGCTGACTCATCGTTCCCACGCTCTGCGTGGGAACGATCAGTGCGGAGTCAGACGCGAGAAGCGAACAGTGCCTGATGATCGCGGCACTGCTCAGCCGTCAACATGAACACGCCGTGTCCGCCGCGCTCGAAATCGAGCCAGGCGAAATCGACTTCCGGGTACAGTGCGTCGACGTGAACCTGGCTGTTGCCCACTTCGACAATCAGCAAGCCTTTCTCAGTCAGATGATCCGCCGCTTGCGCCAGCATGCGGCGCACCAGGTTCAAACCGTCATCGCCACAGGCCAGGCCCAGCTCCGGCTCGTGCTGATACTCATCCGGCATATCGGCGAAATCTTCCGCATCGACGTAAGGCGGGTTCGACACGATCAGGTCGAAACGTTGACCGGGCAAACCATCAAAGCCATCGCCCTGAACCGTGTACACGCGTTCATCGACACCGTGACGCTCGATGTTCTGATTGGCCACTTCCAGCGCTTCGAACGACAGGTCGGCCAGCACCACTTCGGCGTTCTGGAACTCGTAGGCGCAGGCGATACCGATGCAACCGGAACCGGTGCACAGGTCGAGAATGCGCGCAGGCTCGGCGCCCAACCAGGGCTCGAAGCGTTTTTCGATCAGCTCACCAATCGGTGAGCGCGGGATCAGCACGCGTTCGTCGACGATAAAGGACATGCCGCAAAACCACGCTTCGCCCAACAGGTAAGCGGTCGGAATGCGTTCTTCGATGCGGCGCTTGAGCATGCGTTGCAAATTGACCAGCTCATCGTCTTCCAGCGCGCAGTCGAGGTAGCTGTCGGCGATTTCCCACGGCAGGTGCAAGGCACCCAACACCAGTTGACGGGCTTCGTCCCAGGCGTTGTCGGTCCCATGGCCGAAAAACAGATCCTCCCCATGGAAGCGGCTGACGGCCCAACGGATATGGTCACGCAGGGTACGAAGGCGGGAAGTGATCACGGCGGCAAACTCCAGAAAAAACGACTGGCGATTCTAACAGCCAAAACGCGCCACGACGACGCAGGAAAAACACCGGGCCGAATGTAGGAACGATCCCTTTTTGTCGCTGGCTATTGAACAAAACCCGCAACTTGACAAGGCTGAGAGCCAGCAATGACGGCGCCTACGATAGTAGCGATTCACAGAACCGCTCAGCCAGAGGACAATGTCGCAAAAGCCCCACTCCAAGGAGCCCCAGAATGTCCGTTCCAAAAACGATGTTTCAACTCAGCGGCCGCGGTTACGCAGCAGCCAATCTGAGCCATGCGACCCTCGTCATCATCGATGCCCAGAAGGAATACCTCAGCGGTCCGCTGGCCCTGAGCGGCATGGACGCTGCCGTCGCGAACATCAAGCAATTGCTGGCAGCTGCCCGCGCAGCCGGCCGGCCCATCGTGCATGTACGCCACCTCGGCACGGTCGGCGGGTTGTTTGACCCACAAGGCGAGCGCGGTGAGTTCATCCCCGGCCTTGAGCCACAGGCCGACGAAACCATCCTCGGCAAATTGCTGCCAAGTGCGTTCCACGGCACCGAACTGGCCAAACGCCTGGAAGACCTCGGCGCCCTTGACCTGATCGTCTGCGGTTTCATGAGCCACTCCAGCGTCAGCACAACAGTGCGTGCCGCCAAGAACCTGGGTTTCCGTTGCACGCTGGTGGAAGACGCCTGCGCCACGCGCGACTTGCCTTACAAGGGCGGCGTACTGAGTGCCGAGCACGTTCAGCAGACAGAAATGGCGATCATGGCGGACAACTTCGCCACCCTCGCGCTCACTCACGATCTGATTTGATCGACCCGTGATGAGCGGCCAATAGCGCCGCTCATCTGCAAAAGCCTCTCGTTTGCCGCAATTGTCTTAGCCTCAGGAACATCCCGGTCAAGTCCCGGTCGAAGGGCCGATACCCATTGAGGAAGGTCGGAATGAAGTTATCCGATGGTTTTGACGCTCGCCGCTTGCGGCCCAAAGGCCAACGCAACTGGCGTTTTCGTATTGGCGCGGCGTTTGCCGCGTTGCTGGCAACGTGCGGTGTATTGCTCGCCATGGCCGCCGCCGCCAGCCTGCTCGGCCACGCACCTGCGCTGGGCGAACTGAATACCAGCCGCATCGGTGCGGCAATGGTCCTGGCGGTCGGCCTGTTCGTGCTGTACCTCGGCGTGTGGCTGTGGCGTCGCTGCCGGCGCCGCTCGCGTCAGTCGCGTGAGCTGAACATGTCCCCGCACCTGATGAAAAAACACGATTGAACCGAGGCCTGGCATCTGCCGGGCCTCAATTGTTATGGATAGCGCCTGGACTTGGGTAAACTGGCCGACCTTCGCGGAGGCTGACATGCAAGACGACGATTTTTCCCTGTTCAAAAGTGCGATCCAAGGCGTCAAGCCGATCAAGCACGATCGCGCCGAAACCGGCAAACCCAAGGCCGATCGCGCGCAAATCGCCAAGCTGCGTCAAGCCGCAACCATTCGTACCGATGCCACCACCGTGGATGGGCTGTCCGATCAGTTCGTCATCGATGTCGGCCCGGAAGACGAGTTGATGTGGGCCCGTGACGGTGTCCAGGAAAGCCAGATGCGCAAGCTCAAGATCGGGCAGATTCCGTTCGAGGGCAGCCTCGACCTGCACGGCATGAGCGTGGAAAAGGCCCGGGAAACCCTTTGGGCTTTTCTGGCCGAAGCGACCAAGTTCGAAATTCGCTGCGTGCGCGTCACCCACGGCAAAGCCGTGCGCCTGGACGGCAAGCGGCCGATGATCAAGAGTCACGTCAACACGTGGTTGCGCCAGCATTCACAGGTGCTCGGCTTCACCTCGTGCCAAGCTAAACATGGCGGCGCCGGAGCGGTTTATGTGATGCTCAAACGCACCATGATGGAAGGTCGCGACGAGTAAAGCTGTCGCGTCATGCTTGCAGCGCCGTGTTTGCCACCGTACCCTTGCCCTTTGCGAAAATCCCCACAGGTAGTTTCATGTCCCTGGAACAGAATTACACCGCGATTCTCGGCCAACTGGGCGAGGACGTCTCCCGCGAGGGCCTGCTCGACACGCCAAAACGTGCCGCCAAAGCCATGCAGTACCTCTGCCGCGGTTATGAACAGACGCTCGAAGAAGTCACCAACGGTGCCTTGTTCAGCTCCGATAACAGCGAAATGGTGCTGGTCAAGGACATCGAGTTGTACTCGTTGTGCGAACACCACCTGCTTCCGTTCATCGGCAAGGCACACGTCGCTTACATCCCGAGCGGCAAAGTATTGGGCCTGTCGAAAGTAGCGCGAATCGTCGACATGTACGCTCGCCGCCTGCAGATCCAGGAAAACCTCAGCCGCCAGATCGCCGATGCGGTCCAGCAAGTCACCGGTGCCCTGGGCGTTGCGGTGGTGATCGAGGCCAAGCACATGTGCATGATGATGCGCGGTGTGGAGAAGCAGAATTCATCAATGATCACGTCGGTGATGCTGGGTGAGTTCCGCGAAAACGCCGCGACACGCAGCGAGTTTCTCAGCCTGATCAAGTAATTCGTTACACGAAGAAAACCGGCATTCATCGCCGGTTTTTTTTCGTCTGCAAAAAATCAGGTAAGCTGCGCGCCCTTCTTCATTCGCACCGTGAGGCTTTCAACGTGTTCGTAAAAGCGCTTCGTGTCGGCCTTGGCCAACTGATCATCTTCATCGATTTCATCACCCGTCCGGGCAAGAAGCAGCGCCCTGCCGAGGCTCAGGCCAAGGTCAACTCCGCTGCCAAGGACCTGACCCTGTATCAATTCCACGCCTGCCCGTTCTGCGTGAAAACCCGCCGCAGCCTGCGTCGCCTGAATGTGCCGGTGGCGCTGCGTGATGCAAAGAACAACGAACAGGATCGCCAGACCCTGCTGGAGCAAGGTGGCAAGATCAAGGTGCCGTGCCTGCGCATTGAAGAGAATGGGCAGACGACCTGGATGTATGAGTCCAAGGTGATCATTGATTATCTGGACAAGCGGTTTGCGGCTGCTTGATGGTTTTGGTGGTGTTCTGACGGACGCCATCGCCTCAAAAATAAACCGGCCCAATGGCCGGTTTATTTGTTTATGACCTCCCTTCAGGCAGCTTCAGCCGCTTGCGCCTGACGCACCACTGTCGCCAATCGCTTCAATCCTTCATCCAGCCGCGCCGGTTCGATGTGGCTGAAGTTGAGCCGCAGATGCCCAAGGTGGTTATCCGGATCCGGAAAGAACGGCTCCCCCGGCATGAACGCCACATCATTGGCCAACGCCGCGTTGAGCAAGGTTCTCGTGTCCATCGGCTGTTTCAGCGTCAACCAGAAAAACAGCCCGCCCTGGGGCACATTCCAGTCGGCCAGGTCGGCAAAGTGTGTTTCAAGCGCCAACTGAAAGGCGTCCCGTCGCACCCGGTAAAAATCTCGCAGTTCACTCAGGTGAGCCTGGAATTTCTCGGTGCCGATCCATTGCAGCGCCTGCCATTGACCAACCCGATTGGTGTGCAGGTCCGCCGATTGCTTGAGTTTCAGCAAATGCGGGAACAGGTCCGGGCTGGCGATCAGGTAACCGACACGCAAACCCGGCAGCAGGGTTTTCGACACAGTGCCGGTGTAAATCCAGCTGGCTTTCTTCAAGCGACTGACGATTGGGGTCGCGCTGCCACCGTCAAACGTCAGCTCGCGGTACGGCTCGTCTTCGATCAGGGTGACACCGAACTCATCCAGCATCGCGGCCACAGCGTCGCGCTTGGCTTCGCTGTAGCGCACCGCCGACGGGTTCTGGAAAGTCGGGATCAGGTAGATGAACGCCGGGCGGTGTTTTTCCAGGCGGGCACGCAATTGCGCCAGATTCGGGCCATCGGCCTCTTGCGGGACAGTGATGCAGTCGGCGCCGAATAGTTGGAAAATCTGCAATGCCGCCAGATAAGTCGGCGCTTCCAGCAGGATCTCGGTGCCTTTGTCGATGTAAAGCTTGGCCGCCAAGTCGAGGGTTTGTTGAGAACCGCTGACCACCAATACCTGGCTCGCCTCACACGCCACGCCCAATGCCCTGGCTTGCGCCACCAAGGCTGCTCGTAATGCCGGTTCGCCTTCGCTCATGCCGTATTGGCCCATGGAGACAGGCATGTCAGCCCATTCGACGGTCGGCAGCATGACTTCGGCCGGCAAGCCGCCAGCGAACGACATCACTTGCGGACGCTGGGCTGCGGCGAGGATTTCACGGATCAAAGAACTTTTAAGGCGCGAGACACGTTCGGAAAAAGCCATGGGATCACCGGTAGCGAGGCTTGAGGGAATTGAGTCAAACTGGTTGACCGAAATTACGCCGCCCCGAACGGATACGTCAATATGCTTGACCTTAAAAGCCCGATTTCCCAGCAAGAAGCCATGGAAGCTTTTTTTTTCGGCTACCAGGCCTTCACCGCCAAGGCCGATGAAATGCTGGAGCGCCGGGGCTTGAGCCGGGTACACCAGCGCATCGTGTTTTTCATTGCCCGCTATCCGAATCTCAGCATGAAGGAGTTGTTGGCGTTGTTGGGCGTGACCAAGCAAGCGCTGAACATGCCGTTGCGTCAGTTGGTGGAGATGCATTTGGTGAACAGTGTTGCGGCGGAAACGGACAAGCGCAAACGCCTGCTGGAGTTGACTGAGGATGGCGCGCGGTTCGAGCAGTCGCTTCGACGTGAGCAGGTGAAATTGCTGGAGCGGGTGTTCGCCGAAGCCGGGGAAACGGCGGTGGATGGATGGTTGGCGGTGAATAAGGCGCTGGGGCAAACCCAGGTGCTTGCAGACTGAGTGTTCTGGTTGATGGATGTGTAGTGGCTGGTTTAGCAGGCTCACTCCTACCAGGGAATGCAGTCAACTGTGGGGCGTGGCTTGCCCGCGATGGCGTCCTTCCTGGCGATATATCCCTATCGCCAACATTTTCGTAAACAAAATCAAAAACATTATTTGCTTTCTTTGTATACAAAAGCATAATCCACTTCGTGCGAGTTTCTGACCGTACGGTCAACAAATTCGCAAGTGCCTCAAAGGACCGCTGCCACCCTCATGGGTTTCCGGTCCTGGAAATAACAATAAAACTCTTGAGGAGTACTCGCTGTGGAAAGCCGCAAATCCGAAGCATCGACGCTGGAACTCTCGCCGCCGTTACGCAATGGCTTGCTTGAGCGCATCTTCAAACTCAGCTTGCATGGCACCACGGTGAAGACCGAGCTGATCGCCGGTCTGACTACCTTCATCACCATGGCTTACATCATCTTCGTCAACCCCAACATCATGGCCGACGCCGGGATCGATCACGGCGCCGCATTTGTGGCGACCTGCATCGCCGCCGCACTGGGTTGCCTGTTGATGGGCCTCTACGCCAACTGGCCGGTCGGCCTGGCGCCGGGCATGGGCCTGAACGCTTTCTTTACCTATACCGTGGTCGGCACCATGGGCTACAACTGGGAAACCGCCCTCGGCGCGGTGTTTGTTTCCGGTGTGTTGTTCATGATCCTGACCTTTTCCAGGATTCGCGAATGGCTGCTCAACAGCATTCCAGTGAGCCTGCGCTTTGCCATGGGTGCCGGCGTCGGTCTGTTCCTGGGACTGATCGGCCTGAAAACCGCGGGCATTGTCGTCGACAGCCCGGCGACCCTCATCAAGCTCGGTTCCCTGCGCGAACCCGGCCCGCTGCTCGCCGCCATCTGCTTCCTGATGATCGCCATTCTCAGCTACCACAAAGTGTTCGGCGCGATCCTCATCAGCATCATCACCGTGACCCTGGCCGGTTGGGGCCTGGGGTTGGTGCACTACGAGGGCATCATGTCGGCCCCGCCGAGCCTGGCCCCGACCTGGATGGCGATGAACCTGGCCGGTGTGTTCAACGTCAGCATGATCAGCGTGGTCCTGGCGTTCCTCTTCGTGCACATGTTCGACACCGCCGGCACCTTGATGGGCGTGGCCCAGCGTGCCAACCTGGTCGGCGCCGACGGGCGGATCGAAAACCTCTCCCGCGCCATGAAAGCCGACAGTGCTTCCAGCGTCTTTGGTGCGATCGTCGGTGTTCCGCCGGTCACCAGTTATGTTGAAAGTGCCGCGGGTGTTGCCGCGGGTGGTCGGACAGGTCTTACCGCCGTGACCGTTGGTGTGCTATTTATTGCGGCGATGTTCTTCGCACCACTGGCCGGCATGATTCCCGCTTATGCCACCGCCGGCGCGCTGATTTATGTGGCGATGCTGATGATGGGCGGTATGAAGCACATTGAATGGGACGAAGCGACCGACAGCATTCCGGCCATCGTGACCGCGATCATGATGCCGCTGACCTTCTCTGTCGCTGACGGTATTGCGCTGGGTTTCATCACCTACGTGGCGTTGAAGGCCGGCACCGGCAAATACAAGGAAATCTCCGTCAGCTTGTGGGTGCTATGCGCGATCTTCATCGCCAAGTTCATTTTCTTGTAAGCCGCCTGCGTTTCACAAACAGTGTTTCAAAACAGCCTCACCCCAGTGGGGCTTTTGCACAAATGGAGGAAAGTGATGAGTCTGGAAACCTGGCTGCTGTTCAGCGGCGCTGCGCTGGTGGTAATCCTGATCCCTGGGCCCCTGTCATTGCTGATGATCAGCAACAGTCTGAATTATGGTTTGCGCCGTTCTTACCCCGCGTTCCTGGGTGGAGTGATTGCCTCGATCTGCTTGCTCAGTGCCTCGGCGCTAGGCCTGGGCGCCCTCCTGCTGGCATCGGAACAGTTGTTTAGCGCGCTGAAAATCGTTGGTGCGCTGTACCTGTTCTACCTCGCCTGGCAGAGCTGGCAGCAATCGCGCCAGCCATCGGTTGGCGCTGAAGTGCCCCAGGCGGCGCCGGTTCCGCGTTTTCGTGCTCTCTTCGGACGCGCATTCGTGTTGGGCGCGAGCAATCCGAAGGATATTTTGTTCTTTGCTGCATTCCTGCCGCAGTTTCTGAGCGCCGAACAACCGTTCCTGCCGCAGTTGCTGGTGATGATTGCGACCTGGACCGTGCTCGATCTGCTGTGCAAATTGACTTATGGGCTGAGCGCTCATGGCGCGGCCAGGTATTTACGCAGTGGCAAAGGACAAAGTTGGTTTAACCGGGTGAGCGCAGGACTTTTCAGTGGAGCGGGCGCGGCCTCCTTATTAAGTAATCACTGATCATATCACCCTATTACTTGAACACTTTATTTCATTAGATGTTATCAACACCAACGCACTAAGAAGTGCTTGCCAGGGATGGCAACACTTCAACCCCACCCCGCAACAAACAGCAACACGCAACCTACATATTTATAGTTGTCTTTCCAGAACTCCCCCTAACATGGCGCAGCGACTTCGCACACTACGCCTGAAAAAAGGAAGTTCTTATGGCAATTGTTTTCCAACCAGCCAACCCTGATCACTATAACGCCGTCGAAGTTACGGACATTGACCTGCAAGCCAATGAGTACTCGCCGACCACTATTGATATCGAAAAAGAAAACATCACCTCCACCCGGCATGAAACAAACGCCAATAGAAGCCAGCTAAGCGTTATAGATGAGCTGTTCGGCCCGATCAGGATAGGCTCCCATTCGATTACCCGATGCGCACTGGACGCACTGGGTGCGACATCCAATGGTCAGGGATTGAGCGGTCAAAACACATTTTTTCGCCATCCCAAACGGTCTTTCGTCAACTCGTTGCAGTTTGACTCTTTGCTCATTGAAGCCCGTATGCGCTCAACCGGTACAAAAGACGATTACGCACTTCCTTCATTGCTGTTCGAAATGGCGTCGCAACGCCCGTTAACAGCGCCGCCCCTGCTAAGTGACAAATCCGATACGCTTGCTGATCCTGAACAGTACCGACTCAAACTGGACAAACTACTGAAAGCGGCGCAGAAGCTTGATATACGCCACGCGCACTTGCCCAAAAGTACCCCTCCTTGGGTGAATCGGATCAAGAGCAGCAGCATGGTCAGTGTAGGGACCGGGCTTCAGGCCTTTGGCATTTACAGCGGATTACGTGGGCTTCAAGACGCCATCGCGCGCAAAGACCACGGCGAAGTTGTATTCAACAGTCTCAGTACATCAGCAGAAGTCACGTCATTAGCCGTGGAAGTTGCAGTAACCAAGCAAGCAAAATACATGATCGAAGCAGGGCAAAAAGCCTACAAGGATTTTGCCAAAACCAGCTTCGGCGTTCGGCTGGGACGTGGTGCCGGATTGATCGCAAGCGCACTGACGCTACCCTTCGATGTTATTTCCGCCGTTAAATCCTTTAACCATGCAGCGACGGCGACAGGCAAGGAAGCCATGGATCACTATGTCGCCGCAGGCTTGAGCGTGACCAGCGCGGCAATGACGTTGATGTTGGGTACCGCAGCGTTGGCAGGCTTCTCCTTTATCGGACCGGTCGGGCTGGCAGCCGGCCTTCTGCTGGTCGCTGGATCCCAAGTTTATGCCGCAGTACGCGTTGTCGACGATATTGATGATTACATCGAACTCACTACCCATGAGCGCCTGCGCACGGGCTGGTTCGCGTTTTGGGGAATCAGCCCCGACGAAAACATACAAACCCGCCACGCGATCGCCAAATCAACCGTTGAACATTCGAGGTTGTTACAGGCGACTGCCCGAAAACTACTGGAAGGCAGGTTAAAGGACAGTACCGAGGTCATTGTGAACGGCGGGTTTACGGTAGAACTGACGCCGACACGGGTGCCGAGCTTCGATTGGGATGCCCAACAGTACACGTATAAAACCGTCCGGAAACCGCATGTTATTGACAGTGACGACACCCTTGATGCGCGCAGCGGAGTGACTGCGGATATGCCGGGTGCAGCGTTTGGAGCTCCCGGAGCACACAAAGGAGTGGCGTGGTTTATTGGCGGCGGAAACGACACCATTCTTGGCATTGAAAAAAAGCCAAACAGGTTCTATTACGGCGCAGGTATCAAGAACCTGAGCGGGGGCGAGAATGATGATGAATTCGTCTTCGAGGGCGCTGCCGAACTCCTCAAAAATGGCCCAAAAGACCCTCTGCCCACTGCATTGAAAGGTGGTTTGGGCAACGACACATTAGTCGTCACCGGCAGCTACACCGGGCGCAACCCACAACGATTTGGATACTTCATCGATCTGGAGGATGGGCGGCTTTCTATCATTACCCGTGACCAGGCCAATGACAGTCGTTTTAACTATCGACACACACTTCTAGAGAGCATTGAGAACGTAGAAACCCTGGCGGGCGCGGAAAACAAGGTCATCGGTACCGACGGGCCGAACATTATCAAGTCTCGGGGTCGCGACACCATTGAGGCGGGCGCTGGGGATGACAAAATCTACCTGCTGAACAATCAAGGCTCAGCCACCGGAGGGCCCGGAAAGGATCACTTTGCAGTGGCCCATAAATCCGGCAGCGTATTTATTACTGAAGATGGTGTGGACGAGAGCGTCATTGCACTTGACTGGAGAATGGACCTGATTAAAGGCTGGAAGATCGAGGAACAGGAACTGGTCATCACCTCAGGATTTGATCTCGATGACATCAGCGAGAGGGATGTCTACATCAAGAACGTCTATAAAACAGTCAACAATCAACGACACCTGCAGAACAGTAAACTGACGTTTGTTACAAAGGACGGGTTCCATTTGATGCCTGAACTTCCTGACACGATTGAGACGACTGACCCGCTCGACATTAAAACCGTCGTTACCCAACAAGGAACAACACAAAACCCGGTCATACTTTACAACCGCAATTACACAATCGCACATGACAAAGACACGAGCTATTGCATTTCGAGAATCAATGAGCATACAACCCTTGCAGTAAAACAACGAAGCTCAAACACGCTGACAACCCTTTATATGGATTACGCCAGCCATGAGCTGACCCGGGCCGAGGCTTACTACAATGTAGACCTGATGCGCCAGCCTGATTTTGACCGCATCATGTATAAAGAAAGCGGCATGACCTTTCACTTTGACAGTAAGCGATTGACTATCAAGAACCTGGCCAGCTCTATCTGGAGCGGTGACCATAGAATCACGAGTCGGCTGACTCGCCCCACCAACGTGTTGAACCAACATTTTATTCTGATCATGAAGGATGGCGTTTCTTATAGAGTCAACCCGCCCTCCTTACCCGATACAGCATTTTCCAATGATCAGTTCGAAATAAACGGTCCGATGGAGCGCACCAGCGAAGTACCGCTGCCACTCGCGGCTAGAGACGGAAAGTATATTTTTCGTCAACCCCTGGACAACGAAAGTCATAAACTGGGCAACCGAGAGAAATGCGTCAAACTTATTGCTTACCCGGATCAAACAGCCATCGAACATTTGGACGGAGACGGCTCTACCTATCTTCTCCACCTCAGCGCCGAAATGACGTTAAGCATTTCAACGCCAGGTGCTCGGGCAAACGCCATCCTCAAATCACAATCGGCGTCTACTTGGGAGTTCGATGCAACGGGACTCGCCTACACCCGCATCAAGCGGGTGGATAACCATCTGCTGATCGGACACACCGTCATTCATCTCCCCCACTACGACGATCCCCAAGACTTGATCGATCAAATACGTGTCATCACTCCAGACGGGGTTGTCTACAAAGTCGATCTTGATTTCGACGAAATCTATATTGACTCGCTGGATGGCAGATACTTTAAAGGCCACGTTCTGAACGAAGGAGCCCTATTGGCAGAACTGACATCCTTGAAAATCGAAGACCTTGCCGTTCGAAATATAGCCATGAGAGACGGCACTGCCGGCAGCCTGTCTTACAACCTGTCAGATCGTCGCTGGATACTTGACACAGACAAGTTCCGCACTGTCCTTTACACCGACCTCGTACCGATAAACCGGTGTGCGCACCAACTCAAACACTGTTATGAACTAATGGAACTCGCCATCAAGTCCACCCCTCCTGCGAGCGCCGCCAATCTGCAGCTACTTTTAAACACCTGCAAGCTTTTATAGTGCCTGCTGAAGACATATATCACTATTAAGCTGAAGCCTTTTGTAGCAAAAATCGCCACACCCTATAACTATTTATAGCCTCTCGATATCTAATTCATTCAAAACTGACCACTGTAATGTCCAGGGCCGTGCACCTTCACGAGCCCTGCTTTTCACCCAACTAACTTTTCGTCCATTTCAGGTGCTTCCTGATTTAGACCTTCACCAGATTACTTATCGGATTTACGGTCATGGCTAAACCACCCAAGAAAGTTTCCAGCCCCAATACGCCAGGCACTTCATCGGCACTCCCCAGACCTTTCCCTGAGGACGACGTGGCCAGGGTCGGCCCATCCGGCCGAACTGATACGCCCGTGCGTGGAGGCGAACCCTCCACCGACACCCCAGCCTCCAATACGTTTCCAGGCGACACTACTCAGCAACAGCCCGTTGTTGTCACCCACATGCCTGCCCACACTTCCCGCCCCTTCGTGCAACACGAAAACCTGGTGTCCTGGCCCCTTGGACAGATTGATCAACTGATACGCGTCGGTGATACCGGGCTCTTCATGAGCAAGGAGCAACGGTTATATGCCAACCTTGAAAACGCAGGCATTGGCAGAGTCGAACCCAACGCCAACGGCGATTACCAAGTCTATTTCCCTTTCGCTCCTGAGCGTGCAGGACCGGTGCTACGAAAAGTCGAAGGCAAGCCCCTGTGGGCCGTTTTGCCATCAGTTCCAGGCTTGCCCGCAGGGAGGGCGCACGCGACCGTTTCGACCGTTGACAGGCCTGTCCAGCTCATCAGAAATCCGGTCGTGATTAAAAAACTGCCGACCGCCAACAAGCTCGGAATACGTTGGCACAACCTGCGAAGTTATGTCGAATTGCTGGACGAAGGCATTGTTCAAGTCGCCAGAAACGCAAATGGGGATTATCAAGCGACATTTGGCCAGGAATGGACACCTTCCGGCCCCATACTCGAGAGGATTGGACTGACACGATTCTGGCGACGTAAACCCCAGACGCAGGCCACTGATCAACAGGCGGTTCATCAACAGTCATCTACCGTCGAAGAGGCCGGTCCGAGCAAGCGTCTGCGCCTTGAGGAAAATGAAGAGCAGCCAAACATAACTGGACCCGCGCAACAGACAATTCCTCTCTACCCAACCCACCCGGTCAAAGCAAATCCGTACCTATGGGTATCATGGGGAAAGGTCAACAAGCCTCAAGCAAGTGAATCCATACAGATTGGTGAACTTCACTATCAAACGGTACCCGAGGTAAAAAACGTACAAAGAGTCTTGAACTACCTCCAGCATCCCGAATTCCCACCCTCACGCTTCGACCTGTTCGAACAGATGCTGCACGCAAAACCATGGTTGCAACCCGTACCGATAGTCTTGAATAGCGACGGCAAGTGGATTGTGAATAGTGCACGCCGATTGTTTGAAAAACCGATGACAGAATCCGTTTCGAATGTATTCCCGGACTTTTCACCGATCACCTCGCGGGCTGTCGCAAAGAAGCTGTTTGAACATTCGGGGAATTCCGAAGTGATCGCCCGGGAAGGTTTATACACCACCGCTCTCACTCTGGATCACTGGAAGGAACGGGTGGGCATCTTTGATGCAAAATTCGAGAACCCGATTGATTTATTGCCTGTCGCTTCGCGCGTGGATCATGAGGGGACAATCATTTCCATGGTGCCTGCGACATTTGGCGAACCGTTGCACAGACTGGACTTCCTTCCCGGACATTTCCAGATGGAATGGGACAACTTTGTGGCGGACCGCTCCGACTATAACCTCAAACGGTTAGCCAGCACCGTGCTGATCCGCAACGGGTATGAGGTATTTCCTTTACTGAATGAGCATCGCAATCCCAAGCTGATATTCAGACGCACGGGCCACGACAAGGTTTATTTCCTGAAACTCGGGATTGTTGAGAAAAATGCAATTGAACTAAACCCGTCTCCCATTCCCGAAATTGCCTCCCCGGCTTTAGTTTTACAGGTGGGTACTGAAGCCCAGCAAGCACTTATCACCGCCAATCAACAGAACAACATCGTCTGGCTATTAGGTGGATTTCAAACAACCCCGTCGGGATGGCAGTCCGTTTTCATTATCAGAGAGCGTTAATCACAGCCATCTTCATTCGCAGCCGAAAATCACTAAAGCTCCTTATCAGATCTTCGATCTTTATCGCTTGTATATCACCAACTCAACTAACTTTTAAGGAACACTACTCATGGCTAAACCGCCAAAAAGAGTTTCAACTTCCAATACATCTGATACTTCGACAACCCTTCCAAGGTCTTCGCCAGAAGATAGTCGGGTACGGGGCGGCGATCACGCCGCAGCGATCGGCGGACCACTGGGAGATGCCAATCCCGTTACCGACGCCAACGTGTCCAGTTCATCGCAAAGTACCTTGCCTCGTCAGCCGGTCGTCGTTACCGACTTACCTGTAAACGCTACCAGCGCCGCCGAAATCGCTGCCAAAATGATTTCCTGGCCTCGAAACAAGGTCGATGAACTGTACAAGATCGCCGACACCGGGCTGTTCATGAGCCGCCGGCAACAGCTTTACGCTGATATTGGCGAGGAAGGCATTTTTCTGATCAAGGCAAACGCGAGAGGCGAATATCAGGTTCCCCTCCCGTTTGCTCCGGATCAACCAGGCCCGATCCTCAAGAAAGTTCCTGACCGGCCACAGTGGCGAATCGTCCGGGAGGGCATGGTGCTTCCCACCGCAAGCGTACCAGCGAGGCCGGAAACGCTGGAGATCCTACCCCGGCACTTGGCTGACAAGCTGACGCCACCCGATGCCAACGGCCTTCGCTATGACAAGCTGAGAAGAACCTATGTCGACCTTGTGGAAGAAGGCACGGTCCTTGTTCGCAAAAATACGGACGGGAACTATCAGGCCTCCTCAACGAGCGAATTGACCCCTTCGGGCCCGGTACTTGAAGGCATTGACGGGATGACGCTTTGGCAGCGCAAAGCAATCAACACCACAGCCTCAGACACTGAAGATTCAGGTCCCACCCCAGGCAAACGCCCTCGCCTGGATGAAAATGCCGAGGCGTCCGATCCCGTAGCAGATAACGACCATCCTGCTGCCACCTTGAATGAAAACCCGTATTTGTGGGCCTCCTGGGGGAAAATCACCAAGCCTGATTCGGTGGAATCCATAAAGATCGGTCAGCTTCATTACCCGATCGTGCCGAAGGGGCCGATGGCCGATCAGCTACCCCTCGTTTTCATTCAACACCCGGGATTTGCGCCCTCCCGTTTCGAGGCATTCGAACGCATGCTGCACGAAGCACCTTCGTTGCAACCCGTCGCCACTAGCCACCAGGCCGGGACAAATACCCGAAAAGTCGACGGTGCGGCTCGCCTCTTTGAGAAATCACTGACGCAACAGGTCGCGGATGTCTACAAGGGGTTCACGGAGCAGACTTCTCGCGCCGTCGCCAAGCGATTATTTGAGCTTTCCAATGAGTCGGAGGTGTTCAATGGCACCGGATTGGCGCGAATGAAGCAAACCTTCCGCTACTGGGACGGCAAGTCGAATATCGGCGTGCCACGACTCGGCGACCCGTTGGATATGTTGCCTGTTGCGTCTGGCAGTGAAGGCGCCAGACGGATCGTCGAATTGCACGCTCCGGATTCCGTGGTGCCCCTGCAGCAGTTGAACTTCAGACCTGACAGCACGCACGCCTGGCAGTTTTACGCAGAGTTGCCCAACGGACCGGGCCGCCTTTCGTTATTCCTTGCTTCGATTCTGGGCCACAACGGCTACAAGGTCTTCCTTCCCGCAAGCGCTGAGAATGTCCAGCTCACTCCCCCAACGCTGGTATTCAAGAGGCCCAATCACAACAAGGTCTACTTTCTTAAACTGGGACGTGTGGAGACCGATGCGATTGAAATCATGCCGCCGTCCATACCAGAGCTTGCCGACCCTCATCTGAGGGCTCGCGTGGGTGCCGAAGCCCACCAGTTATTGCTCACCGCCGATGCGAAGGGTGATGTGGTTTGGCTGATAGGCGGCGTCCAGCACCTGCTCGCTGGAAATCCTTCGGTTTTCATCATCAAGGAACGCTGACAGAGAAACGTACGCACCTCGCCGTCCGTCGATGGGATGCCACCCAAAGGTACGAGGTCAAACTCGACGCAAAAAAAGCCCGCAGTGTGAGCGGGCGAAAGACCAAAGAAGCTATATGCGCAGTCGCTTCCAGGTTGAGGCAGCTGCTTGGGGGATCAGCTGCCGCGGTACGTGGAATAGCTGTAAGGCGAAATCAGCAACGGCACATGGTAGTGATCCTGTTCCGCAGAGATGCCGAAACGCAGCACCACTACATCCAGAAACGCCGGCTCCGGCAGCTGAACGCCACGGGCGCGGTAGTAATCGCCCGCATGAAACTGAACCTGATAGACCCCGGTGCGGTAGTCATCGCCTTGCAGCAGCGGTGCATCGACACGGCCGTCGCTGTTGGTTGTCGCGCTGGCGACCAATTCCAGGTGCGAACCTTCAACGCGGTACAGCTCGACCTTGATCGAGCTGCCCGGGCAACCGTGTGCAGCGTCTAAAACGTGTGTAGTCAAACGTCCCATTGATTCTGCGCGCCCGCCTGCGTAAAGCAGTCAGGCCTCGCGCCTCCCGAAGTCAGTTGAAAAGGAGACCGCACCGATTCGGAGCACGAATCACTGCGGCGAGCGACTGATTAAGACACTTTTCATAAAAATTGTACACAATAAAAACGACATATTTCCCACCATGTCCGCCAGTCGGGAATTCGCAGCGAATTTATGACTGCGCCATACGATCAGCGGACCTTCTATCCCATAACTGACCAGTCAGGCAGGTTTCTTGCAATACCAGCTATTCATGACAGTTCGCGAAAAATGCAAAAAATCAGGCTTACAAAGTGAATATAAAGTTGTATACAATCAGCCCATCGCTGTGACGCCAGCCTGACTTTCATCGCCAAGGCGCCACACAACCTGTCAACACGAATAAGAAGGAAGACTGCAGTGAGCGCTGACTACCCACGCGACCTGATCGGTTACGGCAGTAACCCTCCTCACCCACACTGGCCGGGCAATGCCCGTATCGCGCTGTCTTTCGTACTCAATTACGAAGAAGGCGGCGAGCGCAACATCCTGCACGGCGATAAAGAATCTGAAGCCTTCCTCTCCGAGATGGTTTCGGCGCAACCGCTGCAGGGCGCGCGCAACATGAGCATGGAATCCCTTTACGAGTATGGCAGCCGTGCCGGCGTCTGGCGGATTCTGAAACTGTTCAAGGAATTCGACATTCCGCTGACCATCTTCGCCGTCGCCATGGCCGCCCAGCGCCACCCGGACGTGATCCGCGCGATGGTCGATGCCGGCCACGAAATCTGCAGCCACGGTTACCGCTGGATCGACTACCAGTACATGGACGAAGCGCAGGAACGCGAGCACATGCTTGAAGCGATCCGCGTCCTGACCGAAATTACCGGTGAACGCCCGCTGGGCTGGTACACCGGCCGCACCGGTCCGAACACCCGTCGCCTGGTGATGGAAGAAGGCGGTTTCCTCTACGACTGCGACACCTACGACGACGACCTGCCCTACTGGGAACCGAACAACCCGACCGGCAAGCCGCACCTGGTGATCCCGTACACGCTGGACACCAACGACATGCGTTTCACCCAGGTCCAGGGTTTCAACAAGGGCGACGACTTTTTTGAATACCTCAAAGACGCCTTCGACGTTCTGTACGCTGAAGGCGCCGAAGCACCGAAGATGCTATCAATCGGCCTGCACTGCCGCCTGATCGGCCGTCCGGCGCGTCTGGCTTCGCTCAAGCGCTTTATCGAATACGCTAAAAGTCATGAACAGGTGTGGTTCAGCCGTCGCGTCGACATCGCTCGCCACTGGCACGAAACCCACCCGTACCAAGGGCCTGCCCAATGAGCACCTTTCAAACGCTGAAGCCATCGAGCCTGAACCGCGGTGCATTCGTCACCGCCTTCGCCGACATCTACGAACATTCGCCATGGGTGGCCGAAAAGGCCTTCGACCTGGGCCAGGACGCCTCGATCGACGAGATCGAAACCCTGCACCAGCGCATGAGCGACATCCTGTTGAGCGCCGATCATCAAAGCCAACTGGCCTTGATCAACGCTCACCCGGACCTGGCTGGCAAAGCCGCCGTCCAGGGCCAACTGACCGAAGCCAGCACCAACGAACAGGCTGGCGCCGGTATACACCAATGCACGGCCGAAGAGTTCCAGCGCTTCACCGAGCTGAACGACGCCTACAAAGCCAAGTTCAAGTTTCCCTTCATCATGGCGGTAAAAGGCAGCAACCGGCATCAGATCCTCGCGGCGTTCGAAACGCGCATTCACAACTCGGCAGATACCGAATTCAAATGCGCGCTGGCAGAGATCAACAAGATTGCGTTGTTCCGTTTACTGACCCTATAGCGAGCTTTGCCCGAGCGACACTGAACGCATACATACATCGCCCAGGGCACTGCAAGCATCCCAAGCCAACTTATTAAAGGCAGACAAGAAGAATGAAAGCTTACGCCGTACCTTTCGAGAAGTTCGTCAACCTGGCCGACGCCCGCCTGGGCACCAAAATCATCTCGGTCACCGATGACTGGTTCGCTGACGCCAACCGCCTGTTCCAGCCAACCCCGGCTGTGTGGAAAGAAGGCGTGTTCGATGACAACGGCAAGTGGATGGATGGCTGGGAGTCGCGCCGCAAGCGCTTCGAAGGCTACGACAGCGCCGTGATCCGCCTCGGTGTTCCAGGCTCGATCAAAGGCGTCGACATCGACACTTCATTCTTCACCGGCAACTTCCCGCCGTCGGCCTCCCTGGAAGCCTGTTTCCTGGCTGAAGGCGAGCCGACTGAAAACACCCAGTGGGTTGAAGTGCTGTCGGCCGTCGAGCTGCAAGGCAACAGCCACCACTTCCACGAAATCAACAACGATCAGGCGTTCAGCCACCTGCGCTTCAACATCTACCCGGATGGCGGCGTGGCCCGTCTGCGCGTGTACGGCGTGCCGCACCGCGACTGGTCTGCTGTGGGCGACAATGAACAAATCGACTTGGCCGCAGCCCTGAATGGTGGCCGCGCCCTCGCCTGCTCCGACGAACACTTCGGTCGCATGAGCAACATCCTCAACCCGGGCCGTGGCATCAACATGGGCGACGGCTGGGAAACTGCACGCCGTCGTACCCCTGGCAATGACTGGGTGATCGTCGCGTTGGGTCATGCCGGTGAAGTCGAGAAAGTCATCGTCGACACCCTGCACTTCAAGGGCAACTACCCCGACACCTGCTCGATCCAGGGCGCATTCGTGAAAGGCGGCACCGACAGCCAGATCGAAACCCAATCGTTGTTCTGGCGCGAACTGCTGCCGGCGCAGAAACTGGAAATGCACGCCGAACACACCTTCGCCGAGCAGATCAAGGCGCTGGGCCCGATCACCCACATTCGCCTGAACGTGTTCCCGGATGGGGGTGTGAGCCGCCTGCGCGTTCTTGGCAAGGTTGCTAAATAAGGTGTAGATGATCGTTCCCACGCTCGGCGTGGGAATGCATACCGTGACGCTCCGCGTCACAGTGGACGCGGAGCGTCCATGGCGGCGTTCCCACGCAGAGCGTGGGAACGATCAAATTCAAAAGATCAAGAAGACCAGCATGCGCACACTGACGATTGAACCTTTGACCAAAGAAGCCTTCGCCCCTTTCGGTGACGTGATCGAAACCGACGGCAGCGATCACTTCATGATCAACAACGGTTCGACCATGCGCTTTCACAAACTGGCGACGGTTGAAACCGCCACGCCAGAGGACAAGGCGATCATCAGCATTTTCCGCGCCGACGCGCAGGACATGCCGCTGACCGTCAGCATGCTGGAGCGTCACCCGCTGGGCAGCCAGGCTTTCATTCCGCTGCTCGGCAACCCTTTTCTGATCGTGGTCGCGCCACTTGGCGATGAACCTGTATCAGGCTTGGTCCGCGCCTTCGTCACCAACGGCAGGCAGGGCATTAATTACCATCGCGGCGTCTGGCACCACCCGGTGCTGACGATCGAAAAGCGGGATGACTTCCTGGTGGTTGATCGCAGTGGCACAGGCAATAACTGCGATGAGCATTTTTTCAAAGAGGATGAGCGTTTGATCCTCGCCCCCCACCAATAAGAGAAGGTCTGATCACTCGACAACAGAGTGACAGGCGAGAGGTAAAGACTGTGGAAGCACATCTGTTGGAATGGCTGAACCTGAGCGTGCGCTGGGTTCACATGATTACTGGCGTGGCCTGGATCGGTGCGTCGTTCTATTTCGTCTGGCTGGAAAACAACCTCAATCGGGTCAACCCGAAAAGTGGTCTGGCGGGCGATCTGTGGGCGATCCACGGCGGCGGTATCTATCACCTGGAAAAATACAAACTGGCTCCACCGACCATGCCGGACAACCTGCACTGGTTCAAATGGGAAGCCTACTTCACCTGGATGTCGGGGATCGCGCTGCTGTGCGTGGTGTTCTACTCCAACCCGACGCTGTACCTGCTGGCACCGGGCAGCAGCCTGACCGGCCCTGAAGGTGTCATGTTGGGCATCGGCTCGCTGTTCGTCGGCTGGTTCGTCTACTCCTTCCTCTGCGACTCGGCCCTGGGTAAACGCCCTGCCCTGCTCGGTTTCATCCTGTTCGTGCTGATCATTGGCGCCGCTTACGGCTTCAGCAAAGTGTTCAGCGGTCGTGGTGCGTACCTGCATGTCGGCGCGATCATCGGCACTATCATGGTCGGCAACGTGTTCCGCATCATCATGCCGGCGCAACGCGCACTGGTAGCGGCGATTGCCGAGAACCGCACGCCGGATCCGGCACTGCCGGCCAAAGGCTTGCTGCGTTCGCGTCACAACAACTACTTCACCTTGCCGGTGCTGTTCATCATGATCAGCAACCACTTCCCGAGCACCTACGGCAGCCAGTACAACTGGCTGATCCTGGCCGGGATCGCGGTGCTGGCGGTGTTGGTGCGTCACTACTTCAACACCCGTCATGACAGCCACAAGTTCGCCTGGACGCTGCCAGTAGCCGCCGTCGGCATGATCAGCCTGGCTTACGTCACCGGCCCTGCGCCGATGACCAGCCCGGACGTGGCCAATGCGCCTGCGAAGATCGAATACCAACCGCTGCCGGAAACGGCTGTGGGTGGTGGCCTGAAACCCGCTGAAGCCAAACCCGCAGAAACACCCGCCCCGGCACCGGCTCAGGCCTCTAACGCCGGCCCTGGTTTCGACAAGGTCCACAGTGTGATTCAGGAACGTTGCGCAGTTTGCCACTCGGCCAAACCGACCAGCCCGCTGTTCAGCGCCGCGCCTGCCGGTGTGATGTTCGATACCCCCGAGCAGATCCGCCAGAACGCACCGCGCATCCAGGCTCAGGCCGTCACCAGCCAGATCATGCCACTGGGCAACATCACGCAGATGACCCAGCAGGAACGTGACCTGATCGGTGCGTGGATTGTGCAGGGAGCTCAGACCAATTAAGTAGCAAAAGCATCGCGAGCAAGCTCGCTCCCACAGGTTTTGTATTGCCTGTGTGGGAGCTGGCTTGCCTGCGATTGGCCGCAACGCGGCCCACCTGATTCGAAAACAGCTGCCAGCAGCACCGCAGCTGTACATCACAAGAATAAAAAAGATCCGAGGTGTTGCATGTCCGAGCTATCCGAAGCGCGCATCCCCGACGCACCCGCCATTCAGCGCTTGCCCCTTTTGCAACTGATCCTGGTCGGTCTGCAACATGTTTTGCTGATGTACGGCGGCGCCATCGCGGTGCCGCTGATCATCGGACAGGCCGCTGGCCTGAGTCGTGAAGAAATCGCTTTTCTGATTAACGCCGACCTGCTGGTTGCCGGCATCGCCACCATCGTCCAGTCGCTGGGCATTGGCCCTATGGGTATCCGAATGCCGGTGATGATGGGCGCCAGTTTCGCCGCCGTCGGCAGCATGGTTGCCATGGCCGGCATGCCCGGGATCGGTCTGCAAGGGATCTTCGGCGCGACCATCGCCGCCGGGTTCTTCGGCCTGCTCATCGCGCCGTTCATGTCCAAAGTCGTACGCTTCTTCCCGCCTCTGGTGACCGGCACGGTCATCACCTCGATCGGTTTGTCGCTGTTTCCCGTGGCCGTGAATTGGGCCGGCGGCGGTGCCAGCGCCACACAATTCGGCTCGCCTATTTACCTGACCATCGCCGCGCTGGTGCTGGGCACCATTTTGCTGGTGCACCGTTTCATGCGCGGGTTCTGGGTCAATATTTCAGTGCTGATCGGCATGTGCCTGGGCTACGTGCTCTGCGGCCTGATCGGCATGGTCGACCTCAGCGGCATGGCGCAAGCGCCGTGGCTGCAATTCGTCACCCCACTGCATTTCGGCATGCCCAGGTTTGAACTCGCGCCGATTTTGTCGATGTGCCTGGTGGTGGTGATCATCTTTGTCGAGTCCACCGGGATGTTCCTCGCCCTTGGCAAGATTACCGGCCAGGAAGTCTGCCCACGGATGCTGCGTCGCGGCTTGCTGTGTGATGCCGGCGCCTCGTTCTTCGCCGGGTTCTTCAACACCTTCACCCACTCCTCTTTCGCGCAGAACATCGGCCTGGTGCAGATGACCGGCGTGCGCTGCCGTTCGGTGACCATCGTCGCCGGTGGTTTGTTGATCGTCTTGAGCCTGCTGCCCAAAGCCGCCTTCCTGGTGGCGTCGATTCCGCCAGCGGTCCTCGGCGGTGCGGCGATTGCGATGTTCGGCATGGTTGCCGCGACCGGGATCAAGATTCTTCAGGAAGCCGACATCGGTGACCGGCGGAATCAACTGTTGGTGGCCGTCAGCATCGGCATGGGCTTGATCCCGGTGGTACGCCCCGAATTTTTTGCACACCTGCCGGTATGGATGAGCCCGATTACCCACAGCGGTATCGCCATGGCTACGATCAGCGCCCTGACGCTGAACCTGCTGTTCAACATTCTGGGTGGCGCCGAGCGCGCGGCCATTAACGACTGCACTGCACACACGCACTGATCAACCCCCATGAACAGGGCTGCCTTCTGGCAGCCCATGGCTGACTGCGCCTCAACAATAAAAACAAGAGGAAGCAACAGATGGTTTTTAACGACTCAAGCCGCTCGTTTTGCGACGAGCGACCAACCTCCGCCAACCGTGCCCCACACCTGTCGTCGGTGCGCTGTCGCGGGGCACTTGAGACCTGTCCGAGTAGTCAGTATTCTCCGCGGCCGCCTGAATCCGCTTTAAAAAAAAGCCCGGATTTAATTCCTGACCAAAAAGCCAGCTTATTCCGGCTCTGGACGGTACCAAGGCACTCCACCCCTCCTCTCAATCGACTGTTTTTGAGCAGCCGAACGGGAGTTTTTATGCTTTTTGAAAGCCTTGGCGCAGCTCTTGCTAACAGCATTAAAGCTGACCGACTGGATGATTTTTTACCGCTACAGAAACAGGCGCCACACCAGAGCGCCGGTCTTAAAAAAATAACGTGGAACCACCTACTTTTTGGGAGCAACCGAATGAAACGTACGTGCACCAGCCTGATGCTCGCGGGATCTTTACTGGCCGGCGGCCAGGCCATGGCCGGCGACCTGTTGCAATGGCAGACCAACAGCCTGACTTACCTCTACGGCAAGGACTTCAAGGTCAACCCGGCCATTCAGCAAACCGTGACCTTCGAGCACGCTGACGCCTGGAAATACGGGGATAACTTCTTCTTCGTCGACAAGATTTTCTACAACGGTGGCAAGGACTTCAACAACGGTCCTAACACCTACTACGGCGAGTTCCAGCCACGCATTTCGCTGGGCAAGGTGCTCGATCAAAAGATCGAATTCGGCCCGATCAAAGACGTGCTGCTGGCGATGACCTACGAGTTTGGCGAGGGTGACAGCGAGTCGTACCTGATCGGTCCTGGCTTCGACCTGGCGATCCCCGGTTTCGACTACTTCCAGCTGAACTTCTACAATCGCCACAGCGAAGGCGATCGTCCCGGCGACAATGTCTGGCAGATCACTCCGGTCTGGTCCTATACCATCCCGGTCGGTGATTCGAGCATCCTGATCGACGGTTATATGGACTGGGTGGTCGACAACGACGTCAACAACAAGGGCGAATACCACGCCAACCTGCACTTCAACCCACAGGTCAAATACGACTTGGGCAAGGCGCTGAATGTCGGTGCGAAGCAGTTGTACGTAGGTATTGAGTATGACTACTGGAAAGACAAGTACGGGATCGAAGACTCCCACTCGTTCACTACCGACCAGAGCGCGACCAGCCTCCTGGTGAAGTTCCACTTCTAATCCGGTTGTAAGTGGCGTCTGAAAAGACGCCATCGCGGGCAAACCAAGCTCCCACAGGGTTTCAGGTCATTCTCAAATGATGTCAACGGCATCAAACCCCGTGGGAGCGTGGCTTGCCCGCGATGGCCGCGCCGCCGATCTCAAGCCGTAACCACAGACTCCGCCAACCCGAGAAACCGGCAAAGTGCTTCACGCTTGGCCAACGCATCCCGCCGCCCCAGATCAATCAATTCGCTGCAATACCCCGCCTCGAACAGCAGGTAACTCAACACCCCCGCCCCGCTCGTCTTCGTTGCCCCCGGCCCACGCAGAAACAGGCGCAACGCTGCCGGTAATTCCTGCCGATGCCGAGCCGCAATCTCATCGATTGGCTGACTCGGCGAAATCACCAACACCTCCACCGGCGCCACGCCCAGCGCACGGGTCGGCGTACCCGCAGGCATCAAGTGGCTGAACTGGTTCAGACGCTGCAACAACTCGATGTCGCTTTCCAGGCTGTCAATGAATGTACTGTTGAGCAGATGCCCGCCGATCTGCGCCAGCGTCGGCTGTTGCCCGGTGTAGGCGCGTTGCAGCGGCTGCTGCGGATCAACGCCGCGCGGGTTGCCGCTGACACCCACCACCAGCACGCGACTGGCGCCCAGGTGCAACGCCGGGCTGATGGGCGCGGATTGGCGCACCGCACCGTCGCCGAAATATTCCTCGCCGATTTTCACCGGGGCGAACAGCAAGGGAATGGCCGAACTGGCCAGCAAATGCTCGACACTCAATTGTGTCGGAATGCCGATACGCCGATGGCGCAGCCACGAATCGATGGTGCCGCCGCCCTGATAGAAGGTGACCGCCTGACCGGACTCGTAGCCGAACGCCGTCACCGCGACCGCCTGCAACTGTTTCTGGGCAATGGCTTCAGCGATGCCGGCCATGTCCAGTTTGTCATTGAGCAAACCGCGCAGCGGCGAACTGTTGAGCAACGCCACCGGCACATGAGCGCCCAGCCCGAGCAAACTGTGACTGACAAACCGGCTGGCCTGATGGATGACGCCGGGCCAGTCACTGCGCAACACCAGATGGCTGCGAAAGCCCTGCCAGAACGCGGTCAAACGCTCGATGGCACCGCGAAAATCCATCGCGCCACTGGCGAGGCTGACCGCGTTGATCGCGCCAGCCGAAGTACCGACGATCACGGGAAACGGGTTCGCCGCGCCCATCGGCAGCAACTCGGCAATCGCCGCCAGCACGCCTACCTGATACGCCGCCCGAGCCCCGCCGCCGGAAAGAATCAACCCTGTAACCGGTTCAGCAGGACTCATCGCAACACTCCATGACGCTTAAAGGGGTCAACCGCGTTTTTTGTACAACTTGGGCTCGCCGGGTGGCCGACTCTTGAAGCGGCGATGGGCCCAGAGGTACTGCTCCGGGCATTCACGCAAGGCACCTTCGACCCACTGATTGATGCGGATGCAATCGGCCTCTTCGGTCTCGCCGGGGAAACCTTCGAGCGGTGCATGGATCACTAGTCGATAGCCGCTGCCGTCCGCCAGACGCTCCTGAGTGAACGGCACCACCAAAGCCTTGCCCAGCCGCGCAAACTTGCTGGTAGCGGTCACTGTGGCTGCCTGAATGCCGAACAGCGGCACGAAAATACTTTGCTTGGCGCCGTAGTCCTGATCGGGTGCGTACCAGATCGCGCGGCCGGCGCGCAGCAGCTTGAGCATGCCGCGCACATCGTCGCGCTCGACCGCCAGCGAATCAAGGTTGTGCCGTTCGCGACCCCGACGCTGGACGTAGTCGAACAGCGGGTTCTTGTGCTCGCGGTACATGCCGTCGATGGTGTGCTGCTGCCCCAACAGCGCCGCGCCGATTTCCAGGGTGGTGAAATGCAACGCCATCAGGATCACGCCCTTGCCGTCGCGCTGGGCCTTCTTGAGGTGCTCCAGGCCTTCGACATGGGCCAATTTGGCCAAACGCTGACGCGACCACCACCAGCTCATGGCCATTTCGAAGAAGGCGATGCCGGTGGAGGCAAAGTTTTCCTTGAGCAGGCGCTTGCGCTCGGCAACCGACTTTTCAGGGAAACACAGCTCAAGGTTGCGTTTGGCGATGCGCCGTCGGTCGCCGGCCACCCGATACATCAAGGCACCGAGCAGGCGACCGATAAACAGCAACGCCGGATATGGCAATTGAACAATCAGCCACAACAGCCCCAAGCCACACCACAGCGGCCAGAAACGCGGCATTAGAAATGTTTTTCGAAAACGCGGGCGATCCATTAAAGGTTCCGGAAAGACAATGGCCGCGCATTCTACATCGTTCGACCCGGCTTGCGGCTTGCGGGCGTTCTCGTTATAAGTCTCGGCACTTTTAGTGACAAGCCGTTGTATGCCGACCATGAGCCAAACCGAATCGCAAGACCAGGATCCCGTGTTCCAGTTGAAGGGCAGCATGCTCGCCATTACGGTGCTGGAACTGGCCCGCAACGACCTCGAGAACCTTGATCGGCAATTGGCCGCCAAGGTCGCACAGGCGCCTAACTTTTTCAGCAATGCCCCGCTGGTGCTGGCCCTGGACAAGCTCCCGGCCAGCGAAGGCTCGGTGGATTTGCCGGGGCTGATGCGTGTCTGTCGCCAGCATGGCTTGCGCACCCTGGCCATCCGCGCCAGTCGCATCGAGGACATCGCGGCCGCCATTGCCGTCGATCTGCCGGTGCTGCCGCCGTCCGGTGCCCGTGAGCGTGCGCTCGATCCCCTTGAAGGTCAGGTGAAGAAAAAACCGGAAAAACCGCCGGAACCGACCATCAAACCGACGAAAATCATTACGTCGCCAGTACGGGGTGGCCAGCAGATTTATGCCCAGGGTTGCGATTTGGTGGTGATCTCCTCGGTCAGCCCGGGCGCGGAACTTCTCGCCGATGGGAACATCCATGTATACGGCCCGATGCGCGGTCGAGTGCTGGCCGGCGTCAAGGGCGACACGAAAGCCAGGATTTTCTGTCAGCAAATGAGCGCTGAACTGGTGTCCATCGCAGGCCACTACAAGGTCTCCGAGGATCTGCGTCGCGACCCGTTGTGGGGCGCGGGTGTACAAGTCAGCCTGTCCGGCGACGTGTTGAACATCATTCGGCTTTAACGGATACTGCCGCATTTTCCAAGCATCTCTAAAACGTAGCGAAAACGGCTCAAACGAAGTAGGAAAACGGCCAAAAGCAGTGTTTACCGGAGGTAAGCCCCGCCCAGGACCGGATTCCAGCCAAGGCTGTCCGACTGCAGTAGTTTTTCAAGAGATGTTTTTCAGGGGCTAAAAGTCCTTTTTCCTTAGGGGTGAAACACCTTGGCCAAGATTCTCGTGGTTACATCCGGCAAGGGTGGTGTGGGTAAGACCACCACCAGCGCCGCTATCGGTACCGGCCTCGCTCTGCGTGGTCACAAAACAGTGATCGTCGACTTCGACGTCGGCCTGCGTAACCTCGACCTGATCATGGGTTGCGAGCGTCGCGTGGTGTATGACTTCGTCAACGTGGTGAACGGCGAAGCCAACCTGCAACAGGCCCTGATCAAAGACAAGCGCCTGGAAAACCTCTACGTCCTGGCCGCCAGCCAGACTCGCGACAAAGACGCGCTGACGGTGGAAGGCGTGGAAAAAGTCCTGATGGAGCTCAAGGAACAATTTGAGTTCGTGGTCTGCGACTCCCCGGCGGGCATCGAGAAAGGCGCCCACCTGGCCATGTACTTCGCTGATGAAGCGATTGTCGTGACCAACCCGGAAGTGTCCTCGGTACGTGACTCGGACCGTATGCTTGGCCTGCTGGCCAGCAAATCCCGTCGCGCCGAACGTGGCGAAGAGCAGATCAAGGAACACCTGCTGATTACCCGCTACCACCCGGAGCGTGTCGAGAAAGGCGAGATGCTCAGCGTTGAAGACGTCAAGGAAATCCTCTCGATCAAATTGCTCGGCGTGATCCCGGAATCCCAGGCGGTCCTCAAAGCCTCCAACCAGGGCGTGCCAGTGATTCTCGACGACCAAAGCGACGCGGGCCAGGCTTATAGCGATACGGTTGATCGCCTCCTGGGCAAAGAAAAGGAACATCGTTTCCTCGATGTCACGAAGAAGGGATTCTTCGAGCGCCTGTTTGGAGGTAGGTAATGAACATTTTTGACTTCTTTCGTGCCAACAAGAAGCCAAGTACCGCATCGGTAGCGAAAGAGCGTCTACAGATCATCGTGGCGCATGAACGCGGCCAACGCAGTACGCCGGACTACCTGCCAGCCTTGCAGAAGGAACTGGTCGAAGTGATCCGCAAATACGTCAATATCGGGTCCGATGACGTGCACGTCGCTCTGGAAAACCAGGGCAGCTGCTCGATTCTGGAGCTCAATATCACCCTGCCGGATCGTTAATCGATCCGGTCGGAGCCACGGCGGCTCAGGGCCCTTCTATCACTGGAAGGGACTTGAGCCGCCGTTGGCGTTTGTTACGAGGCTGTTTTAATGCCGTTGTCCAATGTCCACATTCTTCATCAGGACGCCGCCGTACTGGTGGTGAACAAACCGACTCTGTTGCTCTCCGTCCCTGGCCGGGCTGACGACAACAAGGATTGCCTGATTACTCGCCTGCAAGAAAACGGCTACCCGGAAGCGCGAATCGTCCATCGCCTGGACTGGGAAACCTCCGGCATCATCCTGCTGGCCCGTGACCCGGACACTCATCGGGAGTTATCTCGGCAATTTCACGACCGCGAAACCGAAAAAGCCTACACGGCGCTGTGCTGGGGCCAGCCGGAACTGGACAGCGGCAGCATCGACCTGCCCTTGCGCTATGACCCGCCGACCAAGCCACGCCATGTGGTCGACCACGAATTCGGCAAGCACGCCCTGACGTTCTGGCGGGTGCTGGAACGCTGTGGCGACTGGTGCCGTGTCGAGCTGACGCCGATCACCGGCCGCTCGCACCAACTGCGCGTGCACATGCTTTCCATCGGCCACCCGCTGCTGGGTGACGGGCTCTACGCCCACGAGCAGGCCCTGGCCGCCTGGCCGCGCCTTTGCCTGCACGCCAGCATGCTCAGCTTCACCCACCCGCAAACCGGTGAGCGCCTGCGCTTCGAGTGCCCTGCCCCGTTCTGACAGCCAATGCTTGACCTGTAGGAGCTGAGCTTGCTCGCGATAGCGGTCTGTCAACCGACATCCACGTTGAATGTGGCATCGTCATCGCGAGCAAGCTCGGCTCCTACATGTGATTTCCACACCCGCAGCCGACCGCCAATTCCCCGACCAATACGTTAAACTGGCGCCATTGCTGTCTGGAGCTTCTTATGCGCGAAGAGTTGAACCAAGGCCTGATCGACTTCCTCAAGGCCTCCCCTACCCCGTTCCATGCCACTGCCAGCCTCGTCCAGCGCCTGGAAGCGGCCGGTTTCGTGCGACTCGATGAGCGCGACCCCTGGACCACCGAAGCCAATGGCCGTTACTACGTCACCCGTAACGACTCCTCCATCGTCGCGATCAAGATGGGCCGTCATTCGCCGCTGCATGGCGGTATTCGCCTGGTGGGCGCACACACAGACAGCCCGTGCTTGCGGGTCAAGCCGCAGCCTGAGCTGCAGCGTCAGGGTTTCTGGCAATTGGGCGTCGAAGTCTACGGCGGTGCATTGTTGGCGCCGTGGTTCGACCGTGACTTGTCCCTCGCCGGCCGCGTGACCTTCCGCCGTGATGGCAAGGTCGAGAGCCAGTTGATCGACTTCAAGGCACCCATCGCGACCATTCCCAACCTGGCGATTCACCTTAACCGTGAAGCCAACATGGGCTGGGCGATCAATGCACAGACCGAATTGCCGCCGATCCTCGCGCAATTCGCCGGTGACGAGCGCGTGGATTTCCGCGCCGTGCTCACCAACCAGTTGGCGCTGGAACATGGTTTGAACGCCGACGTCGTGCTGGATTACGAACTGAGTTTCTACGACACCCAAAGCGCTGCGATCATCGGCCTCCACGGTGACTTCATCGCCGGTGCGCGCCTGGACAACCTGCTGTCGTGCTACGCCGGCCTGCAAGCGTTGCTGAGCGCAGAAACCGACGAAACCTGCGTGCTGGTGTGCAACGACCACGAAGAAGTCGGCTCCTGTTCGGCGTGCGGCGCTGATGGCCCCATGCTCGAGCAGACGCTGCGCCGCCTGTTGCCTGAAGGTGACGAGTTCGTGCGCACCATCCAGAAATCCCTGTTGGTTTCCGCCGACAACGCCCACGGCGTGCACCCCAACTACGCGGAAAAACATGACGCCAACCACGGCCCGAAACTCAACGCCGGCCCGGTGATCAAGGTCAACAGCAACCAGCGCTACGCCACCAACAGCGAAACCGCCGGCTTCTTCCGCCATCTGTGCATGGCTGAAGAAGTACCGGTGCAGAGCTTTGTCGTGCGCAGCGACATGGGCTGCGGCTCGACCATCGGCCCGATCACCGCCAGCCACTTGGGCGTGCGCACCGTGGACATCGGCTTGCCGACGTTTGCCATGCACTCGATCCGTGAACTGTGCGGCAGTCATGACCTGGCGCATCTGGTCAAAGTGCTGAGCGCGTTTTACGCCTGCCAGGAATTGCCGTAATCCTCAAAAGCTTCGCGAGCAGGCTCGCTCCTACAGTTGGAACGCATTTCAATTATAGGAGTGAGCCTGCTCGCGATGTACTTTGCTTGATTCACATCACTCTCGGTCACCCAAAGCCACCTAAACTTTAATTATTCCTTTCGACAAGGCAGTCTCCATGATCTCGATGTCTTCGTTTCACGCCATGCTGATCCCGATCCTCGTCGGGATGATCATGCTGGCCATCGGCTTTAACTTTCGCGACAAAAACGCCGGTGTATTTGCCATGTGGATTGGCATGCTGATCATTTTCGGCACCGTGGTTTTCAAGATCCTCGCCAAACTCAACGAATAAATCCGCCCTGCGACTCGCATTGATTTAGACGGGCTCGTACACTCGGTCGATCCGCTCATCCCGAGGTTGACCGCCTAGTGCTCGCCCGTCTATTCGCCCTGCCGTGTTTCTTCCTTGTCTGCCTCATGACGCTGCTGCCGATGGCGCCTGCCCAGGCAGCCGGTTTGCCGAGCTTGCTCAGCGGCTCGACGAAAGCCCAGCCAGAGGCGCAAGAACCGTTGGGGCAATCGCTGGATGAAGTGATCAAGTCGCTGGAAAACGACCAGCAGCGCAGCAAACTGCTGGCCGACCTGAAGAAGCTGCGCGACGCCACCAAAAAGGCTCAGCCGGCCGCCGAAGAAGGCGTGCTCGGCTTGATCGGTGGCACGCTGGCCTCGTTCGAAAAACAATTCTCCGGGGCCGACAGCCCGATCAATCGCTGGTCTGAAGAGTTTGGCCTGGCGAAAGACGAACTGTCAGCCTTGATAATGCCGGCCAGCGAGTGGCTGCCGATCATCTTCGCGTTCGCCATGATCCTGATGGTCTGGAGCCTGCTGGCAGCGGCGCTGATCTGGGTCAGTCATCGGGTGCGCATGCGCTTTGGCCTGACCGAAGAACTGCCGCAACACCCCAAGGCCGTGGACATGTTGCGCTTCGCCCTGCGCAAGCTCGGGCCCTGGCTGATCGCCCTGGTGATCACGGTCTATATGAGCTACGCCCTGCCCTCGTCGCTGGGCAAAAGCCTGGCGATGGTGCTGGCTTACGCGCTGGTGGTCGGCACGTGCTTCTCGGCGATCTGCGTGATCGCGTTCTCCCTGCTGGATGGTCCGCATCGTCACCGCGCCTTGTATATCCTGCGTCACCAGGCGTTTCGGCCATTGTGGCTGATCGGCAGTTTCGCCGCGTTTGGTGAAGCACTGAGCGATCCGCGACTGGTCGCCGGGCTTGGCAGTCACCTGGCACATACGGCGGCGACGGCGGCCAATGTGCTGGCGGCGATTTCTACCGGGTTGTTCATCCTGCGATTCCGCCGGCCGATCGCGCACTTGATCCGCAATCAGCCGTTGTCCCGGCGCCTGACCCGCCGCGCCCTCAGCGACACCATCGAAATTCTCGGCACCTATTGGTACGTCCCGGCACTGGTGCTGGTGGGCGTCTCGCTGTTCGCCACGTTCGTTTCGGCCGGCGACACCAGCACTGCCCTGCGACAGTCGCTGATCTGCACTGTGTTGCTGGTGTTATGCATGGTCATCAACGGACTGGTCCGCCGTCACGCCCTCAAACCGCAACGCGGTGTGAAGCGCCATGCGCTGTACTCGGAACGCCTGAAAAACTTTTTCTACACCCTCGCTCACTTGCTGGTGTGGCTGGCGTTCATCGAGCTCGGCCTGAGGGTCTGGGGCATGTCGCTGATCACCTTCACCGAAGGCGAAGGCCATGAAGTCAGCGTCAAACTGTTCAGCCTCGCTGGCACACTGATTTTCGCCTGGCTGATCTGGATCCTCAGCGACACCGCGGTACACCACGCGCTCACCCGCTCGCGCAAAGGCCTGGCCAATGCCCGCGCGCAGACGATGATGCCGCTGATCCGCAACGTGCTGTTCGTGGCGATTTTCATTGTCGCGCTGATCGTCGCGCTGGCGAACATGGGCATGAACGTCACGCCATTGCTGGCCGGTGCCGGCGTGATCGGTCTTGCCATCGGTTTCGGTGCGCAGTCGCTGGTGGCGGACTTGATCACCGGGCTGTTCATCATCATCGAAGACTCACTGGCCATCGACGACTACGTGGACGTCGGCGGCCACCTGGGCACCGTCGAAGGATTGACCATCCGCACCGTGCGCCTGCGGGACATCGACGGCATCGTCCATACCATCCCGTTCAGCGAAATCAAAAGCATCAAGAACTACTCCCGGGAATTCGGCTACGCGATCTTCCGGGTGGCGGTGCCGTCCGACATGGACATTGATAGCGCGATCAAATTGATGCGCGAAGTTGGGCAGAAAATGCGCACCGATCCGCTGCAACGACGCAATATCTGGTCGCCGCTGGAGATCCAGGGAGTCGAGAGTTTCGAGTCCGGCAATGCGATCCTGCGCGCGCGGTTCAAGACCGCACCAATCAAGCAGTGGGAAGTTTCGCGGGCGTTCAACCTGTCGCTGAAGCGGCATCTGGACGAGGCGGGACTGGACCTGGCAATGCCCCGCATGAGTGTTCAGGTGGCTACGGCTACCGGGGGGCAGCAGACGGAATAGCCTTGGCTGTCAGGCCGCCTTCGCGAGCAGGCTCGCTACAGTTGGAACGCATTTCAATTGTAGGAGTGAGCCTGCTCGCGATAGGGTCAACCCGGTTTCCCGCGAACTAAACCACATCCACCCCGACATGAATCGCATCATGCCGCCAGAACTCCAGGTCACAGTCGATCAGCCGCTCATGCTGATCATAATTGACCCGGGCAATGCGTAACCCCGGGCTACCCACCGACACTCGCAGCGCCGCAGCCGCATCCACCGACAGCGACGTCGGCACAATTTCGAACCGCACCCGCCCGTAATGCAAATCGTAATGCCGTGCGTACAGCTCGGTAATCGACTGATTCAAATCAAACTCGAGAATCCCCGGAAAATACTGCGGGTTCAAATAGTGCTCCACGTACAACACCAGTCGCTCATCAATGCGCCGCGCGCGGCAGATCTGGATCACGCTCGATAACGCCGGCAACTGCAACCACGCGCACACCGCTGCCGAGGCGGGTTGCAACCGCGCTGAAATCACCTCGGTGGACGGCACTCGGCCCTGCGCGCTGACCATCGCGTGAAAGTGACTGCGTTGCATCAGGTTGTAGGCCAGGCGCGGTGGCGAAACGAACCAGCCGCGGCGCTCTTCGCGATAAATCTGCCCCTGCGCTTCCAGCTGCAACAACGCCTCGCGCACGGTGATCCGGGTGGTCCCGAACAACTCACTGAGCTTGCGCTCGGCCGGTAGCTTGCTGCCAGGCGCCAACAGACCGTGGTCGAGCTGTTCCTGCAGGACCTGACCGATGGCTGTCACCGCTTTCGTTGCCTCATCACGCATCAACGTTACCTATCTGGACTAGACCAGCACTGTTTCGGGGCAGAACCACGCTGAAAGCCGGCTCATTTTTCATCCTGCAAGCGTAGGCAGTGCAGATGACTGATAGATGACAAAGCTACCCAACGGTCATCCGATCGTCCGCCTCAACCCCTGCAATACATCGGCCAAGTCCCTTGTGTGCCGGGCCTTTGCCCATGGTCTACGCTTACCGGGCACCTGCCAATACCGGGCAAATAATTGTGCTGCCGGGCGACGACCGACATGAAAGTGTCATCGAGCCCGCCTAAATTGGCTCAGGTATTGCTGACCTAGACCAACACAACCGCAATCGCAGCGTTGAAAACGCCCAAAGGAGCTTCGGATGAAAAAGCTTTTCCTGGCATCACTGTTAGGCTCGACCATTGCCATGTGCACCGCCGCCATGGCGGCTGATGATTTGAAAACCCTCGAAGCCGCTGCGAAAGCGGAAGGCGCAGTCAACAGCGTCGGCATGCCCGATGACTGGGCCAACTGGAAAGGCACCTGGGAAGATCTGGCTAAAACCTACGGCCTCAAGCACATCGACACCGACATGAGCTCGGCCCAGGAAATCGCCAAGTTCGCCGCTGAAAAAGACAACGCCAGCGCTGACATCGGCGACGTGGGCGCAGCCTTCGGCCCGATCGCCGTCAAGCAAGGCGTGGTGCAACCGTACAAGCCGACGACCTGGGCGCAAGTGCCAGACTGGGCTAAAGACAAGGACGGCAACTGGGCTTTGGCCTACACCGGCACCATCGCGTTTATCGTCAACAAAAAGCTGCTGCACGGTTCGGAAGCACCGACCAAGTGGGCTGACCTCAAGACCGGTAAATACAAGGTGTCCATCGGTGACGTGAGCACCGCGGCCCAGGCGGCCAACGGCGTACTGGCGGCGGCCCTGGCCAATGGCGGCGACGAGAAAAACCTGCAACCGGCCCTGCTGCTGTTCGCAGACATCGCCAAACAGGGGCGCCTGTCCATGGCCAACCCGACGATTGCCACCATGGAAAAGGGTGAAATCGAAGTCGGCGTGGTCTGGGACTTCAACGGTCTGAGCTACAAAGCGAAGATGGCCAATCCGGATGACTACGTCGTGCTGATTCCATCCGATGGTTCGGTGATCTCCGGCTACACCACCATCATCAACAAGTACGCGAAAAACCCGAACGCCGCCAAGCTGACCCGCGAATACATCTTCAGCGACGCCGGCCAGATCAACCTGGCAAAAGGCAACGCGCGTCCGATCCGTGCAGAGCACATCAAACTGCCAGAAGACGTGAAGGCCAAGCTGCTGCCTAACGAGCAGTACAAAAAAGTCACGCCGATCAAAGACGCCGATGCATGGGAAAAGACCTCCAAGGCCCTTCCTCAGAAGTGGAACGAAGAAGTCATCGTCAACATGCAGTAACCCGGTAGAACCCTACATTGGATAACCCAACGGAAATCCAATGCAGGAGTGAGCCTGCTCGCGATAGCGGTTGAGCATTCAGCATCAATGTTGACTGGCCCACCGCTATCGCGAGCAGGCTCACTCCTACAAGGGGGAATGGGTTTGTATTTGTAATAACTGTTCGCGGAGTTTTTGCCCCTATGAAGCACAACGTCATCCTTGTCGTGCTCGACGGCCTCAATTACGAGGTCGCGCGCCACACCATGGGGCACCTGCAGGCCTACGTCGGCGCAGGACGCGCGGCACTCTACAAACTGGAGTGCGAACTGCCGTCCCTGTCCCGTCCCCTTTATGAATGCATTCTCACCGGCGTCCCGCCCATCGAGAGCGGCATCGTTCACAACAACGTCTCGCGCCTGTCCAATCAGCGCAGCATTTATCACTACGCCACGGACGCCGGCCTGAAAACCGCTGCGGCGGCGTATCACTGGGTCAGCGAGCTGTACAACCGTTCGCCGTTCGTGGCAGCCCGGGATCGCCACACCGACGATGAAGCCTTGCCGATCCAGCACGGTCACTTCTACTGGAACGACCACTACCCGGATTCACACCTGTTCGCCGACGCCGAAAGCCTGCGCCTGCGGCATGCGCCGAATTTTCTGTTGATCCACCCGATGAACATCGATGACGCCGGGCACAAGCACGGTCTCGACACCCCGCAATACCGCAACAGCGCGCGCTCGGCCGACATCATCCTCGCCGATTACCTGCGCACCTGGCTCGACGCCGGTTATCAGGTGCTGGTGACTGCCGACCACGGCATGAACAACGACCGCTCCCACAACGGCCTGTTGCCGGAAGAACGCGAAGTGCCGTTGTTTGTCCTCGGTGACGCGTTCAGCTTCAACGCCAGCGCTGCGCCGAAACAGATTGAAATCTGCGGCACGGTCTGCGAACTGCTAGGCGTGGCCCACGACAAACCTGTGTGCCGGGAGCTGCTCAAGTGAATGCCAATACCCGTAGCAAGTGGCTGGCAGCCTTGTGCCTCGTACCGTTCGCCCTGTTCTTTATCGTGTTCGAAATCGCCCCCCTAGTCTGGGTGATGATCAACAGCCTGCAATCGGAAGAGTTCGGGTGGGGGTTGGCCAACTTCACCAAAATCTTCAATTCGAAGTTCTACTTGCAGGCGATCCAGTACAGCCTCGAGATCAGTTTCTGGTCCAGTGTATTCGGGATCATTATTGCGGTGCTCGGCGCTTACTCCTTGCGCCGCGTCGACTCGAAACTGCGCAACTTCGTCAACGCCTTCGCCAACATGACCAGCAACTTTGCCGGCGTGCCCCTGGCCTTCGCGTTCATCATCCTGCTGGGCTTCAACGGCAGCTTCACCATCATGCTCAAGCAGGCCGGGATCATTCAGGATTTCAACCTGTACTCGAAGACCGGGCTGATCATTCTCTATACGTACTTCCAGATTCCACTTGGCGTGTTGCTGCTCTACCCCGCCTTCGACGCCCTGCGCGAAGACTGGCGCGAGTCTGCCGAGCTGCTCGGTGCCAACGGCTGGCAGTTCTGGCGGCACATCGGTTTGCCGGTGCTGACACCGGCGTTGCTCGGTACGTTCGTGATCCTGCTGGCCAACGCCCTTGGCGCCTACGCGACGGTGTATGCGTTGACCACCGGCAACTTCAACGTGCTGCCGATCCGCATCGCGGCGATGGTGTCCGGTGATATTTCCCTCGACCCGAACCTCGCCAGTGCCCTGGCCGTGGTGCTGGTGGCGTTGATGACCCTGGTGACCATCGTGCATCAGCTGCTGTTGAAGAGGAGCTACCATGTCTCGCGCTGAACTGGGCCCCGTCGGTGTCTACCACCGCGTCGTGGTGTACCTGCTGTTTGCCATTCTGTTGTTGCCACTGTTCGGGACGTTGATCTACTCGATCGCCAGCAGTTGGTCGGCGACCATCCTGCCCAGCGGCTTTACCTTCAAGTGGTACATCCAGCTGTGGAGCGATCCGCGCTTTCTCAACGCGTTTGGCCAGTCACTGCTGGTCTGCGTCGGCGCATTGATTTTGTCGGTAGTGCTGATTCTGCCGCTGCTGTTTGTGGTGCATTACCACTTCCCGAAACTCGATGCGCTGATGAATATCCTGATCTTGCTGCCCTTTGCGGTGCCGCCGGTGGTGTCGTCGGTGGGGCTGTTGCAGCTCTACGGTTCCGGACCGTTCGCGATGGTCGGCACGCCGTGGATTCTGATTGGTTGCTACTTCACCATTGCGCTGCCGTTCATGTACCGGGCAATCACCAACAACCTGCAAGCGATCAACCTGCGCGACCTGATGGACGCCGCCCAACTGCTCGGCGCCAGCACCTTTCAAGCAGCGTTCCTGGTGGTGCTGCCGAACCTGCGCAAGGGTTTGATGGTGGCGCTGCTGCTGTCGTTTTCGTTCCTGTTCGGGGAGTTCGTGTTCGCCAACATCCTCGTCGGCACCCGCTACGAAACCCTGCAGGTCTACCTCAACAACATGCGTAACAGCAGCGGCCACTTCACCAGTGCGCTGGTGATTTCCTATTTCTTCTTTGTGCTGGTTCTGACCTGGGCGGCCAATATCTTGAACAAGGACAAAAGCGAATGAGCTATGTCAGCGTCCAACATCTGCAAAAAAATTACGCGGGTACAACAGTATTCAGCGACATCAACTGCGAGATCCAGAAGGGCGAATTCGTCACCCTGCTCGGCCCGTCCGGTTGCGGTAAATCCACGCTGCTGCGCTGCATTGCCGGCTTGACCTCGGTCGATGGCGGCAAGATCCTGCTGGATGGCCAGGACCTCGTGCCGCTGAGTCCGCAGAAACGCGGGATCGGCATGGTGTTCCAGAGCTACGCGCTGTTCCCGAACATGACCGTGGAACAAAACGTCGCTTTCGGCCTGCGGATGCAGAAGGTCAACGCCGACGACAGCCAGAAGCGCGTCGCCGAAGTGCTCAAACTGGTGGAGCTCAATGACTTCGCCGCACGTTACCCCCATCAACTGTCGGGCGGCCAGTGCCAGCGTGTCGCCCTCGCCCGTTCCTTGGTGACCCGGCCACGCTTGTTGTTGCTGGACGAACCGTTGTCGGCCCTGGATGCGCGGATTCGCAAGCATCTGCGCGAACAGATCCGTCAGATCCAGCGTGAACTGGGCCTGACCACGATCTTCGTCACACACGATCAGGAAGAAGCGCTGACCATGTCTGACCGGATTTTCCTGATGAATCAGGGAAAAATCGTACAGAGTGGCGACGCCGAAACCCTGTACACCGCGCCAGTCGACGTGTTTGCCGCAGGCTTTATCGGCAACTACAACCTGCTGGATGCCGACAGCGCTTCGAAGCTGCTGCAACGGCCTATCAGCCACCGCATCGCGATTCGCCCGGAAGCCATCGAGCTGAGCCTCAACGGCCAGCTCGACGCGCAAATCCGCAGCCACAGCCTGTTGGGTAACGTGATTCGCTACCGGGTCGAAGCCCGCGGCGTGGAATTGGTGGTGGATGTGCTCAACCGCTCGGCGGCCGACCTGCACCCCGATGGTCAGCGTCTGGCGCTTTCCATCGATCCGACGGCCCTCTGTGAGGTAGCCTGATGCCTTTGCTGATGTTGAAGAGAGAACTGCACTAATGGCCCTGGCAATTTTTGATCTGGACGAAACCCTGATCCACGGCGACTGCGCCACCCTCTGGAGCGAGCAAATGGGCCGCCTGGGCTGGGTCGACCCTGAGTCGTTCATGCGTCAGAACAACGAACTGATGGACGCCTACAGTCACGGCAAGCTGCGGATGGAGGAGTACATGACCTTCAGCCTGGAGCCGATGATCGGGCGCACACCGGAAGAGATCGAGCATTTGGTCGGGCCTTGGGTTGAAGATTTCATCGAGCCGATCATCTTCAGTGACGCCACCAAAGCCATCGCCGCCCATCGCAAGGCCGGCGACCGGATTCTGGTGATCTCGGCATCGGGCACGCACCTGGTCAAGCCGATTGCCGACCGTCTGGGCATCGACGAGATTCTCGGCATCGAACTGGAAGTGATGCACGGCGTTTATAGCGGTCAGACCGTCGGCACCCTGACCTACCGCGAAGGCAAGATTGTCCGGTTGCTGGAATGGCTGGATGCGGAAGAGGAAAACCTCGAAGGCGCGAGTTTTTATTCCGACTCACGCAATGATCTGCCGTTGTTGCTGAAGGTGGATTTCCCACACGTGGTGAACCCGGATCCGGTGCTGCTAGAGCACGCCGAAAAGGCCGGCTGGCCGGTCCATCTCTGGAAGTAACGCATTGCCCCTGTAGGCGCATGGCTTGCCCGCGATGAACGATGACGCGGTCTGACTGATACACCGCGTCGCCTGAATCGCGGGCAAGCCACGCTCCCACAGGTTTTGTGTTGTCAGATCAGGCTTTCATCAATCACCAACACCAATTTCCCCGCCACGGTATTGCTCGCCAACTCGGCAAACGCCGCTTCGGCATCCTTGACCGGGAACGCCTTGGCCAACTGCGGGCTCAGTCGCCCCTCGGCAAACAGCGGCCAGACGTGCTGGCTCAAATCACTGAACAAATCCGCCTTGAACTGATCGTCGCGACTGCGCAAGGTCGAACCCAATAGCTGCACGCGCTTGGCCAGCACCTGCGCCAGGTCCAACTGTGCCTCACGGCCGCCCATCAGGCCGATCAGCACCCAACGACCATCAGGGGCCAGCAACTTCAGATTCAACGCGGCGTACTGACCGCCCACCGGGTCGAGGATCACATCGAATGGCCCAAGGTCATTCAAACTGTCCAGATCGCCCTTGCGCACCACCCCACCCTGCGCGCCCAGCGCTTCACAGTAAGCCAATCGCTCGGCGGAACCGACGCTGACCCAGCACGGGTTGCCAAACGCCTTGCACAGCTGAATGGCAGCTGAACCAATTCCACTTGCTCCGGCGTGCAGAAGAACTTTCTCACCCGGTTTGAGCGCAGCGAGTTGAAACACATTCAGCCAGACGGTCGCATACACTTCCGGCAGCGCTGCCGCCTCGACCAGCGACAAACCTTCGGGAACCGCCAGCACATGCCGTCCGTCGACAACTACCTCTTCGGCCATCCCGCCCCCAGCCAGCAAGGCGCAAACCCGATCGCCGACCTGCCAGGAAGACCCCGCGCCTACTTCGCTGATAACCCCTGAACACTCAAGACCCAGTACGTGACTGGCTCCCGGCGGTGGCGGATAGAGGCCCGCTTTCTGTAATAAATCGGCGCGATTGAGCCCTGCTGCCGCCACTCGGATACGCACTTGTCCTACATCACATGTAGGACTGGGCTCTTCAAGCCACTCCACTTGACCTTCAACGCCTTGCAATGCTTTCACAGTGCCTCCATAGTGAGTCTGGACTGAGCCCGTAGCTGTAGCGCCGGGCTTTCTTGCATTATGCGACCGGCCCTCGTGGATCCGGCGACTTCAAAGACGGCCTAATATGCGTGATCAATTGTCCCCGCGTCGAATCAGCATGAAGCATTTTTTTCCTGGCACCGCCCTAGCCCTTTTCATCGGTATCGGTCTGTTACCGATATCGACCAATACGTTTGCCGCCAATAGCTGGGACAAGCTTCAGCCTGATCGTGACGAAGTAATCGCCAGTCTGAACGTCGTCGAATTGCTCAAGCGCCATCACTACAGCAAGCCGCCGCTCGATGACGCGCGCTCCGTGATCATCTACGACAGCTACCTCAAGCTGCTGGACCCGTCGCGCAGCTATTTCATGGCCAGCGACATTGCGGAATTCGACAAGTGGAAAACCCAGTTTGACGACTTCCTCAAAAGCGGCGACCTGAACGCCGGGTTCACCATCTACAAGCGCTACCTGGACCGCGTCAAGGCGCGTCTGGACTTCGCCCTTGCCGAGTTGAACAAAGGCGTCGACAAGATCGACTTCACCACCAAGGAAACCTTGCTGATCGATCGCAAGGACGCCCCTTGGCTCAAATCCACCGCTGAACTCGACGACCTGTGGCGCAAACGCGTCAAGGACGAAGTGTTGCGGCAGAAGATTGCGGGCAAGGATTCCAAGCAGATCCAGGAAACCCTGACCAAGCGCTACAAGAACCAGTTGGCGCGCCTGGACCAGACCCGTGCGGAAGATATCTTCCAGGCGTACATCAACACCTTCGCCATGTCCTACGACCCGCATACCAACTATCTGTCGCCAGATAACGCGGAAAACTTCGACATCAACATGAGCCTGTCCCTGGAGGGCATCGGCGCCGTGTTGCAGAGCGATAACGACCAGGTGAAAGTCGTGCGTCTGGTGCCGGCAGGCCCGGCCGACAAGACCAAACAGGTTGCCCCGGCCGACAAGATCATCGGCGTTGCCCAAGGCAACAAAGAGATGGTTGACGTGGTCGGCTGGCGCCTGGACGAAGTGGTCAAGCTGATCCGCGGTCCGAAAGGCACCGTGGTGCGCCTGGAAGTGATTCCGGCCAGCAATGCGCCAAACGACCAGACCACCAAGATCGTGCCGATCACCCGCGAAGCGGTGAAGCTTGAAGATCAGGCGGTGAAGAAGTCGGTTCTCAACCTGAAACAGGATGGCAAGGACTACAAGCTCGGCGTCATCGAGATCCCGGCCTTCTACCTCGACTTCAAGGCATTCCGTGCCGGCGATCCGGACTACAAGAGCACCACGCGTGACGTCAAAAAGCTGCTGACCGAGTTGCAGAAAGACAAGGTCGACGGCGTGGTCATCGACCTGCGCAACAACGGCGGCGGCTCCTTGCAGGAAGCCACCGAGCTGACCAGTCTGTTCATCGACAAGGGCCCTACCGTTCTCGTGCGTAACGCCGATGGCCGGGTTGATGTGCTGGAAGATGAAAACCCTGGCGCGTTCTACAAAGGCCCGATGGCGTTGCTGGTCAACCGCCTGTCCGCCTCGGCTTCGGAGATTTTTGCCGGCGCCATGCAGGACTACCACCGTGCGTTGATCATCGGCGGCCAGACCTTCGGTAAAGGCACCGTGCAAACCATTCAGCCGCTGAACCACGGCGAACTGAAACTGACCCTGGCCAAGTTCTACCGGGTTTCCGGCCAGAGCACCCAGCATCAAGGCGTACTACCGGACATCGATTACCCGTCGATCATCGACACCAAGGAAATCGGCGAAAGCGCCCTGCCTGAAGCCATGCCATGGGACACCATCCATGCGGCCATCAAGCCTGCGGTGGATCCGTTCAAACCGTACCTGGCGCAGCTCAAGTCAGAACACGATACGCGCTCGGCCAAGGATGCGGAGTTCGTGTTCATCCGCGACAAGCTGGCCCTGGCACAGAAACTGATGGAAGAAAAAACCGTCAGCCTCAATGAAGCTGACCGTCGGGCGCAGCACACCGACATCGAAGCCAAGCAGCTGGTGATGGAAAACATCCGTCGCAAAGCCAAAGGCGAAGAGCCGCTCAAAGAGCTGAAGAAAGAAGACGAAGACGCCATCGCGGCCGAGCCGGACAAGACCAAGCCAGAAGACGACGCTTACCTGAGCGAGACCGGTCGGATTCTGCTGGACTACCTGAAACTCAACACCGCGGTTGCCAAGCACTAAGTGGTGACACGCAACATGATGGCAATTTAATGCTGACGCTCCCCGGAGCGTCATCAAACAGTCATCATCCTGTCGTGAAATAAGGGACTGGGAGCACCTCTGACAAGAGGCTGCTCCCAGTCCTTTTTTATCGCCCCGAGATTGCCATGACCACGACAGAACAGCTGAGTGCCTTGAGTTCCATACTGGCTCAAAGCGGCTTGCACAGTCTGTTCCAGCCGATCATTTCCCTCTCCGAGCGACGCATTGTCGGCTATGAAGCCCTCACCCGCGGCCCGTCAAACAGTCCGCTGCACTCCCCTATCGCATTGTTCTCCGTGGCCCGCCAGGCCGGTCGCTTGAGCGAGCTGGAAATAGCTTGCCGCGAAAGCGCTTGCCGACGTTTCAACGAACAGCAACTGCCGGGCAAACTATTCCTCAATGTCTCCCCGGAATCCCTGCTTGAAGCGGCCCATCAACCTGGCCGCACCCTGCAACTGCTGCAGGATTTCGGCATTCCGCCGAGCCAGGTGGTGATCGAACTCACCGAACACACCCCGACCGACGACTTCCAGTTGCTGCAAAACGCGCTGCATCACTATCGGGCGATGGGATTTTCCATTGCGCTGGATGATCTGGGCGCGGGATATTCCAGCTTGCGGTTGTGGTCGGAGCTGCGCCCGGATTACGTGAAGATTGATCGTCACTTCATCGACGGTATTCACCAGGACGCACTCAAGCGAGAGTTTGTCGGTTCCATCCTGCAGATCGCCAAAGCCTCACGAGCTCAAGTGATTGCCGAAGGCATTGAATTGCAGGAAGAGCTCGCGGTGCTGACCGAGATGGGCGTTGATCTGGTCCAGGGCTATCTGCTGTGCCGTCCTCAGGAACATCCGCCCCGGGATGCTCGCGCCCTGATGCCCAAACACGACAGCACCGCCGTTGCGCTGAATGACGAAGGCAGCGACCTCTGCCCCCTGCTCAACGACCAACCGGCCGTTGCGCACGACACACCGACCGCCACCGTGCTCGAAGCGTTCCGCCGCCAGGCCAATCTGAACTCTCTGGCAGTGCTCGACAATCAAGGTCACCCCTGCGGCATCGTTCACCGGCATTCGCTGTCGGATGCACTGCTGAAACCGTTTGCCACCGACCTGTTTGCCCGCAAACCGATCAGTCGCTTGATGAACGATGACTTTCTCGCCGTGGAAATGAGCCAGTCGCTGCAACAGGTCAGCCGCCTGATCACCAGCCGCGCGCGCCAACGCATTGAAGAAGACTTCATCATCACCCTCAATGGCAGCTATCTGGGACTGGGTCGGGTGATTGATGTTCTCAAGCTGATTACCGAGCTGAAAATCCAGCAAGCCCGCTACGCCAACCCGTTGACCCTGTTGCCCGGTAACGTACCGATCCAGCAATGCCTGACACGTTTGCTGCAACAGGAACGGGAGTCGGTAATCTGCTACGTCGACATTGACAGCTTTAAACCCTTTAACGACATCTACGGCTACGGCCGTGGGGATGAAGTCCTGCTCTGTCTGGCGCAATGCCTGAACGACCGCATCGATCCGTCCCGCGACTTCGTCGGCCACATCGGCGGCGACGACTTCCTGCTGGTGCTCGGCCCGGAAGACTGGCGCAAACGCTTGAACCAGCTATTGGACGATTTCCATAGCCAATGCCGACGGTTCTACCGCAGCGAACACCTGGAAGCCGGGTGCTTTGTCGCGCCGAATCGTCAGGGTGTGCGACAGGAGTTTGCGTTGTTGTCATTGTCGATCGGCGTAGTGCATTTGCATCCACAGGCCTGTGGACAACTCGATGCGAGCCAGTTGGCGGAGATGGCATCGCAGGCTAAACACCATGCGAAGAATGTGCAGGGGTATAGCTTGCATGTGATTGATAGTCTGGCGGTGCCAGAGAAAGGAGATTCATTATTCGCCGGCCACCGCTAATCTTGCTTTATGGCGAGGGGGCAAGCTCCCTCGCCATAAAAATAGCGTTAGACGCTACGCCGAAGGCATTGCCCGCAACCGCCGCCCGATCACATCCAGCACATCACAGCCATCGCGCAACGGGATGGCGCACAGCAAGGCAAAATCGCTGAGGATGAAGGATTCACACTCGACCGAACCGCGCATCGACATGTTCTCCAGCACTTGCGTGACGGCGCGGATTCGATAGTTGGCGGCGTCGTATAAAACATCGAGCGGCGCGTGGGTATCGACGAACAGCGTGGGCATGTCGGTGCAGTTGCTGGTGAGGGCCATGAAGCGGTTTTTTGGGTGGGGGATTGGTTTTTCGTAGGGTGGATCAGGATGTAGTGTTGGCATTTGAGACCTTCCGATGAAAATAGGAGCTGCCAAAAGCCTTCCTACAGGCTTGGGTGGCAGCTATACGCGGGGTAGGAATACCGAGCATCGGAAACTCGACCACGCCGAAACGTGCCCGCGCACAGCCGCCGTAACAGATGTTACGGACGTACATTGACGGCCGCAAATCAAGTTTCGAACGCTTACGCGCTACCGATGCTATGAAGGGTTCCTACACCCCACCACTGAATTTTCAGTGACCATCAAAGGCTATCGGTTGAATTCGATTCACACCAGTTCATGGAAACCGATACGAGTTGAAGGAAAATTCCGACGGGCTTGCCCGGAAATTTCGCTAAACACCAATCGATCAAAATTGACCAAGCTGCTTGGTCAACCTGCTCGCAATGTGGCGCAACCACGCCTCTCCTGACGGCCATGCATTCCAGTAGCAGTAGTAACAACTCAATTCTTTCAATAGATACTCTTTCAGTACCAGCTCATCTTTCCTCAGATTAAGCAGTGCATTGAGTTCCTTTAGGACCACGATTAAATCGTCGACATGAGACTCGGTTAAAAAGGAGTCGAGCACCTGCTCTGCAGTTTCGTGTTCAACCAACCAATCTTGATGAAAGTACGCACCAAAAAAGTCGTGCAACTCCGGAAATTCAACATTCATAGCTCTGGAAACCCTGTCAGCAAAAAATACCCCTCAGGAAGTCGAACATCCTTTATCAATACCAACAAGACCTTCGAAGCCGGCACATATTCGGTACTACCATTGGGCAAGCTGATTCCAACCGGTTCATCGAATTTATGCGTGATACTCGTCTTACCCTTCGTACTTTTTAAGAATTTGTCGATTCGCTTTTTATTTTCAGCCAATGCCCTAGCGACAAACGATTCAGCACTAGCTCTATCCGAGAATGTTGAGGCCGCTGGGATATTGGGCTCTGCCTCAAGTCTTTGAGCTAACTGCAACTTCGTTCTCCCTACATGCTTGGCAATAAGATGTCCCCCTTGCGCCTCATGCGCAGCTAAACCTCCGCCTGGAACAATTTCGCTAAACGGCCCTTCAGGCTCACCGGGACAAGGCAGACATGCCAACCCCAACGGATCAACCCACCCCGTCGGATTCGGCGTGTATTGATACGAGTTCAGCCCACCCGCCAACTTGATCGGGTCCGGCGTCAGGTAGCGGCCAACCTCCGGATCATAGTACCGATGCCGGTTGTAGTGCAGACCGCTCTCGGCGTCGAAGTACTGCCCCTGAAAGCGTAGCGGCTGCTCAAGCTGCTCGCCCCCACCCAGCGCCAAATGCGTGACTTTGCCGTAACCGTTGTACTTCGCCGACCAGACTATCTCACCCCCAAAATCGGTCAGCTCCTGCGGCGTACCGAGGTGGTCGAGTTGGTAGTAGAACGGGCAGGCTTTGCGTGGGCCTTTGCCGTCGAGCATGGCCAACGGGCGGAAGCTGCCGGGTTCGTAGAGGTAGCTGCGGTAGTGTTCGCGGCTGCTTTCGGCGACGAGGTTGTCGCCTTGCCAGAAGAATTCGGTGGTGTGGCCGTCGACGGTTTTGCTGATGCGACGGCCGAAGGCGTCGTAGCGGTAGCTGGCGCTGCGACCGTCCGGGGTGGTGACGCCGATCAGGCGGTGCTGGCAGTCGTAGCGGTAGTCGGTGACGAGTTTTTGCGCGGTGCCGCGGCGTTCGCGGATGAGGTTGCCGAAGGTGTCGTAGTCGTAGTGGCGGTCGCCTTGCAGTAGCAGGCGGTTGCCCCGCACTTTCGCGGCGCCGGGACGGTCCTGCATCAACAGGTTACCGGCCGGGTCGTGGGCGAAGCTTTCCGCTGGGGTGTCGCGGGTATGGCGGACGCGGGTCAGGCGGTTGAGCGGGTCGTAGGTATAGTTGCGTTGGCCGTGGCGGGTGTCGGCAATGCTGTCGAGATTGCCGTTGGCGCTGTAGGCATAGTCGCGCCGATACAGCGGTTGTTGGTTTTGGCTGACGGCGTGGGCCTGCAGACGGCCCTGATCGTCGTAGGCATAGTCGCTGAGCAACTGGCCCTGCTGGCGTTGTTGTTCGCGACCGAAGGCAAATTGGTGGCCGGTGAGCCGCGCGCCGTTGAGGTCGATGGCGGTGAGCGCGCCGCCCTTGGCATGGTGGTAATCGAGTTTGCTACCGTCCGGCAGACGCAGGCGATTGAGTTGACCGCAGGCGTCGTAGCCATAACGCAGCGTGCCCCAGCCCTGATGCTCGGTGATCAGTCGGTCTTGTGGGTCGTATTCGAATTCCAGCGGATGGTCGTGGCCATCGTCGACCCCGATCAGCCGGCCGAGACTGTCGTAGCGGTATTCGACCTTGAGGCCGTCGGGCAGGGTTTTGACCAGCAGTCGCCCGGCCGAATCTCGCTCGTAAGCGGTGATCAGCTGCGAGCCGTCAGCGCCGAACTCGGTTTTCTCCAGCAGATGGCCATTGAGGTCATAGGCGTACGCCGTGCGTTGGCCGTCGAATCCGGTTTCCTGTCGGATCAATCCGCCGGGGGTGTAATCCAGCTGATATTTGTCGCCGGATTCGTTTTCGATTTCCGTGAGCAACAGCTGCGCATTGTCGTAGCGATACTTCAGCTCGGTGCCGTCGGCGTTGAGACGGCGGCTGACCAGGTGCAGGTCGTCGAGGTATTCGTAGCGCGTGACGCGGCCGAGTTCGTCGCGTTCGGCGGTGATTTTTCCGTAGGCGTTGTAGCTGTAGGCGCGGCTGGCACCGGTAGGAAGAATCGTCTGGATCAGTCGGCCAACGGCATCCCATTGCGACTTCGTGATCGCACCGTGTTCGTCCTGCCGGGTAATCTGCCGCCCCAGCGCATCGTAGGAAAAGCGCCGCACGCCACCGTCGGGCAGCGTTTCCTCGACCAGTTGCCCCAAACCGTTCCAGACGAACACATGCCGACTGGTGTCCGGGTAGCGGATCGACAGCAGCTGACCTTTGTCGTCGTAGTGATAGTGGGTGATCTGGCCGTCAGGATCGGTCGCTTCGGTGATGTCGCCCTGGGCATTGCGCCGATACTTCCACACGGCTTTACCGCGATAGCGGGCGTGCAGGAAACCGTTGCGGTATTCGTAGGCCGTTGGCTCGTCTTCCGGCGGAATCAGCGCCACCAGGCGTCCGACTTCGTCGTATCGGTATTCGGTGACGGCGCCGAGCGGGTCCTGCTCGGCAATCAGCCGGCCTTTTTCGTCATAGGCCTTGAGCTGTTCACCGCCATCCAGTTCGACCTTGCGCACCAGCCGCGCCCGCTCGTCGTGGACGTAAACCTCTTCGCTGCCGTCGACGTTGTGCACGGTGACGCTGCCGGCGTCATCCCACACGTAGCGCGCATCCATCTGTGCGAATGAGGCCCAGTGGCGGACACAGCGTGCCGCTTTGCCGGACCTTTCCCACGCCCAGAAGAAACTCGCCCCACCGGCCAGTTGCCGCTGAAGGATGACGTGCTGGCCGTCGTAGTCGTAGCGTTCGCTTTCGCCGACGGCGTTGCTGGCTTCGATCAGTTGTGCGCGTTCGTCGTAGGTGTAACTGACCAGGGTTTGCTCGGTCTGCCAGCACTCATCGAGCGTCTGCGCCGGGATAAACACCTGGTAGTCGACGGCGACCAGATGGCTGCGTTCATAACGCAAACGCAAGGCGCGGCCGGCGCCGTTGTCGAGGCGCTGGATGCGCTCTTGGCGGTCGCGGGTGATGCGCAGGCGGTTGCCGTAAGCGTCGCTGATCGCGGTCAAAAAACCATTTCGAAAGTGATAAAACCGCGTGTCGTCACCGGCCTGGGCGAGGATCAGTTCTTCGGGTTCAGCCCCGAGATAAATCGCCGCGCGCGACAGGCTGTTGTGAATCGCCGGGCGTTCAGCGGTCGGCAGCGGGAACGTGGTGCGACGGTTTTCGTGGTCGATCCAGATGACGCGGTCGCCGTCGATGTTCAGGCGATGGGAGAGCGAATGGCTCCAGCCGAAACCGAGGCCGCAATCGATCTCGGCAGCGCTGGTGCGATAGAGCCGGGTGAACTCGAACGGCAGGAGGCCGTCCAGCGAACCGTCGGTGAGGGTCAGCAGTTCTTCGCCGGTGACCATCGACACCGGGCATTTGTTGGTGGCGGTTTTGTTGGCGAAATCGGCGGCGTCGCCGTTGGGGTTTTTCGCCTGATCCGGGGCGTTGTCGTGGTGTTCGTTTTGCTTGAGGGTGGTGTTGCGCTTGGCATCCCAGCGCAGATGCATGCGGCCTTGTTTTAGACCTGCCGCGACACCGCGTGCGGCGACTGTCTTGTAGCGGTCTACATACGCCATAAAGTTGTCGATGATCGTGACCATCGACTTCACGAAGCCCATTACGGCCTGAAAAATCTGCGCGTTGTACTTGGCCAAGCGCACTGTCAGCCAGGCAATACCGACGCCGACCACGCTCAACACCAAGCCAATCAACAAGTCGATAACCAAGCCAACCACGACTTTGGAAATGGCCTCAGCCGAGGTCCCGGCCAGTTGCGATGGTGGCAATGCTTCGAGCCATAACATTGTGGTGCGCATCAGCAAACACAGCGCCGCCTCATCGCTGGCCAGCAACATGGCTTTTTCCATTTTGTCTGGGGCGCTGACTGCGAGACGTGCCAGTTCTCCTGCGCTTTCACCCAGTTTCTCGGCAAAGGCGTCCGGGTCTTTCAGGATGTCGGAAATTTCACCAATGCCATCCCAAACCTCCTGAATCGCCGCCCAACCTCCTGCAAGCATTCCATTGCCCACGGCGGCCAACGATGCCGACGCCGATTGCTGCGACCACTGCGGTTTAAATCCCTCCCACTCTTTGCGCAGCCAGCTCTCCAGCTCTGTGGTCAGGCCGTCGTAAGAGGAAAAAAGATCATCAATTTGCTCTGGAGTGACTTCACTCTGGACATGAACGCGATAGAACTTGCCGGGCGTGCCTTTGAACTGTCCTTTACCGTTCTCATCGAGCTTGACCGGTGTGATCTCGCCGCCATCCCGAGCAATCACATCAACCGAAATATTCCCCAACGGAATGTCATAAACCGATTCGAACTTGCTCTCGATCTCCAGAATCCCACTGGCCGGACACTGCGCAACACCCGAGAAAAAATCATCATCGCCGCTACTTACTGTGGTGATGGCGTTGCCGAATCGGATGACCCGCTCCATACCCATCAACGAAGGCAAATCAGCAACGCGACTGGCCTGGTCCGCCACCTGGCTAAACCAGTGTTTCAGCTGTTCACGGTAGAGAGACAGGGTGTCCGGAAAACGGTCGAGTTCCTGCTCGATGCGGGCGATGTGCGCCATCAACGCAGCGATCGGTATGAGGTGGAGTGGAAAATCGGGTCGAACATAAGCAATCCCTCGCGCAGAAAATTGAGCGCGCGAGACTTTGCAGGGGATCAATCCGGAAAGAAGTCAGGCAAGTAGGTGATGACTGTAGGATAAATCCGTAATTAACCACCACTGAACAACGGACAAGCAGAAACGCAAACGTGGCAGGAGGTTTCCCTCACGCCACGTTTGTTTATCGGACAATGTTGGGAGTTACCGCGTAGGCCCCCGAGCCGCCAACTCTTTCAGCTTAAGCTCAGCCAACGGATGCCCGGCCTTCGCAGCCATGCCCCACCAGCGCGCAGCTTCAACCGGATCCGGCGCTTTGCTCGGCGTTCCCGCCAGACTGATCACCCCAACCTGATACGCAGCCTTGCCATCACCCGCCAACGCCGCCAGGCGCAGCAATCGCACGCCCTCCTCGCGTGCCCCAAGGCCGACGCCGCGAAAGGTCAGAATGTGGCCATAGAAGCTCTGGGCGCCGACGTCACCCAGGTTTGCCATGCGGGCGAACTGGCCTTCGAGCCAGCTCCAGCCTCGCGGCTGGCGCACAAACCATGACCAATGAAACAACCGGCGGGCCAGCCAGTAACCGGCTTGGGCCTTGAGCTTTAAAAACACTCAGGCCTCGGCCGATTCGGGGTATTCGTATTCAAACACGCGCACCACTTCCGAAGCGTGCCAGGATGCAGCAGCGACACCATCGGACGGCCCGGAGAAACGCCCCAACCGCTCGACACATTCAAAGAAGCCGGTGCGCGGCAGACGGCTGGCACCCTGGCTGATCACCAGCGAGCTACGCAGGGGTTGCTCAGCCCTGGCATCCAGCGCAGCCAGATGTTCGAGTGCCGCAGTGAGGGTTTGCATCGCCGGCGTGGGCAATTGCAAACGCTCCAGCAACGCTCGATAGGTCAGAAGATGGCGCTGACGACGCGCCTGATCCAGCTCACCCAGCAACCCGTCCCAATGTTGACGACTGATGCGTACGCTCACGATTCATCCCTCCACCCTGGCACCGTCAATTCCCAGGCCAGGCTGCGGCGAATCGCAGCGTCAGGCAGACGCTCGCCGCTTTCGATCAAGGCCAGATAAGACGGGCTGATGCCTACCGTGCGGGCCAGCGCCTCGATGGCGATGCCCTTCCCTTCGCGCAAACTGCGTAGTTGATCCAGACCTGGAAGAATCTGGTCTGGTGTTGCCGTGCGATGCACTGGCGCGTCTGGCGCCGGTTGCTCGTTGATGCCTGCTGCTTTCAGTAGAGCCTGGTACTGAGCCCACGGTAAAACTGCATACTCGGGCTCGCCTTCGCGTGTGATTATCTGAATATCCATGACTTCCCCGTAGGACAACGACACTTTGCGAGTCGGCACTTTTCCCTAGAAGTGTAATCCTAACAGCGGCCAAGGTCGCGCGGGGGTATCAATAAATTGGATCCTCAGTCGCCACGTTTTTTTGGGGGGGCCTGAAGCTGAAGTTTCTCCGGGGTATCGGGCAGGCGTTCGACCACCGCCAGTTTCTCCGGCACCTGTCGCCTGCGCCAGGCGCGGAAGGCATTGAGTTCGTCGTCGAGGACTTTCATCAGCCAGGCCAGTACGGCGATGTCATCGAGCATGCCGAACACCGGAATGAAATCCGGGATGGCATCCACCGGGCTGAGGAAATACATCAGGCCGGCGACCACCGAGACCAACGCCTTCGGGCTGATGGCACGGTACTCCCCACGCCAGTAGGCCAGGCACAGCGCCTGCAACAGGCGCAGATCGTCTTTGACCTTGCCCAGGCGATTGCCTTGGCTGGCACCTTTGCTGGCGACGGCGAACAGCAACGTCGGCAAGCGCCCGCGCGCGAGCAGGCGCCCGGCGAGGGGCAAGAATCGAGCGAAATTCCAGGGTGCTTTCATCATTCCTCCCACTGAAATGTTATCCACACAAATTGTGGATAACCTTGTGAACAGAGCTGCTTTTCACCGCTGAAAGCCCCGTTTCATAAGGGTCCGGCTCAGATCGGGCGTTTTTTACTCACATAAAAAAACCCAAGATTTCATTGACTTGGCGCTCCGGCGCGGCTAGCACGGGCGTCTTCAATGGCTATGACTCCAGCCTACAGCAACCGTTCGCTTTGTTTACCTGTGCCGAACCCCGGATGCAACAACGCCCCGCATAAGCGAGGCGTTGTTGTCAAAGCAGACGCTGACTACTTGGCGGCGTCTTCTTTGGCTGGATCTTTGATACCCAGAAGTTCCAGGTCGAATACCAGCACCGAGTTGGCTGGAATCGCCGGGCTTGGGCTTTGGGCGCCATAAGCCAGTTCGCTAGGGATGTACAACTTGTACTTCTCACCAACGTGCATCAGTTGCAGGCCTTCGACCCAACCCGGAATCACACCGCTGACCGGCAGATCAATCGGGCTGCCGCGCTCTACGGAGCTGTCGAAGACGGTGCCGTTGGTCAGCTTGCCGGTGTAGTGAACAGTCACTACGTCGGTCGGCTTAGGCTGTGGGCCATCGGCTTTCTTTTCCACTTCGTATTGCAAGCCCGAGGCAGTGGTCACTACGCCGGCTTTCTTGGCGTTTTCTTCGAGGAATTTCTTGCCGGCAGCCGCCGACTCTTCACTCATCTTGGCCATACGCTCTTCCGCACGCTTCTGCAGTGCGGCGAAGGCTTCGACCAGCTCCTCGTCTTTGAGCTTCTGCTCTTTCTTGCCAACGGCATCTTCGATGCCTTGGGCTACGGCTTTGGAATCCAGATCATCCATGCCTTCCTGAGCCAGGCTTTTGCCCATGTTCAGGCCAATGCCGTAGGAAGCTTTTTGCGCCGGAGTTTTCAGCTCTACACTGGTCTGCGAATCACAACCCGCAAGTACCAGGCTAACCAGGGCTACCGCCGCCGCCAACCGATGCTGTTTCATGCTATTTCCTTGTTCATGCGCCTAAAGGGCAATCGAGTAAAGCCGCGAGCTTATCAGGCGGCCACGACCAATGGCTACCGGCATGAGAGCTGGAAACTTCTGATAAGTTCAGGTGTTTTAACGCATTTCAGGATTGGCATCATGAAGCATCTGTCATCTGGCACCTACAGCAGCTGATCCCATATCCCACAACATCTGGCGTAATGGCCACTTGCCGCACCCCGTCCCCTGCGGCATAAGAGAGCCACAACTCGACAAGGATGTTTATCTTGCGCCTCTTATTTCGCCTGCTGATGCTGGTGGCTGTGCTGCTGGGACTCGGCCTGGCCGTGGTTCTGTATTACGTCGCCAATCCGAAACTGCCGACCTGGTCGCCCGCGCAACAGGTGCATTACCTGGAACAATGGAGCGCCGAAGATCGCCAGACTTACTACTTCACGCCTCAGGGAACCCAGGTCAAAGGCTTGCGCTATGACTGGTTCAACGCCCTCGAACTGCCTTTCTCGCAGCAACGATTCGCTTCGCCCGAATACCTCGCCCGCTTTGGTTTCCTGATCGATCCAGGTCAAAAAGCCACGCCAAACAATCCGGGCAATTTGCCAGTAGGCTTTGCCCGCCACCAAAACCCCGGTAGCCTGGACGAGTTTCTCGACATCACGTGTGCCGCTTGTCACACCGGTGAGTTGCGTTTCAACGGCCAGGCGATCCGCATTGACGGCGGTTCGGCGCAGCATGTTTTGCCTTCCAGCGTTCCTACGCTGAAAGGGGGCAGTTTCGGACAAGCGTTGGTCGCCAGCCTGACCTCGACTTACCTCAACCCATGGAAATTCGAACGCTTTGCCCACAACGTGTTGGGCGAAGACTATGACGCCCGGCACCAACAATTGCGCGAAGACTTCAAAGCATCGCTCGATACCTTCGTCAAAGTCGCCTGGAACGATACCCATCGCGGACTCTATCCCACCGAAGAAGGACCGGGTCGTACCGACGCCTTCGGACGCATCGCCAACGCCACGTTCGGTGACGCGATTTCACCTGACAACTACCGTGTGGCCAATGCCCCGGTGGATTACCCGCAATTGTGGGACATGTGGACGTTCGACTGGGTGCAGTGGAACGGTTCGGCGCAACAGCCCATGGCCCGTAACATTGGCGAATCCCTGGGCGTGGGCGCCACGCTGAATTTTTTCGACGCCACCGGTCAACCGCTCAAAGGTGAAGGGCGCTATCCGTCGAGTGTGCGGTTACGCGATCTGCACCAGATCGAAGAAACCCTGCAACGGCTCAAACCACCCGACTGGCCTGAAAAGTTACTCGGCGCTGTCGACAAGCCGTTGGCAGCCCAAGGTCGCAAGTTGTTCAGCGAAAACTGCGCCGGTTGCCATTTGCCACGCACTGTCGAGAGTGACGGGCGCTGGGTGCAACATTTGAAAATGTTGCCGGTGGATTTCATTGGCACAGACCCGGGGGCCGCCAACAACATTGCCGACCATCGCTTCGACCTCTCCGCCTTGCAATGGAATCTGACGGAACTCCAGCAGCTGGATGTGCACTTACAGCCACCACCCACTGAACCACTGGACCTGAGCAAACTGTCTTCGGCCAAAGGGCTGGCCTACATCACCGCTTTCGTCGGAAACCGCGCCTACCGTGACGCGAACATTCCTGCCGCTGAACAACCCGCCATGAATGGCTTCGGCCTGCCGATTGGCGTACGTGAGCTGCGCGCCTACAAGGCACGGCCTTTGGCAGGCGTCTGGGCAACGGCGCCGTTTCTGCACAATGGTTCGGTACCGAGCATTTATCAGCTGCTCTCACCTCAAGATGAACGCGCAACGACCTTCTATAAAGGTACGCTCGAGTACGACCCGCAACATCTTGGCTATCGCACCGAGGCCTTCACCAATGGCTTCGTGTTCGACACGCGCATCACCGGTAATCACAACAGCGGACACGAGTTCCGTGCCGGACAGCGCGGCAACGGCGTGATTGGCCGCTTGCTGCAACCGCAGGAGCGCTGGGCGCTGCTGGAATACCTGAAGGTATTGGGCGGTCCACTGGAGGCGCAATTGCCATGAGCAGACTCTGGATGCGCCTGGGCGCTTTTCTCGGCAAGACCCTTCTGTGGTTGATCGGCCTTGGCATGCTCGGTTATGCGCTGGCCATGGCGTGGTTCGCCTGGCAGCACAGCGGTCCCGTTTCAGCACAAGAAGTGATACCGGATGGCGAAGCAGCCATGACTCAGGACGTCATTCAGACGGCGGTGCGCATCGTCGATCAACACCGTGAAAGCACCCGCTACCTGCGCGATGCCCATGCCAAGGCCCACGGTTGCGTGAAAGCCGAAGTTCAAGTATTGCCGGATCTGACCTCTGAACTGCGCCAAGGCGTTTTCAGTGAACCCGGCAAAACCTGGCAAGCGACGATGCGCCTGTCCAACGGCAACGCATATCCGCAATTCGACAGTATTCGCGACGCACGGGGCATGGCGATCAAATTGCTCGATGTGCCCGGCAAACAGCTGCTCGCCGATCAACAGCCTCGTGGCGAACAGGATTTTGTGATGTTCAGCCATCCGAATTTCTTCGTCAGCGATGTCGCCGAGTACCGTCAGAATGTGGCGGCCCAGGCTGACGGCAAAAAGCTGATGGCGTTTTTCCCCGCCTGGGACCCACGCACCTGGCAAATTCGCCATCTGTTTATTGCCTTGGCGACACTCTCGCCAGCCCCTGAAAGCCCGACACAGACAACTTACTTTTCGGTTTCTCCGTACAAGTTTGGTGAAGCCAATGCCAAGTTCCGGGTGATACCGGACCCGGATAGCTGCCCGACCTACGCCCTGCCCTCGCAGAACCAGAAGTTGCCAAACTTCCTGCGTCATGCGCTGAACCAGCAATTGTCGACCGACCGGGTGCCGGCCTGCTTCGTCCTGCAGATTCAACGTCAGGACCCGGCCAAGTACATGCCCATCGAAGACACCAGCATCGAGTGGAGCGAAAGCGATGCACCGTTCGAGACCGTGGCGCGGATCAAACTGCCGGCTCAGGACTTCGATACCCCGGCGCTGAACCTGAAATGCGACAACCAGTCGTTCAACCCGTGGTTTGGCCTGGAAACTCATCGACCGATTGGTGGCATCAACCGACTTCGCAAAGCGGTGTATGAAGCCGTGAGCGACTACCGACACAGTCGCAATGCCGAACAATAAGCAGACAGAAACAAGAAAAGCGGCCCGAACAGATCGTTTTTTCAGTGAATGGCGGGTAATTGCCAAACGCCAGACAGCAAAAAGCCCGCATTAAGCGGGCTTTCTGTGTGGTACCTGGCGTTCAGCATTCCAGGTAACCGAATATGGCGCAGCGGACGGGACTCGAACCCGCGACCCCCGGCGTGACAGGCCGGTATTCTAACCGACTGAACTACCGCTGCGCGTAGCGTTGAAAGTGGTGGGTGATGACGGGATCGAACCGCCGACATTCTGCTTGTAAGGCAGACGCTCTCCCAGCTGAGCTAATCACCCTTTACCTTCGTTGCGGGGCACATTATGCCACAGGTTTTTATAAAGTGTTGATTTAATTGAATATTTTTTCAAATAAATCCAAAAACCGGTGAAACGATGCAACCTGCAGGAACAACAGACAATCTACAGACAGAAAAAAACCCGCGTGAGCGGGCTTTTCCGTGGTGACCTGGCGTTCAGCGTTCCAGGTAACCGAATATGGCGCAGCGGACGGGACTCGAACCCGCGACCCCCGGCGTGACAGGCCGGTATTCTAACCGACTGAACTACCGCTGCGCGTAACACTGAATGCGAATGGTGGGTGATGACGGGATCGAACCGCCGACATTCTGCTTGTAAGGCAGACGCTCTCCCAGCTGAGCTAATCACCCTTCACGTTCGGTGTGGCGCGCATTCTACGGAGCGACCTCACCTCTGGCAAGCACTTTTTTAAATAATTTTCTCAGGCCTTCCAAAGGCTTAGCGAAGGGTTGGCCTATGGCGCCGCTAAGAGAATAATGCCCCCCTTTGTATATAAGGAGAGACTTACCCCATGTGGTTCAAAAACCTGCTTATCTATCGCCTGACCCAAGATCTGCCTGTTGATGCCGAGGCGTTGGAAACTGCACTGGCCACCAAACTGGCGCGTCCATGTGCAAGCCAGGAGTTGACCACCTACGGTTTCGTCGCGCCATTCGGCAAAGGCGAAGATGCACCGCTGGTCCACGTCAGCGGCGACTTCCTGCTGATTTCTGCGCGTAAAGAAGAGCGCATCCTGCCAGGCAGCGTCGTGCGTGACGCCGTGAAGGAAAAGGTCGACGAGATCGAAGCCGAGCAAATGCGCAAGGTCTATAAGAAGGAACGCGACCAGATCAAGGATGAAATCATCCAGGCGTTCCTGCCGCGCGCCTTTATTCGTCGCTCGTCGACCTTCGCCGCCATTGCGCCGAAACAAGGCCTGATCCTCGTCAACTCGGCCAGCCCGAAACGTGCCGAAGACCTGCTGTCCACCCTGCGTGAAGTGATCGGCACCCTGCCGGTACGTCCACTGACCGTAAAAATGTCGCCAACCGCCACCATGACCGAATGGGTCACCACCCAGAAAGCCGCGGACGACTTCTTTGTGCTGGACGAATGCGAGCTGCGCGATACCCACGAAGACGGCGGCATCGTGCGTTGCAAACGTCAGGACCTGACCAGCGAAGAAATCCAGCTGCACCTGAGCACCGGCAAAGTGGTCACTCAGCTGTCCTTGGCCTGGCAAGACAAACTGTCTTTCGTCCTCGACGACAAGATGGTGGTCAAGCGTCTGAAGTTCGAAGACCTGCTGCAAGATCAGGCGGAACAGGACGGCGGCGAAGAGGCCCTGGGCCAACTGGACGCCAGCTTCACCCTGATGATGCTGACCTTCGGCGACTTCCTGCCGGCGTTGGTTGAAGCGCTGGGTGGCGAAGAGACTCCGCAGGGGATCTAAAACAAAACCGATTTGCCCCTGAAGAAACCGGATCAATGTGGGAGCCGGGCTTGCCCCGGCTCCCACATTGATTGGATTCCACCCTAGGATCGCTACTCAATAATAAGGATCAGGCCATGCGCGCACTCGCTGCATTAAGCCGCTTTGTCGGCAACACTTTCGCTTACTGGGTACTGATTTTCGCGGTCGTGGCGTTTCTGCAACCGGCGTGGTTCATCGGTCTCAAAAGCGCGATCGTACCGCTGCTGGGGCTGGTGATGTTCGGCATGGGCCTGACCCTAAAACTCCAAGATTTCGCCGAAGTCGCCCGCCATCCGTGGCGCGTGGCCCTTGGCGTGGTTGCCCATTTCGTGATCATGCCCGGCGTGGCGTGGTTACTCTGCCAGGCGTTTCACCTGCCGCCGGAAATCGCCGTCGGCGTGATTCTGGTCGGGTGCTGCCCAAGCGGCACCTCGTCGAACGTGATGACCTGGCTGGCACGCGGCGATCTGGCGCTGTCGGTGGCCATCGCCGCCGTCACCACCCTCCTCGCTCCGCTGCTGACCCCGGCGCTGATCTGGCTGCTGGCCTCGGCATGGTTGCCGGTGTCCTTCATGGAGCTGTTCTGGTCGATTCTGCAAGTGGTGCTGTTGCCGATCATCCTGGGTGTGGTTGCGCAACGCGTCCTTGGCGCCAGGGTTCGCCATGCGGTGGAAGTGTTGCCACTGATTTCGGTGGTGAGCATCGTGATCATCGTCACCGCCGTGGTTGCTGCCAGCCAGGCGAAGATTGCCGAGTCCGGCCTGCTGATCATGGCCGTAGTGATGTTGCACAACAGCTTCGGTTATCTGCTGGGCTACTTCACCGGGCGCCTGTTCAAGCTGCCATTGGCCCAACGCAAATCGCTGGCGCTGGAAGTCGGCATGCAGAATTCCGGGCTGGGCGCCGCGTTGGCCAGTGCACACTTCTCGCCGCTGGCGGCGGTGCCGAGTGCGTTGTTCAGCGTGTGGCACAATATTTCCGGGGCGCTACTCTCGACGTATTTCCGTCGAATGAGCGAGAAAGAAGACCGCGAAACCGCTGCGCGACAGGCCACCGAATAAGCCGAAAACTTGATCCCCGGATTAATGATGGGCACTCTATGGCGCAACGCGAGGACGACCTCGCGGCTCGATCGAGTCATTAATCTGGGGACGACCCCGTCAATCGATGGAGGTCTTTCATGTCCTGGATCATCCTGTTTTTCGCCGGCCTGTTCGAAGTCGGCTGGGCCGTTGGCCTGAAGTACACCGACGGTTTCAGCCGTCCCTTGCCCACCGCACTGACCGTTGCAGCCATGGCCATCAGCCTTGGCTTGCTGGGCCTTGCGATGAAGGAATTGCCGCTGGGCACGGCATATGCGATCTGGACGGGGGTGGGTGCAGTCGGCACGGTGATTGCCGGGATCATCCTGTTTGGTGAATCGATGGCGTTGTTTCGGCTGGCCAGTGTGGCGCTGATCATTGCCGGGCTGGTTGGGCTCAAGGTTAGCGCCTAGACCACTACCGCTTTCGCGAGCAGGCTCGCTCCCACACTCGCTCGAGTTCCTCCAGATGGAATGCGATCAAATGTGGGAGCGAACCTGCTCGCGAAGAGGCCCGCACAGTCACCGACTATCTAACGGTGCCGCGCAACTCGCCTACCTTCGCTTGCAATGCCGCCGGCTCCGCCGCTTCTACAGCCACCGCCGGCCCGGCCACTAACGTCACCCGCGACCACAACCGGCGAAACAATCCCTTGCCCGGATCGCGGCTGAAGAAACTCCCCCACAACCCCTGCAACGCCATCGGAATCACCGGCACCGGTGTCTCTTCAAGAATCCGCGTCAAGCCACCCTTGAATTCGTTTATCTCGCCATCAGCGGTCAATTTTCCTTCCGGGAAGATGCACACCAACTCGCCATCCTTCAGATACTGCGCAATCCGTTTGAAGGCTCTTTCGTAGATTTGAATGTCTTCCTGACGCCCCGCGATCGGAATCGTCCCGGCCGTGCGAAAGATAAAGTTCAGCACCGGCAGGTTGTAGATTTTGTAGTACATCACAAAGCGAATCGGCCGACGCACCGCGCCGCCAATCAGCAGCGCATCGACAAAGGACACGTGATTGCACACCAGCAGCGCCGCGCCTTCATCGGGAATCAGGTCCAGATTGCGATGCTCCACGCGGTACATGGAGTGGCTGAGCAACCAGATCATGAAGCGCATGCTGAATTCGGGGACGATCTTGAAGATGTAGGCATTGACGCCGATGTTCAGCAGCGACACCACCAGGAACAGCTGCGGAATCGACAGTTTGACCAGGCTCAACAAGATGATCGAGACAATCGCCGACACCACCATGAACAACGCATTGAGAATGTTGTTGGCGGCAATCACCCGCGCCCGCTCGTTCTCGGCGGTGCGCGACTGGATCAGCGCATACAGCGGCACGATGTAGAAACCACCGAAGATCCCCAGGCCAAGGATGTCGATCAACACCAGCCAGGTGTGACCAAAGCCGAGAATTTCAACCCAGCCGTGGCCTGTCGCGCTGTCCGGAATACCGCCCGAATGCCACCACAGCAGCAAGCCAAACACCGTCAGACCGAACGAGCCGAACGGTACCAGGCCAATCTCGACTTTGCGTCCGGAGAGCTTTTCACAGAGCATCGAGCCGAGCGCGATTCCCACCGAGAACACCGTCAGAATCAGGGTCACCACGGTTTCGTCGCCGTGCATCCACTCTTTGGCATACGCAGGAATCTGCGTCAGGTAAATCGCCCCGACAAACCAGAACCACGAGTTACCGACGATCGAACGCGATACGGCGGGCGTCTGTCCAAGACCCAACTTCAACGTGGCCCAGGACTGGCTGAAAATGTTCCAGTTCAGGCGCATTTCCGGCGAAGCGGCCGCCGCCCGTGGAATGCTGCGACTGGCCAGGTAGCCGAGCACGGCAACGCCGATGATCGCGCTGGAAACGACAGGCGCGTAGTGACTGGACGACATCATGATCCCGGCACCAATGGTCCCGGCGAGAATCGCCAGGAAGGTGCCCATTTCCACCAGCCCGTTACCGCCGACCAGCTCTTCTTCACGCAGGGCCTGGGGCAGGATCGAGTATTTCACCGGCCCGAACAGCGCCGAATGTGTGCCCATGGCGAACAACGCCACCAGCATCAACGACAGATGATCAAAGACGAAACCCACCGCACCGACCGCCATGATGACGATTTCGCCGAGCTTGATCAGGCGGATCAGGCGGTCCTTGGCGAACTTCTCGCCGAACTGCCCGGCCAGCGCCGAGAACAGAAAGAACGGCAGGATGAACAGCAGCGCACAGAGGTTGACGTAGATCGAGCGGTCACCGTCGATGGTCAACTTGTACAAAATGGCGAGAATCAACGACTGCTTGAAGATGTTGTCGTTGAACGCCCCGAGGGACTGGGTCACGAAAAACGGCAGGAAGCGCCGGGTGCGGAGCAAGGTGAACTGCGAGGGGTGACTCATCTTCCATGTGTCCCTGATGTTAGGTAGCGAGTGGCGTGGATACGGTTATTGGAATGCCGAACGTCGATCCAGGCCACACATTACCTAATCTTTGCAGGTTATTTCTTTAATCCTGCAATGCACGGCGAGACAAACAGTTCACCGCGCCACGCCCCTTGCAACGTGCGCCGGGCAACGATCAGCCACATCACCGCCAGCATCGCCACCAGCATGCAGCCAAACACACTGAAAAACGTCAGGTTCAAGGTGCTGGCCAGTTTCAACGTTGCCAGCGAGTAGACACCCAACGGGAAGGTAAACCCCCACCAGCCGAGGTTGAACGGGATGCCGGCGCGCAGGTAACGCAAGGTAATCAGCACTGCGATCAGCATCCACCACAATCCGAAGCCCCACAGGGTGATCCCGGCTACCAGCCCCAGGCCGGCGGCGATTTCACCCATGCCCGGCAGACCATTGGCGGCGAAGATGGCCGGTGCGTCCGCTCCCAGCAGCAACATGCCCAGCGCCCCGGTGCCAATCGGCCCCAACGCGAGCCAGCTGGAAGCGGCCATATTTTCGTGGGGCAATTTATGCAGCGCCATGCGCAGCAACAGGATGGTCAGAATGCTGAAGGCGACCGGCAGGGAAAACGCCCAGAGCACGTAACTCGTCACCAGCACCACCAGTTGCGAATGCGCATCCGCCAGGTGCGGTGCCAGCAGGCCACCGCTGGCCGCCGCGACTTCCGCGGCCACCACCGGCAACAGCCAGACGGCGGTCATCTGGTCGATGCTGTGTTCCTGACGGGTGAACATCATGTAGGGAATCAGCACGCCGCACGCCAGCGACATCGCCACATCCAGCCACCAGAGCATTTCGGCGACAGGAATCACGCCGTCACCCCAACGTGGCAAGCCGAACACCAGAAAGCCGTTGATGATGGTCGCCAGGCCCATGGGAATGGTGCCGAAGAACATCGAGACCGTGGAATGACCGAAAATCCGCCGCGCTTCGTCGAAGAACAGCACCCAACGCGCGGTGTACACGGCGGTGAAGACGGCGAACAGGAAAATATTGAACAGCCACAACCCTTCGGCGAACGCGCGCAAACCGGGAATGGCGAGGGGCAATTGCGCCAGCGCCAGCGCGAGCACCCCGGTGCCCATGGTCGCGGCGAACCAGTTGGGCGTGAATTGACGGATGACTTCACGCGGGTGCTGCAAATGGCTGAACGGTTTGATACCGGTTGTGACGCTGTTAGGGCATGTCATGGCGAACTCCTGTCCTCTGGTGAGGTGGAGCCCATGGTAGAACCGAATCGAATATCTATATAACGGGTAATATCTCTATAACTTATCTGTTTCGCAGATATAGATTCAGACACTGCCTTGCGATTCGATCACCAGAATTCGCGCCGCCCCCTGCGGATGCGCCACATGCTCGGTGCCGACGGAGGCATAAAAGATGTCACCGACGTCCAGAAGCGCTGCCTTCTCGATGCCCTCTTCGCGATAACGCATCTGCACCTGCCCATCCAGCACCACGAACACTTCCTGGCCATCGTTGACGTGCCATTTATAAGGCTGGTCCGTCCAGTGCAAACGGGTGGTGATGCCGTTCATGTTGGCAATGTCCAACGCGCCCCAGGCACGTTCAGCGGTGAAGGATTTGCTGCGGATGATCTTCATGGGGCGGTCCGTGGAAATGAATGGCGAAGCCAAGGCTAGCGATCAACGCACATCAGCGCCACAGACTTTCAATGAGCGCTGACGCATCAACGCCAACAAAGCGCCGATGGAGAGCACGATCAGCACGGCGCCATAGCCGTCGGTGGTCGCGACCAGGCCGAAGGTTCGCGTCAGGTTCCCGGCCAACAGCGATGGCAGACAGAACGCCAGGTAACTGAGTACATAAAAGGCTGACATCAGACCCGCACGTTCATGGGGTAAAGCCAGCGGCACCAGACTGCGCACGGCACCCAGAAAACCGGCACCGAATCCACAACCAGCGACGAGCGTGCCAAGGAAAAACAATGGCAGGCTGGCGCTGTGCACGCCCAGTAAAACCAGGACGATACCGCTCGGCAGCAGGCTGGCTCCTAAATGCAGCGCCAGAGTGGCGGGACGATTGCGCAGGGTGAAAATCATCAGGGCACCCGTTACCGTCAGCGCGGCGACGGTCGACCCGGCAATCAGGTTCGAGGTGGAACCGGTGGCCGTGCGCACCAACGAGGGTGCCAGGGACGCATAAAAACCGCCGAGCGCCCACGTTGCCGTATTCAGCGGCAGTACCCGCCATAAGGTCGAGCGCGCTTGAACCGGCACATGCAAGGTCGGCCGCAGCGAAGCCCAAGCCCCCGGCTGAGACGACACACTTTCCGGCAAACGCCAGATATAGAGCGCCTGCAACGCAAACAGGACGAACAGCAGCCAATACGTCAGGTGCAACGGCGCGGGTGCGAATTCGGCCAGCAAACCACAGCCCAATCCGCCCAGGGCCATGCCAAGCAGCGGCGCAACGCTGTTGATCAACGGCCCCTGTTGGCGGTCGGTGTCCAGCAGCGTGGCGCTCAGCACGGCGGTCGCCATGCCGGTGGCAAACCCTTGCAGCACTCGAGCACTGATCAGCCAGGCGACGCTGTCAGCATTGATAAACAGCAACATCGCCAGGGCATTCAACACCACGGCGGTGAAAATCACCGGCTTGCGCCCAAGGTGATCCGACAGCGAACCAACCGTCAGCAGCGCCGCCAGCAGGCTGAAGGCGTAGACACCGAAAATCAGGGTCAGGGTCGCGGCCGAGAAGTGCATCTGCTCTTGGTACAAGCGATACAACGGCGTCGGCGCCGTGGAAGCCGCGAGAAAACTGAGTAAAGTGATTGCCAGAAACCACAGGCTTGCACGATTCGAACGAGAACTGGACATTGGCACACTCCGCAAAAGCTAATTTTTCGCTTTTGCGGAGTGTGCTACTGACTGACGCTTAAAGCAAATTCTTTGTGTTAAGGTCCGATACATGGCTTTAAGAGCCAAGACGTTTGCCTGACGGCAAGTCTCGGCGAGAACAGGAAACAGGTAATGACAGGCCCCACCTTACGTCCCGGCGGCCGCAGTGCCCGGGTGCAGGAATCGATTCACAAGGCCGTGCGCGAATTGCTCGAAGAGCAGGAACGCGCCAGCGTGACCGTCCCGCAAATCGCTGCGCGTGCAGGAGTTACACCGTCGACGATCTATCGGCGCTGGGGCGATTTATCGGCATTGTTGGCGGATGTCGCCCTCGCCCGCATGCAGCCGGAAACCGCATCGGCCGATACCGGCAGCCTGCGCGGTGATGTGCAGGCCTGGGCGGAACAGTATCTGGACGAGATGAGCTCCGAACCCGGCCGCAATATGCTGCGCGATGTGCAAGCGAGCCTCAAGCCGAGCTACTGCGCGACGATCATTGGCGGACAGTTGCAGATGATTCTGGATCGTTATCCGAATGAGCCGAAACCGGGTGTCGATCGGCTGATCAACATGGTGGCGGCGCCTATCGTATTTCGCATCCTGTTTTCCGAGGCGCCGTTGGAGGTTGAGGAGTTGCATCGGTTGATCGGGATTGCGTTGAATCAGTAAGGGCCGGCACAGACAACCAACATCCGCCTGACACACCGCCTGCGACACCCCGCCACGCCACGACCTTGGTCGACACTGACTAACCGGGGCGGTCGTGCGAGACTGTCTGACCGGGCGGGAGTCCCGGGTGTCTTTCGTCGGGAGTTCCCATGTCGCTGTCCAGCGGGCTGATCGCCGCCGTTGCCCTGGCCTATATGGCCATCATGTTCGCCATTGCCTTCTACGGTGACCGTCGCAGCACGCCGTTGCCACCGCGCGTACGCGCGTGGGTGTACAGCCTGTCGCTGGCGGTCTACTGCACGAGCTGGACATTCTTTGGCGCCGTGGGCCAGGCGGCGGAACAGCTCTGGTCGTTCCTGCCGATCTACCTCGGACCGATCCTGCTGCTGGTGGGCGCGCCTTGGGTCCTGCAAAAAATGGTGATGATCAGCAAGCAGGAAAACATCACCTCCATCGCCGACTTCATCGCCGCCCGATACGGTAAATCCCAGTCACTGGCGATTGTGGTGGCGCTGATCTGCCTGGTCGGCGTATTGCCCTACATCGCCTTGCAGCTCAAGGGCATTGTGCTCGGGGTAAACCTGTTGATTGGCGCGGGCGCCGACGCGATGGGGGTTCGCGCCCAAGACACCGCATTGATTGTGTCGCTGGTGCTGGCGCTGTTCACCATTGTCTTCGGTACCCGCAACCTTGATGCCACAGAACACCACCGTGGCATGGTGCTGGCCATCGCGTTTGAGTCACTGGTCAAGCTGTTCGCGTTTCTCGCCGTCGGTGCGTTCGTGACCTTTGGGCTGTACGACGGTTTCGACGACCTGTTCAACCAGGCCATGCTCGCCCCGCGCCTCGAAGAATACTGGAAGGAAACCATCAACTGGCCGTCGATGGTGGTGCAGACGGGCGTCGCGATGATGGCGATCATCTGCCTGCCCCGGCAGTTCCACGTGACGGTGGTGGAGAACATTGATCCTCAGGATTTGCGTCTGGCCAAATGGGTATTTCCGGCCTACCTGGCATTGGCCGCGCTGTTTGTCGTCCCGATCGCCCTCGCCGGTCAGATGATGCTGCCCAGTTCGGTGTTGCCGGACTCGTTCGTCATCAGCCTGCCGCTGGCCCAGGCGCACCCTGCCCTCGCCTTGCTGGCGTTTATCGGCGGCGCCTCAGCGGCGACCGGCATGGTGATTGTCGCCAGCGTGGCGCTGTCTACCATGGTGTCCAACGACATGCTGTTGCCGTGGTTGCTACGCCGAAACAACGCCGAGCGGCCGTTCGAAGTGTTTCGCCAGTGGATGCTCTCGGTGCGCCGCGTGAGCATCGTGGTGATTTTGCTCCTGGCCTACGTCAGCTATCGCCTGCTGGGCTCGACCGCCAGCCTGGCAACCATCGGCCAGATCGCCTTCGCCGCCGTGACGCAACTGGCCCCAGCCATGCTCGGCGCGCTGTACTGGAAGCAGGCCAACCGTCGCGGCGTATTCGCTGGCCTCGCCGCCGGGACATTCCTGTGGTTCTACACGCTGATACTGCCGATTGCGGCGCGTAGCCTCGGCTGGCCGCTGGAGAGCTTCCCGGGCCTGGCCTGGCTGCACAGCAACCCGATGAACCTGCCGATCACCCCACTGACCCAAGGCGTGGTGCTGTCGCTGGCCGGAAATTTCACGTTGTTTGCCTGGGTCTCGGTGTTGTCCCGGACGCGGGTTTCCGAGCACTGGCAGGCGGGTCGCTTCATCGGCCAGGAAATCAGCGCACGCCCCAGCGCCCGTTCGATGCTCGCCGTGCAGATCGATGATTTGCTGCAACTGGCCGCCCGTTTCGTCGGCGAAGAACGGGCGCGTCAGAGCTTCATCCGTTTCGCCTACCGCCAAGGCAAAGGTTTCAACCCGAATCAGAACGCCGACGGTGAATGGATCGCCCACACCGAACGCCTGCTGGCGGGTGTACTCGGTGCTTCCTCGACGCGGGCGGTGGTAAAAGCCGCCATCGAAGGCCGGGAAATGCAGCTGGAAGACGTCGTGCGCATCGCCGACGAAGCGTCGGAAGTGTTGCAGTTCAACCGCGCCCTGCTGCAAGGCGCGATCGAAAACATCACCCAGGGCATCAGCGTGGTCGACCAGTCACTGAAACTGGTGGCCTGGAACCGGCGTTATCTGGAGCTGTTCAACTACCCGGACGGCCTGATCAGCGTCGGTCGACCGATTGCCGACATCATTCGCCACAATGCCGAACGCGGCCTGTGCGGCCCCGGTGAAGCCGAAGTGCATGTCGCCCGACGCCTGCACTGGATGCGTCAGGGCCGCGCCCACACCTCGGAACGACTGTTCCCCAACGGACGGGTGATCGAGCTGATCGGCAATCCGATGCCCGGTGGTGGTTTCGTCATGAGCTTCACCGACATCACCGCGTTCCGCGAAGCCGAACAAGCGCTGACCGAAGCCAACGAAGGCCTGGAGCAGCGGGTGGCGGAGCGCACCCACGAGTTGTCGCAACTCAACGTTGCATTGACAGAAGCCAAGAGCACTGCCGAATCTGCCAACCAGTCGAAAACTCGCTTTCTGGCGGCCGTCAGCCATGACTTGATGCAACCGCTGAACGCTGCGCGCCTGTTCTCCGCCGCGTTGTCTCACCAGGACGATGGTCTGTCGGGCGAGGCGCAAAAACTGGTCCATCACCTGGACAGTTCGTTGCGTTCGGCCGAGGACTTGATCAGCGACCTGCTGGATATTTCCCGCCTGGAAAATGGCAAGATCAACCCCGACCCGAAGCCCTTCGCACTCAACGAATTGTTCGACACCCTTGGCGCCGAATTCAAGGCGCAGGCTCAGGAACAGGGGCTGAGCTTCCGGGTTCGGAGCAGCACGTTGCGGGTCGACAGCGACATCAAACTGCTGCGACGGATCCTGCAAAATTTCCTGACCAATGCGTTCCGCTACGCCAAGGGGCCGGTGCTGCTCGGCGTTCGCCGGCGCAAGGATGAATTGTGCCTGGAGGTCTGGGACCGCGGGCCGGGCATTGCGCAGGACAAACTGCAGGTGATCTTCGAAGAATTCAAACGCCTCGACAGTCACCAGACCCGCGCAGAGAAAGGCCTGGGATTGGGCCTGGCGATTGCCGATGGGCTGTGTCGCGTCTTGGGGCATACGCTGCAAGTTCGCTCCTGGCCGGGGCGCGGCAGTGTGTTCAGCGTCAGCGTGCCGCTGGCTCGGGCACAAACCGTGGTGGCGCCCAAGAACGCTGAACTCAACGGCCACGTATTGAGCGGCGCACAGGTGCTGTGCATCGACAATGAAGACAGCATTCTGATCGGCATGAACAGCCTGCTGACGCGCTGGGGTTGTCAGGTCTGGACAGCGCGTAACCGAGAGGAATGTGCAGCGCTGCTCAACGACGGGGTTCGTCCGCAACTGGCGCTGGTGGATTACCACCTGGACCATGGCGAAACCGGGACCGAGCTGATGGCGTGGCTGCGCACTCAACTGGGGGAACCGGTGCCGGGGGTGGTGATCAGCGCCGATGGTCGGCCAGAGACGGTGGCGCAAGTGCATGCGGCGGGGCTGGATTATCTGGCCAAGCCGGTGAAGCCGGCGGCGTTGAGGGCGTTGTTGAGTCGGCATTTGCCGTTGTAGCGTAGCGTTTTTTAGCTTTGCAGGGAGGCTTCTGTCGCCATCGCGAGCAAGCTCGCTCCCACAGGGTTTAGCGCTGTTCCTGCAGGAGTGAGCCTGCTCGCAATGCTTTACCGGTTATTCCGGTAACTCGGCCAAGCCATCCACATCGGTCATCGCCCGCTCCAGCAAGTCCGCCGGCAAGCTCTTGCTGGCTCGCGCGCCGAGCAATTTCAGCTGCTCGCTGCGACTGACCAGATTCCCTCGGCCTTCTGTCAGCTTGTTGCGCGCAGAGCTGTAGGCTTTGTCCAGTTGCTGCAAGCGATTGCCGACCTCGTCCAGATCCTGGATGAACAACACGAACTTGTCGTACAGCCACCCGGCACGCTCGGCAATTTCCCGGGCGTTCTGGCTCTGGCGCTCTTGCTTCCACAGGCTGTCGATCACGCGCAAAGTCGCCAGCAACGTGGTGGGGCTGACGATCACGATGTTGCGGTCAAAGGCTTCCTGGAACAGCGTCGGCTCTGCCTGCAACGCTGCGGAAAACGCGGCTTCGATCGGCACGAAAAGCAAGACGAAATCCAGGCTGTGCAAGCCGTCGAGCCGCTTGTAATCCTTGCCGGACAGGCCTTTGACGTGATTGCGCAGCGACAGCACGTGTTGCTTGATGGCGATCTGGCCGATGGCGTCGTCTTCGGCCGCCACGTATTGCTGATAGGCCGTCAGGCTGACCTTGGAGTCGACCACCACTTGCTTGTCGCCTGGCAGGTAAATAATCACATCCGGTTGGAAGCGCTCGCCATCCGGGCCTTTGAGAGTGACCTGGGTCTGATACTCGCGGCCCTTCTCCAGCCCCGCGTGTTCAAGCACTCGCTCGAGAATCAGTTCGCCCCAATTGCCTTGGGTTTTCTGCCCTTTCAAGGCGCGAGTGAGGTTGGTGGCTTCGTCGCTCAGGCGCAGGTTCAGCTGTTGCAGGCGTTCCAGTTCCTTGGCCAGCGAGAAACGCTCGCGCGCTTCGGCCTGATAACTTTCCTCGACGCGTTTTTCGAAGGACTGAATGCGCTCTTTCAACGGATCGAGCAACTGGCCCAACCGCTGTTGACTGGTTTCGGCGAAGCGCTGCTCACGCTCATCGAAAATCTTGCCCGCCAGTTCGGCGAACTGCGCTCGCAACTCGTCTCGCGACCCCTGCAGGTCACTGAGGCGTTGCTGATGGCTTTCCTGTTGCTCGCGTAGCTCGGCGTTGAGTGACGCCGCCAGCGTGTCCAGGCGACGTAGTTCTGCTTCTTTACCGGCACGTTCGATGTTCCAGGCGTGAGAGGCATCGCGAGCGTCGTCGCGCTCGATTTGCAGCAGTTCGACTTCACGGCGCGTGGCAGCGAGGTCCGCTTGCTTGTCGGCGTTGGCCTGGCTCAGGTCACCGATTTCATCGCGACAGGCGTCGAGTTGGGCATTCAGGCCGTCCTGCGCCAGCTGGGCCATGGCCAGGCGCTCTTCCAGCAGAGCCGCCTCGGCTTGCGAGCCGCTCGCACGGCGTTGAATTTGCCAGGCCAGTACCAGCAATGGCAGGCCCGCGCCTGCCAGACCGAGTAATAGGCTGGTCAAGTCCATAGCCATAAAGATTCCTGCCGATGAGATAAAGCTTGAAGGTTAACCAAGGCCACCTGACTTGGACAGCTCAGTCTTCGATCAGACCCAGTTCCTGCTGGGCCCGCGTATCGCCTGCCCGTGCGGCCTGACGCAGCAGGTCCTGACCGATACGGCGATCACGGGCATTGCCACATTCACGGCACATCAATTGCCCGAGGCGACTTTGCGCAGCCACCACGCCTTCACGGGCAGGTTGCTTGAGCAAGCGCCCGGCGAAGTGCTTGACGTTGGGGTTATCCCCAAGACGCGGACTGTCCAGCAGCCATTCGGCCACACGCATCGAAAAACGCTTGGGTGGGGTAACACGTGAAGGTGTGGAGGTAGCGGAGATTGATACTGAGCGAAACTTCATAAAGCACTGTGGGACAGATCGGAAGGCGCGCAACTGTACTCTTTTTTTCTTACAGGTAAAGCCTAAAAAAACCCGGCACGCCCGTGCTAGAGCAAGCGCTCGGGACAATCCACAGAAGCTGTGGATAACTCAGTGGACAACCGCCCTTGAACTCGCGCAAAGCCCTGTGGAATGGGGCTCGCAGTCAAACTGACGATTTTTTCACCAGTAAAAAAAAGCGATGTTTTTCATTGACTTAAATTTTCAATACAGGCACCCACTACGGGTGGGGCCTGGATGACAGTGGGGTTACAGTCTGCGCAACTTATGTGCACAAGTACCTTGACGGCGGTTATATGGATGCACTTTTTCGGCGCGTTTTTGCATGGCCTCTGGGGATAAATCGGCAAAACCCTTGATCAAGGCAGATCGCGAGCCGATGAGTGACAGCCACCACCGGTCGGAATGTGAGCGATTGCGGCGCGCGCTGGCCAGGCCATCGATCTTTTTTGGTAACACACTTCCATTCTCAATTTCAATCCGTTACTATCCGCGGCGTTAGTACCAAGCTGAAAGTCAATTCTGGTCGAACAAATCCTCGCGGTCAGCCTTCCCTCAAGAGAAGCCTCCACCGACAAAACAGGATCGACCACCTCGATGGTTTCCAGGTAAACCTTGCGCCAACACAGCCTTCGAACAAAGCGAAGGGTGTTGCGAAGCTCACTTACTCTGACCGAACCAGCCTGCAAATTGATCAGGATCTTCACCCCGGGCCCAGAACCTTTGCCCTTGATGTGTTGCCTGCCCTCCTAAGTACCTACCTGCCAGCCCAAGCGCGCCAATTATCAGCGCTTCAAACTGGCTGCTTTGTTCCAGTCGGGGTTCTTCGTTCGACCAATGGTGGTCGTCGTCACTGGAACGTTTTAATTTTGCACGGCTCTTATCCGTGTCGCTTGTAGGAACACCAACACTATGTCTACTCAAATCCACACTCAGGATGCCATTCGCACCCTAACCAACGCTTTTGCTCCAATGAACTGCCTGATCATGGCGGCTCGCAAAGGCTGCTTCAGTTTCACTCTGGTCAACGAACACGGCATCGCTCGTCACAGCGAACGCCTGTACCCCGATCAATACTCCAGCGCAGAGCCGCTGCAGGCCGTGATCGAGCGTACCCGCCAGGCATTGATTGCCTGAGACGCCAGAAAGACTGAAAAACCAAAAGCCCTGCTCAAAAAGCGGGGCTTTTTATTGCCTGATATTTCCCTTTCCGCTGCAACTGGTTAAGCACAAAGCGATATAACGGTTATAACTCGAAGCTGGAAATATTTTAAAAACAGTCCTTTACAGCGCGAATATGACACTACACTTCAACTCAAGCGGCTTGATCCGCTTCCGGCGAGCCTGATTCGATCCACCGCTGCCAAGGCCCCCTTCAGGTATCGCCGCCCACTTCGTGTTTCGAGGGCTTTATGGGTATCGCTGCCAGCGAACTGTGCCGTTATGTGATTCGTCCGACCTTGATCTACCTCGGACGCCATAGCGCAACTGCCGAATCCTTGCTGCTGGGCATCGCCGCCAGTCAGTCAGCCCTTGGTTCCGCCCTGCATGACCGCCGTGGACACGGCCTGTACCGAATCGCCGAACCCCGCCACCAGGCACTCTGGGATCACTATCTGGCGCTGGACCCGGAACGGGCAAGTCTTGTCCGCGGCCTGGCCAGCCAACATGCGTTTCTCAGTGGGCCGCATCTGGAATTGACCGTTAACCTGCGTTACGCCACCGCCATTGCCTGGCTGTTGATCGAAGAACAAAACACCCCCCTCCCCGCCGCCGATGATGTGTTGGGCATGGCCCGAATCTGGCGCCAGACCTTTCAGCCTCAGGGACGCCTGCGCGATTTCACTTGCGCCTGGCAAACCTGTGTTTCACCGCTGAATCAGGTCGCCTGCTGACCCATCGGTTTCACAAGTTCGTGCATCCGACCGCGAACCTGGTCGGATTGTCCTACAAAACCGCTCTAACTCAAGCCATACAGCCTATAGCGCTGGGACGAAAATGTTGGTAATTTTCGCCCCGGTGATCACCAGGAGTTCTAATAATGAAAAAAGTAATGCTCAAAACCACCCTTAGCCTCGCCGTTACCCTGGCATCCACCCAGCTCTTTGCAAGTGGCTTTGCCCTGAACGAACAAAGCATCAGCGGGATGGGTACAGGTTTTGCCGGGCGATCTTCTTCTGCCGACGACGCATCCACAATTGTTGGCAACCCTGCCGGTATGTCCCGCATCAAGCGCGAACAAGTGACCGGCGGTGTTGCATTCATCGACGCACACACCGACATCAGCAACGCCAGCTCCAGCCCGAATGGCGGCACCAACAAAGGTGACATGGTCCCTTTCATGGGCGTGCCGATGGGCTACTACGTCAAGCCAATCGATGACCACTGGGCATTCGGTATCGGTGTGTACGCACCGTTCGGTCTGGTAACCGACTACGAAAACGGCTTTGCCGGTCGTTACTTCGGCAGCAAGAGCGAAGTTAAGATCGTCACCCTGCAACCGACTGTCAGCTACGCCTTCAACGACAAGGTGTCCATCGGTTTCGGCCCGACCATCAACCGCATCGACGGCACCCTGGAATCGAACCTGTCGATCACCCAGGCCGCGCCAGACGGCAAGGTCAAGATCAAGGGTGACGACACCGCGCTGGGCTACAACATCGGCGTACTGGTTCAAGCCACCGACAGCACCCGCGTCGGCCTGACCTACCACTCGAAAGTGAAGTACAAGCTCGACGGCGACACCAAGGTCAACTACAACGTGCTGGGCCTGATTGGCCAGAACCCAAGCCAGAAATACGACGCGTCGCTGGACCTGACCACGCCTGAATCGGTGGACTTCTCGGTCACTCACCAGCTCGACGACAAGTGGACTCTTTACGCTGGCAGCACCTGGACTCGCTGGAGCCGCCTGAAAGACATCACCGTCGAAAGCAAAGGTGTTCCGGCTGTACTGAACGGTCAGTTCGGTACCATCACCGAAGAACAGAACTGGCACGACACCTGGGCTCACGCCATCGGCGCGTCTTACCAGCTGAACAAGGAATGGGTACTGCGCACCGGTTTGTCCTTTGACCAAGCGCCGACCAACAACGCCGACCGTTCCCCACGCATCCCGACTGGCGATCGCAAGATTTTCAGCCTGGGCGCTGGCTGGAGCCCGACAGACGACCTGACCATCGACCTGGCGTATTCGTACCTGCGCGAAGAGTCGGTCAAGGTCAACAACGTCAACGACCGTGGCCAAACCTACAACGCCAAGTATGAAAACTGGGCGAACGGTTTCGGCGTCGGCGCGACCTACCGCTTCTGATGATTCAAGGCGAGGCTGAACCGCTCGCCTGCTGAATCAAAAAAGCCCCGCTCTCTTATACAGAGGCGGGGCTTTTTGGTGGGCGCGAATCAGGGTTGGGAAGCCAGGGCTTTCTGCACCGCGGCAATGAACTCGGGATCATCGGGTTTGGTCAGGCTGGAGAAACTGGCGACCACCTGGCCTTTGCGATCGACCACGTATTTGTAGAAATTCCACTTCGGTGCGCTGCTCTGCGCGGCCAGGACCTTGAACAGGTGCGTCGCGTCCTCACCTCGCACGGCCTGCGGTTCGGTCATGGTGAAAGTCACGCCGTAATTCACGTAACAGACCTTGGCCGTCTCGGCGGTGTCCTTGGATTCTTGCTTGAAATCGTTCGACGGAACGCCAATCACCTCCAGCCCCTCTTCCTTGAAACGCTGATTGAGCGCCTCAAGGCTTTTGAACTGGGGGGCGAAACCGCAGTGGCTCGCGGTATTGACCACTACCAGCGGTTTACCTTCGAACCGTTGGCACAGGTCGATCGATTCCTTGGCCCGCAGTTTTTGCAATGAGCCTTGTAACAGTTCAGGGCACTCAGCCTGAGCCAGTCCGGTCATTGCCGTCAGCAACGCGGGGACTGTAATCCAGCGCATCAGCATGTCGTGCATCCTTGATAAGTCGTCAAAAACGAAGTTACTCGCCCTCGCCGCTCCCTAGCAAGCACCCATGCCCAATTGCATCAGCGCCAGACCGCCCTGATGCCAGCCCCACCATGACAATGCCAGCAGCAAGGCGCAGACAGCTGCTACAGCGATTCGCGGCCAAAGACTGTTCATATCGCACTCATCTGTGTCTGCAGGCGCGCCACCGGCCGCTCACGCACCGGCCAGTTCAGGGCGGCAGCCAACAGGCTCAAGAGAATTGCCACTTGCCAGATCAAGTCATAGCTCCCGGTCCGGTCATACACCACTCCGCCCAGCCAGCCGCCAAGAAACGAACCGAGCTGATGAAACAGGAACACAATCCCGCCGAGCATGGACAGGTTGCGCACTCCGAACAGGGTCGCCACGGTGCCGTTGGTCAGCGGTACGGTCGACAGCCACAAAAACCCCATGGCCATGCCGAACAGGTACGCCGTGGTCGTCGTGACCGGGGCCCACAGGAACAGCGCGATCACCACCGCCCGCAACAGGTACAAACCGGTGAGCAAACGCGGTTTGGACATGCGCCCGCCGAGCCATCCGGCGGTGTACGTGCCGAAGATGTTGAACAAGCCGATCAGCGCCAGCACCGTGGTGCCGACCGTGGCCGGAAGGTGTTGATCCACCAGATACGCCGGCAAATGCACGCCGATGAATACCACTTGGAAACCGCAGACGAAAAAGCCGAACGCCAACAGCCAGAATCCCGAATGGGAGCAGGCTTCACGCAGCGCTTCGGAGAGGGTTTGCTCGTGACCGAGCGTCGGCAGAGGTTTGTCCTTGAGCATGCTCACCAGCGGCACGATCAACGCCACCAACAGCCCCAGCACCAGCAAGGCGGCGGACCAGCCGAGCCAACCGATCAAGCCCAACGTGCCCGGCAGCATCGCGAACTGGCCGAACGAGCCGGCTGCACTGGCGATGCCCATGCCCATGCTGCGCTTCTCCGGCGGCACCGCACGGCCGACCACACCGAGGATCACCGAGAACGAAGTACCGGACAGACCGATGCCAATCAACAGGCCGGCGCTCAGGGACAATGTCACCGCGGAGTCAGACAACCCCATGAACACCAGGCCCAGCGCATACAGCACACCACCGACCAGCACCACTTTCGCCGCGCCGAAGCGATCGGCCAGTGCGCCGGTGAAGGGCTGCGCCAGGCCCCAGATCAGATTCTGCAGGGCGATGGCAAACGCAAAGGTCTCACGTCCCCAGCCGAACTCCGCACTCATCGGCGCCAGAAACAGCCCGAAGCCGTGACGCACGCCCAATGACAACGCAAGGATCAGCGCACTCCCCACCAATACCCAACCGCACGTACGCCACATCGATGTCATTCTTATTCTCCGGTAGCGGGTATATACCCGCTTAAGATCGGAAAAACTGGCTTCAGGCCAGTTCGTCCAGCAGTCGCAGCAAGGTTTCGCGTTTCTCTGCGCCCAGTCGGTCAATCAACCGTTGTTGAGCCGCTTCCCAGGCCGGCAGGGCCGCCGCCAAGCGTTCAGCACCCGTCTCGGTCAGTCGGACGATGCGATTGCGCATGTCTTCGCCCTCGACCAGCATCACCAGCCCTTCACCCTCCAGCACCCGCAAATTGCGCCCGAGGGTGCTGCGGTCCAGGCCCATGGCTTCGGCCAGACTTGAAATACTCGGCTGATCCAGGCGCTGCAAATTACACAGCAAAGAATACTGGGCAACGTTTATCCCGAAGCCGTCGAGAGCGCCGTCGTAATGCCTGCTGACGCCACGGGCGGCGCGACGCAGGTTGATGCATAAACATTGGGAGTCGAGCATGGTGCGTGTATATACCCGCGGTTGAGTTAAATCAAGATATCGATGTGCCTGGTGGACCGTCTTCGCGAGCAGGTTTGCGAAGAGGCAGGCATTGTTGCCACAGAAACCGTCAGGCCAACGCCAATCCTACCAGCACCACCATCTCCAGCAACTCCAGCAACGCCCCTGCCGTGTCCCCCGTCGTCCCTCCCAATCGACGCACCATCACCTGGCGCAACCACACAAAAACCACTGCCGCCAGCACCAGCGCCCAACCACCGCTGAGCCCCGCAATCAGCACACACGCCATCGCACTGACCGCCAACACCTGCTGACCCGCCAATCGCGGCAGATGATCCGCCAACGCCTGCCCCAGCCCGCCTGCACGCACATACGGCGTGGTCAGGAACAAGCCCAGCATCGCGCTGCGACCGATCAGCGGAACGATGATCAGGAAAAGATTGTGCTGTTGCTCGATCAACGCCAACAACGCGACGAACTTCAGTAACAACACCAACACCAGCGTCACCACGGCAATCGGCCCACTGCGTGGGTCTTTCATGATCGTCAGCGTACGTTCCCGGTCGCCAAATCCGCCGAGCCACGCATCGGCGCTATCGGCCAGACCGTCCAGATGCAACGCGCCGCTGAGCAAGACCCAAGCCGTCAGCAACAACGCCGCATGCAGCAACACTGGCGTGCCCAGCAACAGCCAGTTCAGCGCCCACAGAATCGCGCCGAACAGCACTCCCACCAGCGGATAAAACAGCAGCGACCGGCCCAGTTCCTGAGACGTCGGCATGCCGGGCAGGCGAATCGGCAAACTGCTCAGAAATTGCAGGGCGATCCAGAATGGCAGCATGGTCAGATCGCTTCCTTGAGAATGACGCCGGGTTCGACGCGCAACGAAAACAACGATCCATGAGCGACTTCGACATTAAGCAACTGCTCACGCGGCAACCCCCGCGCTTGAGCCAGCAATAAGCGCATGACCCCGCCATGGCTGATCAACAGGACCCGCTGGCCAGCGTAAGCAATAACCAGTCGCTCAATGGCCGCCAGCACCCGAACGGAAAAGTCTGCCACCCGCTCGCCGCCCGGCGGCGTAAACGAATAGGGATCAGCCCAGAACAGCCCCAATGCCTCGGCATCGGTGTCCATCAACGCCGCTGCGCTCTGCCCTTCCCAGGCACCGAAGTGCAGTTCTTGCAGGTCTTTGTCCAACTGCACCGGCAAACCCAGTTGCACACCGAGCTCCTCGGCGAAGCGCGCACAACGCTGCAACGGCGAACTGACCAACCGGTCCCACGGCCCCTGTTCGATCACCGCCGCGCGCATCTGCGCCCAGCCTTTTTCGGTCAGCGCATCATCGAGACTGCCGCGCAATCCGCCACCGAGCTCGGTCTCGCCATGGCGCAACAGGTCCAGGTGCAACGTCATGCCGGACGGTCCGCAACCGCCGCTTCGGCGAAGGTTGCCATCTGCCCGTGAAGGTCGCAGGCCAGTCGCAACAACGGCACGGCCAACGCGGCACCGCTGCCCTCGCCCAGTCGCAAACCAAGGTCCAGCAACGGCTCCGCGTTCAGGGTTTCCAGCACATGACGATGCCCCGGCTCGGCACCGCGATGGCCGAACAGCAGCCACGCGCGGCATTCAGGATTCAAGCGCACCGCCACCACTGCCGCGACGCTGCAAATAAACCCGTCGACCAGCACCGCCACACCTTCCTGCGCACACGCCAGATAGGCACCCACCAGCGCGGCAATTTCAAAACCACCGAGATTGAACAATGTCTGCAACGCGTCCCCGTGCTGAGCATCGTGCAGCGCCAACGCCCGCTCGATGACCTGAGCCTTGTGGCTGACACCCGCTGCATCCAGCCCGGTACCCGGCCCGGTCAGATGCACCACCGGACAATCGAGCAAGGCACAGGCCAATGCACTGGCGGCGGTGGTGTTGCCGATGCCCATTTCACCGCCGATGAACATCTGCGCCCCGGCCGCGATGGCACGCTGCACACTGTCGCGACCGGCCTGCAGGGCGAGTTCGCCCTGGGCCGCCGTCATGGCCGGACCTTTTACGAAATTCGCCGTACCGGGGCCAATGTTCAAGTGGCGCACGCCCGGCAGATTCAAGGTCGGGGTCACCGTGCCCAGATCCACCACTTCAAGGGAAGCGCCCAACTGCCGCGCCAGCACGCTTATCGCCGCGCCGCCGGTGACGAAGTTGTGCAGCATTTGCCCGGTGACTTCCTGAGGAAACGCCGACACACCTTCGGCCACGACACCGTGATCACCGGCAAAAATCGCGATCCACAGGTGCTCCAGGCTCGGCTTGACCTGCCCCTGCAACCCGGCCAGTTGCACCGCCACCGATTCCAGTCGACCGAGGGAACCGGCCGGTTTGGTCAGTTGCTGCTGACGCGCCTGCGCCTGTTCGAGGGTTTGCGCATCAATCGGCTTGCACGGGTTCAACCACCAGGATTGAGTCATAACGCAGTTCCTTTCAAAGTCAGGGGCAGGCCGGCGACGGTCAGGACGACACGTTGGCAGCGCTCGGCCAAGGCTTGATGCAGCCAACCGGCTTCATCGACATAGCGGCGAGTCAATTCGCCCAGCGGCACGACACCCATTCCGGTCTCGTTGCTGACAAAAATGATTTCACCCGGCAACGCGGCCAGGCAGTCCAGCAGGGCTTCGCGTTCAGCGTTCAGACGTCCGGCGTCGTCGAGCATCAGCAGATTGGTCATCCACAGCGTAAGGCAATCCACCAGCAGGCAACGGTCGGCGCTGGCGGTTTCACGCAGGGCGCGGGCGAGTTCGACCGGTTCTTCGATCAATGCCCATTCGGCGGGACGACGGGCGCGGTGATGAGCGACGCGGTCGTTCATTTCGCCGTCCAGCGGTTGGCTGGTGGCGATGTAGGTCACGGCCAGTTGGCTGTCGGTGGCGAGTTTTTCGGCCAGTCGACTTTTGCCGGAGCGGGCGCCGCCGAGGATTAGTTGGAGCATGGTGACATCCTATAAATGTGCGAAGAGGCCAGCAAAACCACCCTAAATACCGCAGAGCTGACGCAACAACCGGGTATCCAGATGCTGTTCCACCAGATCCGCCAGCCGTTCGATATCCCGCTCGCGCAACGCGTGGTAATCGACCTCCTGCACATCCTGCAACCCAGCCCAGCGCAGCAATGCACTGCACGCCGCCGGCGATTCAAACAAGCCATGCAGGTACGTGACGAAAATTTGCCCATCCACACTTTGCGCGCCATCGCAGCGACCATCGTCCAACTGCACAGCGGCGTTTTCCAGCGCCGGCCCGGTGGTCACGCCGGCATGAATTTCGTAGCCGCTGACAGCCGCATCTTCCAGCGCCAGACGACCGCGCACATTGCGCAATTGCTTCTCTTCTTCGAGCTGCGTTTCAAACGCCAGCAACCCCAGACCTGCGCTTGAACCCGGTGCACCCTCCAGGCCCAACGGGTCGTGTACGTGCTCGCCCAGCATTTGCAAACCGCCGCAAATCCCGAGGACTTTGCCGCCGTAGCGCAGATGACGACTGATCGCCGAATCCCAGCCATTGGCCCGCAGATACGCGAGGTCGCTGCGTACACTTTTCGAGCCGGGAAGAATGATCAGATCGGCCGGCGGGATCGCCTGGCCAGGGCCGATGAATTGCAGATCGACTTGTGGATGCAAACGCAGCGGATCGAAATCGGTGTGATTGCTGATGCGCGGCAGCACCGGCACCACGACTTTGAGCACCTGGTCGGCCTTGTCGGTCTGGCGCTGATCGATGCCGTCTTCGGCTTCCAGATGCAAGTCCATCACGTACGGTAGAACGCCGATCACCGGTTTACCGGTGCGTTCTTCAAGCCAATCGAGACCAGGCTGCAGCAAGGCGATGTCGCCACGAAAACGATTGATGATGAAACCTTTGATCCGCGCCTGTTCGGTCGGCGACAGCAATTCCAGCGTGCCCACCAAATGCGCGAAAACCCCACCGCGATTGATGTCGGCGATCAACACCACCGGGCAATCCACCGCTTCGGCAAAGCCCATGTTGGCGATATCGCCGGCCCGCAGATTGATCTCGGCGGGTGAGCCCGCGCCTTCGACCATCACCACCGGATACGCCGCGCTCAAGCGTTCGTGAGAGGCCAGCACCGCTTGCATGGCGATGGCTTTGTAGTCGTGATAGGCGACGGCGTTCATGGTCGTGACCGCGCGCCCGTGAATGATCACTTGGGCACCGGTGTCGCTGTTGGGCTTGAGCAGCACCGGGTTCATGTCGGTATGGGGTTCAAGGTTCGCGGCCTGGGCTTGCACGGCTTGCGCGCGACCGATCTCACCACCGCCCGCCGTCACCGCGCTGTTGAGCGCCATGTTCTGCGGCTTGAACGGCACGACACGAACACCCTGGCGCACCACCCAGCGACACAACGCCGTCACCAGTGTGCTTTTACCGGCGTCGGACGTGGTGCCCTGCACCATCAATGTGCTCATTGGGCTTCCTTGGCATAGGTTTCAAAGGCTTGCGTCAGGCGTGTCCAGTCGGTTTCATCGGCGGGCAGGCCAAATCGCAGGCTGCTGTTATGTGAGAACAGGCGCAGCAAAATGCCTTGCCGGGCCATGAACTCGTGCAGTTGCTCGGCTTGATCAATGATGAGCCACTGGAACAAGGCGCATCCGCCCTGTGGCTTGAACCCGAACCGCTCAAGCAATCGTGCCAGACGCTCACTGGCTTCTTCACTGCGCTCACGTTGGCGAACGTGACCTTCGGTGTCTCGAAGACAGGCCTGACCAATCGCTCGGGTCGGCCCACTGACCGCCCACGGCCCGACTTGCTCGGCGAGCAGTTTGAGCAGCTTGCGCTCCGCCAGCACGAAACCCAGCCGTACGCCGGCCAGACCAAAAAACTTGCCGAACGAACGCAACACGATCAAGCCGACCAGATGGGTAAACGGCGCCACACTCAGTTGCGGCGTGTTGTCCATGAACGCCTCGTCCACCACCAGCCAACCACCGCGCGAGGCCAGGCGGGTGTGCCAGTCGAGCAGGCGGCTTGGGGTCAGGCTCAGCCCGGTCGGGTTGTTCGGGTTGACCACCACCAGCACGTCGAGGCTGTCGATAAAGAAGTCGACTTCCTGCTCCAGCACTTCACGCACGATGTAGCCGCAGCGCCGCCAGGCTTCGGCGTGCTCGGCATAACACGGCGACAGCACGCCGACCTTGCCGGCACGGCGCAAGCGCGGCAGCAACTGGATGGCCATTTGCGAACCGGCCACCGGCAGCACTTGTGCCGCGTTGTAATAGTCGCAGGCCGCCTGCTCCAGGCCGTCATCGGTTTCCGGCAAGCGCGCCCAGGCGCGCAGCGGGATGTCCGGGACCGGAAATGGCCAGGGCGCCAGGCCGCTGGACAGGTCGAGCCAATCAGCTTCTGCAATGCCGTATTGGAGCGCCGCCTTGCGCAACCGGCCACCGTGCTCAAGCATAGAATTCAGCCCCCACGCAGAGAATCAGCAACCATAACCATACCCCGCGCTGGACCAATTGCCAGCCGCGATCAATGGAGTCGGCATCCGCCGGCACACCTTCGCCCAGTTGCGGACGCTGATGCAGTTCGCCGTGATAAATCGCCGCCCCGCCCAACTCGACGCCCAATGCACCGGCGCCTGCCGCCATCACCGGGCCCGCATTCGGGCTGTCCCAGGTCGGGCCTTGGGTCCGCCAGCATTTCAACGCCAGGCGGGTTTTTCCCAGCAGCGCGTAGGTCAACGCCACCAGCCGTGCAGGAATGTAATTGAGGACGTCGTCGATCTTCGCCGCGGCCCAGCCGAAACGTTCGAAGCGTTCGTTGCGATAACCCCACATCGCATCCAACGTGTTGCTCAATCGGTAAAGCACCACGCCGGGCGCGCCGGCCACGGCAAACCAGAACAGTGCGGCGAACACTGCATCGCTGCCGTTCTCCAGCACCGACTCGGTGGCCGCGCGGGCGACTTCGGTTTTATCCAGTTCGCTGGTCTGGCGACTGACCAGATAACCGACACGCTTGCGCGCCTCGTCCAGGTCATCACTGCGCAGCGCTTTGGCCACCGGCTCAATATGTTCGCCGAGGCTGCGCATGCCGAGGGCGCAGTACAGTGCGAGGATCTCGACAACCCAACCGACATAAGGCGCCCAGGACAATGCCGTGGCGAGCAAGGTCAGCGGCACGACCACCATCACCCACGCGGTGACACCATGGCTGCGCCAGCCGCGCCCTTCCCCATTGAAACGTTGCTCGATGCGCTCGGCAAAACGACCGAACGCCACCAGCGGATGCCAGCGTTTGGGCTCACCCAGCAGCGCGTCCAGCGCCACTGCGGCGACACTCAATAACGCCACGCTCATTGACTCACTCCCCAATAATTTTCGTACAGCAACTCACTGAGTGGACGCGCTTGCGCCCAGCCTTCGAGTACCAGCATCGGCGCCGGGTAGAATTCCTTGACCGCTCCCAGACAAAGAACCGCCAACGGCTTGGCCCCGGCCGGCAAACCCAGCAGGTCCGCCAGCGCTTGCGGCTCGAACAGCGACACCCAGCCCATGCCCAGACCTTCGGCGCGGGAGGCCAGCCAGAGGTTCTGGATCGCGCAGGACAACGAGGCCATGTCCATTTCCGGCAAGGTGCGACGGCCAAAGATGTGACGCTCGCGATCATCCATCAGCGCGGCGACCAGCACCTCGGCGCAGTCGTTGATGCCTTCGACCTTGAGCTTCATGAATTCGTCGGTGCGCTCGCCGAGGGCTTTGGCGGTACGGATGCGTTCCTCCTCCACCAGCGACTGGATCTTGCCGCGCAGGGCTCGGTCGCTGATGCGAATGAAACGCCAGGGCTGCATCAGGCCGACGCTCGGCGCCTGGTGCGCGGCTTCGAGCAGGCGTCGCAACAGCTCGGGCTCGACCGTGCCGCCGCTGAAGTGACGCATGTCGCGGCGCTCGCCGATGGCGCGGTAGACCGCTGCGCGTTCGGCTTCGGAGAATGCGTTGTCAGTCATGGCCTCTTCGCGAGCAAGCTCGCTCCCACAGGGTTGAGGTGATCCAATGCAGGAGTGGGCCTGCTCGCGATGGCGTCCTGATGATCAGGCACGAACAGCGCGGCAACCGCCGATGGATTGGACGGAAAATAAAAGTGCACATAAGAAGCCGTCATCCGCCCCTCACGATAAACCGCCTCCGCCCCGCGCCCGCCATTCGGGCTCAGGCCACGCGCAATCGGCTCAAGCTCGGTACTGGTCAGCGAATGGTGATACGTGTGCCCGCGCAACGAACCTTCCGGCAATTCCACCGCTTGCAACGCCAACGCCGCCAGACGCTTTTGCATCACTGCGTCGCCTTTGAGCAAACCCACCAGTTCGGCGCGAGTGCCGTCGACATCCGTCAGCGATTCGAGCAAATACAACATACCGCCACACTCGGCCAACAGTGGTTTACCGGCCGCATGATGTGCCCGTATCGCGTCGAGCATCGTGGTGTTCTGCGACAGTGCTACATGGTGCAATTCCGGATAACCGCCCGGCAGATACAAGCTGTCTGCCTCTGGAATTCGGCTGTCACGAATCGGTGAGAAAAACCGCAACTCGGCGCCCATGGCTCGCAGCAAATCCAGGCTCGCGCCGTAGGTGAACGCAAACGCTTCATCACGGGCCACGGCAATTCGTACACCCGCGAGCAACGGCTCGGCAGGGATCACATCCGGGGCGGCAAATTCCACCGCAGGTGGTAGCGCCACCTCGCAACTGTTGGCCAACGCATCGGCCGCCGCATCCAGGCGCAGATCGAGGTCATTCAGCTCACTGGCCTGAACCAGGCCCAGATGACGGCTCGGCAATTCGATTCCGGTTTCCCGTGACAACGCGCCGTACCAGCGCAAGCCTTCGGTGAGGCTGCCTTCGAGCAGTTGCGCATGACGCAGCGTGCCGACGCGATTGGCCAACACGCCGGCAAACGGCAAGTCCGGCTGATACTTGGCCAGGCCCAACGCCAGCGCACCGAAGGTCTGCGCCATGGCGGTGCCGTCGATCACCGCGAGCACCGGCACACCAAAGTGCCGCGCCAGATCGGCGCTGGATGGCGTGCCATCGAACAAGCCCATGACGCCCTCGATGATGATCAAGTCGGCTTCAGCGGCGGCTTCCCACAACAGTCGACGACTCTCCTGCTCGCCGACCATCCACATGTCCAGTTGATACACCGGCGCACCGCTGGCGCGCTCGAGAATCATCGGGTCGAGAAAGTCCGGGCCGCATTTAAATACGCGCACCTTGCGCCCCTGATTGCGATGCAAACGGGCCAGCGCGGCGGTGACGGTGGTCTTGCCCTGACCGGAGGCCGGCGCGGCAATCAGTACCGCCGGGCAATGACGAGGCTCACTCACAACTCGACGCCCTTTTGCGCTTTGATCCCGGCCTGGAACGCGTGCTTGATCACGCCCATTTCGGTGACGGTGTCGGCGAGCTCGATCATTTCCGGCTTGGCGCCGCGACCGGTCACCACCACGTGCTGCATCGGCGGGCGCGCCTGCAAATCGCTGAGCACCTGATCGAGGTCGAGGTAGCCGTGCTTGAGGGCGATGTTCAACTCATCCAGCACCACCAGGCCAATGGACGGATCGTTGAGCAATTCACGGGACACCGCCCAGGCGGCTTCGGCGGCGGCAATGTCACGCTGGCGGTCCTGGGTTTCCCAGGTGAAGCCCTCGCCCATGACATGGAAACGCACTTGCTCCGGGAAGCGACGGAAGAACAGTTCCTCGCCGGTGCTGTTACGGCCCTTGATGAATTGCACCACACCGCACTGCATGCCGTGGCCCATGGAGCGAGCGAGCATGCCGAACGCCGAACTGCTTTTGCCTTTGCCGTTGCCGGTCAGCACCAGCAACAGGCCGCACTCGTTCGGGGAATTGGCAATGCGTTCGTCGATCACGGCTTTTTTGCGCTGCATGCGCGCCAAATGGCGTTCGTCACGATCAGGGGTATCGGTCATGGGGGAGCTCTCCGTTGAGGCTGGATAACGGCGGGCAGGCACAAGAATAGACGGCAAGAAGCCTGGCATCGCCCACCGTGATGCCGCTGGATGAATCAGGCCGGTCTCCGGGCTCATGAGCGGCTTTGGCCGGACTGCGCGCCTTCCCATGTCGGCTTCGACACAGTGGCTCAAGGCGCAGTCTTCACTCATTTACCGTTGCGGGGGCAGCGCCGGGATCGTAACGTTTCGTCGCTTGACGATAGTCACTCACCGGCTTCCCTGTTTCACTCTGTCGACCACCGCCACAGAGCACCTGAAACAAGCCGCGAAGGTTAGAGGGTTGGGGGTGGAGCGTCAAATAAAGACAAAGCCCCGGCGAGCGATATACTGCCGCCGCTCAATTTACTGATGCCAATCTTGCACCACACGGTCAGCAGTGATATCAAAGAGCCACAAACCCAACAACACAATTACAAGGGTGGGCAACATGCAAGGCATGATTATCAGCAATCCGAAGCTGGAATTCCTGCGACCGGTGCTGGAACGCTGGTTTGACTGTATCGACCGCTACAACTCGGTTCGCGGCGATAACGAAGCGCCTTACTGGCATGACGAAAGGGCTAACCTTGGCCTGCTCAATGCTGCTGCGTGGATGGCGGAAATGGTCACTCTGCAAAATACAACGACGCGTAAACAGAACGAAGAAGGCGAGCGCAATGCCCGTGCCGATCTGTTTATAGCGACTGCTGAAGAGCGCGCCTACTTTCAGGCCACTCAACGCTGGCCCAAGGTCAACAGCCTGAACCTGACCCAGGCGCTGCAAGACATCACCAGCGATGCCAAACGCATCAGCTACGCCAGTGACCTGAAACTCGGCTGCCTGTTCGTGGCTCCGCAAAAAGCCCAGCAGAGCGCGACCCCCGAAGAACTTCAGGACATGGTCGACGACCTGCAAAAGGAACACTGCTGCGCCGTGGCCTGGTACTTCCCTTACGCCTACCGCAAATTGCGCAATGAAGCCGGCAACTATCACCCCGGCATTGCGGTGCTGCTCAAGGAAGCTCGCGGCTGACCGGTTGAACCATCGCTCTGTTTATCTTCTCTATGAATTAAGACACTGCATTCATAGGGAAGACCAGTATGCGCAAGCCCCCGCTCGTTCTCGTCATCGTGCTCGCCGGAGGGCTTGCCGCCTGTGGTGAAACCTCCAGTCTGCAAGTCTCCGACGGCACCGGCCCGTCACCCAAGTTGCCCGAACCGAATAAAACCCTGATCCCGACGGTGAACATCGCCCCCGCGATCGGCTGGCCGGACGGCGCGAAACCCATCGCTACCGCCGGCACCCAAGTGGCGGCCTTCGCTGAAGGCCTCGATCACCCACGCTGGCTCTACGTACTGCCCAACGGCGACGTGCTGGCGGCCGAAACCAACGCGCCCCCCAAACCCGATGACGGCAAGGGGATTCGTGGCTGGGTCATGAAGAAAACCATGGGCCGCGCGGGCGCCGCCGTCCCCAGCCCGAATCGCATCACGCTACTGCGCGACAAGGACCATGACGGTATCGCCGAAACCCGCACGGTGTTCCTGGAAAATCTCAACTCGCCGTTTGGCATGACGCTGGTCGGCAATGACCTGTACGTGGCCGACACTGATCGCTTGTTGCGTTTTCACTATGAAACCGGTGACACCGCGATCAAGTCGCCGCCGATCAAGGTGGTCGATCTGCCGGGGGGAACGCTGAATCATCACTGGACCAAAAACGTCATCGCCAGCAAGGATGGCAGCAAGCTGTACGTCACGGTGGGCTCAAACAGCAACGTCGGTGAAAACGGCCTGGACAAGGAAGAAGGCCGCGCGGCGATCTGGGAAGTGGACCGCGCCACCGGTAATCACCGGATATTCGCCTCAGGCATTCGCAACCCCAACGGCCTGGCTTGGGAGCCTCGCAGCGGCGCGCTGTGGACCGCAGTCAACGAGCGCGACGAGATCGGCAGCGACCTGGTGCCGGACTACATTACTTCGGTCAAGGATGGCGCGTTCTACGGCTGGCCATTCAGCTATTACGGCCAGCACGTCGACATTCGCGTCGAACCGCAAAACCCGGACCTGGTGGCCAAGGCCATTGCACCGGACTACGCGGTCGGCCCGCACACCGCTTCGCTGGGCCTGACGTTCGCTGAAGGCAACACCTTGCCCGCGCAATTCAAGGAAGGCGCCTTCATCGGCCAGCACGGCTCGTGGAACCGAAATCCGCATAGTGGCTATAAGGTGATTTTCGTGCCGTTTTCGGGTGGCAAACCGACCGGGCAACCGGTGGATGTGCTGACCGGATTCCTCAATAAAGACGAGGACGCCATGGGCCGGCCGGTGGGCGTAGTGATTGATCAGCAGGGAGCCTTGCTGGTGGCGGACGATGTCGGCAACAAGGTGTGGCGGGTGTCTGCCGCAAAATAACCGCAACCCTTGTAGGAGTGAGCCTGCTCGCGATAGCGCTGGATCTGTCACGTCGATGTTGACTGACTCACCGCTATCGCGAGCAGGCTCACTCCAGGAGGACAGCTGTGTATCAGGGATTACGTGCCAGGTGCTCAGGCTGCAGAACGCGCTTGGCGCTCAGGTACGCCTTCTGCCAATAAGCCTTGGACAGACTGTCGAGCTTTACCGTGCCGCCCGTGGCTGGGGCATGAACGAAGCGCCCTTCGCCGACGTAAATCCCGGCATGGCTGACCTGAGAGCCGCCATTAGTGGCGAAGAAAATCAGGTCACCGGTTTGCAAACCTTCCTTGCCCACGCTGGCCGCTTGCATGCTGATCATTTCGCGCGTGGTGCGCGGCAGGGAAATGCCAGCGGCATCCCGATAGACGTAACCGATCAGCCCACTGCAATCGAATCCCGAATCGGGAGTATTGCCGCCCCAGCGGTAAGGTGTGCCCACGAGCCCCAACGCACGGAACAATACCTCTTCCGCTTCGGGCGAGAATGCTTGAGAAGAACCAAAGACGATGGGCGCGCGAACCACCGGCGCAGGAGGCGGTGTGCGGCTGGCGCAGGCGCTGAGCAGCGCTGCGAAGAACATGAGTGCGAGGCGGGCCGACATCGTCATAAGCAGAACATCCTGATCTGGCTGCGGCTTTTTCTGCCAGGAAGACAGAAAAGAAAACCGCCTGCGTTGGACGCAGGCGGTTTGCCATCAATATTAGATCAGGATTCTAGCGGCTATGCGGCAAAGTTCAAGTAAGACTTTAACTTCACCTTACAAGTTGTGGGCTTACTTGCGAGCGGTGACCACGGTCGGGGCCATTGCAAGAGCGCGCTTGGCCTCGATGAAGGTTTTGCTCCAGTAGCTGTCGCCCAGGCTATCGACCCGGACACCACCGCTTTTGCGGCTGCTGGAGTGAATGAACTGGTTGTCACCCAGGTAGATCCCGGCGTGACTGACGCGACCACGACGACCGTTGGTGGCGAAGAACAGCAGGTCGCCCGGCTTCAGCGCGCTGCGAGCTACCAGGGGTGCGTCCACGTTGATCATTTCACGAGTGGAGCGTGGCAGGTTCATGCCCGCCTCTTCACGGAACAGATAACCGATGAAGCCGCTGCAATCGAAACCGGCTTCAGAGGTACCGCCGAAACGGTAACGGGTACCGATCAGGGACATGCCACGTTCGAGGATGCTGTCGGCCAGAACCGGAAGCTGGTACGACTTGCCGTCGGCAAAGTCAGCCAGTTCTTTATCGGTAGCCAGCTCTTCCTGGAAAAGAACGGAAGAGGATTGCGCGGTAACTGAATTTTTAACCTGCTGTTGTTGCTCTTGCTGGGACACTGGAGAGTGAGCAGCGCAACCGAACAACAGGGTGACGAGTGCGAGAGGCACGAGGGGTGCGAAGCGCTTTAGCATGGGCACGACCGTGGCTGATAGTTGTAAAGAAGTCGAGACTATGCCCGCTATCATCCTCATTTGCAAATTCAATCGAACTTTATGTGACTTATCGGTTTCTCGTTAACATCTAAGCGCTTAAGCCCACTTTAGACACTTGCGCCGCCTGCAACCCTGTAGGAAAGCGCATTTCCTGGCGCCTGAAATATGCCGAAACCCCTGCCAGGCTTAGGTTTTACCAGCCTAGAGTTTCTTTCAGGAAGGGAATGGTCAGCTTGCGCTGAGCTTGAAGAGAGGCCTGATCGAGACGCTCTAGCAGTTCGAACAGCGCACTCATGCTGCGAGTACCGCGGGTCAAAATAAAATGCCCGACTTCATCGGTCAGGTGCAGGCCACGACGCGACGCACGCAACTGCAAGGCACGCAATTTGTCTTCGTCGGAGAGCGGCCGCATCTGAAAGATCAGGGCCAGGGTCAAGCGCGATTTCAAGTCCGCCAGCTTCACCGGCAGTTCACGCGGCGAGGTCGACGCAGCGATCAGCAGGCGCCGACCGCTATCGCGCAGGCGATTGAACAGATGGAACAGCGCCTCTTCCCAATCCGCCCGGCCGGCAACCGCCTGCAAATCATCCAGACAGACCAGTTCGTATTGTTCGAGGTTATCGAGAATCGAGATGCCACGGTCCAGCAGTTCGGCCAATGGCAGGTAAACCGCCGGCTCCCCCAACTGCTCGAAGCGCAGGCAGGCCGCCTGCAACAAGTGCGTACGCCCTACCCCGTCCTTGCCCCAGAGATAAATCAGGCTTTCGGTCCACCCGGCGTCGGCTTCGCATAGCCGCTCGACATAGCCGAGTGCAGCGGCATTGGCGCCTGGGTAGTAATTGATAAAGGTAGCGTCGTCACGCAGACGCACACCTAGGGGCAGCTGAATCGGTTTCATGCTGACTGAACAGTTCCAAAGGAACCGTTAGTGGCCTCTGTGTAAAGTTTGCGAAGTTTATACCCGTGACGCTGGTCGCACAATGCGACAGACCACAAGCAAAATCAAAGGTTTGCGTTAACGCACTGGTTTTATGACAGTTTTGTTGGCGGTGCATGTGACAGTCATGCGAGGGATGAAGGCCAACCCGGCGATGATCCGGGTTAGCCGCGACGACCTTTCAGCGGACCTTACAACTGCGGCTCATCCTCACCGCTGTACATCTCAGAATCTTTATACAAATCATGCACATGGCGCACCAGCACCATGATTACGGCCGCCACCGGCAACGCCAGCAACACGCCGGTGAAACCGAACAGCTCGCCGCCCGCCAGAATGGCGAAAATCACCGCCACCGGGTGCAGGCCGATCCGGTCCCCGACCAACAATGGCGTCAGCACCATCCCTTCGAGTGCCTGCCCGACCATGAACACCGCGACAATACCCAACATTGGATAAAGGTCGCCGCCGAACTGAAACAGACCGGCAATCAGCGCCGCGCCTATCCCGATGACGAAGCCCATATACGGCACGATCGCGGCCAAACCGGCAATCAGGCCGATCAACAGTCCCAATTCCAACCCGACCAGCATCAGGCCCGACGCATAGATCACGCCCAGCGCCACCATCACCAGTAATTGACCACGTACAAACGCACCGAGCACTTCATGACATTCACCGGCGAGCTCGACCACGCGTTCTTCGCGATCACGTGGCAGCAGGCTGCGGATCTTCGCCATCATCAGGTCCCAGTCCCGCAACAGGTAAAAACTCACCACCGGGATCAATACCAGATTCGCCAGCCAGCCAATCAACGCAAGACCGGACGCCGTGGCCTGACTCAACACCACTCCGACAATGTCGCTGGTCTGGCCCATGTGCTCACTGATCGCAGCCTTGAGCTTGTCGAACTTCCAGAAGCCCTCGGACAACCCGAATTTCGATTGTGCCCACGGCAATGCGGTGTGCTGCAGCCAGTCGAGCATCTGTGGTGCCAGCTCATATAAACGAAACAACTGCCTGGCCAGCAGCGGCACCAACACCAGCATCAGCGTGGTGAAAATCAGGGTGAACAGCGCAAACACCGCCACCACGCCCCACGTCCTTGAAAGCCCGGCCTTCTCCAGCCGATCCACCAGCGGATCGAACAGATAGGCCAGCAGCAGCGCCACCAGAAATGGCGTCAGGATCGGATGCAACAGCCAGACAAACGCGCAGAGCAGAACCACTCCACCCAACCAGAACCAACGGCGCGTATCGGCCATGTACCACTCCATATGCATCTATATAAAGAAAGAAAACCTTACCAGCGGAATCGCAACTGCGGCGTCGGTGCCACGGCTGGCGCCACGGCAGTTGTCGAACCTTGCGCCACCGGCTGAACCGGGGAGACGGGCGCAGGCGCCTCACCGGCCGGCACTTCCTGCAACTTGGCCAGGGACAACTGCGAGCGCAACTGCTCGGCGCTGCCGTTCACCCGATAAAGGATGCGATCACCGTCAACACTTTGCAGACGCGCGCCAAATGGGTCGAGCAAGCGCCCCAGCGCCGCGTAGCGCTCCAGGTTCATGCCCTGAACTTCCAGCAATTGCTCGCTCGAAGCCCCGGCCTTGACGACGAACCGCGGCGCCAGTCGCTCGCTGACCGCCAGCATCACGGCATCGGCCACGGCGGCTTGATCCGCGCCTTGCACGCTGCCCGCTTCCTTCTTGTCGCCCAACCACAAATTCCACTTGGCCTGCCACTGTCCACCCTCTTCCTTGGCATGCACCGCGAGCAAGGCGTCAGCGTTGTAACGTTCCGAGGCATTGTGCAGCGGCGTCGCATCCGCGCCTTCAAGCGTCGGCGCGGTCGCCACCAACTGCTCACTCAAATCCGCCAGCGGCAAGCGCAACGGCAAACCACGGTGCTGCGCCGCACGACGCAGCGGTGCCGCGCTGGCCTGACCATCACCCACCAGGCTCGAACCTTCGGTGGAGTCGTTCAACCACCAGCCGAGGATCGACGGCCGATTCACGCCCCACAACGACAACCCCGCCCGACGCAGCGCCTGCTCGGTGGTGGCCGGGTCGAAATCGACCTTCAACACTTCCGGCGGCCCGGCATCAAAGCCGTACTGACTGATGATCTGCTGAGGATCTTTGCGCAAGGCCGCCAACCCCGGGCTCTGCACGGCCTTCGGATCGCCGGTCAGGCGCAGCACCAGCGTGTCCAGCGCCCGCTGGGTCGCTTGATCACGTTCCTCGGTCGACTGACTGGTGACAGGCTCGCGCACCTGATAAAGACCTTTCACGTTCTCGGCATGGCTCGCGAGGCTGAAAAGGGAAAAACAGCTCAGACACAAAAATTTAGAAAGAAAACGCATGGAAGATTCCTGACGACAAGAGCGGCTGGAACAGACCGCATGAAGACGATCGAACAGGGCTGTGACCACATCCCTGCGCAAAACATTCACACGGCCGCGATAAGTTTTCGCACTGTCATAACGATAGACGGTTAATAGCGATACCTTATACAGCCATGCAGGACGCTGCTAATACGCTCAATATCAATTTTTTTAATGGGATATGCCCCTGCCGTCGGCGTGAGGATGGCCGCTGCCCCTCAAGCCTGATAAAATCGCGCGCCTTCGCAGACCGGCAACAGCCGGGCGGCTCGAATTTCGCGTGAGGCAATCGCCCCCGTCGAATTCGGCGTCCCCGCTGGACTCGGTCGTTACCCCTGAATCCCCCCTAAAGGCCTGGATCATGAGCAAGCAACCCTCCCTGAGCTACAAGGACGCCGGTGTAGACATCGACGCCGGTGAAGCATTGGTCGAACGCATCAAGAGCGTCGCCAAGCGCACTGCGCGCCCGGAAGTCATGGGCGGCCTGGGCGGTTTCGGCGCCCTCTGCGAAATCCCGGCTGGCTACAAGCAGCCTGTGCTGGTTTCCGGCACCGACGGCGTGGGCACCAAGCTGCGCCTGGCCCTGAACCTGAACAAGCACGACAGCATCGGCATCGACCTGGTGGCCATGTGCGTGAACGACCTGGTGGTCTGCGGCGCTGAACCGCTGTTCTTCCTCGACTACTACGCCACCGGCAAGCTCAATGTCGAAACCGCGACCCAGGTCGTGACCGGCATCGGCGCGGGCTGCGAACTGTCCGGCTGCTCCCTGGTCGGCGGCGAAACCGCTGAAATGCCTGGCATGTACGAAGGCGAAGACTACGACCTGGCCGGCTTCTGCGTTGGCGTCGTGGAAAAATCAGAAATCATCGACGGTTCGAAAGTCGCTGCCGGCGATGCCCTGCTCGCCCTGCCGTCTTCCGGCCCGCACTCCAACGGCTACTCGCTGATCCGCAAGATCATCGAAGTGTCGGGTGCCGACATCGAAAACATCCAGCTCGACGGCAAACCGCTGACCGACCTGCTGATGGCCCCGACCCGTATCTACGTGAAGCCGCTGCTCAAGCTGATCAAGGACACCGGCGCGGTCAAGGCCATGGCGCACATCACCGGTGGTGGCCTGCTGGACAACATCCCGCGTGTTCTGCCAAAAGGCGCCCAAGCCGTGGTTGACGTAGCGAGCTGGACCCGCCCTGCCGTGTTCGACTGGCTGCAAGAGAAGGGCAACGTCGACGAAAACGAAATGCACCGCGTGCTGAACTGCGGTGTCGGCATGGTCATCTGCGTGGCTCAAGAGCACGTTGAAACCGCGCTGAATGTATTGCGTGAAGCAGGCGAGCAGCCTTGGGTCATCGGTCAGATCGCCACCGCTGCCGAAGGCGCGGCCCAGGTTGAACTGAAGAACCTCAAGGCTCACTGATGTCAAAGACCTGTGATGTCGTGGTGCTGTTGTCCGGCACCGGCAGTAACTTGCAGGCCTTGATCGACAGCACGCGGACCGGCGACAGCCCGGTCCGCATTGCTGCGGTGATTTCCAACCGTGCCGACGCCTACGGCCTGCAACGCGCCAGGGACGCGGGTATCGATACCCGCTCCCTGGATCACAAGGCTTTCGAAGGCCGCGAGGCCTTTGACGCCGCGCTGATCGAACTGATCGACGCCTTCAATCCCAAACTCGTGGTACTGGCCGGTTTCATGCGCATTCTCAGCGCTGACTTCGTGCGCCATTACGCCGGTCGCCTGCTCAATATCCACCCTTCGCTGCTACCCAAATACAAAGGGTTACACACTCATCAGCGCGCGCTGGAGGCCGGTGACACCGAGCACGGCTGCTCCGTGCACTTTGTCACCGAGGAACTCGATGGCGGACCACTGGTCGTACAGGCAGTAATACCGGTAGAGTTGCACGATTCGCCGCAAAGTCTGGCGCAGCGAGTCCATGCCCAGGAACACCTGATCTACCCGCTGGCTGTACGCTGGTTTGCCGAAGGTCGTTTATCACTCGGCGAACAAGGTGCTTTACTGGATGGGAAGTTACTCGCGGCCAGCGGCCACTTGATTCGAAACTAGGAGATATTATGCGTCGCGCCCTGCTCTTCGCTTGCGCTCTGATTGCCTTGCCTCTGGCACAGGCTTCGGAACTTCAACCTTTCTCCGCCAGCTACACCGCCGACTGGAAACAGCTGCCCATGAGCGGCACGGCTGAACGCAGCCTGACCAAGGAAGCCAACGGCGTCTGGAAACTCAGTTTCAAGGCATCGATGATGATCGCCAGTCTGACTGAAGAAAGCACCCTGACCCTGGACAAGGACACCCTGCTGCCTCAGTCCTATCACTTTGAACGTGGCGGCCTGGGGAAAGCGAAAAAGGCTGACCTGGATTTCGACTGGACCACCAAAATGGTCACCGGCACCGATCGCGGTGACCCGGTCAAGGTGCCGCTGAACCGTGGCATGGTCGACAAGTCCACGTATCAATTGGCCCTGCAGCACGATGTGGCTGCAGGCAAAAAAAGCATGAGCTATCAGGTTGTCGACGGTGGTGAAGTCGATACCTATGACTTCCGCGTACTGGGTTCGGAAAAAGTCGACACCAAGGCCGGCCAGATCGATGCGATCAAGGTCGAGCGCGTGCGCGACCCGACACAAAGCAAGCGCATCACCGTCCTGTGGTTCGCCAAGGACTGGGATTACCTGCTGGTCCGCCTGCAACAAGTTGAAACCGACGGCAAGGAGTACAACATCATGCTCCTCGACGGTACGGTCAACGGTAAGTCTGTCAAAGGCAGCTGATCCGCGATCGAAATGAAAATCCGGAATCCACTAAGGGTTCCGGATTTTTTTTGCCTGCTGAACCGTCAGATCCGCGCCAGCGCCTGCGCCAGATCGGCGCGCAGGTCTTCGACGTCCTCGACTCCCACGGACAACCGCACCAGCGCATCACCGATGCCGAGCTCCGCACGGGTATCGGCGGGAATCGTCGCGTGGGTCATGATCGCCGGGTGCTCGATCAGGCTTTCCACCCCGCCCAGGCTTTCTGCCAGCGCAAAGATCTGCACGCCTTCCAGAAAGCGCTTGGCGCCCGCCAGATCTGTGTTCAGATCGAGTGAGATCATCCCGCCGAAACCACGCATCTGCTGCCGCGCCAGTTCATGTTGTGGATGCGACGGCAATCCCGGGTAGTAGACCCGCGCGACCTGCGACTGCTGTTCCAGCCATTGCGCCAGCGCCAGTGCGTTGCTGCAATGACGCTCCATGCGCAATGCCAGGGTCTTCACACCACGCAGGGTGAGGAAGGCGTCAAACGGCCCGGCGATAGCCCCCACCGCGTTTTGCAGAAAGCCCAGGCGTTCGGCCAATTCGGCGTTCTGCCCAACCACCGCGATGCCGCCGATGACATCGGAGTGCCCGTTCAAATACTTGGTGGTCGAGTGCACCACGACATCGAAGCCCAGTTCCAGCGGTCGCTGAATCCACGGGCTGGCGAAGGTGTTGTCGGCCACGCAGATGATGCCGCGCTGGCGGCAGATGCGCGCGATGGCGGCAAGGTCCGTGAGGCGCAACAACGGATTGCTCGGCGTCTCGACGCAAACCATGCGCGTATCGTCCTGCAGCGCCGCTTCGAAGGCCGACAGGTCCGTCAGGTCGACAAAGCTGAAGCGGTGCCCGGCGCTGCGCCGACGCACCTTGTCGAACAGGCGAAATGTGCCGCCATACAAATCATTGCCCGAGACGATATGCGAATCGGCATCGAGCAGTTCGAGCACCGTGGAAATCGCCGCCAGCCCCGACGCAAACGCAAACGCCTGGGTGCCGCCTTCAAGATCCGCCACGCAACGCTCCAGCGCAAAGCGCGTCGGGTTGTGCGAGCGACCGTAGTCGAGGCCTTTGTGCACGCCCGGGCTTTGCTGCAAATAGGTGGAGTTGGCGTAAATCGGCGGCATCAACGCGCCGGTGGAAGGGTCCGGCGCCTGTCCGGCATGGATCACGCGAGTGGCGAAGCCATGGGGCGCAGCATCTTTATCGTGACTCATGCCAGGGATCTCCGTAGATGATTGAGTAGGTCGACGCGGGTAATCAGGCCATGGAAGCCCGAGGCATCGGCAATGATCGCCACCAGCCCACGATCAAGTTCCGCCTGCAGCTCAGCCAGGCTGGCAGCGGCCGGCAGGGTTTGCAGTTTGTCGGTCATCGCGCTGGCCACCGTCAAGCGAAAGTGCGAGGCGTCCTGATGCACCCGCAGCAGAATGTCGGACTCGTCGATCACCCCGACCAACTGCTGGCCGTCCACCAGCACCGGCAGTTGCGACACGTCCGCCAGACGCATGCGCTGGAAAGCGGTCAGTAACGTGTCGTCCGGGCCGACGCTGATCACCCGGCCATCCTCGAAACGGCGCGAGATCAGGTCGCGAAGATCGCCATAGCGTTTGTATTGCAGCAGACCCTGATCGTTCATCCACTGGTCGTTGTACACCTTCGACAGGTAGCGGGTGCCGGTGTCGCAGACAAAACTCACAACCCGTTTCGGCTCGGTTTGCTCGCGGCAATAGCGCAGCGCCGCCGCCAGCAAGGTGCCGGTCGAGGACCCGCCGAGAATGCCCTCGGCGCGCAGCAGTTGGCGCGCATGATCGAAGCTTTCTTCGTCGCTGATCGAATACGCGTGGCGCACGCTGGACAGGTCGGCAATCGAGGGAATGAAGTCTTCGCCAATGCCTTCCACCGCCCACGAGCCGGGCGTTCCGAGAGTGCCGCTGCGACTGTATTCGGCCATCACCGAGCCGACCGGGTCAGCCAGCACCATCGCCAGGTTCGGTTGCACGCGTTTGAAAAACCGGGTCAAGCCCGTCAGCGTCCCGGCCGAACCGACACCGACGACGATGGCATCGACATCATGCTGGGTTTGCGCCCAGATCTCCGGCGCGGTGCTGCATTCGTGGGCCAGCGGGTTGGCCGGGTTGTTGAACTGATCGGCAAAAAACGCGTCGGGAATTTCCCTGGCCAGCCGCGCGGCGACGTCCTGGTAGTACTCGGGATGACCCTTGCCGACATCGGAGCGGGTGATATGCACCTCGGCACCCATCGCCTTGAGGTGCAGGACTTTTTCGGTGGACATCTTGTCGGGCACCACCAACACCACGCGATAACCTTTGGCCCGGCCGACCAACGCCAGACCGAGGCCGGTGTTGCCAGCCGTGGCCTCGACGATGGTGCCGCCGGGTTGCAGGCGACCGTCGCGCTCGGCGGCGTCGATCATGGCCAGACCGATGCGGTCCTTGATCGAACCGCCGGGGTTTTGTGATTCAAGTTTGAGGAACAGCGTGCACGGGCCGGTATCGAAGCGGCTGACACGCACCAGTGGCGTGTTGCCGATCAGTTCGAGTACGGCGGGGCGGGAGTCGTTTGGCATGTCTTCACCTTGCTATGGTTTTCGCACTGGATGGACACCAACCTGCGGCGCGTCATTGTGTGACAGTCGCAGGCAATACCTCGCTTGGACCATAGGCCGCGATCGGCTCATTCGCAACCGCGCACGGCCGGCCGGTAATCCGGTTTTCATTCAGCAAACGGTGATCAACCCACAATAAAGTGGAACGCGACCGCGGAGGAGTGCTCTATAACTTCAAGGTCTTTTTTGATCGAACGACTTTTCCAGCCTGGGAGGCTTTCCATGACCGTTACCGTCAATACCGTTTCCGCCGAAGGTTTTCGCCACAGCGTTCAAATCGATGACCACGAACTGTTTGCCGATGTGCCGACCGCATCCGGCGGCGAGGGCTCGGCGCCAGAGCCCCACGATTATTTCGATGCGGCCCTGGGCGCATGCAAAGCCTTGACCCTGAAGCTGTATGCGAAGAAAAAGGACATCCCGCTGACCGGTGTCACCGTCGAGGTCAAACGCGATAACAGCGAAGAGCAGAAAGGCAAATACGCCCTGCACGTCAAATTGACCCTCAAGGGTGTGCTCACCGATGCGCAGCGCGATGAATTGCACCGCGTAGCCGACCGCTGCCCGGTCCACAAACTGATGACCACCACCGACGTCAGCATCGAGACCCACTTGTCCGAAGGTGCATTCAGCCAATAGCGGCAACGGTGGCGCAAGCGGGTTATGCTCCACGCATCGCCCGCTCAGCCTGGAATGCAGCATGAACACTCCGCTCGTGATTCGCCCCCGCGCCGAAGATGTTGAAGGCCAGCCGATTTTTCGCCCGTTGCCGTCTGCCAAATGCCGCAGCGTCGGGCCTTTTGTGTTCTTCGACCACATGCTGAAAACCCGCTATCCGGCGGGCAAAGGCATGAACATCCGTCAGCATCCGCACATCGGCCTGTCGACCCTCACCTATCTGTTTGAAGGGCAAATCCAGCACAAGGACAGCCTCGGTTCCGATCAGGTGGTCAATGCCGGCGATGTCAGCTGGATGACCGCCGGCAGCGCGATTGCCCATGTCGAGCGCACACCCGAAGCGTTGAAAGACAGTGGCTTTACGATGCACGGCTTGCAGATCTGGCTGGCCTCGCCCAAGGAACATGAACAGGGTCCGGGGCACTACAGCCATCATCCGGCGAGCACCTTGCCGGTCAGCGATAACCTTGGCGTGAAGATCCGCATGATTGCCGGGTCAGGCTTTTGCCTGGAATCGCCGGTGCCGGTGCTTTCTCCTACGTTGTACGCGGAATTAAACCTGCAGACGGCGACCACGCTGCTGATTCCCACCGAGCATGAAGAGCGCGCGTTGTATGTCCTGAGCGGTGAAGCGCAGCTGGATGGCGAGGCGCTGGAACCGAATGCGCTGGTGGTGTTGCCAGCGGGGGAAGAGATGATGCTGTTTGCCGAGAGCGACTGTCACGCCGTGTTGTTTGGCGGCGCGCCACTGGACGGGCCACGGCGGATCAACTGGAATTTTGTCGCGAGTGATCCGGCGGTTATCGATGAGGCGCGGCGGCGCTGGGCGGCCGGGGATTGGCCGACGGTGCCGGGGGAAAGTGAGCGGATCGAACTGCCTTCAATGCCTCGGTGATCGATGCACTGCCTTCGCGAGCAGGCTCGCTTTCACATTGGAACGCATTTCCCTGTGCGAGCCTGCTCGCGAAGAGTCCTGCACTAACAACGAGATGTTCAGTGCAGAAAGCAGTAATCAGCCTTTAAACACTTCATCCAGCAAATTGTGCATCGACGTAAACGCCCGCGCCGCTATCTTCGCGTCATACATCATCATGCCTGGGACATTGGCATGCGGATCGGTAAAGGAATGCACCGCCCCGCCGTAGCTCAGCAATTGCCAATCCACGCCCGCCGCATTCATTTCCGCTTCGAAGGCCGGCAGTTGCTCTTCAGGCACCAGCGGATCGGCCGCGCCGTGCAGCACCAACACCGAGCCCTTGATGTTTTTCGCATCCGCCGGGTCAGGTGAATCAAGTGTGCCGTGGAACGAGACTGCCGCTTTCAATGGTGCACCCGTGCGGGCCAGGTCCAGCGCGCAGCAACCACCAAAACAGAAACCGAATGCCGCCAGTTTCGAGGTATCGACCTCTGCTTCAGCTTGGCTTTGCAGCTGCTCGAACGCTACTTGCAGGCGTTTGCGCAACAACGCACGGTCATGTTTCAACGGCATCATTGCAGCACCCGCCTCATCGCCATTCTGCGGACGAACCGATTGACCGTACACGTCCGCAACCAGCACCACATAGCCCTTGGATGCCACGGACTTGGCAATCACTTCGGCGCCGGCGCTGACCCCCATCCAGTTCGGCGCCATCAGCAAGCCCGGACGCGGGCCTTGGTGGTCAGCATCGAACGCCAGGCGGCCTTCATAGGGCTGACCATCAATCTGATAAACGACAGAACGAACAGTAATTTGGTTCATGACTCACTCCTGCTTAAAGACACCAGAATGAAAAAAACCCGCCGAAGCGGGTTTTTTTTACAACGCAGTTAAACCGACAGTTCAACCAGCAGCTTATTCAGACGGCGCACATACGCGGCCGGGTCCTTCAAGCTGTCACCGGCAGCCAGTGCCGCCTGATCGAAGAGAATGTGCGACAGGTCGCCGAAACGCTCCTCGCTCTGCTCGTTGTCGAGCTTCTCGATCAGCGGGTGAGCCGGGTTGAATTCGAAGATCGGCTTCGAATCCGGAACCTTCTGACCGCTGGCTTCGAGGATCTGACGCATCTGCAGGCCCAGGTCCTGCTCGCCGATCGCCAGGATCGCCGGGGAATCGGTCAGACGGTGGGAAACCCGCACTTCAGCAACGGAGTCGCCCAGTGCAGTTTTCAGACGCTCAACCAGACCTTCTTTGGACTTGGCGACTTCTTCCGCAGCTTTCTTGTCCTCTTCCGAGTCCAGATTGCCCAGGTCCAGGTCACCGCGTGCCACGTCGACAAAGCTCTTGCCGTCGAAGTCGTTGAGGTAGCTCATCAGCCACTCGTCGATACGATCAGTCAGCAGCAGCACTTCGATGCCTTTCTTGCGGAAGACTTCCAGGTGCGGGCTGTTCTTGACTTGCGCGTAGGTTTCGCCGGTCAGGTAGTAGATCTTGTCCTGACCTTCCTTGGCACGAGCCAGGTATTCGGCCAGGCCAACCACTTGCTCGCCTTCCTCACCGTTGGTCGATGCGAAACGCAGCAGGCCAGCGATTTTCTCTTTGTTGGCGAAGTCTTCTGCCGGGCCTTCTTTCATGACCTGACCGAAGTTCTTCCAGAAGCTCTTGTATTGCTCAGGCTCGTTCTTCGCCAGTTTTTCCAGCATGTCCAGAACGCGCTTGGTCAGCGCCGACTTCATCGAATCGATGATCGGATCTTTCTGCAGGATTTCCCGCGACACGTTCAGCGACAGGTCGTTGGAATCGACCACGCCTTTGATGAAGCGCAGGTACAGCGGCAGGAACGACTCGGCCTGATCCATCACGAACACGCGCTGCACGTACAGTTTCAGGCCTTTCGGCGCTTCACGCTGGTACAGGTCGAATGGAGCACGGGCCGGCACGTACAGCAGCGAGCTGTATTCAAGCTTGCCTTCGACCTTGTTGTGGCTCCAGCTCAGCGGGTTCTCGAAGTCATGAGCGACGTGTTTGTAGAACTCCTGGTATTCCTCGTCCTTGATCTCGGTACGCGGACGGGTCCACAGGGCACTGGCACGGTTGACGGTTTCCCATTCAACGGCCGGTTGCTCTTCGCCTTCAACAGCTGCCACTTCTTTGGGCAACTCGATCGGCAGAGCGATATGGTCGGAGTACTTCTTGATGATGTTGCGCAGACGCCAGCCATCGGCGAATTCGTCTTCACCGGCTTTCAGGTGCAGGACGATGCGAGTGCCGCGCTCGGCTTTATCAACGGTGGCAACTTCAAAATCGCCTTCACCCTTGGACGACCAGTGCACGCCTTCGCTGGCAGCAGCACCAGCACGACGGCTGAACACGTCGACTTTATCGGCGACGATGAATGCAGAATAGAAACCCACACCGAATTGACCGATCAGGTGCGAGTCTTTTTTCTGATCGCCGGAGAGATGTTTCATGAAATCGGCAGTGCCGGATTTGGCGATGGTCCCCAGGTGGGTGATCGCATCTTCACGGCTCATGCCGATGCCGTTGTCTTCGAGGGTGACGGTTTTGGCGTCCTTGTCGAAGCTCACACGGATTTTCAGTTCGGCGCCACCTTCCAGCAACTCAGGCTTGGACAGGGCTTCGAAACGTAATTTGTCGACAGCGTCAGAGGCGTTCGAGATCAATTCGCGAAGGAAAATTTCCTTGTTGGAATAAAGCGAATGGATCATGAGGTGCAGCAATTGCTTCACCTCGGTCTGGAAGCCCAGGGTTTCCTTTTGAGTTTCCACACTCATGGTCATCAAACTCCAATCAGATGGCTAAACCGCGACCTTGAGGGTCGGCGGCGGGATGTCATCAAAGTTGGGGGCTGTGTTCAGGATTTCAAGGGCTCTTCGATTTTGAAATGGGCGCGAGCCGTCGCAATGGGCTCGGCTTCGGTGCTTTGCCAGGCGGTAACGGCCACGTTGGCGACCCGGCGCCCCTGGCGGCACACCTGACATTTGGCCCAGGTATCGCGAAACTGCCCGGCGCGCAGGTAGTCCAGGGAGAAGTCGATGATTTTCGGCACGCCCGGTGAACCGGTGAAGATCAGCAGGTGCAGCGCCGCCGAGAGCTCCATGAACCCGGCGATCACACCGCCATGAATTGCCGGCAGTAAAGGGTTACCAATGTTGTCCTTGTTGGCTGGCAGGCGAAACAGCAGATCATCCCCCACCCGCGAACATTCGACGCCGATCAGTTTGGCGTAGGGAATCAGGTGCAACAGCGAGGCGTAATCGCCCTTCTCGTGAGCCTGCTGCAGTTGTTCCTTGAAAGAATCAGTCATTGCGCACCTCCGCCGATGACGCCGCCAAAGCCTTTGGTGCCTTTGATGGCTTTGCCCATGCGCATGAACGTGCCGACGACGTGGGCGATGGGGTGCTCGGGATCGTCCTGATAGGCAAAACCACGGGCGAAAATCACATCAGTGGTCACTCGATAGCATTGGGCGAAGCCATAGACGTCCTTATGCGGCTCGGCGGCGTGCATGTAATCGATGCGCAAATCAAGGGTCGGGCAAACCTCGAATTCGGGCAGCACGCACAGGGTCGACATGCCGCACGCGGTATCCATGAGCGATGTCAGCGCACCGCCATGAATGACGCCGGTTTGCGGGTCGCCGACGATTTGCGGGCTGTAGGGCAAGATGACCGTTAGTCCGTCATTACTGGCGCTGTGAACTCGCAGCCCGAGGACCTGACAATGACGCAACGCCGACATGAATCGCGTCGCACGCTCAAAAACGGGGTTTTCGGCCATTTTAAAAAACTCTTCTTAGTGCTCGATCAAAGTAGCTCGCCTGCGGGCAAAAGTTCCACTGCATCACAAACTTATATATCTGAACGAATTGAGGAACTTAACGCTGTGGGCTGTGCTCGAAAGGCCAGTAGTTATATCCATAAGGAGAAACACCCCATGCGTAAGACTTTAGCTATTGCCTTGATGTTGACCGCTTCCCTCGGTCTCGCTGCTTGCGATAAAAAATCCGAGGACAAAGCTCAAGATGCGACTAAACATGCTGAGCAAGCTCAGCAAGACATGAACAAAGCTCAGGATAAAGTGAACGACGCTGCGAAAGAAAACGCCGAAGCTGCCAAAGCTCAGGCTGAATCGAACGAAGCCGCCGCAAAAGAAGCACCTAAGAACTAAATCAGTTTTTAGCGTGATAAAGAAAACCCGCCAAGTGCGGGTTTTCTTTTGCCTGCGATTCGCACCGCTAGAGCAAAACGGTTCTAAAAGTCGGACTAATCATCAATAACAATGAACAGACGAAACCGACAACCCAGACGAGACTGCGCTGCCAGGGCAAATCGCCCCAGTAACACAGCAAGTAAATAACCCGTGTGATCACAAAGATGATCGCCAGCAGGTCGATCAGCCACCCCGCCGTTTGCGTGGTGTGCGCCATCAACACCCCCACGGCAAACAATATAAAGGCCTCGAAACAGTTCTGATGCGCGGCCACGGCACGGGCGCCGAAACCAGTGAGGTGCGCCTGTTGCTCGCGCGGGGCGTGGTTGTTGTAACCGCCCTGCTCTTTCATCGCCTTCGCCACCGGGATGCGGGCCACGTAAATCAGTAATGCGCTGATAAACACACACCAGAACGGAATACTCATCAAACAGCCTCTCTGTTCGCCTCGGGCAAGGGTGCCTCTGTAGGGGTATAGACCATCACGTCGAGAACGTCGGAATGAAACTCCCGGCGATACAACACCAGCACTACGCCGGCACTCATCAGCATGAACAGCCACGGGCTGACAAACCAGGCCAGCATGGTCATGCCGAAATAATAGGAACGCAGGCCGAAGTTGAACTGGTTGGCCGCCATCGAGATGACCCGAGCCGCACGAGCCGCAAAGGCTTTGCGTTCCTGTTCGGACACGTGGCGCTCACCCACCATCGGCGCGGAGCCCACCAGAATCGCCGCGAAGTTGTACTGGCGCATGCACCAGCTGAACGTGAAGAACGCATAGACAAACACCAGCGCCAGGCACAGCAACTTGATCTCGGACATGCCCTGGGACGCCTGTTGCACCATCGGAATATCTGCCAGCAACGACACCGCCCTTTCGGAAGCGCCGAGCACGGTGAGGATGCCAGCCAGGATGATCAAGGTGCTGGAAGCGAAAAACGAGGCGTTGCGCTCCAGGTTGCCGATCACACTGGCGTCAGCGATGCGGTTATCGCGCAGCAGCATGCGGCGCATCCAGTCTTCGCGGTACAGGTGCAACACGCTGGCCAGGCACGCTGTGTCGCGCCCCTTCCATGAGGCGTACCGGGTATAACCGCCCCAGCAGATGACAAACCAGAGCGCGGCGAGGATGTGGATCAGGTTGGCGTGGATGAACGACATGCAGGTCCTTGTGAGACGTTGATTAAACCCGTAGGAGCAAGGCTCGCCCGCGATGGCGTCTTGGAGATCGTCATCGCGGGCAAGCCTTGCTCCTACAAGTTAGATGTTCGACGTTAGCTTAAGGAAAAAGACACTGCACCCCCTCCAAAAAAAATGCCCCGTATCGATTGATACGGGGCATTTCCATGTGTGCTTGAGGCCCGCTTGTGGCGAGCCATGAAGCGGCTTAAGCCAGCGCTTCTTCGCGCTTGCCCAGCAGACGATCGCAAACCACCGCGACCACCAGGGTCATGACCGAAGGCACCAGCCACGCCAGGCCCTGCTCGCTCAGCGGCAGGTGCGACAACTGAGTCGGCATCCAGTCCGCCAGACCTGCGCCCTTGAGCGCGTCGATCAGGCCGAAGATGAACGACACCAGCATCACTGGACCGACAATGCGGCCCTGCTCATGCCAGAAGTCCTTGCAAAAGCTCAGGGCTACCAGGGCAATGCAGGGCGGGTAAATCGCGGTCAGTACCGGGATCGAGAACGCAATCAGCTTGGTCAGGCCCAGGTTGGACACAAACAAGGAGAAAACCGCCAGGATGATCACCAAGGTCTTGTAGGACAGTGGCAGCACGCGGCTGAAGTACTCGGCGCAGGCGCAGGTCAGGCCGACCGCCGTCACCAGGCAGGCCAGCGAGATCAATACCGCAAGGAAACCGCTGCCCAACGAACCGAAGGTGTGTTGAACGTAGGCGTGCAATACCGCCGCACCGTTGGTTGCACCGGCGGCCACTTCATGGCTGCCCGAACCGAGACGGAACAGGCTGACGTAAACCAGCGCAAGGCCTACGCCGGCAATCAGCCCGGCGATGATCGCGTAGCGGGTGATGAGCACCGGCGATTCCACGCCTCGGGAGCGGATCGCGTTGACAATGACGATGCCGAACACCAAGGCGCCCAAGGTATCCATGGTCAGGTAACCATTAATGAAACCTTGGGAAAACGGTGCTGCTATGTATTCAGGCGTGGCCTGGCCAATATCACCGGCCGGCAACGCGAACGCGGCGATGCCGAGCGCGGCCAGGGCGATGATCTTCATCGGTGCGAGGAAACGCCCTACGGTATCCAGCAAACGGCCCGGATACAGCGAGATGAAGAACACCAGCAGGAAGTACACCGAACTGTAGAGGAACAGCGCCAATGGGCTCTCGCCGGTCAACGGCGCCAGGCCTACTTCGAACGATACGGTCGCGGTGCGCGGGGTGGCGAACAGCGGGCCGACAGCGAGGTAGCACGCGGCAGCCAGCAGGCCCCCGGCGATTTTACCGATCGGGCTGCTCAGGGCATCCATCGCACCACCGACTTTCGCCAGCGCGACAACCGTGATCACCGGCAAACCGACCGCGGTGATCAAAAAGCCCAGCGCCGCCATCCAGACATTAGGCCCGGACTGCAAACCGACAATAGGCGGGAAGATGATGTTGCCAGCCCCGACAAACAGGGCAAACGTCATAAAACCAAGTGCCAGGATGTCCTGGCCTTTCAACACTTTCATTAAGGAAATACCACACTACTGAATCGGAATTTAGAGAGGGATTTCCCTGTGGGGTGAGGGAAATGCTGTCGGTCCGTATGAGACTGACCCTTTAGCGCGTAGCAACCTTGTGGGTCGCGCACGCAAAAATGGCGGCTAGCCTAACGAATTTGACTTGAAAGCGCACTGTTAGAGGGCGAACTATCCGATACGCGACGTTTCTGTGTCGCGTTTACATATCTAATTTACCTAAGCAGAGCCCGCTCGCCACAAAAGCCCCGGAAACGACAAAGGCCACCCGAAGGTGGCCTTTGTTTGGTGAAGCGTGAATTAAGCGCGAGGCTTACTTCATCGCCCAACCGGTCAGCTCGGACAAAGCCTTGCCGATGTCTGCCAGCGAACGCACGGTTTTAACGCCTGCGTCTTCCAGGGCAGCAAACTTCTCGTCTGCAGTGCCCTTGCCGCCAGAGATGATTGCGCCAGCATGGCCCATGCGCTTGCCTGCAGGGGCAGTCACACCAGCGATGTAGGAAACAACCGGCTTGGTCACGTGTGCCTTGATGTAGGCAGCCGCTTCTTCTTCGGCCGAACCGCCGATCTCACCGATCATCACGATCGCTTCGGTCTTCGGGTCTTCCTGGAACAGCTTCAGGATGTCGATGAAGTTCGAACCCGGGATCGGGTCACCGCCGATGCCGACGCAAGTCGACTGACCGAAACCGGCGTCAGTAGTCTGCTTAACAGCTTCGTAGGTCAGGGTGCCGGAACGGGAAACGATACCGACCTTGCCTGGCAAGTGAATGTGACCTGGCATGATGCCGATCTTGCATTCGCCTGGAGTGATCACGCCTGGGCAGTTAGGGCCGATCAGGACTACACCCAGCTCGTCGCACTTAACTTTAGCGTCCAGCATGTCCAGGGTAGGAATGCCTTCAGTGATGCAAACGATCAGCTTGATGCCGCCGAAGGCTGCTTCCAGGATCGAGTCCTTGCAGAAAGGAGCCGGAACGTAGATCACGCTGGCGGTGGCGCCAGTGGCAGCTACAGCGTCTTTAACGGTGTTGAACACTGGCAGACCCAGGTGCTCGGTGCCGCCTTTGCCCGGAGTTACGCCGCCAACCATCTTGGTGCCGTATTCCAGAGCTTGCTGGGTGTGGAAACTACCTTGCGAACCGGTAATACCCTGGCAGATAACTTTGGTGTCTTTATTGATCAGGACGCTCATTATTTGCCCTCCGCAGCTTTAACGACTTGTTGAGCAGCGTCGGTCAGGCTGGTAGCAGCGATGATGTTCAAACCGCTTTCTGCCAGTACTTTAGCGCCCAGCTCAGCGTTGTTGCCTTCAAGGCGAACAACAACCGGGATTTTCACGCCGACTTCTTTCACTGCGCCGATGATGCCTTCGGCAATCATGTCGCAACGAACGATGCCGCCGAAGATGTTGACCAATACTGCAGCGACGTTAGTGTCGGACAGGATGATCTTGAACGCTTCGGTAACGCGTTCTTTGGTAGCACCGCCGCCCACGTCGAGGAAGTTGGCTGGTTTGCCGCCATGCAGGTTGACGATGTCCATGGTACCCATGGCCAGGCCAGCACCGTTGACCATGCAACCAATGTTGCCTTCCAGTGCTACGTAGTTCAGTTCGAACTTGGCAGCATGCGCTTCGCGCGGATCGTCTTGCGACGGATCGTGGAAAGTCTTCAGCTTAGGCTGACGGTACATGGCGTTGGCGTCGATGTTGATCTTGGCGTCGAGGCAATGCAGATCGCCGTCAGCCTTGATCACCAGCGGGTTCACTTCCAGCAGAGCCAGGTCGTGATCCTTGAACAGCTTGGCCAGACCTACGAAGATCTTGGCGAACTGAGCAACTTGCTTGCCTTCCAGACCCAACTGGAATGCCAGCTCGCGACCCTGGAATGGCTGAGCGCCAACCAGTGGATCGATAGTGGCTTTCAGAATTTTTTCTGGAGTGTCGTGAGCGATTTTTTCGATGTCCACGCCACCTTCGGTGGAAGCCATGAACACGATACGACGGCTCGAACGGTCAACGACAGCGCCCAGGTACAGCTCTTTAGCGATATCAGTGCACGATTCAACCAGGATCTTGGTGACTGGCTGACCATTGGCGTCAGTCTGGTAAGTCACCAGACGCTTGCCCAGCCACTGCTGTGCGAATGCCTTAGCGTCTTCTTTGCTGCGAACCAGCTTAACGCCGCCCGCTTTACCGCGACCACCAGCGTGGACCTGGGCTTTGACAACCCACTCGGTGCCGCCGATTTTGTCGCAAGCTTCTGCTGCTGCTTCCGGGGTGTCTACTGCGTAACCGGTGGAAACTGGCAGGCCGTATTCAGCGAACAGCTGCTTACCCTGATACTCGTGAAGATTCATGCTTATTACCGTCTTCGTTAGGTACTGCGCATTCGGTGCTGCACTTGTTCAAGTGCCGCACCACCTGTGACTGCTGCTTGCGTAGCCTTCCGGACAACCGGTGCAGCTACGCAAGACTGCGTCCAGCGGATATTCCGCGGTGAGTCTTGCATGCAAGGCTCACGACGGGCCATACCGCCGTGGTTTCTTATTGTCTTAACGCTTCTTGCGGTTGGCGATGTGAATGGCGCCGCCATTCACTGCCAGAGCAGCTTCGTGCAAGGCTTCAGACAGGGTCGGATGGGAGAAAACCATCATGCCCAGGTCTTCAGCGCTGGTACCGAATTCCATACCGATCGCGCCCTGCTGAACCAGTTCTGCAGCGCTCGGGCCAATCACGTGGACGCCCAATACGCGGTCAGTCTTGGCATCGGCGATGACTTTGACGAAACCACCGGTATCGTTGGCGGCCATGGCACGGCCAGAGGCTGCGAACGGGAAGGTGCCGACGTTAACTTCTACGCCTTCAGCTTTCAAGGCCTGCTCGGTTTTACCGACCCACGCGATTTCCGGGTGAGTATAAATAACCGAAGGGATCAGGTCATAGTTCATCTGGGCTTTATGGCCCTTGATGCGCTCGACAACCATGATGCCCTCTTCCGAGGCTTTGTGAGCCAGCATCATGCCGCGAACCACGTCACCGATGGCGTAAACGCCCGGTACGGTGGTGGCGCAGTGATCGTCAACGTGCACGAAACCGCGCTCGTCCAGAGTCACGCCGCAATCGGCAGCCAGCAGATCAGTGGTCACCGGACGGCGACCAACGGCTACGATCAGCTTGTCGAAAGTGATGTTCTGTTCACCGTTGGCATCGGTGTAGTTCACAACGACTTCGTCGCCGTTCACTTTGGAACCGGTCACGCGAGCGCCCAGCTTGATGTCCAGACCCTGTTTGGTCAGGGTTTTCAGCGCTTCCTTGGAAACGGCAGCGTCGGCGGCCATCAGGAAGGTGTCCAGCGCTTCAAGAACGGTCACTTCTGCGCCCAGACGGGACCAGACCGAACCCAGTTCCAGACCGATCACGCCAGCGCCAATCACGCCCAGACGCTTAGGTACAGACTGGAATTCCAGCGCGCCAGTCGAATCGACGATCACATTCTGGTCAACCGGAGCGGGTGGAATGTCGATCGGACGCGAACCTGGAGCCAGAATCACGTTCTCGGCTTCAATGATTTCTACCGAACCATCAGGCTTGGTGACTTCGACTTTCTTGCCGGCCAGCAGTTTGCCATGGCCCTGGATCGAGGTCACGCCGTTAGCCTTGAACAGGGTGGCAACACCCGAAGTCAGGCCTTTGACGATGTTGGCTTTACGGCCGACCATTGCTGGCACGTCCATGGTCACGCCAGCGTGGTTGATACCGTGGATCGCGAAGCCGTCTTGGGCTTCGTGGAACTTCCAGGAGCTGTCCAGCAGCGCCTTGGATGGAATGCAGCCGACGTTCAGGCAAGTACCGCCGAGGGCCAGCTTGCCCTCTTTGTCGGTGTACTTCTCGATGCAGGCGGTGGTGAGACCCAGCTGAGCTGCTTTGATGGCAGCTACGTAGCCGCCAGGGCCCGCGCCGATCACTACTACGTCAAATTTCTGCGACATTCAAAAAATCCTCTTTTTTGCAAGCTTGAAGCCGCAAGCCTCAAGTCAGACTGCCCTTTCGTGCAGACTGGAGCTTGAAACCTGCGGCCGCTTCTATCAGATATCCAGCAACAAACGAGCCGGGTCTTCCAGCAGGTTCTTGATGGTAACCAGGAAGGTCACAGCTTCTTTGCCATCGATCAGACGGTGATCGTAGGACAGAGCCAGGTACATCATCGGACGGATAACGACCTGACCGTTGATCGCCATCGGACGCTGCAGAATGTTGTGCATGCCCAGGATAGCCGCTTGCGGCGGGTTGACGATCGGGGTCGACATCATCGAACCGAAGGTACCACCGTTGGTGATGGTGAACGTGCCGCCGGTCATTTCGTCCATCGACAGTTTGCCGTCACGGGCTTTCTTACCGAAGGTAGCGATGCCGCCTTCGATTTCAGCCAGGCTCATCAGTTCGGCGTTACGCAGAACCGGTACAACCAGACCACGGTCGCTGGAAACAGCAACACCAACGTCGGCGTAGCCGTGGTAAACGATGTCAGCGCCGTCGATCGAAGCGTTGACAGCCGGGAAGCGTTTCAGCGCTTCGGTGGCCGCTTTCACGAAGAACGACATGAAGCCCAGGCGTACGCCGTTGTGGGACTTCTCGAACAGGTCCTTGTACTTCGAACGCAGGGCCATGACTTCGGTCATGTCGACTTCGTTGAAAGTGGTCAGCATCGCCATGTTCGACTGAGCTTCTACCAGACGCTTGGCCACGGTAGCGCGAACGCGGGTCATCGGAACGCGCTTCTCGATGCGGTCGCCAGCGGCGAACACAGGAGCGGCGGCAGCAGGAGCAGCAGCCTTGGCAGGCGCCGCAGCCGGAGCGGCTTTCTTGGCAGCAACCGCTGCAACCACGTCTTCCTTGGTCACACGACCGCCTTTGCCGGTACCGGCAACGGAAGCGATGTTGATGCCGTTTTCTTCAGCCAGCTTGCGAGCAGCCGGTGCAGCAACAGGATCGTCTTCGCCTTCAGCGGCTGGAGCAGCAGCTTGGGCAGCGGCCGGAGCAGCAGCGGCAGCCGGGGCAGCAGCAGCGCCGCCCGCTTCGATGGAGCCCAGGACTTCGTCGGACAGAACGGTGTCGCCTTCGTTCTTGACGATAGCGCCCAGTACGCCGTCAGCAGTCGCCAACACTTCCAGCACAACCTTGTCGGTTTCGATGTCGACGATCAGGTCGTCACGCTTTACAGCGTCACCCGGTTGTTTGTGCCAGGTGGCAACGGTGCCATCGGCAACCGATTCCGGGAAGGTGGGGGCTTTGATTTCGATAGCCATTATCTGTGAGTCCTTAAATTCGGTTTCAGGTGCGCGAAGGCGTTAAACAGTAAAGGCGTCTTGCAGCAGTTTTTCCTGCTGCTCAGCGTGCATCGACGCATAACCACAAGCAGGTGCAGCAGAAGCCTCACGGCCCGCGTACTCGAGTACGAGAGACTTGTTGAGATTGCTGACGCTGCGACGCAAGTGGTGTTGGCTGCAGTACCAGGCACCCTGGTTCATCGGCTCTTCCTGACACCAGACGGCATGTTTGGCGTTGGTGTAAGGAGCCAGGACTTCTTTCAAGTCGTCCTCAGGGAATGGGTACAGCTGCTCGATACGCACGATGGCGATGTCGTCACGACCTTCGGCACGGCGTTTTTCCAGCAGGTCGTAGTAGACCTTGCCGCTACACAGAACAATGCGCTCGACCTTGGACGGGTCCAGGGCGTCGATTTCCGGGATCACGGTCTGGAACGAACCTTCGGCCAGATCTTCCAGGGTCGAAATAGCCAATTTGTGACGCAGCAGCGACTTCGGAGTCAGAACGATCAATGGCTTGCGCAGCGGGCGAATCACCTGACGGCGCAGCAAGTGGTAGATCTGAGCCGGCGTGGTCGGTACGGCTACCTGAATGTTGTGCTCGGCGCACAGCTGCAGGTAACGCTCCAGACGAGCCGACGAGTGCTCCGGCCCCTGACCTTCATAACCGTGCGGCAGCAGCATGGTCAGACCGCAGAGACGGCCCCACTTGTGCTCGCCACTGGTGATGAACTGGTCGATAACCACCTGGGCACCGTTGGCGAAGTCGCCGAATTGCGCTTCCCAGATCACCAGCGCCTCAGGCGTGGTGGTCGAGTAACCGTATTCGAACGCCAGCACGGCTTCTTCGGACAGGAACGAATCGTACAGGTCGAAACGTGGCTGGCCCTTGTACAGGTTTTGCAGCGGGATGTAGGTGCCCGCGTCTTTCTGGTTGTGCAAGACAGCGTGACGGTGCGAGAACGTACCGCGACCGATGTCCTGACCCGTCATGCGAATCGGGTGACCTTCGAACGCCAGGGTCGCGTACGCCATGGTTTCGGCGTAACCCCAGTTGATCGGCAAGCCGCCGGCTTGCATTTTCTGACGGTCTTCGTAGATTTTCGAGACCTGGCGCTGAACCACGAAGCCTTCCGGAATTTCCAGCAGCTTGGCGGACAGTTCCTGCAAGGTTTTCAGATCGAAACGCGTGTCGTGACGCGCGGTCCAGGCGTGGCCCAGATACGGACGCCAGTCCACGAACAACTCTTTGTTCGGCTCTTTGACCAGGCTTTTTACAACATGCAGACCGTTGTCCAGCGCGTTGCGGTATTCGTCGACTTTCGCCTGAACACGCTCAACGTCCAGCACGCCGGCCTGGGTCAGACGATCGGCATACAGCTCACGGGTGGTGCGCTGTTTGGTGATCTGCTGATACATGATTGGCTGGGTGCCACTTGGCTCGTCGGCCTCGTTGTGGCCACGACGACGGTAGCAGACCAGGTCGATCACCACGTCACGCTTGAATTGCATGCGGTAGTCGATGGCCAGCTGGGTCACGAACAATACGGCTTCCGGATCATCACCATTCACATGGAGGATCGGCGCCTGGATCATTTTCGCAACGTCGGTCGCGTACTCGGTGGAGCGCGAATCCAGCGGATTGCTGATGGTGAAACCGACCTGGTTGTTGATCACGATGTGAACAGTACCGCCGGTCTTGAAACCGCGGGTCTGCGACATCTGGAAGGTTTCCATGACCACGCCCTGACCTGCGAATGCAGCGTCACCGTGGATGGAGATCGGCAGAACCTTCTCACCGGTAGGGTCGTTACGACGATCCTGACGGGCGCGAACCGAACCTTCAACCACCGGGGAAACGATTTCCAGGTGGGACGGGTTGAACGCCATGGCCAGGTGAACTTCACCGCCGGCGGTCATCACGTTGGACGAGAAGCCCTGGTGGTATTTAACGTCACCGGAACCCAGCTCGACCTTCTTCTTGCCTTCGAACTCGTCGAACAGCTCCCGCGGGTTCTTGCCGAAGGTGTTGACCAATACGTTCAGACGACCACGGTGGGCCATGCCGATGACGATTTCCTTGGTGCCGTAGGAACCGGAACGCTGGATCAACTCGTCGAGCATTGGAATCAGGCTCTCGCCGCCTTCCAGGCCGAAACGCTTGGTACCCGGGTATTTGGTGCCCAGGTATTTTTCCAGACCTTCGCCGGCGGTGACGCGCTCGAGCAGGTGGCTCTTGATGTCGGCGGAGTAAGTCGGACGGCCGCGTACGCTTTCCAGACGCTGCTGGAACCACTGGCGCTGCTCGGAATCGGTGATATGCGTAAATTCAGCGCCGATGGTGCGGCAATATGTCTGCTGCAACGCTTCGTGAATTTCGCGTAGGCTCGCCTCCTCTTTGCCGATGAACAGGTCGCCGGCACGGTAGGTCGTATCAAGATCGGCATTGGTCAAGCCGTAATGATTGATTGACAGGTCTGCAGGTGCAGGACGCTGCCACAGCCCCAGCGGATCAAGCTGGGCTGCCTGGTGGCCACGCATACGGTAGGCCTGGATCAATCGCAGCACTTCAACTTGCTTCTTCTCGTGCTCACTGCTCACGCTGCCGGCGGAAACCGGTTGTGCGCGGCGCTGGTTCTTTGCCAGCAAGACGAAATGATCGCGAATTGTGGAGTGCGAAACATCGGTGGCAGTGTTGCCGTCAGCCGGCAACTTCTGGAAGTAGGTGCGCCACTCTTCTGGCACAGCGTTAGGGTCGTGCAGGTAGAGCTCGTAGAGCTCTTCCACATAGGCAGCGTTACTACCGGATAGGTAGGCGCTGTTCCACATGCGCTGCATCACGCTTTCTTGCATGCTTGGTCACCCTCGGTTAGGGGAACACCACCGGCGTCGACACCGAGCAAACTTGCAGAAGTCCGAATGCAGCGACCAAAACAAGCCACTTAGGATCACGCTGATAGTCCGGGTACCAGCCCGGATGCCCCTGCTTGTCTCATTTCTTCAAAATAAGAGCCGCAGCTTTATGGGCTGCTGCTCAGGTTAAGACTACGGCGCCGGTTGAAGCCTGCGCCGTAGCATCTTCGGTACAACGGTCTTGCAGTTACAGCAGCTGAATCACACGCCGCTTTGCAGCAGCATGTTACGTACGTGACCGATGGCCTTAGTCGGGTTCAGGCCTTTCGGACAGACGTTGACGCAGTTCATGATCCCGCGGCAGCGGAATACGCTGAACGGGTCATCCAGCGAAGCCAGACGCTCGGCAGTCTTGGTGTCGCGGCTGTCTGCCAGGAAGCGATACGCTTGCAGCAGAGCAGCTGGACCCAGGAACTTGTCCGGGTTCCACCAGAAGGACGGGCAAGAAGTCGAGCAGCAAGCGCACAGGATGCACTCGTACAGACCGTCAAGCTTTTCACGCTCTTCAGGGGTCTGCAGACGTTCGATGGCCGGAGCCGGCGTGTCGTTCTGCAGGTATGGCTTAACCTTCTCGTATTGCTTGTAGAAGATGCTCATATCGACGACCAGGTCACGGATAACCGGCAAACCTGGCAGCGGACGAACGATCAGCTTGTTACCTTTTACGACAGAAGACAGCGGCGTGACGCAGGCCAGACCGTTTTTGCCGTTGATGTTCATGCCGTCGGAACCGCAAACACCTTCACGGCAAGAGCGACGATAGGAGAAACCTTCGTCCTGCTCTTTGATCAGGGCCAGCACGTCCAGCACCATCAGGTCTTTACCACCGGTATCGACCTGGAATTCCTGCATGAACGGCGCGGCGTCCTGATCAGGGTTGTAGCGATAAACACTGACTTGCAACATGGCGGCCACCCTTAATAAGTCCGAATCTTAGGTTCAAAAGTCGGAACAGTCTTCGGCGAGAAGTTCACAGCACGCTTGGTTACGCGCTTGTCACCCGGGAAGTACAGGGTGTGGCACAGCCAGTTTTCGTCGTCGCGGTCTTCGTAGTCTTCACGGGCGTGAGCGCCGCGGGACTCTTTGCGGATCTCTGCAGCGATGGCAGTAGCTTCGGCCACTTCCAGCAGGTTCTGCAGCTCCAGCGCTTCGATACGAGCGGTGTTGAACGCCTGGCTCTTGTCGTTGATCTTGACGTTGGCGATACGGCCACGCAGGTCAGCGAGCTGGGCGATACCCTTCTGCATGTATTCGCCGGTACGGAACACACCGAAGTAGTTCTGCATGCAGCTTTGCAGTTCTTTACGCAGGGTAGCGACGTCTTCACCTTCGGTACGCGAGTTCAGGCCATCGAGACGCGCCAGGGCTGCGTCGATGTCGGACTGGCGAGGGCGCGCGTAGTCGACGCCTTCTTTCAGGGTCTGTTCCAGGAACAGGCCGGCGGCACGGCCGAATACCACCAGGTCGAGCAGCGAGTTGCCGCCCAGACGGTTGGCACCGTGAACCGATACGCACGCCACTTCGCCTACAGCGAACAGGCCAGGAATGATCTGGTCCTTGCCGTCAGCGTCTTGAGTGATTGCCTGGCCATGAATGTTGGTGGCCACGCCGCCCATCATATAGTGGCAGGTTGGAACGACCGGAATCGGCGCCACGGCTGGATCGACGTGGGCGAAGGTCTTGGACAGTTCCATGATGCCTGGCAGACGGCTGTGCAGAACTTCTTCACCGAGGTGATCGAGTTTCAGCATTACGTGGTCGCCATCCGGACCGCAACCGTTGCCGGCGATGATTTCTTTAACCATCGAACGGGCAACTACGTCACGACCCGCCAGGTCTTTGGCGTTCGGAGCATAACGCTCCATGAAACGCTCGCCGTGCTTGTTGATCAGGTAACCGCCTTCACCGCGGCAGCCTTCAGTCACCAGTACACCGGCGCCGGCGATGCCGGTTGGGTGGAACTGCCACATTTCGATGTCTTGTACCGGCACGCCAGCACGCAGAGCCATGCCGACGCCGTCACCGGTGTTGATCAGGGCGTTGGTGGTGGACGAGTAGATACGGCCTGCACCGCCAGTCGCCAGAACGGTGGCGTTAGCGCGGACGTAGGAGGTTTCGCCGGTTTCGATGCAGATGACGATCATGCCGACAAAGGCACCGTCTTCGTTCTTCACCAGGTCGACGCCGTAGTATTCGTTGAGGAATACGGTGCCGGCCTTCAGGTTGGCCTGGTACAGGGTGTGCAGCAGCGCGTGACCGGTACGGTCGGCAGCGGCGCACGTACGGGCAGCCTGGCCACCTTTACCGAAGTCTTTCGACTGACCGCCGAACGGACGCTGATAGATGCGACCCTGTTCGGTACGGGAGAACGGCAGACCCATGTGCTCGAGCTCGAAAACTGCTTCCGGGCCTACGGAACACATGTATTCGATAGCGTCCTGGTCACCGATATAGTCGGAACCCTTGACGGTATCGTACATGTGCCAGCGCCAGTCATCGTTCGGATCTGCCGAGGCGATGGCGCAGGTGATGCCACCCTGGGCGGATACAGTGTGCGAACGAGTCGGGAAAACCTTGGTAACGACGGCAGTCTTGTGACCACCTTGTGCCAGCTGCAGCGCAGCGCGCATGCCAGCACCGCCGCCGCCAATAATGATGGCGTCGAACGAAAGCGTATTAACTGTAGTAGACATGAATCAGATACCCCAAAGAATCTGCACACCCCAGACGAAGTACGCGAACATCGCGACGCCGCATACTGCCTGGAAGAGGAAACGTATTGCAGTCGCGGACTTGCCGAACGCCATTGGCGTCAGGTAGTCGGTCGCGATGGTCCACATGCCGACCCAGGCGTGAGCGCCGAGGGCAACAAGAGCCAGGAGACTGAAAATACGCATCCAGTTGCTTGCGAACAGTTCATGCCATTGGGCGTAGCCGATGCCTGGATGGGCAACGACGTATCCGATCAGGAAAATGAAATAAGCCGCGAGAACGACCGCAGACACACGTTGTGCCATCCAGTCATAGAGGCCCGAACGCGACAGGTTCGTGACGTTAGTTACCATATCCAAACTCCTGCCAGAACGATTACCACCACGGAAACGGCGATAACGATTTTCGAGCCCAGTTTGCCGCCTTCAAGCGACTCGCCGATGCCCATGTCCATGATCAAATGGCGCACACCGGCTACCAGGTGATACAGCAAGGCGGACAGGATTCCCCAAATCACTAGCTTGGCTAGCGGACTGGTCAGACACGCTTTCACCTGACCGAAGCCTTCCTCGGAGCTCAGCGACTTGTCCAATGCATAAAGCATGATGGCCAGGCTGACAAAGAGGATGACACCGGAGATTCGGTGAAGAATGGACGTGTAAGCAGTGACTGGGAGTTTGATGGTCCTTAGGTCTAGGTTTACAGGTCGTTGGCTATTCACGGCTTTTTTTCACACTGAAGAGCCCCTAACAATCAGGGCAAAGTTGTTGGGGAGTGCACTGGTCAGGTACCCACCACCCAGGGAGTGCGACCCCCAATAAAGCAGGCCCAAAAGCCCCTGGCGGTCGGAGGCCGAGTATAGACAGTTAGGCTACTAATGACAACGCGTTCACCTCCCCCTAATAGCTGATTGCACAAGTTGGATAAAAGGCGTAAATGGCAGTCAATTTCGAGGAAAAAGTCCGGTTAAAGCCTTCTGGAGCAAGACTTTAGGCAAATTGACATTCGAATTTATCTCACTATAGTGGTGCGGGCCCTGCGTGGGGGGTCTGTCTGATGATTTCAAGCATAAATAGGAGGCCACATGGCTGACAAAAAAGCGCAGTTGATCATCGAGGGCGCAGCCCCCGTCGAGCTGCCCATTTTAACCGGCACCGTTGGTCCCGATGTTATCGACGTTCGGGGCCTGACGGCCACGGGCCGTTTCACCTTTGACCCTGGTTTCATGTCGACAGCTTCCTGCGAGTCGAAGATCACCTATATCGACGGCGACAACGGCATTCTGTTGCACCGCGGCTACCCGATCGAACAGCTGGCTGAAAAGTCGGACTACCTGGAAACCTGCTACCTGCTGCTCAATGGCGAACTGCCGACCGCAGAACAGAAGGCCCAGTTCGTCAGCACCGTGAAGAACCACACCATGGTTCACGAGCAGCTGAAGACCTTCTTCAACGGCTTCCGTCGCGACGCCCACCCGATGGCCGTCATGTGCGGCGTAGTCGGCGCCCTCTCGGCCTTCTACCACGACTCCCTCGACATCAATAACCCGCAGCATCGCGAAATCTCCGCGATCCGCCTGGTTGCCAAGATGCCGACCCTGGCAGCGATGGTTTACAAGTACTCCATGGGTCAACCCATGATGTACCCGCGCAACGACCTGACGTACGCGGAAAACTTCCTGCACATGATGTTCAACACCCCGTGCGAGATCAAACCGATCAGCCCGGTGCTCGCCAAGGCTATGGACCGGATCTTCATCCTCCATGCCGACCACGAGCAAAACGCATCGACATCTACCGTTCGTCTGGCCGGCTCTTCGGGTGCCAACCCGTTCGCCTGTATCGCCGCCGGCATCGCTGCTCTGTGGGGCCCTGCCCACGGCGGTGCGAACGAAGCCGTTCTGACCATGCTCGATGAAATTGGCGATGTCTCGAACATCGACAAGTACATCGCCAAGGCCAAGGACAAGAACGATCCGTTCAAACTGATGGGCTTCGGTCACCGGGTTTACAAAAACCGCGACCCACGCGCTACCGTCATGAAGCAGACTTGCGACGAAGTACTGAAAGAACTGGGTATCAAGAACGACAAGCAACTCGAACTGGCCATGCGCCTGGAAGAGATCGCCCTGACCGACCCGTACTTCATCGAACGCTCGCTGTACCCGAACGTCGACTTCTACTCGGGGATCATCCTCAAGGCGATCGGCATTCCAACCAGCATGTTCACCGTGATCTTCGCCCTGGCGCGGACTGTCGGCTGGATCTCCCACTGGAAAGAAATGCTCTCCAGCCCGTACAAGATTGGCCGCCCGCGCCAGCTGTACACCGGCTACGAGTCGCGTGACATCACCAAGCTGGAAGACCGCAAATAAGACCTGTCTTGCGATAACGTCTTAAGTTGTACCGGGAACGGCCTCTATTTATATAGAGGCCGTTTTTGTTTGTGCCTGCACTATCGCCATCGCGAGCAGGCTCACTCCTACAGGAATTAGGTGTCGTACACACACCCTGTAGGAGCGAGCCTGCTCGCGAAGGTGTCAGCCCTGACACCACACCTCCCAACCTGCGGACAAACAGAAATGCCCCGATCTCTCGACCGGGGCATTTCTGTTTAACGCAACTTACATAGCCCAACCTGAAGCCTTAGTGGGAAACCGCCCCGCTCGACCCCAAGCCTGTCTGCGAACGCACAAACTGAGGGAAGAACAGCGCGCGCTCGTTATCAGCCGCGGTCGACTTGTCAGTGATCGAGAAGAACCAGATACCGACAAAGGCAATCGCCATCGAGAACAGCGCCGGGTATTCATACGGGAAGATTGCCTTCTCGTGATGCAGGATCTGCACCCAGATGGTCGGCCCAAGCACCATCAAGCCAACAGCACTCACCAGGCCCAGCCAGCCGCCGATCATCGCACCGCGCGTGGTCAGTTTCTTCCAGTACATGGAAAGCAGCAGCACCGGGAAGTTACAGCTCGCCGCGATGGAGAACGCCAGGCCCACCATGAACGCGATGTTCTGGCTTTCGAACAGAATGCCCAGGCCGATCGCCAACACGCCCAGGGCGATGGTGGTGATCTTCGAGACGCGGATTTCATCCTTGTCGTTAGCCTTGCCCTTCTTGATCACACTGGCGTACAGGTCGTGAGACACCGCCGTAGCACCTGCCAGCGTCAGGCCAGCCACGACCGCCAGGATGGTTGCAAACGCGACCGCGGAGATGAAGCCCAGGAAAATACTGCCGCCCACCGCGTTGGCCAGGTGCACCGCCGCCATGTTGTTGCCGCCCAACAGCGCGCCCGCCGCATCTTTGAAGGCCGGGTTGGTGCTGACCAGCAGGATCGCGCCGAAGCCGATGATGAAAGTCAGGATGTAGAAGTAACCGATGAAGCCGGTTGCATACAGCACGCTCTTGCGCGCTTCTTTTGCGTCACTCACGGTGAAGAAGCGCATCAGAATGTGCGGCAGGCCAGCGGTACCGAACATCAGTGCCAGCCCTAAGGAGAACGCCGAGATCGGGTCTTTCACCAGTCCGCCGGGGCTCATGATCGCTTCACCTTTAGGGTGAACCTTGATCGCCTCGGAAAACAGCACGTTGAAGTCGAAGTTGACGTGTTTCATCACCATCAGAGCCATGAACGAGGCACCGGACAGCAACAAGACAGCCTTGATGATCTGCACCCAGGTGGTTGCCAGCATGCCGCCGAACAACACATACATGCACATCAGGATACCGACCAGGATCACCGCGACGTAGTAGTCGAGACCGAACAGCAGCTGGATCAGCTTGCCGGCACCAACCATTTGCGCGATCAGGTAGAACGCCACCACCACCAGCGAACCACACGCGGACAGCGTGCGAATCTGGGTTTGCCCGAGGCGGTAGGACGCTACGTCGGCAAAGGTATATTTGCCCAGATTACGCAGGCGCTCGGCGATCAGGAACAGAATGATCGGCCAGCCCACCAGGAAGCCGATCGAGTAGATCAGCCCATCGTAGCCGGAGGTGAACACCAGGGCGGAAATACCCAGGAAGGACGCCGCGGACATGTAGTCACCGGCAATCGCCAGGCCGTTCTGGAAACCGGTGATCTTGCCGCCCGCCGCATAGTAGTCAGCGGCCGAGTTGTTGCGCTTGGAAGCCCAATAAGTGATGCACAGGGTCAAGCCGACAAACGCCACAAACATCAGGATCGCGGAAACGTTGAGCGGTTGTTTGTGCACTTCACCCGTCAGGGCTTCAGCCGCCCACGCACCCGGCGCAAACGCCGCAATGCTCAATAGAGCCATCAGACGCCGGATCATTGCTGAGCCTCCTTGAGAATCGCATTGTTCAGGTCGTCGAATTCGCCATTGGCGCGTCGTACGTAGATTGCAGTCAGGATAAAGGCCGAGAGAATCAGCCCGACACCAATCGGTATCCCCCAGGTAATCGAAGACTCAGGGCCGATTTTCGCCCCCAGCACATGCGGCCCGTAAGCAATCAAAAGGATGAATCCGGAGTAAAGCCCAAGCATGATCGCCGAAAGAATCCAGGCGAACTTTTCTCGCTTGCTAACCAGCTCCTTGAAACGCGGGCTGTTTTGAATCGAGAGGTAAATGCTGTCGTTCATTGTTTTTATCCTCGCAGCACAGATTAAAGTTGGAACGTTATCCACTCTATGCGGCTGCGGAACAGGTTCCAGACGACCTTAGTATTAGAACGACATGACAGAATCGCCATTTTCCAGCAGACACGCCCGCAGAGAAACGCAAAAGGCCGCTTGGCGGTGATGCCAAGCGGCCTTCAGAGGTGCTGACCAGACACGTCAGCTCAAATCATTTGGTCCACTCGGCCACACGCTCCGGGTGTTTGGCTACCCAATCTTTCGCCGCGGCTTCCGGCTTGGCGCCATCCTGGATCGCCAACATGACTTCGCCGATTTCGTCTTTCGACGCCCACTGGAAGTTCTTCAGGAACTTGGCCACTTCCGGTGCCTTGGTGGCGAGTTCTTTGCTGCCGATGCTGTTTACAGTTTCAGCAGCGCCATAAACGCCTTTCGGATCGTCGAGGAAGCGCAGTTTCCACTTCGCGAACATCCAGTGCGGCACCCAACCGGTCACGGCAATGGATTCGTTTTTCTTCTCGGCACGGGTCAGCTCGGCAATCATGCCGGCGCCGGAACTGGCCTTGAGTTGATACCCGGTCAGGTCGTAATCCTTGATGGCCTGTTCGGTCTTGAGCATCACGCCTGAACCGGCGTCGATGCCGACGATGCGTTTTTTGAAGCTGTCGTCGGTTTTCAGATCGTCGATGGTCTTGGCTTTCACGTACTCAGGCACGATCAAACCGATTTTTGCATCTTTGAAGTTCGGACCGTAATCGACGACCTGGTCCTTGTTCTTGGCCCAGTATTCACCGTGCGTCACTGGCAGCCAAGCCGACAGCATGGCGTCGAGTTTGCCGGTGGCCACGCCTTGCCACATGATCCCGGTGGCGACGGCTTGCAGCTTCACGTCATAACCGAGTTTCTGTTTGATCACTTCGGCCGCTACGTGAGTGGTCGCAACGCTGTCGGACCAACCGTCAACGTAACCGATGCTCAGGGTCTTGCTCTCGGCACTGGCCATGGTGGAGCCAATCGCAAGCACCAGTGCGGCACCTGCGCCTAAAAGTCGTCGCATCTTCATCGTTACTTCCCCGAAAGTGCTGCGCTCGACGGATGCCGAGTCGCGTCAACGTATTGTTATGGTGCACAGCGCCCCCATCACGCCCACCGCAAACTCGTCCGACCATCAGCGTGATTTATCTATGGGTGCACTGATGCGTCGATCATCAACCTGACGACAACCGCGACCTGCTCTGTCAGCGACCTCAAGGCATCGAGAAACGACATCAGAACGCCATTAATCTTGAGCAGCGGAAACGCCCCGGCCAGTCCGCCCGAACTTTGCATGTCAAAATTATGCAGGTCTCCTGACCCGGGACAAATGCAGGTAACATGCGCGGCTTTGCTCCCAGACGGCCTGACCATGCCCGCGACATCACGCTTTCCTTTTTTTGCTTATCTATTCGCCTGTCTTCTGGGGGTGTTTGCCTTTGGCGGCTTCTGGTACGGCCTCGGCAAACCGGTGATCCTGCCGGACGTGGCCAGCGCGACGCACAAGCTGCAATGTGCCTCCTACACCCCGTTCGACAAGGACCAATCGCCGTTCGACCAGCCGTTCAAATTGCGCCCCGAGCGCATGGACGCCGACCTCGCGTTGCTGGCCAAAAGCTTCGAATGCATCCGCACCTACTCCATGACCGGCCTGGAGGCGCTGCCAGACCTGGCGCGCAAGCATGGTTTGAAGTTGATGATCGGTGCCTGGATTAACAGCAACCCGGTCGATACCCAAAAAGAAGTCGACCTGTTGATCGCCTCGGCAAATGCCAACGCTGACGTGGTGACCGCCGTCATCGTCGGCAACGAGACCTTGCTGCGCAAGGAAGTCACCGGCGCGCAGCTGGCCAAGCTTATTAACAAGGTCAAGAGCCAGGTCAAACAGCCTGTCACTTACGCCGACGTCTGGGAGTTCTGGCTCAAGCACCCGGAAATCGCCCCGGCAGTGGATTTCCTGACCATCCATTTGCTGCCGTACTGGGAAGATGATCCCTCGAACATCGACGCAGCCTTGCAACATGTGGCGCAAGTGCGTCAGGTGTTCGGCAACAAATTCGCGCCCAAAGACGTGATGATTGGCGAAACCGGCTGGCCGAGCGAAGGCCGTCAACGTGAAACCGCCCTGCCGAGCCGGGTCAATGAAGCCAAGTTCATTCGTTCTTTTGTGATCATGGCCGAGCAACAAGGCTGGCACTACAACTTGATCGAAGCGTTCGATCAGCCGTGGAAACGTGCCAGCGAAGGTGCGGTCGGCGGTTACTGGGGGCTGTTTGACGCGGATCGTCAGGACAAAGGCGTGCTGGCCGGGCCGGTGTCGAACGTGCCGTACTGGTCGCAATGGCTGGCCGTGGGCGGCGTGATCTTTCTCGTGACGCTGATGCTCGGCGGCCGCGTGCGCAGCACTCGCGCGGCACTGGTGTTGCCACTGCTCGGCGCATTGGCGGCGTGCTCGATTGGCGCCTGGGGTGACCTGGCTCGCGTCACCACGCGGTTTACCAGCGAATGGTTGTGGGTGGTGCTGCTGACGGCGTTGAACCTGTTGGTGCTGGCCCACGCCGCACTGACGTTGAGCGCTCGCACCGGTTGGCGTGAGTGGGCATTCAATAGGCTGGAACGTCAGGCGGGCTGGTTGCTCGCGACGGCAGGGTTTGCCGCGGCGGTGATGATGCTGGAGCTGGTGTTCGATCCGCGTTACCGCAGCTTTCCGAGCGTGGCATTCATCCTGCCGGCACTGGTTTACCTGTGCCGTCCGGTGAGCGTGCCACGCCGGGAGATTGCGTTGCTGACCTTCATCATCGGTGCAGGCATTGCACCGCAGCTGTTCCGTGAAGGCTTGCAGAACCAGCAGGCCTGGGGCTGGGCGCTGGTGAGTGTGCTGATGGTTGCGGCGTTGTGGCGCAGCTTGCGGGTTCGCAAGGCTTAATCTTCAGAGAAGCTACTGGCCCCATCGCGGGCACGCCACGCCCCCACAGGGTTTTCTGTCGTATACAAATACTGTATTGGCCGGAGAACCCTGTGGGAGCGTGGCGTGCCCGCAATGACCATTAATCAGGCGCTACGAGACGCCCGGACCAATCGAAGCCCCGCAATCACCACCGCAAAAACCGCCAAAGTCGTGTTGTACAACGCCAACGCCGGAAACCCGAACACCAGCGCCAGCACCGCCAGCCACCACCCGGCCCGGCCCGGCAGTACGAAGCCGAGCACCGCCGCTGCAATCGCCGCCCAACCCAACACGGCGAAGTGAATCATCAAGCCCAGGTTCGAACGCACCCCACATTCCCAACGGCTCGCCTCATCCGCGCAGATGCCGACCCACTGCGCATCCTCCATGAAGCCATAACGCGCGCCGTAACTGGCGGCCAGCCATAACGGCAGCAAAACGAGCAGTAAAACCACGGGCAGACGGCGGGACATGAAACACTCCAATAAGCGAAAACGGCGGCCAGCTTAATCCCCCGCCAGCGGGATGCAAACGCGGGTAACAGAAAACTGGTAACGAAATGGCTGCAAAGTGTATCGTCCAGCAACTATTATCCGGAAATACGCCTCTTTGGTGCCGCTGCGTGGCACTTTGGCGCAACACCGATGGTCATAGCCTGCGAACTTCATTCGGCACCTTCCTCTAAGGGATCTAGTCATGCTCCGCTTCTTGCGCTTCGCCGCCCTCTTTGGCGGCCTTATTTTGAGTGCGTCCGCACTGGCGGTCGACATCGATGCCGCCAGCTATGGCTACCCCTTGACCAATCCGTTCGAGGCGACCATCGCCACGACGCCTCCGGACCTGCGTCCGAAATTACCGCTGGACGAGGACATCAATCAGAGCGACCGCAGCATCACGCTGCGCCCGGAGCGTGCATTCGAACTGCCAGACAATTTCTGGCCTGTGAAGAAACTCACCTATCGCATCGCCACACAAGACAAAGCTGCACCGCTGATCTTCCTGATTGCCGGTACCGGAGCGCGCTATGACAGCAGCCTCAACGAGTACCTGAAAAAGCTCTACTACCAGGCCGGCTACCACGTGGTGCAACTGTCGTCGCCGACCAGTTTCGACTTCATCAGCGCCGCTTCGCGCTTCGCCACACCGGGCATCACCAAGGAAGACGCCGAAGACATGTACCGGGTGATGCAGGCCGTGCGGGCACAAAACCCGAAAGTGCCGGTCACCGACTACTACCTGACCGGCTACAGCCTCGGTGCACTGGACGCTGCCTTCGTCGCGCACCTGGACGAGACCCGCCGCAGCTTCAACTTCAAGAAAGTCCTGCTGCTCAACCCGCCGGTCAACCTGTACACCTCGATCACCAACCTGGACAAGCTGGTCCAGACCGAGGTCAAGGGCATCACCAGCAGCACCACGTTCTATGAGTTGGTACTGAACAAACTGACCCGCTACTTCCAGCAAAAAGGCTACATCGACCTCAACGATGCCCTGCTCTATGACTTCCAGCAGTCCAAGCAGCACCTGACCAATGAACAGATGGCCATGCTGATCGGCACCTCGTTCCGCTTCTCGGCGGCCGACATTGCCTTCACCTCGGACCTGATCAACCGTCGCGGCCTGATCACCCCGCCGAAATTCCCGATCACCGAAGGCACCAGCCTCACGCCGTTCCTCAAGCGTGCGCTGCAGTGCGACTTCGACTGCTACATCACCGAACAGGTCATCCCGATGTGGCGCGCCCGCACCGACGGCGGCAGCCTGCTGCAACTGATCGACCAGGTCAGTCTTTATGCACTCAAGGACTACCTGCACGACAGCCCGAAAATCGCTGTGATGCACAACGCCGACGACGTGATCCTGGGCCCTGGCGACCTCGGTTTCCTGCGCAAGACCTTCGGCGATCGCTTGACTGTTTATCCACTCGGCGGCCATTGCGGCAACCTTAACTACCGCGTCAACAGCGACGCCATGCTGGAGTTCTTCCGTGGCTAAATATCTCCTGCTCATCGCTGCGTTACTCTGTGCAGGCGTCGCCAATGCCGACAACAGCAAGGCCAACGCACCTGTTGTGATCGACAATGACGGCTTCAAGGAGCCGCTGAGCAAACTCAAGTTCAACCCGGGGCTGGACCAGCGCGAGTTCGAACGCTCGACGCTCAATGCACTGGCCGTCTATGACCCGCTGGAAGAGTGGAACCGCCGGGTTTATCACTTCAACTACCGCTTCGACCAATGGGTGTTCCTGCCCGTAGTCGATGGCTATCGCTACGTCACGCCAAGCTTCCTGCGTACCGGCGTGAGCAACTTCTTCAACAACCTCGGCGATGTGCCTAACCTGGTGAACAGCCTGCTGCAGCTCAAGGGCAAGCGCTCGATGGAAACCTCCGCGCGCCTGCTGCTCAACACCACCATCGGCATCGCCGGCCTGTGGGACCCGGCCACCGCCATGGGCCTGCCGCGCCAGAACGAGGACTTCGGCCAAACCCTGGGCTTTTACGGCGTCCCCGGCGGCGCCTACTTCGTCCTGCCCATCCTCGGGCCGTCGAACATCCGCGACACCGGTGGCCTGGCGGTCGACTTCACCGTCGAGTCGGCGATCAACTACCTGAACGTCTCTGAAGTCAGCTCCAACCATCCAGAAGTCTGGATCCTGCGCGGCATCGATAAACGCAACCAGACCAACTTCCGTTATGGCCAGCTGAACTCGCCATTCGAGTACGAGAAAGTGCGGTTCGTGTACACCGAGGCGCGCAAGTTGCAGATCGCCGAGTAAATCCTGCGGCAATAAAAAAGGCCATTCGATGCGAGTCGAATGGCCTTTTTCATACCTCCCACATGGACGGTGCCCGGCTTTAGCCTTTCAGCGCTTTCCAGACCTTGCTGGCACCCATCACGCCCGCCAACACCACCGCACCCGCGACAATCCCCGCCACTGCGTTCAGCAACGTTGGCACAATAAACCCGGCACCACCCGCCCCGGCGCTGACGCTTTCGATCCAGTGATGAACCACCGGTACGCCGTGGGTCAGGATCCCGCCGCCGACCAGGAACATCGCCGCCGTACCGATCACCGACAGGCTTTTCATCATGTAAGGCGCGGCTCGCAAAATGCCGCCGCCGATGCTTTTCGCCATCTGCCCAGGCTTTTGGGTCAACCACAAACCGAGGTCGTCGAGTTTGACGATGCCCGCCACCAGGCCATACACACCGATGGTCATGACGATGGCAATGCCCGAGAGCACGATCACTTGCTGGGTCAGCGAGGCATCTGCCACTGTACCAAGGGTGATGGCGATGATTTCTGCCGACAGGATGAAATCGGTGCGTACCGCACCTTTGATCTTGTCCTGTTCGAACGCCACCAGATCGACCGCCGGATCAGCGACAGCCTCGACCAGTTCCGCGTGTCCGGCCTGGTCTTCAGCCTTGCTGTGCAGGAATTTGTGCGCGAGTTTCTCAAAGCCTTCAAAACACAGGTAAGCGCCGCCGATCATCAACAACGGCGTCACCAGCCATGGAATGAACGCGCTGATGGCCAGGGCCGACGGCACCAGGATCAGTTTGTTGCGAAACGAGCCCTTGGCCACGGCCCAGACCACCGGGATTTCCCGCTCGGCCCGCACACCGCTGACCTGCTGGGCATTGAGCGCCAGATCGTCGCCGAGCACGCCGGCGGTCTTCTTGGCGGCCATTTTGGTCATCAATGCCACATCATCGAGTACCGCGGCGATGTCATCGATCAGCACCAGCAAACTGCTTCCTGCCATGAATCAGGTTTCCTTCTTGAATGAATGCCGCGCAGCATAGCGCGGCCGAGTGCCACACGGGGCATTCTTGAGCGCCGCGCGAGGCCGGTGATACCATGCGCAACCGCCAGAACAGGCAAGGAACCCCCTGGTTTATGAGCACTATCCGCGAGCGCAACAAAGAACTGATCCTACGTGCCGCCAGTGAAGAATTTGCCGACAAGGGCTTCGCTGCGACCAAAACCAGTGACATTGCAGCCAAGGCGGGATTGCCCAAGCCCAACGTCTACTACTACTTCAAATCCAAGGAAAACCTCTACCGCGAGGTCCTGGAAAGTATCATCGAGCCGATTCTGCAGGCCTCGACACCGTTCAATCCTGACGGCGAGCCCAGCGAAGTGCTGAGCGGCTACATTCGCTCGAAAATTCGCATCTCCCGTGACTTGCCGTTCGCCTCGAAAGTGTTCGCCAGCGAAATCATGCACGGCGCCCCGCACCTGAGCGCCGACCTGGTGGAACAGCTCAACAGCCAGGCCAAGCACAACATCGACTGCATCCAGACCTGGATCGACCGCGGCCAGATCGCCGCCATCGACCCCAACCACCTGATGTTCAGCATCTGGGCCGCGACCCAGACGTATGCCGACTTTGACTGGCAGATCACGGCGATTACTGGCAAGGCCAAGCTCGATGAGGCGGATTATGAAGCGGCGGCGCAGACGATAATTCGGCTGGTGCTGAAGGGGTGTGAGCCGGATCAGTGAGACTGCACTGCGGCTATCAGCAGCAGGCTCACTCCTATAGGGGGATTTGCGGCGTTCAGACATTTTGTGTCCAACCCCGATCCTTGTAAGAGTGAGCCTGCTCGCGATAGCGATTAATCAGTCCCCCCAAATCAAGCAGTAACCCCCGCATCCGCCCTCAACCCCACCGCCTCGATCGCACTGATCGCGCACTGCTCGTCAACATCCGACAGATCCCCGCTGATCCCTACCGCCCCCAGCACATTCCCGTCCTGATCCCGAATCAGCACGCCGCCCGGTGCCGGCACGACGCTGCCCTGCCCCAGGCTGTTCAGCGCGGCGAAGAAGGCCGGGCGTTGTTGCGCATCCAGCGCCAGCAGGCGTGAGCCTTTGCCGAGGGCGATGGCGCCCCAGGCTTTGCCGATGGCGACCTGCGGGCGTAGCAGGCTGGCGCCGTCTTCTCGTTGCAGGGTGATCAGGTGCCCGCCGGCATCCAATACCGCGATGCTCAAGGGTGCTGCCGAGATTGCACGCCCTGCAGAGATGGCCTGGTTAATCAGGTTGACTGCAACTTTCAAGGTTAAAGCGCTCATGGTGCCGTCCTCATTTTGTTTTTCGGAAAGGCGTTGGGCTGCGCCGTTGTGCCGCAGGCCGATGCAACAAATAGAACACAATGAGTTATTTTTTTGTATACAATAATTATCGAAAAGCGCCACATGCGACGAAAAGCCACACTAGATAAGGCTTTCGACGAATGAAACGGTCGCTTGAGAAAATGGATTGACCTGCGCCGTCCGCCGTGAATACACTCTGCGCAAAGCCACTTGTATACAATTACAAAACGTAAGAGGCACAAAACCATGAGCAAAATGAGAGCAATCGAAGCCGCCGTTCTGGTGATGCGCCGTGAAGGGGTTGATACCGCTTTTGGCATCCCGGGCGCCGCGATCAACCCGCTGTACTCCGCCTTGCAGAAGGTCGGTGGCATCGATCACGTCCTCGCTCGCCACGTTGAAGGCGCCTCGCACATGGCCGAGGGTTACACCCGCACCAAGGCCGGCAACATCGGCGTGTGCATCGGCACCTCCGGCCCTGCCGGTACGGACATGGTCACCGGGCTCTACAGCGCCTCGGCCGACTCGATCCCGATTCTCTGCATCACCGGCCAGGCCCCCCGCGCCCGTATGCACAAGGAAGACTTCCAGGCCGTAGACATCACCACCATCGTCAAGCCAGTGACCAAATGGGCAACCACCGTCATGGAACCGGGCCAGGTGCCTTACGCGTTCCAGAAAGCCTTCTACGAAATGCGCTCCGGCCGTCCAGGCCCGGTGCTGATCGACCTGCCGTTCGACGTGCAGATGGCGGAAATCGAATTCGATATCGACGCTTACCAACCGCTGCCGCTGGCCAAGCCCACCGCTAACCGCGTGCAAATCGAGAAGGCCCTGGCCATGCTCGATCAGGCTGAGCGCCCATTGCTGGTGGCCGGTGGCGGCATCATCAATGCCGACGCCAGCGACTTGCTGGTCGAATTCGCCGAGCTGACCGGCATTCCAGTGATCCCGACGCTGATGGGCTGGGGCACCATTCCGGACGATCACCCATTGATGGTCGGCATGGTTGGCCTGCAAACCTCGCACCGCTACGGCAACGCGACGATGCTCAAATCCGACGTGGTGCTGGGCGTGGGTAACCGTTGGGCCAACCGTCACACCGGTTCGATCGACGTCTACACCGAAGGCCGCAAGTTCATTCACGTTGATATCGAACCGACCCAGATCGGCCGCGTGTTCAATCCTGACCTGGGCATCGTCTCCGACGCCGCTGCCGCGCTGACCGTGTTCATCGAAGTCGCCCGTGAATGGCAAGCCGCCGGCAAGCTGAAAAACCGCAGTGCCTGGCTGCAAGACTGCCAGCAGCGCAAGGCCAGCCTTCAGCGCAAGACGCACTTCGACAACGTACCGGTCAAGCCGCAGCGCGTTTACGAAGAGATGAACCAGGTGTTCGGCAAGGACACTTGCTACGTCAGCACCATCGGTCTGTCGCAGATTGCCGGCGCGCAGTTCCTGCACGTCTACAAGCCGCGTCACTGGATCAACTGCGGCCAGGCCGGCCCGTTGGGCTGGACCATTCCGGCGGCACTGGGCGTGGTCAAGGCTGATCCGACCCGCAAGGTCGTGGCGCTGTCGGGCGACTATGATTTCCAGTTCATGATCGAAGAGTTGGCGGTGGGCGCGCAATTCAAGCTGCCGTACATCCACGTTGTGGTCAACAATTCGTACCTGGGGCTGATTCGTCAGGCCCAGCGCGGTTTCGACATGGACTACTGCGTGCAGCTGTCCTTCGATAACCTGAACGCTCCGGAACTCAACGGTTACGGTGTCGATCACGTCGCGGTCGCCGAAGGCCTCGGCTGCAAGGCATTGCGAGTGTTTGAACCGGGTCAGATCCAGCCTGCCCTGCGCAAGGCTCAGGAACTGATCGAAGAGTTCAAGGTGCCGGTAATTGTCGAGATTATTCTGGAGCGTGTGACCAACATTTCCATGGGCACCGAGATCAACGCCGTCAACGAATTCGAAGACCTGGCGCTGGTCGGCAACGACGCACCGACGGCGATTTCGTTGCTTGATTAACAGCTGACCGCTCTCCCTATGGGAGTGGGCTTGTGTGGCGAGGGAGCTTGCTCCCGCTCGGCTGCGAAGCAGTCGTAAAGCTTTTGGGGCCGCTTCGCGCCCCAGCGGGAGCAAGCTCCCTCGCCACACAAGCCCGCTCCCACAAGGGACCTCATACATATACGGGAGACCACCATGCCGCGTTTCGCAGCCAACCTGTCCATGCTGTTCACTGAGCAGGATTTTCTTGCCCGTTTTGAAGCGGCCGCCAAGGTCGGTTTCAGCGGTGTCGAGTACCTGTTCCCTTACGATTTCAGCTCCGCCGAGATCAAGGCCAAGCTCGATGCCAACGGTCTGACCCAGGTGCTGTTCAACCTGCCGGCCGGTGACTGGGCCAAGGGCGAACGCGGTATCGCGTGCCTGCCGGACCGCGTTGAAGAATTCCGCGCCGGTGTCACCCTGGCTATCGCCTACGCGCAAGTGCTGGGCAACACCCAGGTCAACTGCCTGGCCGGTATTCGTCCACAAGGTGTCGACGATGCCACCGTGGAAAAAACCTTCGTCGCCAACCTCAAGTACGCGGCCGACAAGCTGCAAGCGGCGGGTATCAAACTGGTCATGGAAGCGATTAACACCCGCGACATCCCGGGCTTCTACCTGAACAACACGGCGCAAGCCCTGTCGATCCGCGAACAAGTGGGCAGCGCCAACCTGTTCCTGCAATACGACATCTATCACATGCAAATCATGGAGGGCGACTTGGCCCGCACCATGGCCGCGCACCTGGGTGAGATCAATCATATCCAGTTGGCCGACAACCCAGGTCGCAACGAACCGGGCACCGGTGAAATCAACTACCGCTTCCTGTTCGAACACCTGGACCGCATTGGTTATCAGGGTTGGGTTGGCTGCGAATACAAGCCACTGACCACCACTGAAGCGGGTTTGGGCTGGCTCAAAACCCACAACGCAATCTGACGCAGATCCCCGGTAGGAGCGAGCCTGCTCGCGATGAGGCCAGCACATTCGACATTGATGTTGCCTCACAAACCGCTATCGCAAGCAGGCTCACTCCTACAAAAAGCAACACTCCCCTATTTGCTTGCGAGCAATACAAAAACAAGAGGATTTTCTCATGGCTAAAATCGGATTTATCGGCACCGGCATCATGGGCCACCCAATGGCGTTGAACCTGCAGAAAGCCGGTCACAGCCTGTTCCTGTCGGCGCACCACGACGCCGCGCCTGCCGACCTGATTGCCGCTGGCGCCATCGCCCTGGCCAACCCGAAAGAAGTCGCGCAAGAAGCCGAATTCATCATCGTCATGGTGCCGGATACCCCACAGGTAGACGACGTGTTGTTCCGCGCCGACGGCGTTGCAGCCGGCGTGGGCAAAGGCAAAATCGTTATCGACATGAGCTCGATCTCGCCGACTGCTACCAAAGCATTCGCGGCCAAGATCAACGAAAAAGGCGCGCAGTACCTCGACGCACCGGTATCCGGCGGTGAAGTCGGCGCCAAGGCCGCGACCTTGAGCATCATGGTCGGCGGCGATGCCGATGCCTTTGAACGTGCCCTGCCGCTGTTCCAGGCCATGGGCAAGAACATCACCCTGGTCGGTGGTAACGGCGACGGTCAAACCGCGAAAGTGGCGAACCAGATCATCGTGGCCCTGAACATTCAGGCGGTGGCCGAAGCCCTGCTGTTTGCCTCGAAAAACGGCGCCGATCCAGCCAAGGTTCGTGAAGCACTGATGGGCGGTTTCGCGTCGTCGAAAATCCTGGAAGTACACGGCGAGCGCATGATCAAAGGCACCTTCGACCCGGGTTTCCGCATCAGCCTGCACCAGAAGGACTTGAACCTGGCCCTGCAAGGCGCCAAGGAACTGGGCATCAACCTGCCGAACACCGCCAACACCCAGCAAGTGTTCAGCACCTGCGCGGCCATTGGTGGCAGCAACTGGGACCACTCGGCATTGATCAAGGGCCTGGAACACATGGCGAATTTCTCGATTCGCGATAAGTAAGCCCTGCCCCGGCACTGATCGTTCCCACGCTCTGCGTGGGAACGATCATCTGCGTAAACCAAGAATAATAAGATTGGGAGCCCGCCATGTCGGTCGATCCGCAACAATTTCTGCGCGAACTGTTCGCCACAGCCATCGACGCTGCCCATCCGCAGCAAGTCCTCGAAGCCCATTTGCCCAAAGATCGCAGCGGTCGGGTGATCGTCATCGGCGCCGGCAAAGCCGCGGCCGCCATGGCCCAAGTGGTCGAGCGTTGCTGGCAGGGTGAAGTGTCCGGTCTGGTGGTGACGCGTTACGGTCACGGCGCCCCGTGCGAAAAAATCGAAGTGGTCGAAGCGGCCCATCCGGTGCCGGACGCTGCCGGCCAGGCTGTCGCCAAGCGAGTCTTTGAGCTGGTCAGCAACCTGACCGAAGACGACCGCGTGATCTTCCTGCTCTCGGGTGGCGGCTCCGCCCTGCTCGCATTGCCCGCCGCCGGTATCACCCTCGCCGACAAGCAATCGATCAACAAAGCCCTGCTCAAATCCGGCGCCACCATCGGCGAGATGAACTGCGTGCGCAAGCACCTCTCGGCGATCAAGGGCGGCCGCCTCGGCAAAGCCTGCTGGCCGGCCACTGTGTATACCTATGCGATTTCCGATGTGCCGGGCGACCTCGCCACGGTCATCGCTTCCGGCCCGACCGTGGCCGACCCGAGCACCTCCGCTGAAGCGCTGGCGATCCTCAAGCGCTACGGCATCGACGTCCCTGGCTCCGTGCGCAACTGGCTGCAATGCCCGGAATCGGAGACGGTCAAACCCGGTGATCCGAGCCTGGCGCGCAGTCATTTCCAGTTGATCGCCCGTCCACAGCAGTCGCTTGAAGCCGCCGCCGTGAAAGCGCGACAGGCCGGTTTCAGCCCGCTGATTCTCGGCGATCTGGAAGGCGAATCCCGCGACGTGGCCAAGGTCCACGCTGGCATCGCCCGTCAGGTCGTGCTGCACAGTCAGCCGCTGGCAGCGCCCTGCGTGATCCTTTCGGGCGGTGAAACCACCGTGACCGTACGCGGCAATGGCCGTGGCGGGCGCAACGCCGAATTTCTGCTGAGCCTGACCGACAGCCTCAAAGGCCTGCCCGGCGTCTATGCCCTGGCCGGGGACACCGACGGCATCGACGGCTCCGAAGACAACGCCGGCGCAATCATGACCCCGGACAGCTACGCCCGTGCCGCCGCCCTCGGTTTGAGCGCCAGCGACGAACTCGACAACAACAATGGCTACGGTTATTTCGAGGCGCTGGACGCACTGATCGTCACCGAGCCTACCCGCACCAACGTCAACGACTTCCGCGCCATCCTGATTCTCGAGAGCCCTAAACATGACGCCTGACAAGAAGGTTAAGATCCTCGCCACCCTCGGCCCTGCCATCGACGGGATCGACGACATCCGCGAACTGGTGCAGGCCGGGGTCAATATTTTCCGCCTGAACTTCAGCCACGGTGATCACGCCGACCACGCTCAGCGCTACCACTGGATTCGGGAAGTCGAGCGCCAACTGAATTACCCGCTGGGCATTCTGATGGACCTGCAAGGCCCGAAACTGCGGGTCGGCAAATTCGCCGAAGGCAAGGTGCAACTGCATCGCGGCCAGGCCCTGCGCCTGGACCTGGAGCCGACGCCGGGCGACGAGCGCCGCGTCAACCTGCCCCATCCGGAAATCATCGCTGCGCTCGAGCCGGGCATGGACCTGCTGCTGGATGACGGCAAATTGCGTCTGCGCGTGGTGACCAAGTACGCCGACGCCATCGACACCACCGTACTCAATGGCGGCGAACTGTCGGACCGCAAAGGCGTGAACGTGCCGCAAGCGGTTCTGGAACTGAGCCCGCTGACCGCCAAGGATCGCCGTGATTTGAGCTTCGGCCTGGAGCTGGGTGTGGACTGGGTCGCGCTGTCGTTTGTGCAGCGTCCGGAAGACATCCGTGAAGCCCGCGAGTTGATCGGCGACAAAGCATTTTTGATGGCCAAGATCGAGAAACCATCGGCGGTGACTCATCTGCGCGAAATCGCTGAATTGAGCGACGCGATCATGGTCGCTCGCGGTGATCTGGGCGTGGAAGTGCCAGCCGAAAACGTGCCGCAGATTCAGAAAAACATCATCAGCCTCTGCCGTGAGCTCGGCAAACCGGTGGTGGTGGCGACGCAGATGCTTGAGTCGATGCGTTTCTCTCCGGCCCCGACCCGCGCCGAGGTCACCGATGTGGCCAACGCCGTGGCCGAAGGGGCGGACGCGGTGATGCTGTCGGCGGAAACCGCGTCCGGTGAGTACCCGCTGGAAGCGGTGCAGATGATGAGCAAGATTATCCGCCAGGTGGAAAACGGTCCGGACTATCAGGCGCAGCTGGACGTGAGCCGGCCGAAAGCCGAGGCGACGGTGTCTGATGCGATCAGCTGTGCGATTCGTCGAATCAGCAATGTGCTGCCAGTGGCGGTGCTGGTGAACTACAGCGAGTCCGGAACCTCGAGTTTGCGCGCGGCGCGGGAACGGCCGACGGTGCCGATCCTCAACCTCACGCCGAACCTGCAGACCGCTCGCCGCTTGACCGTGGCGTGGGGCGTGCACTCAGTGGTCAATGACCGGCTGCGGCAAGTGGATGAAGTGTGTTCGACGGCGCTGGAGATTGCCCAGGCCCAGGGCATGGCGCAGCGGGGCGATACGTTATTGATCACCGCGGGTGTGCCGTTTGGGCAGCCGGGATCGACTAACTCATTGCGCATCGAAACCCTGATTTAACCCCATACCATGATCGTTCCCACGCTCTGCGTGGGAATGCGGCCCGGGACGCTCTGCGTCCCAAGAGCAGACGCAGAGCGTCCATCGAGGCATTCCCGCGCAGAGCGTGGGAACGATCTGTACTGAATGACCCTTAAAATGCCTGCCAATCACTTCAACACCCACTGCCCCGACTGGGCGACGGCCCTGCTCAACGGTTTCAGTCAGATCTTCCTTCAGCGAAATCCGCTGTGCGGCCTGCTGTGCCTGTTGGCGATTCTGTTTACCGCGCCCACTCTGCTTGGCGGTGCGCTGCTGGGCGGTGTCGCCGGGTTGCTCACCGCGCAACGTCGCAACTATGCCAAGGAAGATCGTCAGGCCGGACTGTTCAGCTACAACGGCGTTTTGCTCGGCTTGCTGCTGAGCCTCTACTTCCCCTGGTCCGCCCTGCTGCCGCTGATGATCATCGCCTGCGGTGGCTTGAGCGCGATGCTGACTCAACAGTGGCTAAAACGCTCCCGGGTCAGCCAATACCTGCCCGCCTACACTGCGCCCTTCGTGGGACTGGGCTGGTTGCTGCTGTGCTTCGCCACGCCGTCGACCCAGGCGCACCTGATCGAAATCAACACCCTGAACATGCTCGCCGCCCCCCTCAAAGGCCTCGGCCAGGTGATGTTTCTCGGTCATCCGCTGGCCGGTGCGCTGATTGCCGCCGGATTGCTGATCGCTGACCGCCGCGCCTTTTGCTGGGCGATGTTCGCGTCTGTCGCGGGCATGGGCTGGAGTCTGCTGAACCATGACTTCTACACCGCCCTGATCGGCCTTGGTGGCTATAACGCCGTGCTTGCCGCCCTCGCCTTCAGCTCGCAACGCCAGCAACTGTGGCTGCCTCCGCTCGCTATTGCACTCGCGTTGCTGCTGACACCCATGTTTGCCGCGATCGGCCTGCCCACGCTGACCGCGCCGTTCATCCTCGGTTGCTGGCTGATCCGTACGATTGTTCAAGTGCTCGGCAAAGCCACGGTGACCACTGCGCCTTGCGCTCCTGGGGAGAATCAACCTAGGCTGCGTTGATCATTGGTTCAGGCGGTATCCATGGACAGCAGCAAACACTGGCGTGAAGAACTTTCCGTCATGGTATTCCAGAGCGACACCAAGGCGGGGCGGCGCTTCGACGGCATCCTGCTGTTGATCATCCTCGCCAGCATCGTCATCGTGATGCTCGACAGCATCGACGCAGTTCACCAGAACTACGCCGATCTGCTGGCGTATATCGAGTGGGGCTTCACCTTCGTTTTCGCCGTTGAATACATCCTGCGGCTGTACTGCTCGCCCAAGCCGTTGCGCTACGCGTTCAGCTTTTATGGGCTGGTGGACTTGCTGGCCATCGTGCCCGGCATCCTCGCGCTGTATTACGCCGATGCGCAGTACCTGTTGATCATCCGGATCATTCGGATGCTGCGGATTTTCCGCGTGCTCAAGCTCAGCCCGTATCTCAAGCAAGCCAATTACCTGATGTCAGCGCTGCGCGGCAGCAAACAGAAAATCGTGGTGTTTCTGGTCAGCGTCTGCACATTGGTGACGGTGTTCGGCACCTTGATGTACGTGATCGAAGGTCCGGAACACGGCTTCACCAGCATTCCCAAAGGCATCTATTGGGCGATCGTTACGCTGACCACCGTGGGCTTCGGCGACATCGTGCCAAAGACGCCGTTGGGCCAGGTGATTTCGTCGTTGGTGATGATCACCGGTTACTCGATCATCGCCGTACCCACCGGGATTTTCACCGCCGAACTGGCCAACGCCATGCGTGGCGAACAACTGCAACACGATTGCCCGGTGTGCAAGAAAAACAGCCACGAACACGGCGCGGCATTCTGCTCGCGATGCGGCAACGCATTGTTTAAGAAACTGGAATAAGCAAAGAGCTTTTTAATCTTTAAAGGCCTATGCGAGCCCGGCTATAGTCGCTGGCAAATTGCCTCACTTTTAAATTAGAACAAGGACTGCGCAGTGAAAAAACTCTTTGGCGCCTCACTTCTGGCCGCTGGCCTGGCATTGACCAGCGTGGCTCAGGCCGCACCGACCCTGCTCAACGTTTCCTACGACGTGATGCGCGATTTCTACAAGGACTACAACACTGCCTTCCAGAAACACTGGCAAGCCGAGCACAACGAAAACATCACCCTGCAGATGTCCTTCGGCGGCTCCAGCAAACAGGCTCGTTCGGTCATCGACGGTCTGCCGGCTGACGTCATCACCATGAACATGGCGACCGACATCAATGCCCTGGCGGACAACGGCAAACTGGTGCCGGACAATTGGGTTACCCGCCTGCCGAACAACAGCGCACCGTTTACTTCCGCCACGGTATTCATCGTGCGTAAAGGCAACCCGAAAGCCCTGAAAGACTGGCCGGACCTGCTCAAGGATGGCGTTCAGGTGATCGTGCCGAACCCGAAAACCTCGGGCAACGGTCGCTACACCTACCTGTCGGCCTGGGGCTATGTGTTGAAGAATGGCGGTGACGAGAACAAGGCCAAAGAATTCGTTGGCAAGCTGTTCAAACAAGCCCCTGTACTGGACACCGGCGGCCGCGCAGCCACCACCACATTCATGACCAACCAGATCGGCGACGTGCTGGTGACCTTCGAAAACGAAGCGGAAATGATTGCCCGCGAGTTTGGTCGTGACCAGTTTGAAGTGATCTACCCGAGCGTTTCCGCCGAAGCTGAACCGCCGGTGACGGTGGTCGACAAAGTCGTCGACAAAAAAGGCACTCGCGCGGCGGCCGAGGAATACCTGAAGTACCTGTGGTCGCCGGAAGGTCAGGAGATTGCCGCGGCGAACTACCTGCGTCCGCGTGACCCGGCGGTGTTGGCCAAGTACACCGATCGTTTCCCGAAAGTGGATTTCCTGTCGGTCGAGAAGACCTTTGGTGACTGGCGCACGGTGCAAAAGACCCACTTCAACGATGGCGGGATCTTTGATCAGATTTACACCGGTCAGTAATTCCTGAGTGCAATGAAAAAGGCGACTTGAGCAGGTCGCCTTTTTTGTGCCCGCTGACTGATCGTTCCTACGCTCTGCGTGGGAACGATCGGTTGCGGTCATTACATCGGTGGGGTCACGCCATCCTTGCCCGCCGAGATCGATTGCGCCGTCAGCGTCCCGTCCGCACTCTGCGTCACAAACGTCACGATCTTCACCCCCACCCTCAGCAAACTGCGATCCCCCGGCATCAGGTTCACGATCGGCACGTCCATCGGCACCAGGATTTTCTGCTGCCCGCCCTTGTAGTTGACCGTCAACACCCGGCCATTGCTGACCACCAGATCACCGACGCTGCCATTGGTCATGCTACTGCCCTTGACCAGGTCGAAGGGCCGATGCCCGTCACCGCTACCGGCCAGTTCAGGCGGGAAGACGTGGACTTCCAGCGCCTTGAGGGTCCCATCTTCCTGAGGAATCGCCGCCGAGCCGATGTAGCTGCCGGGTTTGATGTCTTCGATGTTAGCCAAGGTGACGGCGCGGATTTTGGTGTCGTTGGTCAGGTGGATGACCACGTTTTCACCGCTGTTAACGTGGACGTTCAAGGCGTCGGAGCTGACTCCGGTGATCTCGCCGCGAACACCGATGCGCAAGCCCGGCGCGTCGGCGGCCTCGGCCAGGCCAGTGGTCAACAAGGTCATCAGTGTCAGGGCTGAAGCGCCGCGAATCAGGTGGCGAATCATCGCATTCATGGCAGTGCCTTCCGGTTAAGAAACGAGAGAGAGAACATAAGCACGCTATCGAACAGGATGTAAGTGAATGTATCATCGGACCTCACATTTTGGGACGCAAGGTGCATCGGCAAACAGCACATGGCCAGCGTCACTCATTCCGCAATGGAATGATTACTATCACTTCAACCTCTCTTCCGCCGTTTGGGCTTGCCGCTTAGCCTTCGCGCATTCCCTTTTGTCCAGCGAGACCCGTTATGAACCCAGCGACCCAGGCGCCCCACGGTGCCGCGACAATGACCAAAGGCATGGTGCTGCTCTTCGCCTTCTGCTGCGGCGCCATCGTCGCCAATATTTACTATGCCCAGCCGATCATTGGCCTGATCGCGCCGGACATCGGCCTGACCAGCACCATGGCCAGCTTCATCGTTTCGTTGACGCAAATTGGCTACGCGCTGGGGTTGTTCTTCCTGGTGCCGCTGGGCGATCTGCTGGAGAACCGTAGATTGATGATCATCACCACCGTGGTGGCGATTGCCAGTTTGCTGGGCGCTGCGTTCACCGATCAGCCCAATGTGTTTTTGCTGATCTCGTTGCTGGTGGGGTTCAGTTCAGTATCGGTGCAGATCCTGATTCCACTGGCCGCGCATCTTGCACCGGAAGAATCTCGCGGCCGGGTGGTCGGCGGAATCATGGGCGGTTTGCTGCTGGGTATTCTGCTGGCACGACCGGTGTCCAGCGTGGTGGCTGACCACTTCGGCTGGCGCGCGATGTTCATGATTGCGGCCGCGTTGATGGCGGCGATCAGCATCGTGCTTGCGCTGACCATTCCCAAGCGCCAGCCTGATCACAGTGCGTCTTACGGGCAGTTGCTGGGGTCGCTGTGGACGCTGTTGCGCCAACAACCGGTCTTGCGTCAGCGGGCGTTTTATCAGGGTTGCATGTTCGCCACGTTCAGCCTGTTCTGGACCGCCGTGCCGCTGGAACTTGCCCGCAATCATGGCCTGTCGCAAACCCAGATCGCGATCTTCGCCCTGGTCGGTGCCATCGGCGCCATCGCCGCGCCCATCGCCGGTCGCCTGGCCGATGCCGGCCACACCCGCATCGCGTCTTTGCTGGCCCTGGTATTCGCCAGCCTGAGCTTCCTGCCGGCGTTCATTCATCCGCTCTACAGCGTCATCGGCCTCGCCGTAACCGGCGTGGTGCTCGACTTCTGCGTACAGATGAACATGGTCCTCGGCCAACGCGCGGTCTACGCCCTTGACGCCAAAAGCCGCAGCCGCCTGAATGCGCTGTACATGACCAGCATCTTCATCGGCGGCGCGTTTGGTTCCTCGGTGGCGAGCGCGGTGTATGAACACGGTGGCTGGTTGTGGATCGTGATGGTGGGTAGCGCGTTTCCGCTGTTGGCGTTGCTGCGGTTTTTGAGTGCTTCGCAAAAGGCTTCGTTGGCGACGGCTTAAGCCTTTAAAACATCGTCGGATCACCACTCAGAGCCCCGTTCTCTGCCTGCGAATTCCGGGTGATCCCGATGCGTCTTCACTGGTCAGGATGGCGTGATTCGTTACGCCGAGGTCAACCCGGATTACACTCAGCGTCCTGAGCCTGAAGCGATGCTGGATGCGATTCGCGGCTGACCCTTTCACTGCCGCCCGCCCCGGCGGCAGGTTCTTTTCAAGGAGTGTGAAATGACCCGTCGTACTTTTCTCATCACTGGCGCCAGCAAAGGCATCGGTCGCGCGGTGGCCGAGCATCTGGATCGCGCCGGGCACCGGGTGGTCGGGATCGCTCGAACCCCTGACCTGACGTTCCCCGGCATTCTGTTTCCGCTGGATTTGAGCGACCGGGCGCTGACGCAGGAAGTCCTGGCGGATCTGGCCAGGACCTACGAGTTTGATGGGCTGGTGAATAACGTCGGTCTGGTACGCCCGCAAGTGCTGGGTGAAATTGATCTGGATACGTTCGACGATGTGATGCGGGTCAACCTCCATTCGGCGTTGCAGGCCACCCAGGCACTGTTGCCGAACATGCGCGCCAAGGGCTGGGGTCGGGTGGTAAACATTTCCAGTTTGACTGTACTGGGGATCACCCAACGCACCGCTTATGCGGCGGCGAAAGCGGCGCTGATCAGCTTCACGCGATCGTGGGCGCTGGAGCTGGCGAAAACTGGCGTGACAGTGAATGCCGTGGCACCGGGGCCGACTGAAACCGAATTGTTCCGCAGCAACAATCCGCCAGGCAGCGAAGGCGAAGCGCGGTATCTGGCGGGCGTGCCGATGGGGCGGTTGGGGCAGCCGCAGGAGATTGCGGCGGCGATCGCGTTTTTGCTGTCCGAGCAGAGCGGGTTTATCACCGGCCAGACATTGTTTGTGGACGGTGGTGCGTCCATCGGCAAAGCCGCGTTCTAAGCAACAACACAACCCTCCTACAGGGGATTTCCTAAAGGCATCAGACCGCACAAGGGCTTCAAATGGACCGCCTCGCCGCAATGGAAACCTTCGTCTATGTCGTGGAAACCGGCTCGTTTTCCGCCGCCGCCCGGCGCCTGAATATCGGCCAGCCCGCCGTGTCGAAAGCCATTGCGCAACTCGAATCACGCCTGGCCGTGCGACTGCTGTTGCGCTCGACCCGAGGCCTGACGCCCACCGAGGCCGGCCTGGCGTTTTTCGAACGTGCCAAGCGTGCCATCGAAGAATCCGACGAGGCCGACAACGCCGCGCGCGGTGCCGCCAGCGGGCTGAGCGGCAACCTGCGCATTTGCGCCGCCGTGACCTTCGGCCGAATACATATCGTGCCGCACCTCGGGCCTTTCCTCGATCAGAATCCAGACCTGAACATCGACTTGCTGCTCGACGACCGCAACCTCAATCTGGTCGAAGAAGGCGTCGATGTCGCCCTGCGCATGGGCGCCCTGAGCGATTCCGGCCTCACTGCCCGCAAGATCGCCGAATGCCGACGTGTAGTACTCGGCACGCCGGCCTACTTCGAAAAATACGGCGAACCCACCTGCCCCGCTGACCTGTGCAAACACCAGGCAGTGGTCTACGCCCTGGGCGGCGGCGCCAACTGGCAATTTCGCAACGCAAGCGAAGAACAGTCCGTGATCATCAACGGCCGAATTCGCGTCAGCGCCGCCGAAGGTTTGCGTGAAGCGGTCCTCGCCCACCTGGGACTGACCATGGCCTCCGAATGGATGTTTGCCCCGGAACTGGCCAGTGGTGCCGTCAGGGAAGTGATAACGGGCTGGACGTTGCCCAGCCAGGATTTGTGGGCCGTGTTTCCTACCGGAAGAATGGCCAGCGCCAAGGCTCGGGCGTTTGTAGAGTATGTGCAGGGGTTGTTGGCGAAAGAGAACTGAGCAAAGTTTGGAAATCAAAACGGCGATCCTGAGATCGCCGTTTCCATTTACTGCCCGAATTGCCGTCCCAACCCGCCCGGCACGCCATGAATATCCGTATCTTCCCACGGCCCGTCGGGGCTGACCGAACGGCTCCAGCCGTTGCTCCAGCGGTAGTAGGTGCGCTGGCGGTAGAAGGTGTTGGTCTGATCCTCCAGCACATAGACGCCAAGCTTGGCGTCCCAATGGCTATTACCACCCGGTGGCGGTGCGAAGCTGGCGGAGGTGCGCGGCATCGGTTTGGCCGGCTTGGCCGGGATACCCGGTTTGCCAGGCGCAGGTGTCGTGGACGGTGTCGGCCTTGGCTGCGACGGCGGGATCGGTGGTGGCGTCGTCGGCTCTGGCCGCTGGACCGCGCATGCACTCAACCCCAAAACCAGACTGAGCAGGGTGATACGAGCAATAGCGGTCATGGCGGTGCTTCCTGTTATTTGTCCGGGCTGTCGATGGTCAGTGTCTGCGTCGCGGTGGTGCTGCTGGCCAGAGGCTGGCTGCGACCGACCCATTCACCGGCAGTCGGTTGGCCGGCACGGGAGACGCGCGCAACCAGTTGGACTTCAGGGAAGTTCGACAGTTTCAACTGCGGCATCATTGCGTCGGCATCACCCAGTTCGACAGTCACCGGCAAGTCGGCCACGGTCAGGCGTTTGGCGGCCAGCGGTGCGGGTGGACCGGAGGTGGCGCGGGCGAAGATGAAGACACTGTCACCCGGCTGGACCTTGGCTTTGAGCGCTGGCGCCAGGTCTACGGTGACTTTCAGCAACGCTGCCGCCTTCGCTGCAGGAGCCTGGACAACCTTGCCGCCGCCGGCTTCCAGCTTCTCGGTGGCCCGGGCAATACCGCCTTGAAGCGCAGCGCGGGAGCTGTCCTCGGGCGGCAGTTGCGCCAGCAGGCGATTCCAATAGTCGATAGCGTCCTGATAACGCTGGGCTTCGAAAGCTGCGATGCCAAGCAGTCCAAGGCTGGTGACTTCTTTTGGATCGGCTTTCAGCGCTTCATCAGTCAGGGCCTGAATCTTGTCCGACCACTTCTTGCCATCGGCAAAGTATTGGGCCTGCGCCCATTGGCCGAGCAGTTCCGGTTGACGCCCGGCCACGTTCACCGTGCGCTCAAAGATCTTCGCCGCGTCACCAGGACGGTCCTGGGCCATGTAGGTGCGACCGAGGAAATACAGGCCTTCAGCCGATTCCGGCTGAGCGGCGACGGCGCGCTCCAGGCGACGGGTCATCTCTTCCATCGACTGCGGTGCCTGGGAAAATTCACGGGTCAGTTCGACTTTGTCGCTGGCACCGAAATGCAGGTACAAGCCAAGACCGAGCACCGGAACCAGCACGGCCGCCAACAACGGCAACGGCTTGCCCAGGCGACCCACGCGAGGCGCCGCAACGCCTTCGGTATCGGCGAGCAGCTCACGGGCCGCTTCGGCGCGGCCGGCGTCCATTTGCCCGGCGTCGAGCACGCCCTCTTCCTGCTGAGTCTGCAACTCAGCCACGCGCTCTTGGTACAGCGCGACGTTCAGGGCGGTACGATCCTCTTCGAGTTGTGCGCGACGACCACGCAAAACCGGGATCAACAGAAAACTCAGGGCAACCAGAAGCAGCAGACCTGCAGCGAGCCAGAAATCAATCATTCTTGGTTTTTATCCAACAGGTGGTCGAGGCGCTCACGCTCCTCGGCAGAAAGCGCGTCTGGGGTATCGGCGCGTTGTACGCGACGACGGCGGACGATCACGGCGATGATCACGAAACCGCCCAGCAGCAGGCCGGCCGGGCCGAACCAGAGCAGTGCAGTCTTGGCGTTGAGAGCCGGTTTGTAGCGGACGAAGTCACCGTAGCGATCAACCATGAAGTCGATGATCTGCTGGTTGTCCTTGCCCTCGCCGAGCATCCGAAAAATCTCTTTGCGCAAGTCGGCGGCAATCGGTGCGTTGGAATCGGCGATGTCCTGATTCTGGCACTTGGGGCAACGCAGTTCTTTGGTCAGCTCGCGAAAACGCTCGCGATCACCTTCTTTGGCGAACTCGTAGGTATCGATGGCGGCGTGCGCCACGCCGGCCATGCTCAAGCCCAATACCGCTGCAGCTATCCAGCGCTTCATGGCTTGGCCTCATCGACCAGCGCCTGATACTTGGCCGCCAGTTTCTCGCGCCAGACCTGCTCGTCGATCACGCCGACGAACTTGTCGCGGATGATGCCCTTGGCGTCGATGAAAAAGGTTTCAGGCGCGCCGTAGACACCGAGGTTCAGGCCCAAGGTGCCGGCATCGTCACGGATGTCCAGTTGATACGGGTTGTGGAATTCCACCAGCCACTTCAAGGCGTCGGCGTTGACGTCCTTGTAGTTGATGCCATAGATCACCACGCCCTGCTGGGCCAGTTTGTTCAGCACCGGGTGTTCGACCCGGCAGGAAATGCACCAGGTGCCCCAGACGTTGACCAGCGCCGGTTTACCCACGATGTCAGCCTTGGTCAGGGTCTTGTCGCCCTGAACGTTCGGCAGGGAAAACTCCGGGAACGGCTTGTTGATCATTGCCGAAGGCAACTCGGCCGGGTCGAGGTACAACCCGCGATACAGGAAAACAGCCACCACCAGAAAAATAATCAGTGGCAACAGCATCAACCAACGTCTCATGCAGTGGCTCCCGTCATGCCCAGTGCTTCACGCACCCGGCTTTTCACCTTGACCCGATAACGCCGATCCAGCGCCGCCAGCAACCCGCCGAAGCCGGTCAGCAGGCCACCGAACCAGATCCAGCGCACGAATGGTTTGACGTGAACGCGCACAGCCCAGGCGCCATCACCCAGCGGTTCGCCAAGGGCGACGTAGAGGTCGCGGGTGAAACCTGCGTCGATCCCGGCTTCGGTCATCACCGAGTTCTGTACGGTGTACAGGCGTTTTTCCGGGTGCAGCACGCTGACTTCCTTGCCATCACGGATCACCCGAACGGTGCCCTTGTCGGAGGTGAAATTCGGGCCTTCGAAGTGTTTGGCGCCTTCGAACACGAAGTGATAACCGGCCAGGTCCATGGACTCGCCCGGTGCCAGGCGCAAGTCGCGTTCGGCACTGTTCTGGCTCGACAACACGACGCCCAGCGCACACACGGCGATGCCGAGGTGGGCGATCTGCATGCCCCAATAGCTGCGGGTCAGAGTCGGCAGGCCTTTGATCAGGCCTTTGTGACGGGTCTTGTCGAGGATATCCCGGACACCGGCGAGCAATACCCACGCTGCCAGCATGAAGGTTGCAATCACGGCCCAGTTGAAATCGCCGTAAGCGACGCCGGCCACAACCGCCAGCGCAGCACTGCCGAGCAGTACCGGGGTCAGCATGCTCATCAACCATTTCACCGGGGTGTCTTTCCAGCGCACCAGCATCCCGACCGCCATCACCACCATCAACAACGCCATCAACGGAATGAACAGCGCATTGAAGTACGGCGGGCCGACCGACAGTTTGGCGCCGGTCATCGCATCGAGAATCAGCGGGTACAAGGTGCCAAGCAGGATCATCGAAGCCGCCACCACCAACACCAGGTTGTTACCCAGCAGCAGGGTTTCCCGGGACCAGAGGTTGAAGCCGACCTGGCTCTTGACCACCGGCGCGCGCAGGGCGAACAGCGTCAGCGAACCGCCGACCACGAACAGCAGGAAAATCAGGATGAACACACCGCGCTCAGGGTCGGACGCAAACGCGTGAACCGAGGTCAGTACGCCGGAACGCACGAGGAACGTCCCGAGCAAGCTCAGCGAGAACGCGGCGATGGCCAGCAGCACGGTCCAGCTCTTGAACACGCCACGTTTTTCCGTGACGGCCAGGGAGTGAATCAGTGCCGTACCGACCAGCCAAGGCATGAAGGACGCGTTTTCCACCGGGTCCCAGAACCACCAGCCGCCCCAGCCGAGTTCGTAATACGCCCACCACGAACCGAGGGTGATGCCGATACCGAGGAAGGCCCAGGCAACGATGGTCCACGGACGCGACCAGCGCGCCCACGCCGCATCAAGGCGACCGCCCATCAGCGCCGCAATGGCGAAAGCGAAGGCCACCGAAAAACCGACATAACCCATGTACAACATTGGCGGGTGAACGATCAGACCGATGTCTTGCAGCAGCGGATTGAGGTCGGCGCCATCGCTGGGCACTTGTGGCAGGATGCGTTTGAACGGATTGGACGTGAGGATCAGGAACAGCAGGAAACCGGTGCTGATCATGCCCATCACCGCCAGCACGCGGGCCAGCATGTCCCGCGGCAGCTGCCGGGAGAACACCGACACCGCGAAGGTCCAGCCACCGAGGATTAACGCCCACAACAGCAATGACCCTTCATGTGCGCCCCACACAGCGCTGAATTTGTAGTACCACGGCAAGGCACTGTTGGAGTTGTTCGCGACGTAGCCGACCGAGAAGTCGTCAGTCATGAACGCGTAGGTCAGGCAACCAAAAGCGAACACCAGGAAAGTGAACTGCCCCCAGGCGGCTGGCTGCGCGAGGCTCATCCACAAACGGTCGCCGCGCCAGGCACCGAGCAACGGCACCACGGCCTGCACCAGCGCGAAACACAGCGCCAGAATCATGGCCAGGTGGCCAAGCTCAGGGATAAAGATTCCGGATGTCATCAATTAACCCTCTTTGGCTTGTGTGGGTGCCGACTGGCCGCTGTCTTTCAGGGCCTTGGTCACTTCCGGCGGCATGTATTTCTCATCGTGTTTGGCCAGCACTTCGTCAGCCACCACCACGCCGTCGGCGTTGATTTTGCCCAGGGCAACGATGCCCTGCCCTTCGCGGAACAGGTCCGGAAGAATGCCGCGATAGGCGATGGTCACGGATTTGTTGAAATCGGTGACGACGAATTTGACGTCCAGCGAATCTCCGGAACGTTGCAACGAACCTTTCTCGACCATGCCGCCCGCCCGAATACGCGTGTCTTGCGGCGCTTCGCCGTTAGCGATCTGGGTCGGGGTGTAAAACAGATTGATGTTCTGCTGCAAGGCGCTCAGGGCCAGGCCGACGGCAGCGCCGACACCCACCAGGATCGCGAGAATGATGATAAGACGCTTTTTGCGCAGCGGATTCACTTGCCGTTCTCCCGGCGCAGACGACGCGCCTCTTGTTGCAGATACCGCTTGCGGGCCAGGATCGGCGCCGCCACGTTGAGGGCCAGCACTGCCAGGCAGATGCCATAGGCGGACCAGACATACAGGGCATGATGGCCCATGGCGAGGAAATCGCCGAATGAAGCAAAACTCATCGAGCGGCCTCCAGACTGTTCTGTACTTCGGCCTTGACCCAGCTGGCCCGCGCTTCGCGCTTGAGCACTTCAAGGCGCATGCGCAGCAACAGGACCGCGCCGAAGAAACAGTAGAATCCCAGCACCGTCAGCAGCAACGGCAGCCACATCTCGGCCGGCATCGCTGGTTTTTCGGTGAGGGTGAAGGTCGCGCCCTGGTGCAGGGTGTTCCACCACTCCACCGAGTACTTGATGATCGGGATGTTGATCACGCCGACAATCGCCAACACAGCACAGGCCTTGGCGGCGCTGTCACGATTACTGATGGCGTTGCCCAGCGCAATAAGACCGAAGTACAGAAACAGCAGGATCAGCATGGACGTCAGTCGCGCATCCCAGACCCACCACGAACCCCAGGTCGGTTTGCCCCAGATCGCGCCGGTGACCAGCGCCACGGCGGTCATCCAGGCACCGATGGGCGCCGCGCATTGCAGGGCGACGTCGGCCAGTTTCATCTTCCAGACCAGCCCGACGATGCCGCACACGGCCAGCATCACATAGCAGGACTGCGCCAGCATGGCGGCCGGAACATGGATATAGATGATGCGAAAGCTGTTGCCTTGCTGGTAATCAGGCGGCGCGAAGGCCAGGCCCCAAACGACACCGACACCGATCAGCAGCAACGCTGCGACGCTCAGCCAGGGCAGCAGTTTGCCGCTGATGCCGTAAAACCATTTGGGCGAGCCAAGCTTGTGAAACCACGTCCAGTTCATACTGTTTCCATCACGGTTGCCCTTCGCTGTGAAGGGCTGGGTCTTTACTGGTTAAATTTTAACCAGACCTCATTATTCGCCGACGCTGATCTTCAGGCCAGCAGCTATTGCAAAAGGTGTCAGGGTTATCGCCAGGGCGGTCAGGCTACCAAGCCATAGGAGATAACCGGTCGCCGGCATGCCCTGCAAGGCAGCCTGCAAGGCGCCACTGCCGAGAATCAACACCGGGATGTACAGCGGCAGAATCAGCAATGCCAGCAACAGGCCACCGCGCTTCAATCCAACCGTCAGGGCTGCGCCCACCGCACCGAGCAGGCTCAGCACCGGTGTACCCAGCAATAAGGAAAGCAGCAACACCGGCAGACAAGCGGCAGGTAAACCGAGCATCAACGCCAGCAGTGGCGCGAGCAAAACCAGTGCCAGGCCGGAGAAGGCCCAGTGTGCCAGTACCTTGGCCAATACCAGAAGAGGCAGGGGGTGCGACGAAAGGACCCACTGTTCGAGGGAACCGTCTTCGAAATCACTGCGGAAAAGCCCGTCCAGCGAGAGCAGAACCGCTAAAAGCGCTGCCACCCAGACCAGTCCCGGAGACAAGGTTTGCAACAATTGAGCCTCGGGGCCGACCGCCAGCGGGAACAGCGCCACCACGATGGCGAAGAACACCAGCGGATTAGCCAGCTCCGCAGGACGGCGGAACAATAAACGGGCCTCACGGGCGACCAACAGGCCGAAAACACTCATACGGCCCAATTCCCCAGGTCAATGTCGCGATAGCCGGCCGGCATCCGGGTCAGCGTGTGGTGCGTGGTCAACACGACCATGCCGCCCCGCTCGCAGTGCGCGGCCAGGTGTTCTTCGAGTTGCGCCACGCCTTGTTTATCGAGCGCGGTGAACGGTTCATCGAGAATCCACAGCGGCGGGCTGTCCAGGTACAACCGCGCCAACGCCACGCGACGATGCTGGCCAGCAGACAGGGTGTGGCAGGGAACATCCTCGAAACCGCGCAGTCCGACAGCCGCCAGGGCTTGCCAGATGGCCTCATGGGACGCCGGGTGATGCAAGGCGCAAAGCCAGCTGAGGTTTTCCTCGGGGGTCAGCAGTTCCTTGATGCCGGCGGCATGACCGATCCACAGCAGGTTGCGCGCCAGCTCAAGACGTTGCTCATTGAGCGGCTGGCCGTTGAGCAGCACCTGACCGGCGGTCGGCTGCATCAGCCCGCACAGCAGACGCAACAGGCTGGTCTTGCCACTGCCGTTGGGGCCGCTGATTTGCACCATTTCGCCACTGGCCAGTCTCAAATCGAGATTTTCGAAGAGCAGCCGAAGGTCTCGCTCACAAGCGAGGGCAACGGTTTGCAGGACTGGGCTGGTCAAGGGATCACGGGCCTTTTGCGGTTCAAGTCGGCGGCGAAGCGGCCGCTAAAGAGATGCAGCATAGATGCATTGGCGGCCTGTTCTAGAGAGCTGCGTCAAACAATTGCAATGTTTTCGCCACTCCCCGAAAGACGGGCGGCATTATACATGCCATGCCCTACTCTAAAGAGTGCATTTTCCTCAGGTTGTGACCGCGTATGACAGGCGAAATGAACATCCTCCCGCTGCCCCAGACCACGCCCGCGACTTCGCGGCCGCTGGTGGTGAGTGGCGACCTGCTGCAGTTGCTTAAGCCAATGGAGGGCCTGATCGACGTCGGACAGACCGCCAAGGCTGAAGTGCTGTCGCTCAAGCAGACGGATCAGACTTTTCAACTGTTGCTCAAAGTCACCCTCGACAGCGGTCGCCAGACCACGGTGCAGGCCACCAGCACCCAACCGTTGCCTCAAGGCACCAGCCTGGCGATCACACAGCCGTCGGCGAGCAATCTGGCAATCACTGTGCAACAGGCCATCGCTTCCAGCATTGCCACCCTTACCCGCATCGACACGGCGCAGCTGCCGGTCGGCACCTTGCTACAAGGCAAAGTACTGACCTCGCAAATGCTGCCGCAGGTGCCAGGGCAACCGACGGTGTTTCGCTCGATGGTGAGCGTGTTGAACACCGTGCTGAGCGGTAGCACCTTGAGTATCGACAGCCCGACGCCGCTGCGCATCGGCACGTTGTTGAGCGCCATGGTGCAAGACACCCAGACGCTGAAATTCGTCCCGCTGAGCAGCCGCCAGGAACAATTGGCGGTGACCCAGCAACTGGTCAGCCAACAAAGCCGCCAAGGCTCGCTGGATGGCTTGATCAAAGTCCTGCAAAACCTGCCGTTGCCTCCACCATCGTCGGATCCGACTTCCAACGACCTGCGTGTTGCCGTGGAAATACTCCTCGCTGGCCTCCCGGACGTTCAGCAATTGAGCACGCCAAAGGGGCTTGCTCAAGCGTTGGCCAACAGCGGCCTGTTCCTCGAAGCGAAATTGCTGACCGGACAGAATCCGACGCTGGCTCCAGACATGAAGGGCGATTTGCTCAAGCTGATCGCACAACTGACACCGGGGCTGCCGGCCAACACCAACCTCAATGCACTGATCGCCGCCAACACATTGGTGCAGGCGATGCCGAGTTTTGTGCGCAGCGCCCTCGGCATGCTCGGCCAGGTCAGCGCCAAACCGTTGCCGACCAGTTTCCCGCTGCCCGAGCGCCTGCTGCAAAGCCAGCACGGTGAAGGTGATCTGGAGCACTTGCTGCGTTTGGCAGCGGCGGCGGTTTCGCGCCTGCAAAGCCATCAACTGTCGAGCCTGGAACAAACCGGTCTGACGGACGATGGGCGGCTGGTCAGCACCTGGCAGCTGGAAATCCCCATGCGCAACCTGCAGGACATCGTGCCATTGCAGGTCAAGTTCCAGCGCGAAGAAGCCCCAGAGAAAGAACAGCCGCACGAACGTCGCGACGAACGTGAGCCCAAGCAACCATTGTGGCGCGTCGACCTGGCGTTCGACATGGAACCGCTAGGCCCGTTGCAGATTCAGGCGCAGCTGATCCAGGGCAGCCTGTCCAGCCAACTCTGGGCCGAACGCCCGTACACCGCGAGCCTGATCGAAAACAACCTGGCCGGGCTGCGCGAACGCCTGCTGGCGTCGGGACTGAACGTCGGCGATCTGGATTGCCACCTCGGCAAACCGCCACAAGGCCCGCAAACCCGTCTTGAACAACGCTGGGTCGACGAAACCGCATGAGAAACCCCAACGCCCCACGCCAGGCCATCGCCCTCAAATACGACGGCAGCCACGCCCCTACCCTCACGGCCAAGGGTGACGAAGCGCTGGCGGAAGAGATTTTGCGGATCGCTCGCGACTACGAAGTGCCGATCTACGAAAACGCCGAGCTGGTGAAGCTGCTGGCGCGGATGGAGCTGGGGGAGAGTATTCCGGAGGAGTTGTACCGCACGATTGCCGAGATTATTGCGTTTGCATGGAATCTGAAGGGCAAGTTTCCGGCGGGGCATGATCCCGATGCAGTCATGCTGGAGAAGGACATCACTGATCGCGGGGATGATTACTGAGGCTTCAAGGACGCCATCGCGGGCAAGCCCGGCTCCCACAGGGTTCGGCGGCGTTCACATACGTTGTGCGCGACCGCCATAGATGTAGGGGTGAGCCTGCTCGCGATTGGCTATCTCAGTTCTTGTGCAGCTTGCGCATCAACTCCGCCTCTGCCTGGGTCAAACCGCAGGACTGAGTGAGTTCATCCACCGTAGCGCCCATCCCGACCAGTCGCGCCGCCTGGGCAAACGACAGGCTCGACGGGTCGCGCTGTTCCAGTTGCGCCAGTTTGTCCGGCAGCGGGCCGACCACCGCGCGCAGCTCGTGCAGGTCTTCACCCATGCGCACATTGCCGCGCTGGTAGTCGTCCACGCGTTTGGCCAGGTCCTTGATGCGCTGATCCCGCAGCGCATCGCCCTGAGCCTGTTGCGCGGCGATCAATCGTTGACCGCGTATGTACGCCAGAAACATCGCCAGCGTGCCTGCCCAGAAAAGGAACAGGACAATGACCGCTACCTCAAGAATCAATCAGATGTTCTCCAGGTCCGACCATTCTTCTTCGCTCATCATCTTGTCCAGCTCGACCAGGATCAGCAGTTCGTTGTTCTTGTTGCATACGCCTTGGATGAACTTGGCGGATTCTTCGTTACCGACGTTTGGCGCGGTTTCGATTTCCGACTGACGCAGGTAAACCACTTCGGCCACGCTGTCGACCATGATCCCGACTACCTGCTTGTCGGCTTCAATGATGACGATACGGGTGTTGTCGCTGATCTCGGCATTCATCAAGCCGAAGCGCTGACGGGTGTCGATCACGGTGACCACGTTACCGCGCAGGTTGATGATGCCCAGCACGTAGGACGGAGCACCCGGGACCGGGGCGATTTCGGTGTAGCGCAGGACTTCCTGAACGCGCATCACGTTGATGCCGTAGGTTTCATTATCCAGCTTGAAGGTTACCCATTGCAGGATCGGATCTTCGGAACCCTTTGCAGCCGTCGCCTTATCATTCATACCCTGACCCCTCGAAAAACCGCCCTGGCGGTGTGTGTTCTGTGCATCGGCAGTGACTGCCGAAGCGTGTTTGTTATGTCGGTTTGTGAGCCGGTTTCTTGATGCTGCTCAGGTGCTTTGCCCCGCCACTGGCGATCAGTTCGGCCAGTGCGGAAACGTCGAGCAAGGCACACATGTGTTCAATCACGGTGCCCGCCAGCCAGGGTCGTTGACCCCGGTGGCTGCGCCATTTGATTTCGTTGGGGTCCAGGCGCAACGAGCGGCTGACCTGATGCACAGCCAGCCCCCACTCATAGCCCTGAACCGAAATGACGTATTGCAGGCCTTGGCGGAAGTCATCGCGGTAGCGGTCGGGCATGACCCAACGCGCGGTATCGAGGACTTTCAGGTTGCCAGCCTGGCTCGGGAGAATCCCGAGGAACCACTCCGGCTGACCGAACAGCGGCGTCAGCTCGTGACCGGCCAACGAATAAATCGAACCGAGGCACACCAGCGGCACCGCCAGCGTCAGGCCGGCGACGTCGAACAACAGGCATTCGAAAGGCTCGGCGGCCCACGATGGACGCCCGTCAGTTTCGACCGGAGGCGGCGTGTTGCTCGGCGGAAGATGAACTTCGACAACCGGTGGCACCAGCGTTTGCAGCATTGGTGCAATGGTCGATACCGGCGCGAGGATCGGTGCCGGTGCGTCCATGACAGGTGCTGGCGCCTTCACGACTGGCGCAACGACAGGGGCAACCACAGGGGCCACAACCACCGCCGCATCACGCGCCTGTTCTTCGAGCACCGCCAACTGAAACTCGTCGAGGGTGCTTTCAGGCTCGGTCACTTCGACGGGCGCTTCGATGACGGGCGACAGCTCCTCGGTCGCGTCCTGCAGCAAGCTGTCCAGATAGCTCTGGAGCGCCAGTTGCGGGCGAGAGGTGATTTTCACCGGCCGATTCATTTAAGCACCACGCAAGGAAGGTTCATCTCACGCCACCTGCGCAACGGATTGCTGCGCCAGCAAATGCTTGAGCAGCGCGCGGTAAGCCAGAACGCCGCGGCTCTTGCCGTCGAACTGCGAAGGCGTGAGCCCGGCCCGGCTTGCATCACGCAGACGCGTGTCGACCGGAATGTAGCCTTGCCAGATTTCTTCCGGGTACAAGTCGCGCAGCACCCGCAGGGTCCCAAGGGAAGCCTGCGTGCGGCGGTCGAACAAGGTCGGGATAATGGTGAACGGCAGCGCCTGTTTGCGTGAGCGGTTGATCATCGCCAGGGTGTTGACCATGCGTTCAAGGCCTTTGACGGCGAGGTGCTCGGTCTGCACCGGGATCACCAACTGCTGGCTCGCCGCCAAGGCATTGACCATCAGCACGCCGAGCAACGGCGGGCTGTCGATCACCGCGTAATCGAAGTCCTGCCACAACTGCGCCAGGCTCTTGGCGATCACCAGACCCAAACCACTCTGCCCCGGCGACTGACGCTCAAGGGTGGCCAGCGCGGTGCTTGAGGGCAACAGGGAAATGCTTTCGTGGCTGGTGGGCAACAGCAACTGACCGGGCAAGCCTTGCGGCACGCTGCCCTTGTGCAGGAACAAGTCGTAGCTGCTGTGTTCCAGGGTGTCGGGATCGTAGCCGAAGTAACTGGTCATGGAGCCGTGCGGGTCGAGATCGACCACAACCACGCGCTTGCCCGCCTCGGCCAGCAAACCGGCTAAAGCGATAGAGGAAGTGGTTTTACCAACACCACCCTTTTGATTGGCAACTGCCCAGACTCTCATTCGAAGGGTTCCGCCCGGTCGACAGAGTCAACCGAGAAATAGCTCAACGTGTTAATACGGGTGACGGAGAATTGACGGCGCTCTCTCGTACCGGCGACTTGACCGGGGTCGGTGCAGTTTGTGTGCCAGCACGCTTCAACGCGGCGTCCGGTTGTGCATGAGCGGTACCGGTGCCGGTCAGGCTGCGGCGGACATCGAGGTTGCGCGACACTACCAGCACCACACGACGGTTGCGTGCGCGGCCTTCGGCAGTGGCGTTGTTGGCCACTGGCTGGAACTCGCCGTAGCCGACGGACGCCAGGCGGCTGGGGTTCACACCCTGCATCGCCAGCATGCGCACGATGCTCGCGGAACGGGCCGAGGACAGCTCCCAGTTGGTCGGGTACTGCGCGGTGCGAATCGGTTGATCATCCGTAAAACCTTCGACGTGGATCGGGTTGTCGAAAGGCTTCAGAATCCCGGCGACCTTGTCGATGATGTTGAACGCGACGTCGCTGGGCATGGCATCGCCACTGCCGAACAACAGGCTGGAATTGAGTTCGATCTCGACCCACAACTCGTTGCCGCGCACGGTCATCTGGTTGGAGCTGATCAAGTCACCAAACGCGGCACTGATGTCATCGGCGATGCTCTTGAGCGGATCGTTGGAACCGGCTACACCTGCATCGACCTGCTCGCTGTCTTTCACCAACGGTTTTGCCGGCGTCACGGTCATCGGCCGCTCTTCGCCGACCGGAATCGGCTTGAGCGAGCGATCGGCGTCGGTGAAGACCCCGATCAACGCTTGCGAGATGACTTTGTACTTGCCTTCGTTGATCGAAGAGATCGAGTACATGACCACGAAGAACGCGAACAGCAGCGTAATGAAGTCGGCATAGGAAACGAGCCAGCGTTCATGGTTTACATGTTCTTCAGGTTGCCGACGACGTGCCATGATCCATGTCTCCCATCAATCCATGAAGCCCTGAAGCTTCAACTCAATAGAGCGAGGGTTTTCACCCTCGGCGATCGACAGGATCCCTTCCAGCAACATTTCGCGATAACGCGACTGACGCAAGGCCACGGACTTGAGCTTGGAGGCAATTGGCAGCAACACCAGGTTGGCACTGGCCACGCCGTAGATGGTCGCGACGAAGGCCACGGCAATGCCGCTGCCCAGTTGGGTCGGATCGGCGAGGTTGCCCATGACATGGATCAGGCCCATCACTGCCCCGATAATCCCGATGGTCGGCGCGTAGCCGCCCATGCTTTCAAAGACTTTGGCGGCCTCGATGTCGCGGCTTTCTTGGGTATAGAAATCCACTTCCAGGATGCTGCGAATTGCTTCCGGTTCGGCACCGTCAACCAGCAGTTGCAGGCCTTTGCGCGAGTAGCTGTCAGGTTCGGCATCGGCCACCCCTTCAAGACCGAGCAGGCCTTCCTTGCGGGCGGTCAGGCTCCAGTTCACCACGCGATCAATGCCACCGGCGAGATCAACGCGCGGCGGAAACAGAATCCAGCCAAGAATTTGCATGGCGCGCTTGAAGGCGCTCATTGGCGATTGCAACAAGGCTGCGCCGATGGTCCCACCCAATACGATCAACGCTGCCGGACCATTGGCCAGCGCGCCGAGGTGACCACCTTCAAGGTAGTTCCCGCCAATGATGGCGACGAACGCCATGATGATGCCAATCAGGCTTAAAACATCCATCAGATACACGCCTCGACCAGGTGCTTGCCAATATCTTCCAGCCCGTAGATCGCATCGGCGAGATCGGCTTTGACGATGGCCATCGGCATGCCGTAGATCACGCAACTGGCTTCATCCTGAGCCCAGATCGCGCTGCCGCTCTGTTTGAGCAGGCGAGCCCCTTCACGACCGTCGGCGCCCATGCCGGTCAGCACGACCGCCAGAACTTTGTCGCCGTAGGACTTGGCGGCAGAACCGAAGGTGATGTCCACGCTTGGTTTGTAATTCAGACGCTCGTCGCCTGGCAGGATTTTCACCGCGCCACGGCCATCGATCATCATTTGCTTGCCACCCGGTGCCAGCAACGCCAGGCCAGGACGCAGGATGTCGCCATCCTCGGCTTCCTTGACGCTGATGCGGCAGAGCTTGTCCAGGCGTTCGGCGAAGGCCTTGGTGAACGCCGCCGGCATGTGCTGGATCAATACCAGCGGCGCCGGGAAGTTGGCCGGCAACTGGGTCAGGACCCGTTGCAGTGCAACCGGACCGCCCGTGGACGTGCCGATGGCCACCAGTTTGTAGGCTTTGCGTTTCGGTGCAGGCGACGATGGGCCGGACGACACAGGCGCATGGGTGCGTGCCGGAATCGGAGCGGGCGCTGGACGCGACGGTGTGTGGCTGCCGTAGCTGCTGACGCTTGCAGGCGCAGGTGTTGGGACAGGTGCGGCGACCGGGGCCGGTGCACTGTAGGTATTGGCGCGACGGTTACTGCGCGAAATGCTCAGGATCTTCTCGCACAGCAGTTGCTTGACCTTCTCCGGATTACGGGAGATGTCTTCGAAATTCTTCGGCAGGAAATCCACTGCGCCGGCGTCCAGCGCATCAAGGGTGACCCGGGCGCCTTCGTGCGTCAGCGAGGAGAACATCAACACCGGCGTCGGGCAGCGCTGCATGATGTGCCGCACGGCCGTGATGCCGTCCATCATGGGCATTTCGTAGTCCATCGTGATCACGTCCGGCTTGAGGGCCAGGGCCTGATCGATCGCCTCTTTTCCGTTGGTCGCCGTTCCGACGACCTGGATATTCGAATCCGCTGAAAGAATTTCCGAGACGCGGCGGCGGAAAAACCCCGAATCGTCCACCACCAGGACTTTGACTGCCATAAACACTCCGTTAGACGGAGCGAGGCTCAGTCGCCCCGCCCCACCAGAATCAAATACGCCGCGTGGCGTAACGCTTGAGCATGCTCGGAACATCGAGAATCAGCGCAATGCGGCCGTCACCGGTGATGGTGGCGCCCGACATGCCCGGAGTTCCCTGGAGCATTTTGCCCAATGGCTTGATGACCACTTCTTCCTGGCCCACCAACTGATCGACGACAAAGCCGATCCGCTGCGTGCCCACCGAAAGGATCACCACATGGCCTTCGCGCTGCTCTTCGTGAGCGGCGGAGCTGACCAGCCAGCGCTTGAGGTAAAACAGTGGCAGCGCCTTGTCGCGGACAATCACCACTTCCTGGCCGTCCACCACGTTGGTGGTCGACAGGTCGAGGTGGAAGATCTCGTTGACGTTCACCAGCGGGAACGCAAACGCCTGGTTGCCAAGCATGACCATCAGCGTCGGCATGATCGCCAGGGTCAACGGGACCTTGATGACGATCTTCGAGCCCTGGCCCTTGGTCGAGTAGATGTTGATCGAACCGTTGAGCTGGGAAATCTTGGTTTTCACCACGTCCATGCCCACGCCACGACCCGACACGTCGGAGATCTCGGTCTTGGTCGAGAACCCTGGCGCGAAAATCAGGTTGTAGCACTCGGTATCGCTCAGGCGATCCGCCGCGTCCTTGTCCATCACACCGCGTTTTACCGCGATGGAACGCAGGACGTGCGGGTCCATGCCTTTGCCGTCATCGGAGATCGACAGCAGGATGTGGTCGCCTTCCTGTTCCGCCGCAAGGACGACTCGACCGCCACGGGACTTGCCCGAGGCTTCGCGTTCTTCCGGCGACTCGATGCCGTGGTCGACCGCGTTGCGCACCAAGTGGACCAGCGGGTCGGCCAGGGCCTCGACGAGGTTCTTGTCGAGGTCGGTTTCTTCGCCGACCAGTTCCAGGTTGATCTCTTTCTTGAGCTGGCGAGCCAGGTCGCGAACCAGGCGCGGGAAGCGCCCGAAGACTTTCTTGATCGGTTGCATCCGGGTCTTCATGACCGCGGTTTGCAGGTCAGCCGTGACCACGTCGAGGTTCGACACCGCCTTGGACATGGCTTCGTCGGCACTGTTGGCCCCCAGGCGAACCAGGCGGTTACGCACCAGTACCAGTTCGCCGACCATGTTCATGATTTCGTCGAGACGCGCGGTATCGACCCGCACGGTGGTCTCGGCTTCGCTCGCCGGTTTTTCCGGTGGCGGCGCAGCCGGAGCACGGGCCGGGGCCGGTGCAGCAGCGGCAGCCGGTTTCGGTGCCTCGGCTTTCGGTTCTGGTGCTTTGGCCACCGGTGCCGCTGCCTTGGCAGCGGGCGCCGGGGCAGTGACGACAGTGCCTGTCGCCACATCGGTGAACTTGCCTTTACCGTGCAATTCGTCGAGCAGCGATTCGAACTCGTGATCGGAGATCAGATCCCCACCCACCGCGGCTGCGGATGGCGTAGGTGAAGCCGGTACCGAAGCAATGGCCGACTCCAGCGCATCCACCGCAAAGTTGCCTTTGCCGTGCAGCTGGTCGAGCAGTGCTTCAAATTCGTCGTCGGTAATGTCGGAGCTGTCACCTGCCGCTTTCGGCGCAGCCGGTGCGGCGGGCGCAGGGGCCACGGCATCCACGGCGAACTGGCCTTTACCGTGCAATTGATCGAGCAACGACTCGAACTCGGCATCGGTGATTTCGTCGCTGGCAGCGGCATCGCTGGCAGGCGTCGGTGCTGCAGCCACGGGTGCTTCGGCCTGAGCCTTGACGGCGTTCAGCGAGTCCAGCAGTTGTTCGAATTCGTTATCGGTGATGTCGCCCGATTCGCTTTCGGCGGCAGGCGCTTCAGCCACGTGAGCCACCGGAGCAGCTTCATCTGCTGTTTGCGGCTCGGCCAGACGGGCCAGGGCCTCCAGCAATTCAGGTGTCGCCGCCGTCACGGGGCTGCGCTCGCGGACTTCGCCGAACATGCTGTTCACCGCGTCGAGCGCTTCGAGGACCACGTCCATCAGTTCCGAATCGACGCGACGCTCACCCTTGCGCAGGATGTCGAACACGTTCTCGGCGATGTGGCAGCACTCCACCAGCTCGTTGAGCTGGAGGAAGCCGGCGCCCCCTTTTACAGTGTGAAAACCGCGAAAAATTGCATTGAGCAAGTCCGCATCATCCGGTCGGCTTTCCAGCTCGACCAGTTGTTCGGACAGTTGCTCTAGAATCTCGCCGGCCTCAACCAGGAAATCCTGAAGGATCTCTTCATCGGCGCCGAAGCTCATTAAGGGGGTGCTCCTACAGGTCTAAAAACCTAAAAAACCTAGAATGCTGAAACGCTAAAATCCCAGGCTGGATAGCAAATCGTCCACATCGTCCTGACCGGACACAACGTCTTCTCTTTTATCGGCATGAATCTGCGGACCTTCACCCTGAGAGAGATGTTTTTGTGGATCTTTTTCGGCGAGCATCGATTCACGGTCATGTTCGATACCCGCAAAGCGGTCTACCTGGCTGGCCATGAGGACGAGCTTGAGCAAATTGCTTTCAACTTCGGTGACCAACTGGGTCACGCGCTTGATCACCTGACCGGTGAGGTCCTGGTAATCCTGAGCCAGCAGGATGTCGTTGAGGTTGCTCGACACCGTGCGGTTGTCCTCGGTGCTGCGTGTCAGGAAACCGTCGACGCGGCGGGCCAGCTCACGGAACTCTTCAGCCCCGACTTCGCGACGCATGAACCGGCCCCAGTCCGTGCTCAACGCCTGGGCTTCTTCGCTCAGGCTGTTGACCAGCGGCGTGGCGCTTTCCACCAGGTCCATGGTGCGGTTGGCCGCGGCCTCGGTCAGCTTGACCACATACCCCAGGCGCTCGGTGGCGTCCGTGATCTGCGACACTTCCTCGGCTTGCGGCATGTTCGGGTCAATCTGGAAATTGACGATCGCGCTGTGCAGCTCGCGAGTGAGCTTGCCCACTTCCTGATACAGGCCACGGTCACGGGTCTGATTGAGCTCATGGATCAGTTGCACAGCCTCGCCGAACCTGCCTTTTTCAAGGCTGGCGACCAGTTCGACGGCATGTTTTTTCAGGGTCGATTCAAAATCGCCCTGTGAAGATTCTTTATGCTCCATAGCTCCCCCGTGGCGCAGTGGATCAACCGATGCGTTCGAAAATCTTCTCGATTTTTTCTTTCAACGCCTGGGCCGTGAAGGGTTTGACCACATAGCCGTTTACACCGGCCTGGGCCGCTTCGATGATCTGCTCGCGCTTGGCTTCAGCGGTCACCATCAACACCGGCAGGTGCTTGAGCTTTTCATCGGCGCGCACGTGGCGCAGCAGATCGATACCGGTCATGCCAGGCATGTTCCAGTCCGTTACCAGAAAGTCGATGCTCCCGCTGTTGAGAACCGGAATGGCGGTAGTGCCATCGTCAGCCTCGACCGTGTTGGTGAACCCAAGGTCACGCAACAGGTTTTTTATGATCCGCCGCATCGTTGAGAAGTCATCAACGATGAGGATTTTCATGTTCTTGTCCAATTCGACCTCCAAGCAGTCTTAAACGCGCCCAGCACCTGGACGCGCCATTTCAATCAATCCGGCAATTCACTCGATGACTGTCTGGAGCACAACAGATCGCGACCGGTGCCGTTCAAATCCGCACCAGCCCCGTTCGCAGTGTCCCCACACTGCCTTCAGCGCGCTCGCCACTCCCCCAAACGCCCCCGCAAACGGGCCGCGCACTGGCTGTGTAACTGGCTGACCCGCGATTCGCTGACCCCCAGGACCTCACCGATTTCCTTGAGATTCAACTCTTCGTCGTAGTACAGCGCCAACACCAGTCGCTCACGCTCCGGCAAATTGGCAATCGCGTCCGCCAGCGCCGCCTGGAAGCGTTCATCTTCCAGATCGCGTGACGGCTCCAGATGTGCACTCGCGCCATCCTCGTGCAGCCCTTCGTGTTCGCCGTCCTGCAACAGATCGTCGAAACTGAATAAGCGGCTGCCCAGGGTGTCGTTCAAAATCCCGTAATAATCGTCGAGACTCAATTGGAGTTCGGCCGCAACCTCGTGATCTTTAGCGTCACGGCCGGTTTTAGCTTCAATAGAGCGAATTGCGTCACTGACCATACGGGTATTTCGGTGGACCGAACGTGGCGCCCAGTCCCCCTTGCGTACTTCATCAAGCATGGCGCCGCGGATTCGTATGCCCGCGTACGTCTCGAAACTGGCGCCTTTGCTGGCGTCGTATTTGGTCGACACTTCAAGCAGGCCGATCATCCCGGCCTGGATCAGGTCTTCAACCTGGACACTGGCCGGCAGACGGGCCAGCAAGTGGTAAGCAATGCGTTTGACCAGTGGCGCGTAACGCTCGATCAGCTCGTACTGCGCGTCACGTGCCGACTTCTTGTAGAGGTTGTAGCCACTGGCTGTCATAGAACGGGTCCTGCGGTCTGTTGCACGAGGCGCTCGACGAAAAACTCAAGGTGCCCGCGCGGGTTGGCAGGCAGCGGCCAGGTATCAACTTTCTGCGCGATGGCCTTGAACGCCAGGGCGCACTTGGAACGCGGGAAGGCTTCATACACGGCACGTTGTTTCTGCACAGCCTTGCGCACGCTTTCGTCGTAAGGCACCGCGCCGACGTATTGCAAGGCAACGTCGAGAAAGCGGTCGGTGACCTTGGTCAACTTGGCGAACAGGTTGCGACCTTCTTGCGGGCTCTGGGCCATGTTGGCCAGGACACGGAAGCGGTTCATGCCGTAGTCGCGGTTAAGCAGTTTGATCAACGCGTAGGCGTCGGTGATCGAGGTCGGCTCGTCGCAGACCACGAGCAAGACTTCTTGCGCTGCGCGAACAAAACTGACTACCGAGTCACCTATGCCCGCAGCGGTGTCGATCACCAATACGTCGAGGTTGTCGCCGATGTCGCTGAACGCCTGGATCAGGCCGGCGTGTTGAGCCGGGCTCAAATGAACCATGCTCTGGGTGCCGGATGCGGCCGGAACAATTCGAATACCGCCCGGGCCCTGCAACAGAACGTCGCGCAGCTCGCAGCGGCCTTCGATCACGTCGGCCAGGGTACGTTTGGGTGTCAGTCCCAACAGGACGTCGACGTTCGCCAGGCCCAGGTCAGCGTCCAACAGCATGACGCGACGGCCGAGTTCAGCCAGGGCCAGCGACAAATTCACTGACACGTTAGTCTTGCCGACGCCACCTTTGCCGCCGGTCACCGCGATCACCTGTACGGGATGCATGCTGCCCATGTTATTTCTTTACCTTGTCTTGCATAGACGGAGGCCACATTACTGGCTGCGCGTTCACAAATGGAACAATGCATGGCAGACCATCGATGTAGGTACAAAAACTGTTCATGACTACCTTAGCCAACCTGCTTGGTCGGGCTGTGGTAAATATCAGCGAACATATCAGCCATGGCTTCTTCGCTGGGTTCTTCCTGCATTTGCACGCTCACGGCGCGACTGACCAATTGATGACGGCGCGGCAGATGCAAATCATCCGGAATCCGCGGGCCATCGGTCAGGTACGCCACCGGCAATTCATGACTGATCGCCAGGCTCAGCACCTCGCCCAGACTTGCCGTTTCATCCAGTTTAGTCAGGATGCAGCCAGCGAGCCCGCAGCGCTTGTAACTGTGATAAGCGGCTGTTAGAACCTGTTTTTGGCTGGTGGTTGCGAGCACCAGGTAATTTTTTGATTTGATGCCACGCCCGGCCAGGCTTTCGAGCTGCATGCGCAGGGCCGGATCGCTGGCCTGAAGGCCTGCGGTATCGATCAGCACCACGCGTTTGCGCAGCAGTGGCTCCAGCGCCTGAACCAGCGACTGGCCCGGATCGACGTGGGTCACCGACACATTGAGAATGCGCCCCAGCGTCTTGAGCTGCTCCTGGGCGCCAATGCGAAAGCTGTCCATGCTCACCAGCGCGATGTTCTGCGCGCCGTACTTGAGCACGTAACGGGCCGCGAGCTTGGCCAGGGTGGTGGTCTTGCCCATGCCGGCAGGGCCGACCATGGCAATCACGCCGCCCTCTTCCAGTGGCTCGACTTCCGGTGTGGCAATCATCCGCGCCAGATGCGCCAGCAACATGCGCCAGGCCTGACGAGGCTCATCGATATCACCGATCATGGCCAGCAGATCGCGCGACAACGGGCCGGACAGGCCGATGCGTTGCAGGCGACGCCAAAGGTTGGCCTGGGCCGGCCGGCTGCCTTGCAGCTGATTCCAGGCCAGCGAACCGAGCTGTACTTCCATCAGTTCACGCAGGCTGTTGAGTTCGAAGCGCATCGAGTCGAACGCACGTGGATCAACGCCGCCGGCAGCCGGTGCCGGGGCAGGCGCCGAGCGACGCGGTTCGGCGTAGGTCGGCTCGATCAGTGGCTCGGCAGCGGTCAGTGGCAGGCCGGCGAACAACTGGCGATTGGTGGTCTTGTCGCCTTCGGTCTCGCCATCGCCACGCAGGCTCAATTCGGCCTGGGCAGTGACGATGCGCGATTGGGTCTTGCGCAGCTCATCCTCGAGTTCCATGTTCGGAACACGCGGGGCCAGCGCCGACAATTTGTAATCCAGCGCAGCCGTCAGCTCGACACCACCGGCAATCCGGCGATTGCCAATAATGGCGGCATCGGCGCCCAGCTCATCACGAACCAGTTTCATGGCCTGACGCATATCGGCGGCGAAAAAACGCTTAACTTGCATAAACCACTACCTCAGCCGTTGGGCCCTACTGTCGCAACGATGGTCACTTGCTTGTTGTCAGGGATTTCCTGATAAGCCAACACATGCAAACCCGGCACTGCCAGTCGGCCAAATCGCGACAACATGGCGCGAACCGGGCCGGCCACCAGCAGAATCACCGGTTGACCTTGCATTTCCTGACGCTGCGCTGCATCGATCAACGAGCGCTGCAGCTTCTCCGCCATGCTTGGCTCCAGCAGAACGCCCTCTTCCGAGCCTTGTCCTGCCTTCTGAAGACTATTGAGCAATATCTGTTCCAACCTTGGCTCCAGAGTGATAACTGGTAGCTCGGAGTCAGTGCCTACAATGCTTTGGACGATTGCGCGGGATACGCCGACCCGCACAGCAGCCACCAAAGCGGCAGTATCTTGACTCTTGGCGGCGTTATTGGCGATCGCCTCGGCGATGCTGCGAATGTCTCGCACAGGCACCTGTTCGGCCAGCAGCGCTTGCAACACTTTGAGTAGTTGCGACAGCGAAACCACCCCCGGTACCAATTCCTCAGCCAGTTTAGGCGAGCTTTTGGCCAGCAATTGCATGAGTTGCTGGACTTCTTCGTGACCGATCAGTTCGCTGGAGTGTTTGTAGAGAATCTGGTTCAAGTGCGTGGCAACCACGGTACTCGCATCGACCACCGTGTAACCGAGCGATTGTGCCTGGGCGCGCTGGCTGATTTCGATCCAGACCGCTTCCAGGCCAAAAGCCGGATCTTTGGCGGTTATGCCATTAAGCGTGCCGTAGACCTGCCCCGGGTTGATCGCCAGTTCGCGATCCGGGTAAATCTCCGCTTCCGCCAGGATCACGCCCATCAGCGTGAGGCGATAGGCACTCGGCGCCAGGTCGAGGTTGTCACGGATATGCACCGTCGGCATCAGGAAGCCCAGGTCCTGGGACAGCTTTTTGCGCACGCCCTTGATCCGCGCCAGCAGTTGACCACCCTGATTGCGGTCCACCAGCGGGATCAGGCGATAGCCGACTTCCAGGCCAATCATGTCAATTGGGGTGACGTCATCCCAGCCAAGTTCCTTGGTCTCCATGGCGCGAGCCGGCGAAGGCAGCAGTTCCTGCTGACGCTTCACTTCTTGCAGGGCCTGGACCTTGACCACGTTCTGCTTCTTCCAGAACAGGTAAGCACCACCGGCAGCGAGAGCAGCCATGCTCAGGAAGGAAAAGTGCGGCATGCCGGGCACCAGGCCCATCACTGCCATCAGTCCCGCCGCGACAGCCAACGCTTTCGGCGAGGCGAACATCTGGCGATTGATTTGCTTGCCCATGTCTTCCGAACCGGAAGCACGAGTCACCATGATCGCGGCGGCCGTGGACAACAGCAGTGATGGCAATTGCGCCACCAAACCGTCACCGATGGTCAACAGCGCGTACACCCGACCAGCATCGCCAAAGGTCATGCCGTGCTGGAAGATACCGACCGCCATGCCGCCGATCAGGTTGATGAACAGAATCAACAGGCCGGCAATGGCGTCACCGCGCACGAATTTGCTGGCACCGTCCATGGAACCGTAGAACTCGGCCTCCTGGGCGACTTCCATCCGGCGCAGCTTGGCCTGGTTCTGATCAATCAGGCCGGCGTTCAAATCGGCGTCAATTGCCATTTGTTTGCCGGGCATCGCATCGAGGGTGAAGCGCGCGCTCACCTCGGAAATCCGCCCGGCACCCTTGGTCACCACGACGAAGTTGATGATCATCAAAATCGCGAAGACCACGATACCGACCACGTAGTTACCGCCGATCACCACCTCACCGAAGGCCTGGATCACCTTACCGGCGGCGGCGTGACCGTCCTGACCGTGGAGCATCACCACCCGCGTGGAGGCCACGTTCAGCGCCAGTCGCAGCAACGTCGCGACCAGCAGAATGGTCGGGAACACCGCGAAGTCCAACGGCCGCAAGGCGTAGACGCAGACCAGCAAAACGACGATCGACAGTGCGATGTTGAACGTGAAGAACACGTCCAGCAGGAACGGCGGCACCGGCAGCATCATCATGGCCAGCATGACCAGCAGCAACAACGGCACGCCCAGATTGCCCCGACTTAAGTCGGCAACGTTTGTGCGAGCACTGTTGAATAACTGAGAGCGATCCACGGTTTTCCCCGTTCCTTTAAAGCAAACTTTTGACGCCTGAAGCTGGCGCAAAGCGGCTATTGCAAGAAGCCTTCCAACTTTTGCAGAGGATTGAAATAGAAGGGCTTACCGGGATTTGGCTGCCCCCTCCTGTAGGAGTGAGCCTGTGTACGAATCAGGAATCGCGGCGCAGATCCGGCGGGATTGGCAGGTCGTCCTTGAGCGGTTCAGGCGGCTTGCCTTTGCCGGCGCGGTGCTGGCGGATCTGGTAGACGTAAGCCAATACCTGGGCGACCGCCAGGTACAGGCCACCGGGGATTTCCTGCTCCAGCTCGGTGGAGTAATAGATTGAACGCGCCAGGGCGGGCGATTCGAGCAGCAGCACATTGTTGGCCACGGCGATTTCGCGGATTTTCAAGGCCAGGAAGTCACTGCCCTTGGCCAGCAGCACCGGCGCGTTGCCTTTGTCCGGGTCGTACTTGAGCGCCACGGCGTAGTGCGTCGGGTTGGTGATGACCACATCCGCCTCCGGAATCGCCGCCATCATCCGCCGCTGCGACATCTCGCGCTGCAACTGGCGGATGCGCTGCTTGACCTCCGGCCGCCCTTCCTGATCCTTGTGCTCGTCGCGCACTTCCTGCTTGGTCATCAGCAGTTTCTTGTGGCTTTCCCACAACTGCACCGGCACGTCGACGGCGGCGATGATGATCAGCCCGCAGGCCATCCACAAGGTGCTCCAGCCCACCACTTGCAGGCTGTGAATGACCGCCATCTCCAACGGCTCGTGCGCGATGCGCATCAGGTCGTCGATGTCGGAAGACAACACCGCCAGCGCCACGAACAGCACGATCAGAAATTTCGCCAGCGCCTTGAGCAGCTCGACGATTGCCTTGGCCGAAAACATCCGCTTGAGCCCTGCGCCGGGATTCATGCGACTGAACTTCGGCGCCATGGAACCCGCAGCGAACAACCAGCCACCCAGGGAAATCGGACCGATCAACGCGGCCAGCAGCAAGGTGATCATCAATGGCTGAATCGCCACCAGCGCAATCTGCCCCGAATGCAGGAGGAAGGTGCCCATGTTGCGCTGATCCAGAATCACTTCCCGCGAGAGCGTGAAGTTCATCCGCATCAGCTCCATCATTTCCTGCGCGAGGGCACCGCCGAAAACCAGCAGGCCGCCGGCGCCAGCGAGCATGATCGCCAGGGTGTTGAGCTCCTTGGAGCGCGCAATCTCACCCTTGTCCCGAGAGTCTTTTTTGCGCTTCTCCGTGGGGTCTTCTGTTTTGTCCTGACCGCTTTCGCTCTCAGCCATGACTCAGCGCGCCCGTGCCAGTTCGCGTAAAAACTGCAAGGCTTCGGTGGCCAGCGGTTGATACTGATTGATGATGTCCGCCAGCCCGACCCAGACGATGAACAGCCCGAGCACCAGGGTCAGCGGAAAACCGATAGAGAAGATATTCAGCTGCGGCGCGGCCCGAGTCATCACGCCGAACGCGATGTTGACCACCAGCAGCGCCGTGATCGCCGGCAACACCAACAACAACGCCGCACCGAGGACCCAGCCGAGCTTGCCGGCCAGTTCCCAGAAATGATTGACCAGCAACCCGCTGCCAACCGGCATGGTGGTGAAGCTTTCCGTCAGGACTTCGAACACCACCAGATGCCCGTTCATAGACAAGAACAGCAACGTCACCAGCATGGTGAAGAACTGCCCGATCACCGCCACCGAAACGCCGTTGGTGGGGTCAACCATCGACGCGAAGCCCATGCCCATCTGAATGGAAACGATCTGCCCGGCGACCACGAAGGCCTGAAAGAACAGCTGCAGGGAAAACCCCAGAATCGCGCCGATCAGGATCTGCTCGGCGATCAGCAGCAGCCCGCTCAAGTCCAGCGCATTGACCGGCGGCATCGGTGGCAGGCCCGGCGCAATCACCACGGTGATCGCCAGCGCGAAGTACAAACGAACGCGCTTGGGCACCAGCGTCGTGCCGAACACCGGCATGACCATCAGCAAGGCGCCGATGCGAAACAGCGGCAACATGAACGTCGCCACCCAGGTACTGATCTGGGTGTCGGTCAGCTGCAACAGCGACGGCATGGTTTAGCCAATGACCTGAGGAATGCTGCCGTACAACTGCAGGATGTATTCCATGAACGTCTGCACCAGCCATGGGCCGGCAACGATCAGCGTGACCAGCATGACCAGCAAGCGCGGGAGGAAGCTCAGAGTCTGTTCGTTGATCTGCGTGGCAGCCTGGAACATGGCCACCAACAGGCCGACCAGCAGACTCGGGATCACCAGCACGGCAACCATCATCGTGGTCAGCCACAGCGCTTCGCGAAAGATGTCTACCGCGACTTCCGGCGTCATGGCGAGACACCGCCGAAGCTGCTCGCCAACGTACCGATGATCAACGCCCAGCCATCCACCAGCACGAACAGCATGATCTTGAACGGCAGGGAAATGATCAGCGGCGAGAGCATCATCATACCCATCGCCATCAGCACACTGGCGACGACCAGGTCGATGATCAGAAACGGAATGAAGATCATGAAGCCGATCTGGAACGCGGTTTTCAGCTCCGACGTGACAAACGCCGGCACCAGAATGGTCAGCGGTGCCTGGTCCGGCGACGCGATGTCGGTGCGCTTGGACAGGCGCATGAACAATTCAAGATCGCTGCTGCGCGTCTGCGCCAGCATGAAGTCCTTGATCGGCACCTGGGCCTTGGCGACGGCATCCTGAGCGGTGAGTTTTTCCGCCAGATACGGTTGCAAGGCGTCCTGATTCACCCGGTCAAACACTGGCGCCATGATGAACAGCGTCAGAAACAGCGCCATGCCCGTGAGGATCTGGTTCGACGGTGTCTGTTGCAGGCCCAGGGCCTGACGCAGGATCGAGAAGACGATGATGATCCGCGTGAAGCTGGTCATCAACATGACGAACGCCGGGATGAAACTCAGCGCGGTCATGATCAGCAGGATTTGCAGGCTGACCGAGTATTCCTGAGCGCCATTGGCGTTGGTGCCCAGGGTGATCGCCGGGATCGACAACGGATCGGCGGCGAACGCCAGCGGCGCAGCCAGCATCAGGGCCAGCGTCAAGACGATGCGTAACGCACCCATTACTTCTTATCCTTTTGATCCTTGCCGAGCATCTCCAATAGACGCTGGGCAAACTCCGGGGTCGCTTTTTCAGTCACGCCTGGCACTTGCACCGGCTCCTTGAGCACATGCAACGCGGTGATGGTGCCGGGACTGAGACCAAGCAGGATCTGCTCGTTGCCGACCTGCACCAGCATCAAACGGTCACGGGGACCGAGAGCGCGGGAACCGATCAGCTCGATCACCTGCCCTTTGCCGGCCGGCCCGGCCTGCTGGACCCGGCGCAACAGCCAGGCGAGGAAGAAGATCAACCCCAGCACCAGCAGCAAGCCGAACACCAACTGCGTCAATTGCCCGGCCACGCCACTGCTGACCGCCGGCGCGGCCGCCGTCGTAGCGGTCGCTACCGTCTCGGCAGCCAGCGCACTGAAGGGCATCGCCAGTACACACCCCAGAACTTTTTTCAATTAGCGCAGCTTCTTGATGCGTTCGCTTGGACTGATCACGTCCGTCAGGCGAATGCCGAACTTCTCGTTGACCACGACCACTTCGCCGTGAGCGATCAGCGTGCCGTTGACCAGTACGTCCAGCGGCTCACCGGCCAGACGATCGAGCTCGATCACCGACCCCTGGTTGAGTTGCAGCAGGTTACGGATGTTGATGTCGGTGCTGCCCACTTCCATGGAAATCGATACCGGGATATCAAGGATCACGTCCAGATTCGGACCTTCCAGGCTCACCGGATCGTTGTTCTTCGCCACGCTGCCGAACTCTTCCATCGGCAGACGGTTGGACGACGAGCCAGCGGTATCGGCGGCCAGCAAGGCGTCGATATCGTCCTGACCGGCGTCACCGGTTTCTTCCAGGGCCGCAGCCCATTCATCAGCCAGCGCCTGGTCGTCCTGCGCGTTCATATCGTCGTTCATCATTTGTCCTCGGCGGGCAAAAATTCGGTTAGTAGCAGTCTGTTAAAACAAGGAGGTTTGAGCGCCGGTCAGCGGCGCTCGATCGGCTCGATCACCTGCAACGCAAGGTTGCCTTTGTGCGAGCCCATCTTGACCTTGAACGCAGGCACGCCATTGGCGCGCATGATCATTTCTTCCGGCATCTCGACCGGGATGATGTCCCCCGGCTGCATGTGCAGGATGTCGCGCAAGCGCAACTGGCGACGAGCAACCGTGGCGCCGATCGGCACGTCGACATCCAGCACGTCCTGACGCAGGGCGTTGACCCAGCGCTCGTCCTGATCGTCGAGGTCCGACTGGAAACCGGCGTCGAGCATTTCGCGCACCGGCTCGATCATCGAATACGGCATGGTCACGTGCAGGTCACCGCCACCGCCATCGAGTTCGATGTGGAAGGTCGACACCACCACCGCTTCGCTGGGGCCGACGATGTTGGCCATGGCCGGGTTCACTTCCGAGTTGATGTACTCGAAGTTCACTTCCATGATCGCCTGCCAGGCTTCCTTCAAATCGACGAAGGCCTGCTCCAGCACCATGCGCACCACGCGCAGTTCGGTCGGGGTGAATTCACGCCCTTCGATCTTGGCGTGACGGCCATCGCCGCCGAAGAAGTTGTCCACCAGCTTGAACACAAGTTTGGCGTCGAGGATGAACAGCGCAGTGCCGCGCAACGGCTTGATCTTGACCAGGTTGAGGCTGGTCGGTACGTACAGCGAGTGCACGTATTCGCCGAACTTCATCACCTGCACGCCACCGACGGCAACGTCCGCCGAGCGGCGCAGCATGTTGAACATGCTGATGCGGGTGTAGCGGGCGAAACGCTCGTTGATCATTTCCAGGGTCGGCATGCGTCCGCGGACGATGCGATCCTGGCTGGTCAGGTCGTAGCTTTTGACGCTGCCGGGCTCAGCAACGTTATCGGTCTGTACCAGACCATCGTCGACGCCATGCAACAGCGCATCGATCTCATCCTGGGACAGCAGGTCCTGCACGGCCATGTCGTGTTCCTACTGCAGTACGAAATTAGTGAAAAGCAACTGTTCGATAACCACTTTGCCGAGTTCTTTCTGCGCCACTTCCTGCACGCTGGCCGTGGCCTTCTGACGCAACATTTCCTGGCCAACCGGCGTGGCCAGGGCGGTAAAATCCTGGCCGGAGAACAGCATGACCAGGTTGTTGCGGATCACCGGCATGTGCACTTTGAGCGCGTCGAGATCGGCCTGATTGCGACCCTGCATGGTGATGCTCACCTGCATGTAGCGCTGACGACCATTCTGGTTGTAGTTGGCCACGAAGGCCGGGGCCATGGGCTCGAAAATCGCGGGCTGCTTGCCGACCATGGCGGTTTCCACCACGGCAGGCTTGCTCTGGGCGCTGTGCATGAAGAACCAGGTCGCCCCCACGGACATGCCGATCGCCAGCAGCAAGGCCACCACGATCAAAACAATCAGCTTGATCTTGCCTTTGGTTGCGGGGTCTTTTACTACTGTTTCGCTCTTCGCCATGCCAATAATCCGTCACTATTCGGGTTTTCACAGTCGCACGGCAAGGCAAGAGCAAGTGTTATGCCAGAAGTGTCGGGAGGGCGCAGGGCGGGGATTTCAGGGACAACACAAAAACAAATGTGGGAGCGAACCTGCTCGCGATGAGGCAGTAACATTCAACCTCCTCGTTGACTGTTACACCGCTATCGCGAGCAGGCTCACTCCTACAAGGGGTTTGCGTTTTTATCAGGCGTAGTAGTCGACCGCGCTGGAGCCAATCACGCTGGTAGCGGTTTGCGCCACTTCAGCCACCGTCGGCGCAAGCTCTTCATCCATTGAGTCGAGGCGACCACCACTGGCATGGGTGCGACCACCCTGCCCCTGTTGCGCCTGCTCCTGGCCCTGTCCCTGCCAGCCTCGGGACTGGTCGGACACGTTGACGTCGACTTGCCCCATGCCCTGCTGGGTGAACATGTCACGCAGGCGATGCATCTGGCTGTCCAGCGCTTCACGAACGCTAGGATGGGCGCTCATGAAAGTGACCTGAGTCTGTTGATCCGGGACCATGTTCACCCGAATGTCCAGACGCCCCAGTTCGGCCGGTTGCAACTGAATGTCGGCCGCCTTGAGATTGGCGCTGGAGAGGTACATGACCCGATTGACCACTTCTTCGGTCCAGCCACTCTGGTGCATGGCAATCGACTGATTAACCGGCAAGGCGTTGGCTGTTTTCGGCGTGGCCGCTTGAGTCAATGCCGCCAGACGGTTGGCGAAGTCATCGACACGGGTATCGCTGCTGGCGGATTTCAAGTCTTTCAGGCCGTCATCGATCAGACCGCTGAACGCCTTCTCGCCACCCTGACTGGTGCTGTCCTTGTCGGCTTGCACGTCGAGCATGCTCGCCATCCCGGCGGCGAAGTTCTGCGCCGAAGTCAGTTCGCCGTCAGCCTGGGCCGGGGACGATTTGGGCTGGGACTGGCTGGACGCGGAAACGTGACCACTTTGCTCCATGGCCAGACGCACTGCTGGCAGGGCATCGAGTGGATCGGCGTCAGGATCGAAATCACTGTCGACGGTTGCAGCGACCGGCGCGAGAACCGTTTGCGCAGGGGCGGCAGCCGTGGTCGCCGCAACGGGTGATGCGACAGCCGGTTGTGCGGTAACGGCCACCGGCGCAGGGGGCTCGACGGGTGCCGCGATCACCGGCTGCACGACCGCCATCAAGGCCGGATCAAGGGACGGATCGAGGCTTGGGTCGATGGGTGCGGTGTCGGCCACCGGGGTCTCGGAGGTATCCGGCGCGACATCATCGGCAACCGCCTCCTCGGCCGGCGCCGGTTTTTCGGCGGGCAAGGAATTGCCGCTATCGGCAACCGCAGGTTCCGGGGCGGCAGCCTTGTCACTGCTGACGTCTGTTTTTGCAGTGCCTTGCGGCGCATTGTCCGTCGCCGGCTTGGCCGGTTTATCAACGGCCGCGACAGGCTTGTCCTGAGCCTGATTGGCGTAGACCTCAGCAAAGCTGGACGCCTTGTCCCCTGGCTCGGCAGCCACCGCCGGGGTATTGGCGGACGCGGCAAGCGTCTTGGCCGTTGGGCTGGCCTGAAGAAGTGAATTAGGGGTAACGGGCATAAAACGGTCTCCGCTGCACTGGGATCGTAGGTACAGTTGAGCGAGATGACTGCAAGGGTCGAGCCAGGTTTGACCATCCGGCGCCAAAAGCGCCGGGTGGTCAGGTTACTCGGAGAGAGAACGCTGTTTTTCCGCCTCGTAAAGCGGTCGGACGATGGCGAATTCGCCGTCGATTTCCCGCACCAGTTTTTCAATGCCCGCGAGACTTTTTTGCTTGGCGCGCTGTTCCAGCTCATGGCACAGATGAGCCAGGCGAACGGCGCCCATGTTGCTGCTGCTGCCTTTAAAACTGTGGGCAGCATTCATGAGTTGCGTGGCATCTTCAGGCTTTCGCAAGACGCGCAAACGCTCCTCGGAGTCAGCAATGAAAGTATCCAACAGCTCCGGATACCCATCCTCCATCACTTCCTGCAACGCGCTCAGCACCTTTGGGTCCAGATGTTTGTCAGCCACTTGCTCACTCCTTGATCAAGAATGGGTGAATTATGCCAGAGCCTCCCAGGAAAACTCCACGCGCGCACTTCGACCATCGTCAGACCAACTCGCGTTACGACTCAACTGACGGACGAGACTGATACCACGCCCCGACAGACGGACGCCGTCAAGGGAGCGTTCAAGCACACGCGCTGCGTCAAATCCCTTGCCGCTGTCTTCAACTCGAACGACCAGGCAACCGCCCTTGCCTTCTGGCGTCACCTGCAAATGCACCCGCACAAAACCGTCCCGCAATCCCTCCAACCGCTCATTGCGCAGTTGGTAATAGCGTGCAAAACCCGACGCATCGCGCTTGAGGCTTGAGTCCAGTCCCAGCACGCCGTGCTCAAGCGCATTGGAATACAGCTCGGCGAGCACACTGTAGAGCGCGCCGCTTTGAGCCCGCAACCCGTGGACCTCAAGCAGTAACTGCAAAAGGTACGGCAGCGGATTGAAGCGCTTGAGGGTCTCGGCGCGAAACTCGAAATTCACCGACCAGTCCAGTGGGCAGGACTGGCCACTGTCGGAGTACACCAGCGCCGGCGGCGTCAGTTGCGTCGCCTCCAGCAGGCTGACCTCGACCATGCTCACATCATCGCGGGCCTTACCGCCAAAATCGCGCAGCGCCTGCTTGATCTCCCCAAACAATGCGTCAGGTTGACGATTGGCTGCAAACACCTGCTGCAACCGGTCCACGCCAAACAACTGCTCATTGCCATCGCACGTATCGATGACCCCGTCGGACAACAGGAACACTCGATCTCCGACAGCCATCGGGAACACTTCGGTGCGGTCATTGAAGGTTTGCGGGCTCAGCACGCCCAGTGGCAAGTGACGGGGCGTCAGCGGCTTGCGTTCACCCGTGGCGATGGAATGCAGATACCCATCCGGCATTCCGCCATTCCAGACCTCCACCGAGCGTCGCTGGAAGCTCAGGCACAGCAACGTTGCGCAGCAGAACATGTCCACCGGCAGGATGCGTTTGAGCTTGGCATTCATCTCACGCAGGGTTTCGGACAAACCGTAGCCCTTGGCGGTCATGCCATAGAAGACTTCGGCCAAGGGCATGGCGCCCACCGCCGCGGGCAAACCATGCCCGGTAAAATCCCCCAGCAGCACGTGCATGTCGCCCGCCGGGGTAAAGGCAGCCAACAGCAGATCACCGTTGAACAGCGCATAAGGCGATTGCAGGTAGCGGATGTTCGGCGCACTCAGGCAGCCCGAATGCGCGACCTTGTCGAAAACCGCCTTGGCCACCCGCTGCTCATTGAGCAGATAGTCATGATGCCTGGCGATCAGGTCGCGTTGCTGCAACACCGTGGCTTGCAAGCGGCGCAAACGATCCATCGCCTTGATCTTGGCGGCGAGGATCACTGGGTTATAAGGCTTTGCCAGAAAGTCGTCGCCGCCAGCCTCCAGGCATCGGGCCAGGGCTTCGCTTTCGGTGAGCGAGGTCAGGAAGATGATCGGCACCAGGTTTTCCCCGGCGAGCAGCTTGATTTGCCGCGCCGCCTCGAAACCGTCCATCACCGGCATCATCGCGTCCATCAACACCAGGTGCGGTGACTGCTGACGAAACGATTCCACCGCCTCGGCACCATTGGCGGCCGTCAGCACGTTATGACCCTGGCGGCGAACGATGCTCGACAGCAGCATGCGATCGGCCGCACTGTCTTCGGCGATGAGGATCGTCAGGGGGTCGAGTGACTGCATGGCAGTCAAGTGATGTCGAACAGCTTGTCGAAATTGGAGATCGCGAGGATTTTCCTCACATCCGAACTGCTGTTGACCACGCGAATATCGGAGTTGTCACCCCCGGCGTGATCCCGCAACAGGAGCAACATGCCCAGCGCCGAGCTGTCGAGGTAGGTCGCTTCTTTCAAGTCGACCACGACCGCCGAGAGCGCCTTGTTCTCGTAGGACTCACGAAATTCCTGATGCTTGGCGAAATCGAATCGCCCCTTGACCGAAATCGTGAGTTTTTTCCCATCCTGGGATACTTCTGCATTGACTGACATTTAACGGCTTCCTTGTCATTGGCTAACGTGCTGTACAAGGTTTAGCACTTGGTTGGAAGGGGAGCAAGGCCGGACGATTGTTCAATACGGATCCTGTCTGGGCAAGCGCTGCGACAACTCATCGAGCAATTTCTGCTCGCGCTTGTCTTCCAGCTGCCGTGCCTCGTCCATGTAGCGCTGTACAAGTTTTCGCAGGCCTTCGACACGGGCAAACGCCTGCTGCCAGGTATCGCGCGCCTTGTTCAGGTTGTTTTGGTGCCAGTTCAGGCTCTGTCGCTGCTGATCGATGGCCGTGCCGAGTTGCGCCAGGAAGCCCTGATACCCCAGCAACCACTGGCCGGAAACGCCACTGCTGCCGCGCACAATCCATTGCTCCTGGTATTCGAGGCGGAAGGCTTCAAGGTCGGCGAGCTTGCTTTCCGCCACTCGCACCTGGCCCTGAAAATGCCCGAGGCGCATGACTGCGGCTTTCTCGGCCTTTTCGGCCATCTCCACCACGGGTGCCAGGCGCGCGGCTCGGCTCAGTGCCATGGCCGGTTAGCCGCCTGCTGCAGGGGCGAAGATGGAAGCGAGATGATTGACGCTGGCGCCCATGCCGATGTTGTCGTTCAAACCCTGACGCAGGTAAGTGACCATGGCTGGCTGGAGGGAGATCGCGGTGTCGGTTTCACGATCACCGCCCGGCACGTAAGCGCCGACGCTGATCAAATCGCGGCTCTGCTGATAGCGTGACCAGTACTGCTTGAACATCTGCGCTCGGGCCATGTGCTCAGGGCTGACCACCGACGGCATGACCCGGCTGATGGACGCTTCGATATCGATGGCCGGGTAATGACCTTCTTCCGCCAGGCGCCGGGACAACACGATGTGGCCGTCGAGTACGCCTCGCGCGGCATCGGCAATCGGGTCCTGCTGGTCATCGCCTTCGGACAACACAGTGTAGAACGCCGTGATCGAACCGCCGCCCTTCTCGGCGTTACCGGCGCGCTCCACCAGTCTGGGCAACTTGGCGAATACCGACGGCGGGTAGCCCTTGGTGGCGGGCGGTTCGCCGATGGCCAGAGCGATTTCCCGCTGGGCCTGGGCAAAACGGGTCAGGGAATCCATGAGCAACAGGACGTTCTTGCCCTTGTCGCGAAAATATTCGGCGATACGTGTGCAGTACATCGCCGCGCGCAGACGCATCAGCGGCGCATCGTCCGCCGGCGACGCCACGACCACGGAACGCTTGAGCCCTTCTTCACCGAGAATGTGCTCGATGAATTCTTTAACTTCTCGACCACGCTCACCGATCAGCCCGACGACGATAATGTCGGCTTCGGTGAAGCGCGTCATCATGCCCAGCAGCACCGATTTACCGACGCCGGTACCGGCGAACAGCCCGAGCCGCTGACCGCGACCAACCGTCAACAACCCGTTGATCGTACGAATGCCGACGTCCAACGGCTCACTGATCGGTTCACGCTTGAGCGGGTTGATGGTGGGGCCGTCCATCGGCACCCAGTCTTCGGCTTTCATCCCGCCCTTGCCGTCCAGCGCACGACCGGCGCCATCGAGCACTCGACCGAGCATGCTCATGCCCATTGGCAAGCGGCCGGTATCGGCGAGCGGAACCACACGGGCACCGGGTGCAATACCCGCGACACTGCCGACGGGCATCAGGAAGACTTTGCTGCCGGAGAAGCCCATCACCTCGGCTTCGACCTGCACCGGATGGTAGCTGTCGTCGTTGATGACCATGCAGCGACTGCCCATGGCGGCGCGCAAGCCTTCGGCTTCGAGGGTCAGGCCGACCATGCGCAGCAAGCGCCCTTCAAGGATCGGCGCGCCAGCCAGTTCAGTGGCCTCGGCGTAACCGCCCAGGCGTTTGGCGAAGCTGGTGCGGTCAAGGCGCATCCGGGACATCCAGTTCCGCGTCGACCGGCGCGACAGCAGGCTTTTCGTCGACCGGCAATTCCAGATGCAGATCCGGCGCAGCCGGATGCAACGCCTGATCGTGCAACTGATCGAACAGTTTGGCCATGACCTGGGCGACACGGGTTTCGACGGTGGCGTCGATACGGCTGTGTTCGGTTTCAACCCGGCAACCGCCAGGTAACAGCGACTCGTCTTCGACGATGCGCCAGGTTTCTTCGTGGCGCTCGCGCAGGGCTTTGACTTGTTCGAAGTCCTGCGGATTGATGTACAGGCGCACATTGCCCACGCCCAACGGCAGCAGCTTGAGCGCTTCACGCATGACGTGTTCGATCTGCGTCGAGTCGATGGCCAGTTCGCGCTGAATCACTTGTTTGGTGATGTGCTGCACGAGGTCGACCAGGGACTTCTCAATGAAGGTGTCCTGCTCGGCGATAGGCTCGAACAGGTTGACCATCAGTTGCTCAAGACCGGCAATCTTCGGCGCCAGCGCCGCTTCGGCTTCCTGACGAACCTTGAGCGTGGTGCTGTGGAATCCTTCTTTCTCGCCCACCGCGAAGCCTTCGTTGTAGGCTTCCTGACGAATCGCTTCGAGTTCTTCGAGGGTCAGTGGCTGGACTTCGTCCAGCGGCACTTCTTCCATCTCCGGCGGCTCGGGCTCAGGTTCCGGCTCGGGCTCCGGGACGAAAGGGTCGAAACTGGGCAGCGCCCAGACGTCGAAACCGGCAACGTGCTTGCCGCGAATCAGGTCGGTCTGGGACTCATCATGTTTGGACGACATAGTGACCTTAGATCATCTCTTCGCCGCCCTTCCCGCCGAGAACGATTTCTCCGGCTTCGGCCATACGGCGGGCAATGGTGAGGATTTCTTTCTGCGCGGTTTCCACGTCGCTGACGCGCACCGGGCCTTTGGCCTCGAGGTCGTCGCGCAACAGTTCGGCCGCCCGCTTGGACATGTTCTTGAAGATCTTTTCCTTGACGCCTTCGTCCGAACCCTTGAGGGCCAGCACCAGCACGTCGGAAGACACTTCGCGCAGCAACGCCTGAATCCCGCGGTCGTCGACATCGGACAGGTTGTTGAACACGAACATGAGGTCTTCGATCTGACCGGACAGGTCTTCGTCGACTTCGCGGATCGAGTCCATCAGCTGACCTTCGATCGAGCTGTCGAGGAAGTTCATGATGTCGGCCGCGCGCTTGATGCCACCCAGGGTGGTGCGCGAGGCATTCGAGTTGCCGGAGAACTGCTTCTCGAGAATCTGGTTGAGTTCTTTCAGGGCCGCTGGCTGCACAGTATTCAGCGAGGAGACTCGCAAAATGATGTCCAGGCGTACCTTGTGGTCGAAGTTGCCGAGCACTTCGCCGGCCTGATCCGGGTCAAGGTACGCGACCACGATGGCCTGGATCTGTGGGTGCTCGTAACGGATCACGTCGGCGACGGCGCGCGGTTCCATCCACTTCAGGCTGTCGAGGCCACTGGTGTTGCCCCCCAGCAGAATGCGGTCGATCAGGCCGTTGGCCTTGTCTTCACCCAATGCCTGGGTCAGCATTTTGCGTACGTAGTCGTCGGAGCCGACGCCCAGGCTGGTCTGGTCGCCGACGATGTCGACGAACTCGCTCATGACCTGTTCGACCTGCTCGCGATGGACGTTGCCCATCTGGGCCATCGCTACCCCCACGCGCTGGACCTCTTTAGGCCCCATGTGGCGCAACACCTGGGCAGCATCGGTCGAACCGAGGGACAGCAGCAGGATCGCGGCTTTGTCGACCTTGGTCAGTTTGGCGGCAACGGCTCGGTTATCACTCATCTGCGTTAATCCACTCTTTCACGACCTGGGCCACGCGACCCGGGTCTTCTGCCACCAGACTCTTGATTGCATTCAACTGTGCGTCATAGCCTTCGCTCGGGCTCGGCAGCAGGATGCTTTGCGGGCCGCCGAGGCTGACGCGGTCGTTGGCCAGTTCGCCGTCCAGGCCGCCCATGCCACCCAACTCGACGTCGCTGCCGATGCCGGCCAGTTGCTTGCCTTTGCCGCCACCGGTGATGTTGTTGAGCACCGGACGCAGCACACCGAACACCAGCACCAGGATGAACAACACGCCCAGCACTTGCTTGACGATGTCCCAGAACCACGGCTGCGAGTAGAACGGAATGTCGGCAATCACTTCACCGCGTTCTGCGGAGAACGGCATGTTGATCACGCTGACGCTGTCGCCACGGCTGGCGTCGAAACCGACCGCGTCCTGCACCAGGCGAGTGAAGCGCGCCAATTCGTCGGCGCTCCACGGCGCACGGGTGGTTTCGCCGTTAGCCGCGTTGACCTTGACCTGATCGTCGACCACCACCGACACCGACAGGCGATTCAATCGTCCCTGCTGTTGCTTGGTGTGGCTGATGGAACGGTCGAGTTCGAAGTTCTTGGTGGATTGTTGACGCTTGTCCGCCGGGTACGGCGCCAGCATTGGCTGACCGGTGGCCGGGTCCATGATTTGCTGACCGTTGGCATCGATCAACGGCTGGCCTGGCTGAACCATGCCGGCTGCTGCGGTGCTGCCACCGGTGGTCTGCGGCGCGGAAGCTGGCGATGGCGGCTGGTTGCTCAGGGCACCCGGCACACCTTGCGGGCCATTGCTGGCAGTGCGTTGTTCGTTGACCGACTGCTCGCTGCGCAACGCCGGTTGATCCGGGTTGAACTGCTCAGAAGTTGACTCGACAGCGCTGAAGTCCACGTCAGCCGAGACTTCGGCTTTATAGCGATCGTTGCCCAGCACCGGTTGCAGGATGTTGTGCACGCGCTGGGTCAGCATGGTTTCCATACGGCGGCTGTAGTCGAATTGCTTGCCGGCCATGGTCAGTTCGGAGTTCTCCGCCTGATCCGACAGCAGGTTGCCCTTCTGGTCGACGACGGTGATCTGCGATTTGCTCAGTTCAGGAACACTGGTCGCGACCAGGTTGATGATCGCGATCACCTGACCCGGTTCCAGCGAACGACCGGAATACAGCTCGACCAGTACCGAAGCGCTTGGCTTGCGTTCGTCACGCACGAACACCGAGCTTTTCGGAATCGCCAGGTGCACGCGCGCACCCTTGACGTTGTTCAGGCTGGAAATGGTCCGCGCCAGTTCGCCTTCGAGGCCGCGACGATAACGGGTCGCTTCCATGAACTGGCTGGTCCCCAGACCCTGGTCCTTGTCGAGGATTTCAAAACCGATGTTGCCGTCGCTGGGAGTGACACCAGCCGCCGCGAGTTTCAGCCGCGCACGGGACAAATCATCGGCCTTGACCAGCAAGGCACCGGAGTTCGGTTCAACGGTGTAGGGAATATCGGCGGAGGCCAGGGTGTCCATGACCTGCTTGGCGTCCATACCGGCAAGGCTGCCGTACAGAGGCCGGTAGTCCGGCTGCTGCGACCACAGCACCACGGCAAAACCAATCGCCACGCTCGCAGCCAGGCCGACCAACAGGCCTACCTGACGCAACATGGTCATCTCGGAGAGGTTTTCCAGGAAGGACAACCCGAACAGCGGCGGTTTGCCGTCTATTGGGGTGGCCTTGGCCGGAACGTTATCGGCGACTGCTTCTGCCATGACTCAATTCGTCCTTAAACCGGCATCTGCATGATGTCTTGGTAAGCCTGAACCAGTTTGTTGCGCACTTGCGTCAACGCCTGGAAAGACACGCTGGCCTTCTGCGAGGAAATCATCACGTCCGTCAGGTCGACGCCGCTTTTGCCGATTTCGAAGGCACTGGCCAGCTGATTGGATGCCTGCTGAGTGTCGTTCACTTTATTGACGGCTTGACCGAGCATGTCGGAAAAGCTGCTGCCACCCAATTCAGGGACTGCGGCAGTCGATTTCGGCGCAGACATGGCATCCATTTGCATGGAGCGCATATCCAGCATCAACCGATTAAATTCAATACCTTGGCTCATGATCTACTCTCGTTGGCGACCCGCAATTTTTTGACACTCACTCGGCGGGTACTGAGGTGTTAGCAACAAGGGTGCCAGCTCCGTGGCCACTGCAAACAAAAGCGCTCCCCTATTCAAGCCATAACGCACTATTTAGCAGCTGGCGAAGCCTGCGTCCGGCTGCTACAGGGGTCAGGTAGCGAACAGGTACGCTTCCACGTCCATGCCGGCGTCGCGCATCTGCGCCAGCTTGTAGCGCAAGGTACGCGGGCTGATGCCCAGGCGCTCGGCGGCCTCTTTGCGTCGACCGCGCTCGGAACGCAGGGTATCGATAATCATCTGGAATTCCCGACGCCGCAGGTCATCGCCCAGTGCACCAGCCGACTCAGCATCCACCTCGACCGCTCGCAACGGTGCGGCTGCCAACGCCGGCAACGGCGCACAGGCTACCGGCCCCGACAGACAGAAGTCCTGCGGCTGGATCAGTCCACCCTGCTGCAGAATCAAGGCTCGCTGGATCGCATTGTCCAGCTCACGCACATTGCCCGGCCACGGATAGCCGATCAGGCACGACTGCGCCTCAGGCGACAGTTTCGCCGCCGCGTGCTTCATTTTATTGACGTGCTTGGTCAGCAGTCGCTCGGCCAGCGGCAGGATGTCGGCGGTGCGCTCGCGCAGCGGACGCCAGGCCAGCGGAAACACCGACAGTCGATAGTAAAGGTCTTCACGAAAACGCCCCGCCGCTACTTCACCGGCCAGATCACGGTTGGTCGTGGCAACGACCCGAATGTCCAGGGTGATGGTTTTGCGTGCGCCAACGCGCTCGACTTCACGCTCCTGCAAAACCCGCAGCAGCTTGGCCTGCAGCCCAAGGGGCATTTCGGAAATTTCGTCTAGCAGAATCGTGCCGCCGTCGGCTTGCTCGAACTTGCCCGCCTGCGCTGCGATAGCGCCGGTAAAAGAGCCTTTTTCGTGACCGAACAACGTGGCTTCGAGCATGTTGTCGGGGATCGCGGCGCAGTTGATCGCAATAAACGGCTGACTGGCGCGGTGGGAATGCTGGTGAATGTAGCGGGCCAGCACTTCCTTACCAGTGCCGGACTCGCCAGAGATCAATACCGTGGAATCACTGCGCGCCACTCGGGCGGCTAACTCCAGCAATTGCGCGCTGGCCGGCTCGAACGCCACCGGACCTTCGCCCTCGGCCGTACCGAGATTGCCCAATGCGTGACGCGCGACCAAATCCAGCAAGGCCTTCGGTTCGAACGGCTTGACCAGATAGTCCGCAGCGCCCTGGCGCATCGCATCGACTGCGCGCTCGACGGCGCCATGAGCGGTCATCAGCAATACCGGCAGTTGCGGCTGACGCGATCGCAGCAAGCCAAGCAACTGATGCCCGTCCATGCCCGGCATATTGACGTCGCTGATCACCAGATTGAACGCCTCGACGGCGACTGCCGCCAGCGCGTCCTCGGCCGAACCGACTGCCTTGAAATCGTGCCCCGCCAGCATCAGCGTATCGGCCAGCGCCTCGCGTAGCGCGCGGTCATCCTCGACCAGTAGAACCTTGATTGCCATGCCTTTCATTCCGCTCCCTGAGCGCCGGGCTTGTCACCCGAAAAAAGCGGCAGGGACACCAGCGCACAGGTGCCGCGCCCCGGCCGCGAGCGCAGTTGCAATTCGCCCTGATGCGCACGGGCCACGGCCTTGACCACGGTCAGGCCCAGGCCGGTTCCGGTGGTCTTGGTGGTAAAAAACGGCTCACCCAGACGCGCCAGCACCGTGCTGTCGATACCACTGCCGCTGTCGCTGACGCACACGCGCAGGCTGTCCTCGCGGGTATACAAGTGAACCTTCAAACGGACATCACCGGCACTCGCCTGAATCGCATTTTCGATCAGGTTGAGGATCGCCCCGATCAGCGTGTCGCGATTGCACAGCAACTCGCCAGCATGACTGTCGCACTGCCAACGCACGGGCAGGTCCTGGACCTGCGTCAGTGCCGCCGCTTGCAGCGATTGCATCAGTTGCCTGGGCGTGACGCGATCGGTCAGCGGCAGCTCGCCACGAGCGAACACCAGCATGTCGCGAACCTGATGCTCCAGCTCATGCAGACGCTCTTTCAGGCGACCGGCAAAACGCTGCTGCGTGGCGACCGGCAGTTCCTGCTCGGTCAAGTGACTGGCGTACAGCAAAGCGGCCGACAATGGCGTGCGAATCTGATGCGCCAGCGAGGCGACCATGCGCCCCAGGGAAGACAAGCGTTCGTGGCGAGCCAGTTGATCTTGCAGATGACGGGTTTCAGTCAGGTCGTTAAGCAGCACCAATTGACCCGGCTCGGCGTCCAGCGAGCGAGTGGCGATCGACAGACGCCGACCGTCCTTGAGCGAGATTTCGTGACCGTCGTCCTTGCGAGGCGCGAAGCAGCGGGCGATGACGTGACGCCAGAGTTCGCCTTCGAGCGGCAGCCCGAGCAATTCACACGCTGCCGGATTGGCTTCACGCACGATGCCTTGGGCATCGATGACGATGACACCACCAGGCAACAGGTCGAGGAGATTTTGCAAACGATTGGCCAGGCGTTCTTTTTCCGCCAGCTCTTGCATGCGCTGGGCACTGACCACCGCCAACTCACCCTTGAGCTCGGTGACCCGGGCTTCAAGCATGCTGTAGGAATCGGTCAGTTGACTCGACATCTGGCTGAACAGCGCAAACGCCTGCTCAAGGCCAAGCCGGCTTGCCTGCTCTACGGACGACGGTTGTCCCGAAGCGTCAGGGACAGGAGACATCTGGGCGGCTTGGGGCATCGTGCTCTCTCGCTTGGCTGACCGTCAGTTAAACGGAACGTTGCGAGGGACTTAGCAATACCCGTGCCTAAAAAAAACCGCCCATAAATGAAGGACTTGAAAAACAGGCGTCAATCCTCCGCCTGTTCATCTCCATCGCGACGACTCATGCCGTACTTGCGCATCTTTTCCACCAGCGTGGTGCGACGAATCCGCAGCCGTTCAGCGGCGCGTGCGACGATGCCATTGGCATCATCCAGCGCTTGCTGAATCAGGCCCTGTTCCAGACCACCGAGGTAGTCCTTCAGATCCAGGCCTTCGGGCGGCAGCATGGCGTTGGCGGTGAAGTCCGGGGTGTGACCGTTGATGGCCACCCGTTCTTCCAGATCGCTGCGCAGGCTGTCGACCAGTTGCTCGTCTTCGTCGTCAACGTAGCGGAATTTCTTCGGCAACTCGACCACGCCGATCACCCCGTACGGGTGCATGATCGCCATGCGCTCCACCAGATTGGCGAGTTCGCGAACGTTACCCGGCCAGCCGTGACGGCACAGCGACATGATCGCTGCCGAGTTGAAACGGATCGAACCGCGCTTCTCGTGCTCCATGCGCGAGATCAACTCGTTCATCAGCAACGGGATGTCTTCGACGCGCTCGCGCAGTGGCGCCATCTCGATCGGGAACACGTTCAGGCGGTAGTACAAGTCTTCGCGGAAGGTGCCGATCTCGATCATGCTTTCGAGATTCTTGTGCGTCGCTGCAATGATGCGCACGTCGACGCTCTGGGTCTTGTTGCTGCCCACGCGCTCGAAGGTGCGCTCCTGCAGCACGCGCAGCAGCTTGACCTGCATCGGCAGCGGCATGTCGCCGATCTCATCGAGAAACAGCGTACCGCCATTGGCCAGTTCGAAACGCCCGGCACGGCTGGTGATCGCCCCGGTGAAGGCGCCCTTCTCGTGGCCGAACAATTCGCTTTCCAGCAACTCGGCCGGGATCGCCCCGCAGTTGACCGGAACGAACGGCGCGTCACGACGCTTGGAGTGGTAGTGCAAGTTGCGCGCAACCACTTCCTTGCCAGTACCGGACTCGCCAAGGATCAGGACGCTGGCGTCGGTGTCGGCCACTTGCTGCATCATCTGACGGACGTGTTGAATCGCCCGGCTGGTGCCGACAAGGCTGCGGAACAGATTGGGTTCACGGTGACGACCGCGCTCGCGGGCCTGGTCGTACATCTCGCGATAGACCTGGGCACGATGCAGGGAGTCGAGCAATTTGCTGTAGCTGGGCGGCATTTCGAGGGTCGAAAGCACCCGGCGACGCTGGTCTTCTGGCAGGTCAACGGAAGAATTATCGCCCATTAACAAAACCGGAAGGAACTCATCCCAGGTTGCGAGTGTCTTTAACAAGCCCGTAAGTGCGCCAGGAGCATTGACCGTCCCGATCAGGACACAGATTACTTCACGACTTGATGACAAAGAGCCGACAGCCTGCTGCCAGTCATGGCTTCCGCAGGGTAAATTTTCTTCACCGAGAAAATTTAAAATCACCGCCAGGTCGCGGCGGCGGACGCTATCGTCATCAATCAGCAGAATTTTGGTTTCACGCCACATGCAATAGCAACTTCCCTAGTCAACTCAATGCCCAAAAATGATGGGGCAAGCTAGACGCTTGCAGACACATTCTGCCTGTACACGCCTGAAATCTGTAACCAGCCACTAGTTAAGTCAAAAAACCGTGCACAGTCAAATTTATGGCGCACTATGTTTGGATTAACCGAGGATTAATTAACCAAACAGATGGTAAACCTTTGCCGCGTTCTGTGCTTGATGGATCTGCGACATCTCGTCGACTATCGCTTGCCTCTCCCCCGTCGCGGCTTCAAGCAGCTGCTTGTACACCCCCAGCAACTCCTCAAGGTTGTCGCGCAACGCGGCCTCGTCCACCGAAGCCTCACTCAAAACGTCTTCCATGCAGGATCGGCACGCCAGATCCAACTCACCGATGGCTTCCCAGTTGCGCTCGGCCAATGCACCGACCAAGGCATCGCGGGTGTGTTCGATTCGCTGCAATACAAGACTCATGGTGATCTCCTTAAAACTGCGGACCCGGTGCGGCAATACCATCCCAACCGTCTTTGACTGTACGAAGCAAATCAGCGACTTCGTCGAGAATCTTCGGGTCAGTCTTGATGTTGGCTTCAGCCAGGCGCTTCATCATGTAGGCGTAGAGATTGTCGAGCTCACCGACGGTTTCGATAGAGTTCTCAAGGTCCAGACCTTCACGCAAACCACCGATGATGCCGATGGCCTTGCCGATCAATACACCCTTGTTCGGAATGTCTTTACGCTCCATGGCGCCTTTGGCCTGGGCAATACGGTCCAGACCACCTTCCATCAGCATCTGTACCAGTCGATGAGGGCTGGCTTCGGAAGTTTGCGCTTGAGCGCCAATCTTCTGGTATTGGCGAAGGGCTAACATTGGATTCATGTTGTACCTCATCAAAATTCTGTAGTTCGTCTAACCAGTGTATCGACAACGCGTCAAAAAACTTTAGATTCAAATGCAAAAAGCCCGGAGCGCTTGAAAACGCTGCCGGGCTTTTGGCGTTATGCGTGTTACGAGTTCTTCTGCTGCGCGGCCATGGCCTCGAACATCCCGGTGATGTTGCTGGCGGTTGCCTTCAACTTACCGACCAGGGTATCCATGTCGTTGTACTTTTTGGTCAGTACAGCGGTCAGGGTTTCGACCCGACGATCCAGGGCAGCCTGATCAGCCGTCAGCTTGGTTTTGGTTACATTCAGGTTGGTGGTGCGAGTGTCGAGAATGCCACCGGTATCGGTGTACGGCTTGATCACATTGTTCATGCGTTCGAGCAAACCGTTGGTGCCGGTAAACAGAGTCTGGACTTCGCCACCGAGCTTCTTGTCGTTCATCGCAGCAGTGAACTTGGTGCCGTCGAAGTTCAACGCACCGGTCTTCTGGTCCGTGGTGATGCCCAACTGCGAGAGCACGGTCAGCTTGTCGCCCGCGCCGGTCTGGGACAACGGGCCACGAATGGCGGCCAGCAGCGAACGGGGCAGCGGGTCACCGGTCAGCGCAGCCGAGACAGTCGGCTTGCCATCGTCGTCCAGGGACGGCTTGGTCAAGGACGTCACAGCGTTGGCAACAGCGTTGTAGGCGTCGACAAACTTCTGGATCGATGCCTTCAGACCATCGTTGTTGGTCGCAACGTTAACGGTCGATGTACCGGCGCCGGTCAGGACCAGGCTCAGACCGGAGATCGTCTTGTCGACGGTGTTGGACTTGCTGGTCATCGCCAGGCCATCCACCGAGAACACCGCATCCGCCGCCAGGCCGCCAATCGCACCTGAAGAAGTCGCGGTCGGTACGGCGGCCATGGCGGCAGTGCCGTCGATGGTCAGCTCAGGGATACCGGTGGCGGAGATATCGGAACCTGCACCGGTCGTGGTCGAACCCAACACCAGGCGCGAACCGAAGCTGTCGGTCACGATGTTGGCACTCAGGCCGCTGGCCTGGTACTGGCTGTTGATCGAATCACGCACCGATTGCAACGTGGCGCCCGCACCGACGGTCACCGGATAGCTGGTGCCGTTCTGGGTGATGGTCAGCGTGCCTGCCGTGATCGGACTGGTCGCGCCGCCAGCAAAGGCCGCAGAGGCCACTTTCGAGGAGGTAGCCAGACTGGTGACTTTGACCACGTAATTGCCGGCAACAGCGGTGTTGCTGGACGTGGAAGTCAGTACTTTGGGGTCGGAGGACGTTGCCGAATAACCCGTGAACTGAGGGGTGGTCGTGCTGCCCAGATCGGTGAGTGCTTTCTGGAACGTCGCCAGCAGCGACTTCAGCGTACCAATCCCGGAGATGCTCGCCGTGTTGGTCGTGGTCCCACGGTCGATCTGACCTTGTTTGGCCGCTTTGTCAGCGTTGACCAAGGCTTTGACGATAGCACCGGTATCAAGGCCTGAACCTAAACCCGTGCCCGGTAAAATTGGACTTGCCATGTGGAACTCCCTTCAGTGTGTCGCCGGCCTTTTGACCACTACAACGCCCAAAAGAACATAGCAACAAAATTCGTGCCAGCTGTCAGGCTTTCGCGCTGAACAACAAGCTGCTTGCATCATTCAAACTATTGGCCAGTTTCAAGACTTCTTCGTTGGGGATCTGGCGAACCACCTCACCCGACTCACTGGCAATGACTTTCACCACGACTTGCCCTGAAGGCTCATCGATCGAGAACTCCAGGTTACGCTTGACCGACTGAACGAATTTTTCAATTTCCTGGACTGCCATTTTCAGCTTGTCCTGTTCAGTTTGTGCAGTCTTGCGCGCTTCCTTGACGTCGACCACTTTCGCGGGCGCCGCTTGAGGCTTTTCCGCAGCCTTGTCGGCAACCGGAGTCGCGTGCTTGGCCGCCGGATAAGACAAGTTCAGCTTCACGCTCATATCCATGTCCATCACCTCTAAAAGTAAAAAAGCGAGAGGGCACGACCAGCGCACACCCCTCGCCAAAACTCAATCAGCTATTACTGAAGCAGTTTCAGTACAGCGGATGGCAGTTGGTTGGCCTGAGCCAGAACTGCGGTGGAAGCTTGTTGCAGAGTTTGTTGCTTGGTCAGCTGTGCAGTTTCAGCAGCGAAGTCGGTATCTTGTACGCGACCCAGTGCAGCGGCGGCGTTTTCGTTGATGTTCTGCAGGTTGGAAATGGTGCTGGTCAGACGGTTTTGTGCAGCACCCAAGTCGGCGCGGCTGGAGTTGATTGTCTGCAGAGCCAGGTCGATCTTGGTGATTGCAGCAGAGAACGAAGCCTGAGCAGTCGCCGAGCTGTTACCAGTGATTTGCAGGGTAGCCGAGTCAACGGACAGGGTTACGGCGTCGAAGCCGGAAGCCAGAGTCAGAGTGATCTGGTTAGCCGAACCGGTGTTGGAACCAACCTGGAAGGTCATGGTGCCAGCAGTACCGTCGATCAGGTTTTTACCGTTCAGGTTGGTCGACTTGGCGATACGAGTCAGCTCGTCCGACATTGCCGAGAATTCTTTGTTCAGAGCGACGCGGTCTTGAGTACCGTTCGAGTCGTTTCGTGCCTGAACAGCCAGTTCACGCATACGCTGCAGAATGTTGGTCGATTCCTGCATCGCGCCTTCAGCGGTCTGAGCAATCGAGATACCGTCGTTGGCGTTTTTGATCGCCATGGTCTGACCGCGGATTTGCGAGGTCATACGGGTAGCGATTTGCAGGCCGGCGGCGTCGTCTTTAGCGCTGTTGATTTTCAGGCCGGAAGACAGGCGAGACATCGAAGTCGACAGAGCGTCGGAAGCACGGTTGAGGTTCTTCTGAACGTTCAACGATGTGACGTTGGTGTTTACTGTTAAAGCCATGACGAATTCCTCGTTGGTTGGGTACTGCGGCTTCCGGCCCTGGCAACCGCCGGGTATGGCCTAGAGAACCTTCGTAATAGTTATCGTCGCCAATGCAACTTGCTTTAGGGGATTTTCAAAAATATTTGCCATCACGTTGCCACCCCCTGTAAATCAAGGGGTTGGCAGCGTGATAACAACGAAAAGCTGACGTCAGGGAACTGTCGGCGACGGGATTGGCGAGGACTCGCCTGCACCGACAGAAGAAAAATTGCTTAAAGGGACAGGCTGTCGGTCAGCAACTCGACCAGTTCGTACTCCAGATAATCTGCCAGGGCGAGCCAGTTCTGTGCTTCCTGACACGCAAACATCTGACCGAGCACAAACGCCCATTGCTGCTGTACGTCCTGCGTCCTTGAATCGAACGTGGGGTGAACCGCACCAACCAGCTCGGTCATCGCCAGCCCCGCTTCTACATCGCGCCCCAGACGGAACAAGGTGGCGCAGTGCTGCGCTTCGGCAATAAAAGATTCACGAGCACTCATGAGGCGAACTCCGGATGAAAAACGGTTCCGGCGATCATCGCCCCTGCCCGACTGCTGTTATAGAAGCGCACCTGCGGATGGACGGTGATAAACCGCTCCAGTTCACACAGATAGCTGCGGAAATTGAGCTGAGTCTTGATGCGCTGCCCGCGACCATCCAGCACCCAGTGTCTGGCGGCACCCAGTTGCGGTCCCAGGTCGCCGTCGTTCCAGCCTGCGTGGGTCTTGTCGCCAGGGAAGGCGAAGTCGGCACCGAACAAAGTGATTTGCGTTGCGCCCATCTTCACCGCCAGGTCGGCGGCCGGGTGAATCACGCTACCGCCGACATACAACTCGCCCCTGGGCAATTGCGCACGCAACGACTGGTAGATCGGACTGGCGGAATAACTGCAATGACGCGTCCCTTGCCAGGCTTCGAGCACCAATGGATCGAGCATGGGCATGTACACCAGCGTGATGTCGGCCGTGTCTTCCGGCGGCAAGTGCCGGGCTGAAATGCGCTGATCGATGCTGACCACCACGTCGGGACGGATACCATGCTTGAGCAACGGGCGAAAAGCGGTGTCGACGCAGATGAACAACGGCCGCTCAGCCTGGCTGCGAATGACGCGCAAAGTCTCGAAATGCTGTTCCAGGCTAGGGCCGGTGGCAATGACGAACACCTCCTGGCCGGGACGGGTACCGAACAATTCGGTCACGTCAGGATCGGTTTGCACCAGCGCCAGACACGCTTGCAAGCGCTCGATAATCTCGGGCGACTGCGGGTCGAACTCTCGGTTGTTGAAGGCCAGGTGAGTTTCGCTGATCAGGCGATCACGAATCTTCGCGCTGAAGTCATCGGCCAGGACCAGTTCAGACGGCAAGGCAAAATACGGCAGCTTGATTTCCGCAAGATCACCGGCATACAGCAGCTCGACTCGCGGATCGCTGAGCCACGGCTGCTGATCAAGCAATTGCAGCACCAGGTTGAACACCGCACCGTTGAGGATGTGCACGTACAATCGCTCAAGCCCGACGCGCTCAAGCAAGGCGGTTTGCAGATCGCCAAGACCGGTGCCGTAAACATGCAGCACAGGGCTGTCGAGCGGCAAGCTGTCGGCCTGGACCCTGGCCTCGCGGCTGCGATCATGGCGGCTGGTCAACTGAATGCCGTTGATGCTCAACGTTGAGCCCAGGCCTTCCACCAGATCCGCCTGCAACAGGCTCGTGTCTTCCACCAGCAAGCGCACAGCCAATGCCGGCCAGCGCTGCTGGATGACATCGACGTTGTGCTCAAAGAACTCGCTCATGCCGCCTCGCTTATTGTCCGGGCAAAAAAATAGCGCTCAAGATTACACCTTGAGCGCTTTTTTTGTGTCTGGTTTTCTTTGACTGAAACGTCGCCGTCAAGGGCGATAGATGATCGCCGAACCCCACGACAAGCCAACGCCGAAACCACTCAGCGCTACACGCCTCCAGCTGGAATCCAGTACATGTTTTTCCAGCAGCAGCGGAATGCTCGACGACACGGTATTACCGGTCTCGACCATGTCCTTGAGGAACTTCTCCGGCTCGCCTTCGAAGCGCCGTGCCACGGCATCGACAATCGCCGCGCTGCCCTGGTGAATGCAGAAGGCATCGACATCGTCAGCCGTCAGTTGCGAATCGGCCAGCAGTTCATGCAAATGCGCCGGGACTTTGAGCAACGCAAAGTTGAATACCTGACGACCGTTCATGAAGAACACGCCATCGGTCACTTTCAGGTGTGGCGCGCCGGAACCGTCGGTGCCGAACTTGGCCTTGCCCAACTGCCATGGAGCGTTTTCGCCCATCCAGGTGGCGGTAGCGGCATCGCCGAACAGCATGGTGGTGTTGCGGTCTTCGGGGTCAACGATCTTGGAATACGGATCGGCGGTGATCAGCAGGCCATTCTTCAGGCCGGCGGCTTCCATGAAGCCCTTGATCGCGTAGATGCCATAGACGTAGCCGGAGCAGCCCAGGGAAATATCGAACGCCGCCACGGTGGTGGGCAGACCGAGTTTGTCCTGAACGATGGCCGCGGTGTGTGGCAGGCCTTCTTCGTCACCGTTCTGGGTGACCACGATCAGCACATCGACCGCTTCACGTTTCAAATCAGGGTTATTGGCGAACAGCGCATTGGCTGCTTCGACGCACAGGTCCGAGGTTTCTTGCCCATCGTCTTTGCGCGGCAGGAAAGCGGAACCGATCTTGCCGAGGATGAATTCTTCATCCTTCTCGAATTTTGCACCTTGTGCGTAATTGTCTATGCCGGCTACAGGAACGTAGCTCGCAATGCTTTTTATGCCAATCATTACGGCTTCCCAATAATAAACAGCCCAATACCACCGCTCGCAAGGATTCGAGGGCGCCGACAAACAGAGAAAAACGTCGCCTCGAAGCCGCGACGGCGGGAAGAATAAAAGGCTATCACTGGGCCAGAAACAGGCCAGGCGCCATCTTCCCGATTAATACAATACAGTGAAGATGCGCGTTATGACTCACAGGTCACTCTATTTTGCCGAATCAAACCGATAAGGTGTTATTCGACCAAGGACCAGTCCACAGGGGTTCCACGCGTGATAGCGTGGCGGGCGCGGCGGCCCAGAAGGGTTTCAGCGTGCTTGGGGGCCAGACCCAGCCCTGGACGGATGGCGCGCAGATTGGCCGTGGTGAAGGGCTCGCCGGCGGCCATGTCCTGGGTGACATAGAGCGAGCGACGGTAAACAAGGGATTTGCGCTCGGCTTCTGTCACGCCGTAATGCACCTGGCCCATCGCCTGCCAGGCACGCTCGGTCTCGACGACCAGACTGGCCAGTTCCGCCGGTTCCAGCGAAAAACTGGCATCCACGCCACCGGCCGCGCGGTCGAGGGTGAAGTGCTTCTCCACCACCGTCGCCCCCAGCGCCACCGCGGCCACGGAAACGCCAACACCCATGGAGTGATCGGACAAACCGACCTGGCAACCGAACAATTCACGCAGATGAGGAATCGTGCGCACATTGCTGTTGGCCGGAGTTGCGGGATAGGTGCTGGTGCACTTGAGCAGCACCAGGTCCTTGCAACCGGCCTCACGGGCCGCGCGCACGGTTTCGTCGAGCTCGGCGATGCTGGCCATGCCAGTGGAGATGATCAACGGCTTGCCCGTGCCGGCGACCCGGCGAATCAGCGGCAAGTCGGTGTTCTCGAAACTGGCTATCTTGTAGGCCGGCACATCGAGGCTTTCGAGGAAGTCGACGGCGCTGTCGTCGAACGGTGTGGAAAATGCCAGCATCCCCAGTTCCTTGGCCCGGGCAAAAATCGGTGCATGCCACTCCCACGGTGTATGCGCTTTTTCGTACAGAGCATACAGCGAGGTGCCCGCCCACAGACTGTTGGGGTCCTTGATGAAGAACTCACCTTCGGACAGGTCCAGGGTCATGGTCTCGGCCGTGTAGGTTTGCAGTTTCAAGGCGTGGGCGCCGGCCTTGGCCGCCGCTTCGACGATTTGCAGCGCCATGTCCAGCGACTGGTTATGGTTGCCACTCATCTCGGCGATGATGAAGGGCGGCGCGTCAGCACCGATCAAGCGGTTGCCGATCTTGAAACTAGTCATTGCGGTGATCCTTCAATACGCGCGTGAACGCGCAGGCACTCTGAGTGAAACCGGCTTCGCGAAAGACCTTCAGCGACGGCTGGTTGGACGGCAAAACCTGAGCGGTGATGGCGGTCAGTTGTGGCCAATGACGGGTGACGAAGGCCTCGCCCCGCGCCAGCAGCGCCCTGCCCCAGCCCAGCCCGAAACGGCCTTCGAACAGATAAATCGACACTTCGGCTTCAACGCCACGCCGGTCATAACGCAGCACACCGACCGGGCCGTCATCCGCCTCGGCGATCAATAACAAGCGCTGGTCATTGCTCAGGCTGGCGGTTAGCCAGTTTTGATGGGCTTGCCGGTCAATGACACCGGTCTCCAGCGACCAGCGCCTCACGGCCTGCGCGTTGCGCCCCTCGAACAACAACGTCGAATCGCCCAGGGTCGCCGGGCGTATCTGTAAAACCGCACCGGCCAATGCAGCCGCCACACGCTGCGCACCTCGGCCATCGACCAACCGCCGGGAGTGTTCGGCGAGGCTCTGGCGCAAGCCCTGATTGTCCGCGACAAATCCCACGGCCTGACGCAGCTGTTCAACACTGACCTGCTCACGCGGCCCCAGGTAGACATGAGCCCCCGCTGCCGCCATGACTTCGCCATTGGCCTGCTGATTATTCGACACGGCGATGCAAATCGTCGGTAGCGCCAGCGCCGCCCGCTCCCAGCTGGTACCGCCGCCAGCGCCGACAAACAAATCAGCCTCGGTCATCAATCGGTAGAAGTCGCTGACAAAACTGTGCAAACGCCAATTCGGACGATCCGCCGCCAACGCCAGCATCTGTTCCCAGGCCGGATTATCGGCACCGGCCACGAAATCGACTTCCAGTTCACGCAAGTCCGCCAGCGCCAACATCGCATGGTGCGTCTGCATCGCTGCGTCAAAACCCCCGAAGTTCACCAACACCCGTTTGGCCCGGGGTTTGATCTCAATGGCCGCACAGCTGAACTCATCACGCAGCATCGCAAAGCGCGGGCCGAGCAAGGTCTGGCACCTCTCCGGCAGCAGCGAGGCATAAGCCTCAGGTGTACCGGACAGGTTCTGATTGAGCAGCAGATCGACGCTATAGATGCGCGTCGCAAGGTCATCCACCGCTGCGATACGGGGTGCCCAGCGTCGGGCTGCGGTTTGCCAGTGATGATCGAGGCCATAGTGGTCGACAATGATCCAGTCGAACGCCGGCTGGTCTTCCAGCACCTGTGCCAATGCGTCAATGTCCGCTTGCCACGGCAGCATCGATTCGATGGCTTGTTGCGGATCTTCATCGGGATAACGATCCGGCAGCGCAAAGGTTTCAAAGCCCTCACCCGCCAAAGCATCCAGTCGATGGCCCGGCAGCAGACGACAGGCGAACGCCACGTGCGAACCCTGCTTGCGCAAGGTTCTGGCCAGTGGCAACAGGCGCGCGATATGGCCGCTGCCAATCGTCGGCGAAGCGTCGGAACGAATCAGCACTCTCATTGCACTTCACCGCCGGCTTTCAATGCCGCGTAAAGGTATTCGGCACGCTTCCAGTCTTCAACGGTGTCGATGTCTTGCACCAGATACCGCGGCAAAATCACTGGCAGGCTCGCCGGGGAAAACAATACATCGCCGCGCAACCAGGCTTCGCGACGCCCCCAATAAAACTGGCCGGCGTCCTGAAAGGCTTCAGGCAAATCCTGGGAACGGATCGTGCGAAACTCCGGGTACAGCGAGGTCAAGGCGCCCTCTTCGTCGAGGGTCAAGGCACGCTGCACCGGGAAGCCGAAACCGGCGACGGAAAATGCAAACGATTTGTCCGGATGCTGTTCCAGCACGTCCAGCCCCTGGCGCAGATACCGTGCTTGCAACAGCGGCGCGGTCGCGTAGATGCAACAGGCAAAGTCGAACGCGGGCAGTTCAGTCAAGGCATGAACCATCACCGCCGCCGTGCCGGTGAAATCATCCGCCAACGACGCCGGACGCATGAACGGCACGTGAGCCCCATGCGCCCGGGCAACCTCGGCAATTTCTTCATCGTCGGTGCTGACAACCACCTGATCGAACAGCACCGAATCCAGCGCCGTACGAATCGAGCGAACGATCATCGGCACGCCGTCGAACGGCTTGAGGTTCTTGCGGGGAATACGCTTGCTGCCACCTCGGGCCGGAATGATCGCAACGCTGCTCAAGGTATTACTCCTCAAGGACCAGCCGTCGCAACTGCTCGACCACATAATCCTGTTGTTCATCGCTCAGTAAAGGAAACAGCGGCAGGCTGATGGCCTCGGCGTAGTAACGCTCCGCGTGAGGGAAGTCCCCCTCGGAAAATCCCAGGTCACGATAGTACGGCTGCAAATGCACCGGAATATAGTGCAGATTCACCCCGACCCCGGCCGCTCGCAAACCTTCAAACACCTGCCGATGACTGAGGTTGATGCGCTCCGTCTGCAGGCGCACCACGTACAGGTGCCACGCCGACTCGGCCTCGGGCTGAATGCTCGGCAGGGTCACCGGCAAGTACGCCAGCAACCGCTCATAACGCGCCACCAGTTCACGACGACGTTCGATAAACCCGTCGAGTTTACCCAGCTGTGACAACCCAAGGGCTGCTTGCAAGTCAGTGATGCGATAATTGAAGCCCAGTTCCACTTGCTGGTAATACCACGGGCCGTGGCTGGGTTCGGTCATGTGCTGCGGGTCGCGGGTCATGCCGTGACTGCGCAGACGTTGCAAGCGTTCAGCCAGCTGCGGGCGATTGGTCAGCACCATGCCACCTTCGGCACTGGTGATGATCTTGACCGGGTGGAAACTGAACACCGTCATGGCGGCGAATTCGCCACAGCCCACCGGGCGACCGGCGTAGGACGCGCCAACCGCATGGGATGCGTCTTCGATGACCGTGAAGCCATAGCGCTCGGCCAGTCCGGCGATCATGCGCATGTCGCAGCTTTGTCCGGAGAAGGCCACCGCCACCAGGACTTTGGGCAGCGTGCCGCTGTCTTCGGCTGCTTGCAGCTTCGCTTTCAAGGCATAGGCATCGAGGTTCCAGGTCAACGGATCGATGTCGACGAAATCCACCTCGGCGCCACAATAACGGCCGCAGTTGGCCGAGGCCAAAAAGGTATTCGGCGTGGTCCACAAGCGATCACCCGGCCCGAGACCAGCAGCCAGGCAAGCGATGTGCAGCGCCGCCGTGGCGTTGCATACCGCCACCGCAAAACCGGCCTGGCAACGTTCGGCCATGGCCTGTTCGAAACGCTCGATGGTCGGCCCTTGCGTGAGCCAGTCAGACTGCAACACGGCAACCACCGCATCGATGTCTGCCTGATCGAGGCTTTGCCGACCGTAAGGAATCATGCCGACAACTCAGCGTGCAGGTCAGCGATTTGACCCACCGACAGGAAGTGCGGGTTAGTGTCGGAGCGGTATTCGAAGTCCTCGCTCACGGCATTCCCCTGTTCGCCCAGATTGTCCACGGCAAAATCCACGTCGACACTGGTGAAGCGGATCGACGGCTGAATCGTGTAGTGATCGGCGAACTCCAGGGTCATCCGCGCATCGTCCAGCGGCACCATCAATTCATGGAGTTTTTCGCCCGGGCGAATCCCGACGTTCTTGTGCGGCAGGTGTTCAGCCATGCCCTGCGCCAGATCAACGATGCGAATCGATGGAATCTTCGGCACAAACACTTCACCGCCGTGCATGCGCGCAAAGCTGTCGAGCACGAATTGCACGCCGTGATCGAGGGTGATCCAGAAACGCGTCATGCGCTCATCGGTGATCGGCAGTTCGGTTGCGCCTTCGTTGATCAGCTTGCTGAAAAACGGCACCACCGACCCCCGCGAACCGGCTACGTTGCCGTAGCGGACCACGGCAAACCGGGTCTGCTGCTCACCGGCAATGTTGTTGGCAGCGACAAACAGTTTGTCCGACAGCAACTTGGTCGCGCCGTACAGGTTGATCGGGCTGGCCGCTTTGTCAGTGGACAGCGCCACGACTTTTTTCACACCGTTGTCGATGGCCGCGGCGATGATGTTCTCGGCGCCATTGACGTTGGTGCGGATGCATTCAGTCGGGTTGTATTCCGCCGCCGGCACTTGCTTCAGGGCGGCGGCATGCACCACGTAATCGATGCCGCGCATGGCCTGGCGCAAACGGTCTGCGTCGCGCACGTCACCCAGGAAGTAACGCATGCACGGCGCATTGAACGTCTGCTGCATTTCGTATTGCTTGAGCTCGTCGCGCGAGAACACGACGACGCGCTTGGGCTGGTACTGCTCCAGCAGCCGACGAATGAAATTGCGCCCGAAGGAGCCTGTGCCGCCGGAGATGAAAATCGATTTACCGTTAAACATGCCTTGAGTCCTTGTACCTGTCAGCCAGGCTTAAGCGAGCAACTGCGTCCAGTTCACACTGGAGGCTGCGCCGAGGGTAAAGCCCTTGCCGGTCAAGGCCAGGTTCTGGTTGTACGCCGCGTCTTGGGTGAAGCGCGCGCTCCACTTGTCTTGCAGGGCCGCGGCCGTTTGCGGTGCATCCGGCAACAGGCCCGGGTGCAGCATCTGCGCTTGTGGGCACCAGACGATCAGGTAACCGGCGTCGGCGGCTTTCAGGCACAGGTCGATGTCGGCGAATGCTTCGTCGAAATGCTCTTCGTCCAGACCGCCAACGGCCTCGTACAACTCCTTGCGCACCATCATGCAAGCGCCGGACACCGCCGAGTAATTCTGTTCGACCTGGTGAGCGTTCATGTAGCCCTTGGCATCTTTGCGCTCATCGACAAACACCGAACCGACCACGCCGTTGAAGCCCAGCACCAGACCCGCTTGTGTGGTCGCTCCACGGATGTTCATCAGCTTGCCGCCGACAATCCCGACTTCCGGACGCTGGGCCTGATTGAGCAGGCTGTCGAGCCAGTTGGAATTGACCACTTCAGCTTCGGCCGACATCAACACCACGTAGGCGCCCTTGGCTTCGCTGACCGCGAAGTTATGCAGTGCAGAGGCGCTCAAGCGTTTACCGGTGCGCAGGACGCGCAGGCGATCGCCCTTGCCTTCCAGGCTGGTCAGCCAGGTCGCCAGTTCTTCGGACTGGCTGTGGTTATCGGCGATGAGGATTTCATGCTGCTGGTAACGGGTACGTTGCAGCACGCTGACCACCGCGCGTTGCAGGTGCTCCAGATTGTCCTGACTGTGCAGGATGATCGAGACCTTTGGCCGCGCGGCGTGCTGGTAATCGATCTGCCAGGTTTGAGGCAGCTCGGAGCTGACCTGACCGCGATAGCCGCGGGCGGTCAGGTGACGGGTCAGGGTTTGACGCTCGTGAGGGTTTTCCTCGACGGACGCTGCATTGCAGATCAGCAGCGGCTCGGCCAGATGCGCCAGGCCACCCAGGCCGCCGTCTTCGATCAGACGCAGCAACAGGTCGAACTCCAGCGCCGACAGGTATTCAGCCGAGTAGCCTCCCGCGTTCACCAACACGTCACGCTGGATCAACCAGTGGCGGGCCATCAGCGACGGCACGGTTTGCAGCAGATCAAGGTTGACGCCCGGACGGAACACATCCGCCAGTGAGCCGCTTTCCTGACGCTGGATTTCATCCATCGCCACGGCACGAATACCTTCGGCGCCCATCAGTTCGAGGCTGGCGCGCAGCAGGCCGCTGGCGGTGAACTGATCACCGGCTTCGGCCAGTACCAGCCAGTCGGCGGTGGATTGGTTGACGCTCTGGTTGATGCGCTCGACGTAATTAGTGGCGGTGACTTTGACGAAATGCACGGTGTCACGCGGTGTGGTGGTCGCCGGCAAATCACCGGTGGTGAACACCACGACCTTGAACGCCTTGCAGTGACCAGCGACCAGGCTGTCGAAGGTGGCCTGCAACTTGACCATGTCGGCGTCGAGATCCAACAGCATGATGCCGAACTGCGGGCCGCCATTGCGTTTACGCAGCTGCGCCTCAATCACCTTGAGCTGCTTGGCATCCGGGTTGCGTGCATCGAGCCAGTTCAGCAAGCGCCCGGACGGCATGTTCTCGAACAACGATTGCTCGTCCTGTGCCGGCACCGACGCCAGGCGTTCGGCCCAGGCTTGCAGCTTGTGGCCTTCTTCGGGCTCATCGGAATCCTTCAACGACTCGACCAGACGCGACACCACCGTGCGGTTGAACGCATACAGGCTCAGGGCTTCCCACAAACGACTGCGCAAGGTGCGCTCGTTGTCGTTGGGGTGCACGCGCAGCAGTTCATGCTGCTTGAGCAAGAGGCCTTCCAGTTCCTGCAGCTGCAACTTGCCGGCCGGCATGGTGTGCAGCAGGAATTCGAACTCGGTCAGCAAATCGAAAACCGGCTGGTTGTAGAACGGCATCTCGACAAACTGCATCTGACCAAACAGACGCGAAGGGTCGTTGCCAGCCTGTAGCCAGGTCGAGGTGAAAATCATCGTGCCCTGCAACGAACGCATGTTGGTCAGGCAGTCGGCCATGGTGGCGAAACTGTCCAGCGCGACCTGCTTGCCTTCGGCCAGTGTCTTGTGGGACATACCGGTTGGCAGCGACGCCAGAAACTCGGCAAAGCGCTCGCGGTCGGCCACGGTTTTTGCGTCCTTGAGCGTCAACACCGTCAGCACGTTGGTGTTGTGCTCCGAGGCACCGTAAGGGATTTCCCGCACGGCGAACGGGATCGGCAAGATCCGCGCCTTGGCGCGCGCGAGCATGTAATAGGCATGGCCGATTTCCTGCCATTCGAAGCTGGTGCCCGGCAGCAACGCGTTGTGCCAGTCCTGCAGCAACTCGGTACGGCTGACCGCGTAGAACGGCGGCAGGAAGTGCCCCATGAATTGCGTCAGGCGTTCTTCGGCCGACTCCGAGCAATAGTCTTCCGGCCCCTTGCGGTCGCGGCGGAAGTAATTCACTTCCGTGGCGCGCGCCAGGTACATGATCCCGTAGCCGTGGCACATGCCGTAGTCGGCGTTGTCTTCAAGAAACTCCAGCGACTCGGTGACCGCATCGTGCAGCAGGAAATCGTCATCGGCGGCCAGCACCATGTACGGCGTGGTCACCTGATTCACGCCATAGGCGAGTTTGTCCTGCAACCCGGTGTAGGTGAATTGCGGCAGGTGCCGGTAATCGACCATCGGGTAATCGCGGGCGATGTTCTCGTCGCTTTTCAGCGAAGAGTCCAGGACCAGAATCGTGCAGGGATAGCTGCTGTAATACTGCAAGGTGCGCCGCAGGTAAGCGTTGCGGTTGTGGGAAATCACCACCACCGTCAACCGTTCATTCAGCGGTGCCACATCGTTTCGAGCAGTGTTTTGAACGCGCATATTTCTATCCCCACAACCGGCCAGAGGCCGAGAACCTACATTCAATTCAAGAGTGATTAACGAACGCGACGCAGATAGCCATCCGGCGCCACGGTGATCAGCAGCTTGTTCTGCAACTGACGGTCGATTTCGAAGTCAGCGTTTTCTTCCAGGTATTTCCACACGGCGGTCTTCGGGTTGTCGCCCGGCCCCCATGGACGGTCCGGGAAGAAATCGGCCGGCATGTCTTCAACCACGGTGTCCATGACCACGCAGTAGCTGTCCACCGACACCAGCGGTGCGTACAGACGCAGCTCTTCCAGCACGTGATCGTGGGTGTGGTTGGAGTCGAGTACGAGGATGACTTTCTTGCCTTCGGCGGCAGCGCGCACTTGTGCGGCGATGGCCTCGTCGATGCTCGACCCTTCGATCATCTTGATGCGCTTGCTCATCGGGTGGCTTTCGATGGCTTCGCGGTTGTGCGGGCGAATGTCGAGGTCGATGCCCAGCACTTCGCCGTGGCCTTGCAGCTCCAGCAACGAGGCGTAGTAGATGATCGAACCGCCGTGGGCGATGCCGCATTCAATCACCAGGTCGGGTTTGACCTGCCAGATGATTTCCTGCATCGCCATCATGTCTTGCGGCAGCTGGATGATCGGACGGCCCATCCACGAGAAGTGGTAGCTGTACTTGTGCTTGGCCGACTGGTTGAAGAAATCCTGGGCCAGACCGGTGAGTTTCTGGTCGTCGCCCTGAGCGGCGATTTGTTCTGCGCATTCTGCTTCGAAGGCTTTATTGATGGTGTTGTCAGTCATTTTTCTAATCTCAATAGTCACTGGAACGAAGCGCTGTCGACGGCGTGATAGACGTAGCGTCCATCGGTCATCCGCTTGATTTCTTCGAGGTAGTTGGAATTCATTACAAACAGGTTGGCGCCTTCGGGTAGCGCGTCCATGGCCTCTTGCGGCGAGGACACACGCACGCCGCTCAGGGGGAGGTAACGCCCCTGCTTCGCCGGGTTGATGTCCACCACGCGATCCACCGCCACACCGGCCCTTTGCAGGAACAGCGAATAGATCACGCCTTTGGACGACGCGCCCCAGATCGCCGAACCGTGCTCGGGTGCGTCCTGGATAATCTGTACCGCACGCGCAAGGCTTGCGGTGAAACCGTCAGGCAGCGCCAGGCGTGGCACCGGTTGTTCCGGGGTCAGGCGCAAGGTCGCCAGGTCGGCAACGATGTACAGGTACTGGCCGCCGAACAGGTGCCCGGCCTCGTGCACGGTGCCGAACATCCGGCGCAGGTCATCGAGGCGGAAGTAATTGACGTGCTCGTAGAACAGGTCGAACCAGGCTTTGTGCTCGAGGATCCAGTCGAAGCACGGCACTTCGATGTAGATCTGCCCGCCCTGATTGGCGTCGGCAATCTCGGCGAGAAAACTCACCGGGTCCTGAATGTGTTCCAGCACATGGCGCAGCACGATGGCGTCCGCCGCCAGGCCGAGGCCACGGGTGAACGGCGCCTTGATCACGTCGGCGTTGTTCCCTTCGTAGGCCGGGTCGATGCCGGTGATGGCGTAGCCCAGGCCTTTGAGCAGTTCGAGGAAGTAGCCCTTGCCGCAGCCGACTTCGATCAGTTCCCGGCCCTTGAAGTGGCGGGCAATGATGCCTTCGACATCGCCCAGGTGCTTCTGGAACTGGCCCGAATGCGCCTGCTCGTTCTGGTAGTCGGCGTCATAGCTGAGCTTGTCGGCATCGAAGGCCTGGTTGAAGATCAACCCGCTCTGTTCATCCTGCACCAGGACCATGTCGGCACACGCCGAAGCCCTGGCCGACTCGGGGTCGGCAAAGGTGCGATTTTGCAACACCGGCAGGTCGGCGACCCGATACAACTCATGCCTCATGCGATGCTCCCAGTAACTTTTGCAAACGGTCCGCCACGCCCCAGAACGCCATCGGTTCGTGGGTCGGGTACGGGTAGTGGCCGAGGTTCAAATGGATCGACGCGCCGCGCTCACGCAGTCGCTGCTCGACCAGCGCCCGCACCGAAACTGGTTGACCGCTGGCGCAATTGATCACGCCATCGAAGTCACGCTGTTGCACGATGGCGGCGAGGTAACCGGCCGCGGTTTCAATCGCCAGGTAATCACGCAATTGCTCGCCGGCCGACATGTTGAAGCTGTCATCGCCAGCGTCGACGGCGCGGTCCAGCGCGGCGAGCAAACTGCTCGGGTTTTGCCCTTCGCCATGCAGGTAAAACAACCGCGCCCATTGCAGGGTGAACGGTTGAACCTGCTGCAGGTTTTGCAGAAACAGCCGCAGTGTATTTTTTGCCAACCCATACGGGTTGCTCGGCTGCGGCGCGGTGTGCTCGCTGAGCGGGCCGCTTTGCAGGCCGTATTCGAAACAGGTACCGGTGACCAGGACTTGGGAGACGCCCACCTCGACCGCGCCCTTGATGAACCGGTAGTCGGCCATCAAGTTATGCTCGAAGTGGAACAGCGCCCGATAGTTCGGCAACCCTGGCCAGGCCAGATGCACCAACGCGTCGACGCCATCGGTCAATGCAGCGATGTTCAAATCGTCGGCGTGAATATCCGCCGCGATGAATTCCACGGCATTGATCCACGGCATGGTCGCGGCAGTCTCGGCGTTGCGCGCCACGGCGCGGACTTCGCAGCCACGGGCAAGCAAGGCGTCGACCAGATGACGGCCGACAAACCCGGTGGCACCGGTCACGAGCACTTTCACAGTACGGTCAACTCAGGCACGGCGATCACGAAACGGCCATCCCACTGACGCACCTGAGCTAATTGCTGACTGACTTCGGTCAGCAGGTTCCACGGCAGCACCAGGACGTAATCGGGTTTCTCGATGTCGATCTGCGCTGGCGACACAATCGGAATGCGGCTGCCCGGCAAATACTTGCCCTGCTTGTGTGGGTTGGCATCGGCCACCCACGCCAGCAAATCCGGTTTGACTCCGGCGTAGTTGAGCAAGGTGTTGCCCTTGGCCGCAGCGCCGTAACCGACTACACGCTTGCCGTCGGCCTTGGCCTGCAGCAGGAAGCGCAGCAGTTCGTGTTTGATGCGTTCGGCGGCGGGTGCGAGGGTCGAGTAGTACTCGGCGGTTTTTACCCCGGCGGCGAGTTCGGCTTGCAGTTGCTTGGCAACCGTTGGTTGCACGTCGCGGCCTACACCGTCGGCACGCTGAACGAAAACCCGCAGCGAGCCGCCATGGGTCGGCAACTGAGCGACGTCGAACACTTGAAGACCGTTGCGCTCGCACAAGGTCTGCACAGCAGTCAGCGACAGGTAGGAATAATGCTCGTGATACAGCGTGTCGAACTGCTGGCCGGCCATCAGCGTCAACAGTTGCGGAAACTCGAACGTCGCCACGCCGGTCGGCTTGAGCAAGGTGGCAAAACCACCCAGGAAATCATTGATGTCCGGAACGTGAGCCAACACGTTGTTGGCAGCCATCAGGTCGGCGGACCAGCCTTCGCTGACCAATTGCGCGGCGGTATCGCGACCGAAAAACAGTTCACGAATCTCCAGGCCTTTGTCCCGTGCCGCTTGTGCGGTGCTGCGGGTCGGCTCGACGCCCAGGCACGGAATGCCGCGCCCGGCGACGTACTGCAACAGGTAACCGTCGTTGGCAGCGATTTCCACCACGCGGCTGTCAGCGGTCAGGCCGAAGCGCTCGGTCATTTCGGCGACGTAACGCTCGGCATGGGCCAGCCAGGTGCTGGAGAACGAACTGAAATACGCATACTCGGCGTCGAACAGGCTGTCGGCGCTGGTGTAATCCTCGGTCTGCACCAGCCAGCATTGCTGACACACCACCACCTTGAGCGGCACCCATTGCTCGGCTTGCTCCAGCTGATCGGCGCGCACATAAGCGTTGGACGGCGGCGAGGTGCCGAGGTCGATCAGCGGCAAAGCCAGGGAAGTCCCGCAACCACGGCAATTCATACACGCACTCCAGCGAAGCGGTCATCGAGCAAGGGATGGCTGGAATCCCGCGCCGACAGATTATTGACAGCCAACGGCCAGGCAATCGCCAGCCGTGGATCGTTCACGCTCAAACCACCCTCGTGCACCGGCGTGTAATCCGCGCTGTGCAGGTAGAGCAATTCGGCGTCGTCGCTCAGGGCCTGGAAACCGTGGGCGAACCCGGCCGGGATCAACAGGCTGTGACCGTCACCGGCGCGCAGATGCTCGGCGTGCCACTGCAGGAAGGTCTCGGAATCAGGGCGCAAATCCACCGCCACATCCCAGACTTCGCCGCGCAGGCAGGTGATCAATTTGGCTTCCGGCGCGCTCGCGTTTTGATAATGCAGGCCACGCACACTGCCCCGCTCACGGGTGCAGGAATGGTTGATCTGACGGATATGAAACGGTTCGCCGAAGGCGCTCAGGCTGCCTTCGCAGAACAGGCGCGCGAAATGCCCGCGCTCATCTTCGAAGCGTTTGTGCTGCACGCTGAACAGTCCGGCCAGTGGCAACGGCTTTATCGAAAACTCGCTCACAGCGCGCCTCGGTACAGGTTCAACTGGCCCAAGGTGATGGCGCGCATGTCGTCGCCGTTTTGCCAGGCCAGGTGCCAGTCCAGCGTCTGGGTCAGGCACTGCTGCAACGACCAGCGCGGCTGCCAGGCCAACAACTGACGGGCGCGACTGCTGTCCAGGCGCAACAGGCCGGCTTCATGCAACTCACTCGGTTCGATGCGCAAGCCACGGGCTTGTGGCCAGCGGTTGGCGAGCAATTCGACGACTTCGCCCACGCTGCACATGTCCGCTTCACTCGGGCCGAAGTTCCACGCACCGGCAAACTCGGGGCCTTGCTCATAGAGACCGGCCGCCAGTTGCAGGTAACCGGCGAGCGGTTCCAGCGCGTGCTGCCAAGGGCGCACGGCCTGCGGGTAGCGCAAGGTCACCGGTTCGTCGGCAGACCAGGCCCTGAGCACATCGGGAATCAATCGCTCAGGTGCAAAATCACCGCCGCCCAACACGTTGCCGGCGCGGGCGGTGGCCAGGGCCAGACCATGCTCGGCATACTTTTCAGCCGGGAAGAACGACGCCGCGTAAGACTGTGCGAGCAACTCGCAGCAGGCTTTGCTGCTGCTGTAAGGATCGTGGCCACCGAGGGCTTCGTTTTCGCGGTACGGCCACAGCCATTCCTGATTGGCGTAAACCTTGTCGGTGGTCACCAGCACGCAGGCGCGCACGCCGCCGACCTGGCGGATGGCTTCGAGCAGATTGAGGGTGCCCATGACGTTGCTGGAATAAGTCCCCAACGGGTCGCGATAACCTTCACGCACCAACGGCTGGGCCGCCAGGTGCAGGACGATTTCCGGCTGGGTCTCGGCGATCAGCTCCAGCAATGCGCCAAGGTCACGCAAATCACCGCGCTGATCGTTGATGCCTTCGTGCACGCGCGCCAGTTCAAACAGGCTCGGTTCGGTGGACGGGTCCAGCGAAAAACCGCTGACCTTGGCACCGAGGCTTTGCAGCCACAACGTCAACCAACTGCCCTTGAAGCCGGTATGGCCGGTCAGCAGAACCCGCTTGCCGCGCCAGAACTCCTGGCTCAGTCCCATTGCTTCCATGGGGCCTCCCCGCTCAGCCAAAGCTGCTCAAGGTGGTTTTTGTCGCGCAGGGTGTCCATCGGGTGCCAGAAGCCGTCGTGCTGGAAGGCTTGCAACTGCTGCTCGTTGGCCAGCGCGGCCAATGGCTCGGCTTCCCAGGACGTTTGGTCGTCGGCAATGTAGGGCAGGACTTTGGGCGACAGCACGAAGAAGCCGCCATTGATCCAGCCGCCGTCACCGCGTGGTTTTTCAATGAAACCTTTGACGCTGTCACCATCGCGCTCCAGGGCGCCATAACGTCCCGGTGGCTGCACGGCGGTCACGGTCGCGAGTTTGCCGTGGGTCAGGTGGAAGTCCACCAACGCGCCGATGTTCAGGTCCGAGACGCCGTCGCCGTAGGTGAAGCAGAACGCCTGTTCGCCTTCCAGGTAACGGGCGGCGCGACGCAGGCGGCCACCGGTCATGGTGTCTTCGCCGGTGTCGATCAGGGTCACGCGCCACGGTTCGCTGTAGTTCTGATGAACGTCCATGCGGTTGTTGGACATGTCGAACGTGACGTCGGAGGTGTGCAGGAAGTAGTTGGCGAAGAAATCCTTGATCGCATAGCCCTTGTAGCCAAGGCAGATCACGAAGTCGTGAATGCCGTGGGCGGAGTACTGTTTCATGATGTGCCAAAGAATTGGCTTGCCGCCGATTTCGATCATTGGCTTGGGCTTGAGGTGTGACTCTTCGCTGATCCGCGTGCCGAGACCACCCGCCAGAATTACTGCCTTCATCGCTGTCCTCTTGCTCTTCGCGCGGTTTGACCAGCCCCGTCAGGGTTGGCGAACCGTCAGATGCACATCATTAACCCGCAGCCACTGGGGCCTTCACGCCTGTTGAGGTGAAGGATTTATGGCGATATACGGGGGACTTGCAGGAAGTGAGCCAATTGCTTGGGGTGGGCGACTGATGGGGGGTTGGGTTCTGTGGTTAGGGATTTGCGTACATATCCATTTCTGCGGTAACGGCTGGTGGCGGTTTCGCTCTTACAGCGAGTCACTTTTCCAAACGCCGAAAAGTAAGCAAAAGGCTTTGCCCCTCCATTCGGTGCCTCGCTGTGGCTCGGCACCGAACGAAAGGGGCAAACGCGTTTTGGTTACTTTGGTCTGGGCCGGCATTCCGGATTTTCCAAAGTGACTCGCTGTAAAAGCGAAACCGCCAGCAGCCATCACAAAAAAACGGATATACACACAGAGTCAGTCCGGCAACCAACCCCATAACCAGTGCTGAAGATTATCCCCGCGTAACATGAAATCCCGATGCACCGCCTCACGCAACTGATCCCCCATGCGATAACTCGCATCCGGATCCGCCAGGTGCATGCGAATCGCCTGCAACCACTCCTCGGTGCTATTGCTCAGAATCTTGGTGCAAGGCAAAAACCCGTCATACGCACGGGTATCCGTGCAAATCACCGGATACCCACAAGCCCCATACTCCAGCAACCGCAAATTACTCTTGCAGTCGTTGAAGATATGAAACTCCAACGGTGCCAACGCCAAATCAAGGTTCAGGCTCGCCAGCTTGTACGGATAACTCTGCAGATCGATCGTGCCATGGAACTCATGAATGTACGGACGCAAGGCATCCGGACACATACCAAAGAACACCCACTCCACCTCATTGGCCAGCTCACGCACCACATCGGCAATGATCTCCAGGTCACCGGTGTGACTCGTCCCACCACCCCAACCAACCCGTGGCTTTTTCGAGGTACGGCGCTGACTGGTCAACGTCGCCCACGGCTCCGGTGGCAGCATGTTTGGCACCACACGAATCTCGCTGTGCATGCTCGACAACACATCAGCCAGCGCTTGAGTGGTCACCACCACGCGATCACACAAACCAATACCCTCACGCAACATCTGCTCAGTGTTGGCCGGCTTGTTGCGGGCGTGGCTGTTCTTTTTCGGCGTGCTGACAATGTAGTCATCCAGCTCGAAAATCCGCAGCGCATTGGAGTACTTCTTCATGCGCAGAATGTCGGCCGCCGAACCTTCGCTGTAGCGCCCCTGCAAAATAATGGTGTCCGGCGACAGACGCTCGATTTCCACCGTCGAAGGCGACTCGTAAGCCACCCGCGAAATGACCCGCCCGGCCGCCTCAAGCTCCGCCAGCGGCGCGGTCACGCGGTAATGCCCGATCGCCGATTCGTTGACCGGCAAGCCGAGAATCAGCGGCAGGTCGCGGTGGCAGAACGGATTCCAGTTGTGACGCAGCGAAGGCTCCAGGCTGAAGCTCGCGACGCCGAGTGTCAGGGCCGGGTTATACGCCGGATCACGGGAAATCTTCGGCAGCCACTTCAGGTAGAAGCTTTCTTGCTCAGCCTGCTGCGCCTGCACATCAACCTGCGTCAGGGCCGGCGCGCAGTCTTCGCCAATCATCACGGTCGCGAACGGCGTCCAGACGATCAGGTACCCGTTTTTATCCGCCTTCAGGCACAGGTCAACCCCCCCGAGCCCGAGGTTGAATTCAGCCTCATCCAGCTGACCAAGGCTGTCGAAAACCTCTTTGCGCACCATCAGGCAATCACTGCTGACCGCGCTCCAGTTCTGCGCCACTTGCAGACGCTGCATGTAGCCACGCGAACTGACGTGCTCGCCGAGAAACGGCGAAGTCGCAGGTCCGGCCATGCCCAGGATCAAACCGGCAGAGACAATCGCGCCGCTGGCGCTCATCTGCCGTGCGCCGACCACGCCGACTTCCGGACGCTGAGCATGATTGAGCATTTCGGCCAGCCAGTCGCCCGCGTAAATCACACTTCGCGGGCTGAGCAGCAACAGGTACTCGCCCCGCGCATGGCTGGCAGCGAAGTTGACCAACGCCGCCTCGCCGGTGCACCCGTCAAAACGCAGGACGCGCAGCATCGCGGCGCCCAGCTGAGACATCGCGCCCAGCCACTCGGCCATCGCCGCATCACCGCGTCCTTCATCGACAATCAGGATTTCGTACTCGGTGTACGAGGTCTGCTCGATCAGGCTTTCGGTGCAACGCTGCAAAGCGCCCAGCGAGGAGCCCGCGCCTATGATGATCGAGACCACCGGCCGGTGCGCGTGCAGGTAATCGATGCGCTTGAGCAGCGGCAACTCGCCATCGCGAATCCGGTGTTCAAGACCGATGCGGTCGAGGTGCGCGCTGACCACCGCTTCGCTGCCCTCGATCACCTCAGGCAACGACAGCCAATCGGCGTAGGTCTGCGTCGACTCCACCTGAATCTCGGCAATGTGCTCGATGGTGTGCAACCCGGCCTCTTCCACCAGACGCCAGAGCACATCATGCGGGGCCAATTCGCCGTGAGCCGAATCGAAACCGCCCACCGCCAAAAAGCGCTGACGCTCGAATGCCAGGGTCCGGCCAACGTAAGGATAGGAGCGCATGAGATCGAGGTTGAAGCCAGGCTTGAACACCGGCTCGGCGGACTCACCTTCCACCAGTGCGCCTTCATCGCTGTAGGCGCAGAGCATGCCCGGCGTGCCGGCAATGCGCTCGGCCAACACCAGCAACGACGACTCGCGCAAGGTATCGCCCGCACGCAGCAGGTAGAACCAATGCGCGCCTTCCAGTTGCGGTATCACGCCATTGAGCTGGTGCGCCCAGCTGTCTTCAAGCGGCAATTGCAGCACGTTATCGGCGCCATCGCAGTCCGCGTTCGACAGCACCACCACCGCTTGCGGGGCGTACAGTTGCGTGGCGAGGCTGGCCAGCGTGGCGTTCAGGGCGGCGCTGTCAGACTCGGTGTCGATGATGATCGGCACCAGTTTCGGGCGCACGGTCCAGCGGCTGATCGTTCCCGGCATGTGCCGGGTTTCCGCCGGAGTGAATTGGCGGCTCGCCAGCCACTCGCGATAGAACTCGGCATAGCTGTCGCTGTTTCCGCCCACACGGCCGTTGACCACAGTGTTGCGGCTGCCCAGCACGCGCACCACGCACAACTCTTCCCACTGGCGCGGCTCTTCAAGGGCCTTTCTCAGTTCAACGCAGCGCACCCATCCTGACGCTGGGGCCGATTCGCCACCGCGCGAGGTCAGCATTTGCATCAGCCATTCCCATTCCTGCACGGCGGCCCGGGTCATTTCCGTGGTCTTGCTCAGGCGTTCCGGGTACAGGCGTTCGGTGCTCAGCACGGTGTTCAGCACCGCCATGTTGCCGCGGCGCAGCAGGCACACGAACAAGGCGAAATCAAGCATTGCGACAAAACCCGTACCGTCCTGGGTCAGCGCCGGCAACAGTTCCAGCACATCGGCACGGCGCATCAGGGTCGAGCTGAAGTTGCCGATGAAGTTCTTCGGCGTGTTCTCGAAAATCGCCAGCATGTCATCGCCCTTGAGCAACGCATCAAGGGGCGAAAAACGGCAGTTATCGATGCGTGGCGGCAAGATGAAATTGTTCGCGTCGCTCATCATGCGCAGGCCGCACACCAGGGTGGCCTCGGGATAGTCGATCAGCGCCTGGGCTTGCATCGCGATGCTCGGCGTGAACAGCCGGTCGTCATCGCACAGCACTTTGATGAACTCGCCGCGCGCTTCGTTGACGCAACGCAGTACGTTTTTGGCCAAGCCTAGACGCTTGGGGTTACGCAGGTAACGAACAGGGTGCGCAGGGTCGGCGAACGAATTGACGATCTTGTGGATCTCGTCGGAGGACGAATCGTCACAGATGACGATTTCAACGTTCTCATAGCTTTGAGCGAGCGAGCTTTCCAGCGCCTGACTGAAGAAGCGCGGGTTGAAGGCGGGGATGACAATGCTGACTAGAGGGCGTTGGTTCACGACAGAACTCTCGAGCGGCGAGCCTCTGCCCTTTCAGGCAGAGGCTGCGGAACCGCTTAGGAAAAGACGGTTGGTAGCTCGACAGACACAGACTCAGATCTTGTTGAACAAGCCCAGCTGAGCAATCTTGCTGAAGGCCAGTTGCGACGCTTGCAACATGGTTTGCTGCAAGGTCAGGCGGGTCATCACTTCGGCAGGATCGGAATCGCGGATTGCCGACTGGGTCTGGGTGTTGGCCAGGACCAGGCTCTGGTTGGTTTCGCTCTGGGTGTCCAGGGCTGAACCGCGACCACCCACCGAACTCAGAGAGGTCGACAACTGATCGGCGCCGCTCGCCAGGTTGCCGATGCCCGAAGCCAGTGCGGCCTGAAACTTCTGGATCGCGATCGGGTTGCCACTGATTGGTGTGTTCAGTGCGGTTTTCAGCTGGTTCACGGTGTCCAGAATGTTCTGGGTTTCGTGGGTGTTGACCGCCACGCTGAACTGATCACCCGCGCCCGGCGTACCGGCCAGGGTGAAGCTCACGCCCGAGGCCGTGGCGACGCCGGCAACCACAGTGCCGGAAGACACCGGCTGGCTGTTAGGCGTCAACGGTGCGGCATACAGGTCGAACGCGGTGGCGCTGGTGAATTTCATCACCGCCGAACCGGTCGGGAAACTGGCGTGGTAATTGGCCGGGTTGGTGATGTTGCTGGCAGTGACCTGAGTCGCGGTCGGGTTGCCCGGGCTGCGCGTCGCGGTGAAGGTGTCAGGCTTGGCCGCCAGGGTAAAGGTGTGCCCCGGCAGCACGGCGGCAGCGGTATCACCGGCCGCCAGGTTGATGTTCAGGTTCAGGTCGACACCACGGAACGACACGGTCTGGCCGGTTTTCGTGGTCGGGTCGAACGCACCGCCCTGACTTGCTTCAGCGGTCACATCGTTGCCGCCCGAATCGGTGATTTTCAACTGGGTGCCGCTGACGAAATCGACGGTGTACGGCTCGCCTGCGCGGAACTTGTTGTTGTAGGTGACGCCCGACGACACCTGACCATTGGACAGGACCACACGACCGTCATCCACCGCCGGTGCGGTCATGGTGACCTGGCTGCGGCTGGTGTTGATCGCCTGCTGGAACACTTCCCAACCGGTGCTGTTGGTGGCCATCGACATGGTGTCGCCGACTGCCAGGTCGAGCGTTACCTGATCACCGTTGTAGCTGTAGGTGCCATCGGCGTTTTGCGTGAACGGGGCGGTGTCGCCCTTGGAACCGGCGAAGATGTACTTGCCGTTCTCGTCCTTGCTGTTCATCAGGCTCAGCAACTGGCCTTCGATCTGTCCCAGCTCCGAAGCGTTGGCCTGACGGTCGGCGTCGGTGTAACCGGCGTTGCCGGCACCGATGGCCAGTTCCTGGGCGCGCTGCAGCACGTTGGTGATGCTGGTCATGACCGACTCGGTCTGGCCCAGCGTCGCCTTGAGGGTATTGGTGTTGGCTTTGTACTGATCAAGCATCGAAGCCTGTTGGCCCAATTGCAGCAGGCGCGAGGCACCGACAGGATCATCGGCGGCGGTATTGACGCGAACCAGGCTGCTCGCCTCTTCGCTGCTCTTGACCACGTTGGAGAAGTTCTTCTGATAGTTGGCAGCAGAGGACTCGTAAAACTGGGCGGTAGAAATGCGCATGGGCTACGACTCCTTAAAGACTGTTGATCAGTGTGCTGAAGATTTCTTGCGCAGCCTTGATGATCTGCGAAGAGGCGGTGTAGTACTGCTGGTACTTGACCAGGTTGCCGGTTTCCTCATCGAGGTCGACACCGGACAGCGAGTCACGGGCATTTTTCGCATTGTCGAGAATCGCGCCGGTCGCCGCGCTGTCGAGCTTGCCCTGGGCCGCCTTGGCGCCCACGCCCTCGACCAGTTTGCCGTAGGCGTCGGTCAGGGAAATGCCTTTGCTGGCGGTACCGGTGTCTATCACCTGCTTGGTCTGCAAGCCGGCCAGTGCGGTGCCGTTACGGTTGTCCAGAGTACCTGGCTGCGCGATGTTGATATCGATCGCGGTGCCCGTGCCTGGTGAGCCGGCCACGGTCATGTCGAAGCTGACGGTACGCTGCACGGCGGGCGGGCCCGGGTCCATGATCGGCGCACCCGTGCCGTCCTTAAGAGGCACGGTCAGGCTCATGGTGTTGTTCTGGTTCGGCTTGATGGTGCCGGTGCTGATCTGCACGCCTTTGGCGTCAAGCAACTGGTAAGGCTGGCTGGAACCATCGGCCGCTGCGGCACCGAACACCACTTTGACCGGCATGGAGGTGTTCATGCCGTTCTGGATCAGCGTGGTGGTGGCGGTGTCGTAGATATCGAACTTCGTGGTCAGGGTTGGCTGACCGCTGGACGAGATGGTCAGGGTACCGCTGCCGCCCGGCGCAATCGCCGCGCTCAACGGTGCCGCGATGGCCAGACGCTTGGAGTCGGTCATCTCGGTCTTGATGTTCGTCGCTGCGTTGCGGGTCGGCGTGATCTTGAACGTGTCACCGGCCGCAGCCCCACCACCGCTGAGCTTCAAGGAGAAACCGTCAATCACCGGCGGCGGCGTGGTCAGGGTGCTGAAAGCGCCCATCGCTGTACCTTCCGGCAGGCGTTGCACGGTGTAGTTGGTGGCGCTGGTGAAGGTGACTTTGTAATCGTTGATGGTCAGCTTGCCGCTGTCCTCGATGCTGACATCGAAGTTGCCGGAACCGGCGCTGTTGCCGACGGTGGCCACACTGCGGTCGGCCATCTGTGCGGCGCTGTTGATGCTGTTGAACAGGTTCGAACCGAACGCACCGTTCTTGTCGATACCTTGGGCCTGAAGGCTGTTCATCTGGTCGGCAACGACCAGGGCCACACGGCCCAGTTCGTTCATGGCCGGGTCCAGCACGGTGCTGCGATAGCGCAGCAGACCGCCCATCTCGCCACCGGTCATTACCGAAGTAATGTCGACGGTGCTCGAACCACGGTTGAGCTGAATGCCCATGCGCGATGGATCGGCCTGGCTCGGCACCACTTGCAGAGTGCTGGCGGTGCCGCCCATGACCAGCGGCTGCCCGCTGCCCAGGTACACATCAAGGTTACCGTCGCGCTCGATGACTTGTGCGCCGGTGAACGTGGAGAGCTGACGCACGGTTTCGTTGCGCGCGTCGAGCAGCTCGTTCGGCATGCCGCCGGCCTTGGAAACTTCGGAAATCTTCTGGTTCAACTGCGCCACGGTGGCGGCGAGTTTGTTGACCTGATCGGCCATGTTCGTCAGGTTGCCGTTGATGTTCGCGTTCTGCGCGGTCAACTGGGCGGACACTGAGTTGAAACGGTTGCTCAAGGCCTGGGCATCGCTGAGCAGCAACTGACGGGACGCATCGTCACCCGGCTTGGCGTTGACGTTCTGCACCGAGGCGAAGAACTTGGTCAGCGCGCCGTTGAGGCCGGTGCCGCTGTCCGACAGCAAGGCGTCGAGCGGGCTGATCTGCCCGGCGTAGGCGGCCGCGTCGCTGTTGAGCGAGGTGGTGGTCTGCAATTGCGCATCGAGGTAGCTGTTGTAGACACGACGCACATCGGCCAGGGTCGTACCGGTGCCGATGTAGACGTTGCCGAACTGATTCGAGGCTTTGGTGCCCTGCACGGTTTGCTGGCGTGAATAACCGGCGGTGTCGGCGTTGGCAATGTTATTGCCGGTAGTCATCAACGAGGATTGGCCAGCGGCCAGACCCGACATCCCGATATTGAGCAAACTCATGGTTCAGACCTTATGCCTTGTGCCTATAGAGGCGTGGTGGAAGCGCCCGCCGCAGCGTAGTTTTGGTAACTCGTCATCTGTTTGGCTATCTGCGAGATCTTGCTTGCGTATTCCGGGTCGGTTGCATACCCGGCTTTCTGCAACTCGCGTACAAACTGTTCTGGGTTATCGGCCGACTTCACAACATCTTGATAGCGATTATTGGTTTGCAGCAACGTCACAAGGTCGTGGAAGCTGTCTTTGTACGAATCGTAGGAACGGAACTCGGCCGTCTCCTTGACCATCTCGCCGTTGCGGAATTCGCTGGTGATGGCCCGCGCCGAATCGCCCTTCCAACTGGTGCCGGCCTTGATACCGAACAGGTTGTGGCTACTGCTGCCATCCTGGGCACGCATGACCGATTTACCCCAACCGGTTTCCAGTGCAGCCTGAGCCACCAGGTAGCGAGGATCGACACCAATGCGCTCGGCGGCTTCCTTGGCCATCGGCAGCATGGTGTTGACGAATTCGTCGGCGGAGCTGAAGGCTTTCTTCGGCGGCGCGAGAGGAATCTGCGCCATCGCACGTCCGTAAATCTGCATCTGCCCGCTGGACTTATTGTCCGTTTGCGAAGCCAGCCAATCGCCGTTGAACAGCGGGCCGGCACCGGTCGTGGCCGTCGTCGTGGCACGCTCTGGCAACAGGGTTTTGTTCGGCGTCGCAGCGGCAGTCGTGGTGGCTGAAGGCACCAGACCGGCGAGCAGGCGATCCGCCAGTTTCGGCGGCAAGGCGAGACGGCGCTGATTAATCAGCTCCATGTCATTGCGATGCGTGCCCTCGCCTGTCGGCGCTTTCACAGAACGCGAAGCCCACAACGGACGCTGGCCATTGAGCCGCGACAGCGGACCGTCAGTGGCCACGGTGCCGGCCGCAATCGGCGTTGGCACGGCGGCTTTCGCCGCTTCCTGCTTGGCCGCGGACAGGGCCGCCGCCTCGCCCGGCGCCAGCGGTTTGTTCTTCGACATCTGCCGCATCAGCACGTCCGCCAGACCAATACCACCGCCTTCGCGGGACATGGAAATGGCCAGCTGCTGGTCGTACATTTCCTGGTACTGTTTGGCCGCCGGCGTGTTGAGCGGGTTGTCCTTGCCCAGCGCTTCGGTGGCCGAACGCATGGACTTGAGCATCTCACCGAGGAACAGCGATTCGAACTCCTGCGCCACCTTGCGCATGTTGCCGTCGCTGTTCTTGTCGCCCACCTTGAGCTGGTTCAAGCGATTCAAGTCCGAATAGGACCCGGAGTCGCTGCTGCTGACCAGACCGCTCTTGCGCATATCCATGACAGCCGTCCTCAGATCACGATCAGGTCGGCTTGCAATGCGCCAGCCTGTTTCAGTGCTTCGAGGATCGCCATCAAGTCGCCCGGCGCCGCGCCGACCTGGTTCACCGCACGGACGATTTCGTCGAGGGTGGTGCCCGGACCGAATTTGAACATCGGCTTGGCTTCTTGCTGCGCGTTAACCCGCGAGCGCGGCACGACGGCCGTCTGACCGTTGGACAGAGGGCCGGGCTGGCTGACAATCGGGTCTTCGGTGATGGTCACGGTCAGGCTGCCGTGGGTCACGGCCGCTGGCGACACTTTGACGTTCTGGCCAATCACGATGGTGCCGGTGCGCGAGTTGATGATGACTTTCGCCACCGCCTGACCCGGGTCGACTTCAAGGTTTTCCAGGATTGACAGGTAGTCGACACGCTGGCTCGGATCAAGCGGTGCGCTGACGCGAATCGAACCGCCGTCAATGGCCTGGGCAACGCCAGGACCGAGCATATTGTTGATCTTGTCGACGATGCGCTTGGCGGTGGTGAAGTCCGAACGGTTGAGGTTCAGCGTCAGGCTGTTGCCCTGGTTGAAACCGCTCGGCACCGAACGCTCGACCGACGCACCGCCAGGGATACGACCGGCCGACGGAACGTTGACGGTGATCTTCGAACCGTCACGACCTTCGGCATCAAAACCACCCACCACCAGGTTGCCCTGAGCGACGGCGTAGACGTTGCCATCGATACCTTTGAGCGGGGTCAACAGCAAGGTGCCGCCGCGCAGGCTCTTGGAGTTACCGATGGAGGACACGGTGATATCGACCTGCTGACCCGGCTTGGCAAACGCCGGCAAATCGGCACTGATCGAGACCGCTGCGACGTTCTTCAACTGCACGTTGCCCGAACCCGGCGGCACCTTGATGCCGAACTGCGAGAGCATGTTATTGAAGGTCTGCAGGGTGAAAGGCGTCTGCGTCGTCTGGTCACCGGTGCCGTTAAGCCCGACCACCAGGCCGTAGCCGATCAATTGGTTGGAACGCACGCCGGAAATACTGGCGATATCCTTCAGCCGCTCGGCCTGCGCGTTGAACGCGGCAGACAGCATCAGGGCGGCCACCATGAGGTGTTTAAGATTCAAACTGGCCACCTAGAAAGGGAACAGCGGGCTGAGGAAGAAACGGTCGAACCAGCCTGGCTGACTCGCATCGGCAAACGAACCGGTGCCCGAGTAGGTGATGCGTGCATCGGCGACGCGGGTCGAGGACACGGTGTTATCGGTGGCGATGTCATCGGCGCGCACCAGGCCGGCAATCCGCACCAGCTCATCGCCGGTGTTGAGGGTCATCCACTTCTCGCCGCGTACGGCGATGATGCCGTTGGGCAGCACATCCGCGACAGTGACGGTGATCGAGCCGGTCAGGGTGTTGCCCTGCGCGGCCTTGCTGTCGCCCTTGGTCGCGCGGTCGCCTTCATAGCTGGCGCTCAGGTTCAGGTCGCCACTGCCAAACGGGTTGTTGGTGTTGGGCGAGGAGCCGAACAACGAGGTCAGGCCGATGCCTGTCTTGCTGTTCTTGTCGATTTGCGAGTTGGCGTTTTTGCTCGCCTGGGTCTTCTCGTTCAGGGTAATGGTGATGATGTCACCGATCCGGAACGCCTTGCGGTCGCTGTAGAGGTTCTGTTCAAAACCGGCCTGATAAATCGAGCCATTGTTCGCGGCGGCCGGCAACGGCGTGCGCGGCAACACCGGCGCGTAATACGGGTCATTGGGCTTGGGCGTCGTTGGGACGCAGCCGGCGAGCACAACAGCCCCACTCAGTGCCAGAACAGATACAAAGCGATTCATGACCCTACCTCACGGTGTTGCAGGCGACCTCATGGTCGCCTCATAGACTTGATTACAGATTCTGCGTTACGAACGAGAGCATCTGGTCGGCGGTGGAGATCACCTTGGAGTTCATTTCGTAGGCGCGCTGAGTGGTGATCATGTTGACCATCTCTTCAACGGTGCTGACGTTGGACGTTTCCAGGGTGTTCTGCAGCGTGGTGCCGAAACCGTTCAGGCCCGGGGTACCGACTTGCGGTGCGCCGGAAGCAGCGGTTTCCAGGAACAGGTTGTTGCCCACGGCCTGCAGACCGGCCGGGTTGATGAAGTCGGCTGTTTGCAGGTTGCCGATCACCTGGTTGGCCGGGTTACCCGGTACGGTGATGGACACGGTGCCGTCGCGACCGACCGTGAAGGTCTGCGCGTCGTTCGGAATCACAATGGCCGGCTCCAGGGCGAAGCCGCTGGCATTCACGATCTGTCCGTTGGAGTCGAGGTGGAAGGTACCGTCACGGGTGTAGGACGTGGTGCCGTCCGGCTGCAGGATCTGGAAGAAACCGCGACCGTCGACCGCCAGGTCAAGCGGCTGTTCGGTGGTTTGCAGGCTGCCGGCGGTGAAGTTTTTCTGGGTGCCGACGATGCGCACACCAGTACCCACTTGCAGACCCGACGGCAATTCGCTGTCCTGGGTCGACTGGGCGCCTGGCTGGCGCTTGATCTGATAGAGCAAGTCCTGGAACTCGGCGCGGTCACGTTTGAACCCCGTGGTCGACACGTTGGCCAGGTTGTTGGAAATAGTGGTCAGGTTGGTGTCCTGGGCGGACAGACCTGTTTTGGCAACCCATAGAGCCGGAAGCATTCGATTCTCCTCGTGCGCCTGTTTTACGGCGCGACGTTCTGATAATTAGCTGATCTGCAAGACCCGAGCCATGGCCTGGTCATCGTCTTTGGCGGTGTTCATCATTTTGATGTGCAGCTCGAACTGCTTCGACAAAGCCAACACCGAAGTCATTTCTTCCACGGCGTTGACGTTGCTCGACTCAAGGAACCCGGACACCAGTTTGACGCCGGCGTCGGCTTGCGCCGGCTTGCCGTCCTTGGTGTGGATCGAACCATCCAGGCCTTTGGTCATGTTCTTCAGGTCAGGGTTGACCAGTTTGATGCGGTCGACTTCAGCCATCACACGCGGGCCTTCGCCCATCGCACGGATGCTGATGGTGCCGTCTTCGCCGACTTCGATTTGCTGCTCGGGCGGCACGGCGATCGGACCGCCATTGCCCATCACCGGCATGCCGTTGCCGGCGCGCAGTACGCCGAGGGCGTCCACGTTCAGGCTGCCGGTGCGCACATAGCTTTCAGCGCCATCAGGCGTCTGCACAGCGATCCAGCCGCTGCCTTGAACCGCGACATCGAGGTCACGACCGGTTTCAACCAGCGAACCAGGGGAGAAGTCGGTGGCCGGGCGTTCGGTCATCGCAAACGCACGCGCCGGAAAGCTGTCACCAAACACCGGCATCGAACGGGCCTGTTCCAGGTCCTTCTGAAAACCGTTGGTGGAGATGTTTGCCAGGTTGTTGGCATGAGCCTTCTGCGCCAGTGCATTCTGGCTGGCGCCGGTCATTGCCACATAAAGGTACTTGTCCACACTCTTTCCTCTGCATGCCGGACGTTTGCCGCCCACCGCTGTACTGATGAGCGATAAGCAATTTGCAGACCAACTTTTTTCTGGCGACGCCGGGCCCGGCAAACAAAGGACTTGAGGGGATTCAGAGGGGAATGGGGGATTGGGTCAAAGTCGAAAAACCGGCGCGGATATGCCGCCAGGCGGCAACGGAGTGAAAGCCTGGGCTGATTCGACTACCAGCCTTTGACCCCGCTCATGTCGGGTAACTTATGGGCGATGCCCTTGTGACAGTCGATACAGGTCGCCTGGCCGGTAGCCAGCGACGTGGAGTGCATATTGGCGGCGCGCTTGCCTTGACGGGTGAAGTCCATGAATTCGAAGTTATGGCAATTGCGGCACTCTCGGGAGTCGTTTGCCTTGAGCCGCCCCCACTCGTGCTCGGCCAGTTCACGCCGCATATCGAGAAACTTGTCCCGGGTATCGATCGTGCCAAACACCTTTCCCCACACTTCTTTGGACGCCTGCATCTTGCGGGCAATCTTGTGCGTCCACTCATGGGGGACGTGACAGTCCGGGCAGGTGGCGCGTACGCCGGAGCGATTGGTGTAGTGAATGGTGTCCTGCAACTCGACAAAAACGTTATCGCGCATTTCATGACAGGAAATGCAGAATTTCTCGGTGTTGGTCGCTTCCAGCGCAGTGTTGAACCCTCCCCAGAAAATCACCCCGGCGATAAACCCGCCGAGCGTCAGAAAGCCCAGGCTGTAATGAACACTGGGCCGACGCAAAACCCTCCAATAGTCTCTGAACAGGGCGAGCAAGGATTTCATGGCCTCTCCTTATCGTTTCTGCTGGCCGTTGATTTCGTCTTGCAGCACCTGGTCAATGTTCTTGAAGCTGTTGTTCACCAGTGGCTTAACGTCTGTTTGTGGCACATGACACTGATTGCAGAAATACCGGCGCGGCGAAACCGCGGCCAGCGCCTGACCGTCACGGTCCATGTAGTGGGTGATGCTGATCATTGGCGCCTGGGTACGTGCGCTGTTGGCTCGACTGTGACAGGACAGACACTTATTACTGTTCTTGTCGATGTGATACCCCGCAATGCTGTGGGGAATGGTGGGTGGCTGTTCGGGATAATTGCGCTCACGCTTGAGGTCCTTGTTCTCTTCATCAGCAATCGGCGGCGCCGGCAACTCCTGGGTCAGCGTCCCTCCGATTCGCCGACCATCCGGCGCAGGCGCATCCAGCGGGTAACCGGGCTCTGCCGGGAATGCCGCTGACATCCATAGCAGCAGCGCGGCAAGCAAGGACAGCGAACGACGCTTCATCTGAGCTCTCCTTATGCCGTCTTGATCAACTCAATCCTGATCGCGCATTTTTTGTAATCAGTTTGTTTGGAGATAGGGTCCGTCGCATCAAGCGTGACTTTGTTGATGAGCCGGTTGGCATCGAAGAACGGTACAAACACCAAGCCTTGCGGCGGTTTGTTGCGTCCTCGGGTTTCAATGCGCGCACGCATCTCACCTCGTCGGCTGATCAGCTTCACTTCGCTGCCGCGACGGGCATTCAAGGCCTTGGCATCGGCCGGATGCATGTAGACCAACGCGTCGGGGACGGCCTTATAGAGTTCCTCGACCCGCTGAGTCATCGTGCCGGTGTGCCAATGTTCAAGCACCCGACCGGTACTCAACCAGAATGGAAATTCCGCGTCGGGGGATTCCGCCGGTGGCTCGTAGGGAAGCGCGAAGATGATGGCCTTCTTGTCGGGATAGCCATAAAACTGCACACCACTGCCCTTCTCAACGTAAGGGTCATACCCTTCCCGGAAACGCCAGCGTGTTTCCTTGCCCTCCACGACGGGCCATCGCAACCCGCGCTCGGTGTGGTAACGATCAAACGGGGCGAGGTCATGACCGTGACCACGTCCGAATTGGGCATATTCTTCGAACAGCCCTTTTTGCAGGTAAAAACCAAAATCCCGGGCCTCATCGTTTTGATAGCCCGCCTCCATCTGTTCAAGCGGGAACTGATCGACCTGGCCGTTCTTGAACAACACCTCGTACAGGGTCTTGCCCTTGTACTCCGGTGAGGCGGACAACAACTGCGCAGACCACACCTCGTCCGTTTTGAAGCGCTTGGAAAACTCGACCAACTGCCAGAGATCCGATTTGGCGTCGCCCGGCGCCGAGACCAACTGATGCCAGAACTGTGTACGGCGCTCAGCATTGCCGTAGGCGCCCTCTTTCTCCACCCACATGGCGGTGGGCAGAATCAGATCGGCCGCCTGGGCAGAGACAGTGGGGTAAACATCCGAAACCACCACAAAATTCTCGGGGTTGCGCCAACCCGGCAACACTTCCTGCATGATGTTGGGGCCGGCCTGCATGTTGTTGCTGGCCATCGTCCAATACACATTGAGCACGCCATCCTTGAGCATGCGGCTCTGCTGCACGGCGTGGAAACCGACCTTCTCATTGACGGTGCCCGGAGGCACTTTCCAGATTTGCTCTGCCTTGGCGCGATGTGCCGGGTTGGTGACCACCAGGTCGGCAGGCAAGCGATGGGAGAATGTTCCCACTTCGCGTGCCGTCCCGCAGGCTGAGGGTTGGCCCGTCAGGGAGAAAGGGCTGTTGCCCGGCTCACTGATTTTTCCGGTCAGCAGGTGGATGTTGTAAATCAGGTTATTGGCCCATACGCCGCGCGTGTGCTGGTTAAAACCCATGGTCCAGAATGAAACCACCTTGCGCTTGGGGTCGGCATACAACTCGGCCAACGCCTTGAGGCGCTCGGCTGGCACGCCGGTTTCCTTGGCGGTACGTTCAAGGGTGTAGGGTTTTACGAAAGCGGCGTACTGCTCAAAGTCGATATCGCTCCAGGTGTTCGCCTTGGCGGCATTGCGGGCCTTCATCTCCAGCGGGTTATCGGGACGCAAGCCATAGCCGATGTCATCCGTCCCTTTGGCGAAGCGGGTGTATTTGCTGACAAAGTCTTTGTTGACCGAGCCACTTTCGATGATGTGGTTGGCAATGTAGTTGAGGATAAACAGGTCCGTCTGGGGCTTGAACACCATGGGGATGTCGGCTAACTCAAAACTGCGATGCTCGAAAGTCGACAGCACCGCAACCTTGACGCTGGGCTGGCTTAACCGGCGATCTGCGACCCGACTCCAAAGAATCGGATGCATCTCCGCCATGTTTGAACCCCACAGCACAAACGCATCAGTAACCTCAATATCGTCATAACACCCCATCGGCTCATCGATACCGAACGTACGCATAAACCCCATGACCGCAGAGGCCATGCAATGACGCGCATTAGGATCAATGTTATTGGAGCGAAATCCCGCCTTCATCAACTTGTTGGCCGCGTACCCTTCCCAAATGGTCCACTGACCGGAACCGAACATGGCGACAGACTCGGAACCCTTGTTTTTTATCGCCTCCTTAAACTTTAACTCCATGACATCAAACGCCTGGCTCCAGGACACCGGCTGAAACTCGCCCTGTTTGTCATAGTGCCCGTTAGTCATGCGCAAAAGCGGCTGAGTCAGTCGATCAACGCCATACATGATCTTCGACAAGAAGTAACCCTTGACGCAGTTCAGCCCGCGATTGACCTCGGCTTTCACATCACCGTGAGTCGCGACCACTCGATTGTCCTTGGTCGCCACCATGACGCTGCACCCGGTACCGCAGAAGCGGCAAGGGGCTTTATTCCAGTCCATGGAGACGAGGTCTTCTTCAGTGATCAGGTTGCTGGCAGACGTAAATACCGGGAGCCCCGCCGCCGCCGCGGCAATCCCGGCCGCCTGGGCTTTGACAAACTCGCGCCGAGTCATTGGCATGTACTTTCTCCCGTCACATCGAGAATCTCGTGATAAACGAGGGCTGCATTGAGTACTCCAGGCAAGCCGTTGATCTGATCGATTCGCTTGGAAATTTCGCTTTCTTCTTCCATTTCCAGCACAACCACCAGCTTGCCGGCGGGGCTTTCCTGATGCAGTTCAACGCCTGTGAGTAAACGCAAGTTGGCTTTCACCGCCTCGAACAACTCAGGACGGGCCAGTACCACGAGACTGGCAATATGGAGCGTTTCTGCCATGACCTGTACTCCTCTTCTGATGCTGAAGATGGACCGCGATCAATGAGGTGAACCAGGAGGGCCGAGCAGCATTTGCAGAAACCAGACAAAAAATCCGTACCCCCCCACTATCGCCACCGAGAGCAATGGAAAGAGGACAACAATCAGGAAAAAGAACAGGCGAGTTTCTTTGCGGACTTGCTGGGTAATGTCATCCGTTGATGGCATGGTTATCGCTCCTGCCAAACTTTGAAATGAGCCTAGATCGCTTGTCTGGCAAATTCCATGATTCAGATCAACGGCATGACGGTAGCGCTTCAAGTGGCATCTCGAAGCGCCAGGGAATGGCTAACAACAACGCATTATTCGTGATTATTAGTTTGGCGCTGGATGAAATGAACGCTCACGGTTTACCAATTTCATAGTCACGCAACTTATTGGCAATGGTGGTGTGAGAGACCCCCAGGCGCTTACCTAACAGCCGACTACTGGCATGCTCGGAATACAGCCGCTCCAACACCGCTTTCTCAAACCGTCCGACGATCTCGTCAAGCCCTCCTTCCAGTGAGAAATCGCCAAGCGGCTGACGCACACCGTAGTCCGGCAGACGAATATGTTCGGCCTTGACCGTCCCGCCTTCGCACAACGAAACCGCCTGGAACAACACATTTTCCAATTGCCGGACATTGCCCGGCCAATGGTAATGACTGAGCCGCTCCATCGCCGCCGGCGCCAGCTTCGGCAGCGGGCAACCGATCTGCCGGCTGGCCTGATCGAGGAAGTGCTCCACCAACGGCGTCAACCCATCGAGGCATTCACGCAGCGGCGGAATGTGCAGCGAGAGCACGTTCAAGCGGTGATACAAATCCTGGCGAAACTCGCCCCGCGCGCACAGTTCGGACAGATCCACCTGGGTGGCGCAGATCACCCGCACATCCAGATACACCTCTTCATCACTGCCGACACGACGGAAGCAACCGTCCTGCAAAAAGCGCAGCAACTTCACCTGCAAGCGCGGGCTCATTTCGCCCACGCCATCGAGAAACAACGTACCGCCCGATGTCAGTTCCAGCAGACCAAGCTTGCCTTCGGCGCGAGCACCTTCGAAGGCGCCGGGGCCGTAGCCGAACAATTCGGTCTCGGCCATCGACTCCGGTAAACCGGCACAATTGAGCGCCATCAACGGCGACTGCCCGCGTGGGCTGGCGAGGTGGCAGGCGCGGGCCAGCAATTCTTTACCCGTGCCGGTTTCGCCTTCTATTAATAGCGGTGCATCCAGCGGTGCCATGCGCCGCGCTTCGCGCACCACCGCGGCCATGACCTTCGAACTTTGGAAGATGCTGTCGAACCCACGCAGTTCCTGCTTGCGCACGTTATAGATACGCTCTCCCACCCGATCAGCACGGTGCAACGTCAGGACGGCACCGGCCATGGCTTCGCTGTCGTCATGCTCGGATTGCAGCGGCGCGATGTCAGCCAGAAACACGTCACCCTTAACCTTGACCCGCAGCCCGTTGATGCGCGACTTGTTGGCGCGCACCAGTTCCGGCAAATCAAAATCCTCGGCGTAACGCGACAGCGGAATCCCCGGCACTTCATCCACCCGCACCCCGAGCAACTGCGCCGCCGCCCGGTTAGCCGCGACGATGGAGCCGCCCATGTCGATCGACAGCACCGGAAACTCCAGGGCGCCGAGCAAGGCATTGAGCTCCATATGCCGACGCTCGCTGGGCATCAGCCCTACCCGCTTGACGCCGAATACACCGGCAATCGATTCGAATTTCGGGCGCAGGGCCTGGAACTGAATGTTGATCAGGTTCGGGCAATGCAGGTAGATCGCATTGCCATGCTCACCGCCGACCTCACCACGGGCGACGTTGATCCCGTACTCCACCAGCAAGTTGAGAATGTCACGCAGGATGCCGATGCGGTTCTGGCAGTGGACTTTGATACGCATATAAAGGCCCGAAGAAAGGGGAGTCGAGGTGCCATGCGCGAATTTTCTGCGCGGGCACCAAGTTAGTCGTCAAGATTATGTGACACCTGGACGCCATTTCAAACCCGCAAATCTCAACAACTGCGCCATAGCCGCCAAAGCGTAACGAATACTTTACGAAAAACGGCGAATTTTCCTACACGGAGTGCCAAACACTTGCTGCAACGCCACACGCCTTGGGGTATTTCTAGGTCCATAGCAGCACATAACAAGAACGAAATCCCTCGCAGGAGAGCAGCATGAAGCAGACGCAGTACGTGGCTCGCGAGCCCGATGCGCAAGGTTTTATCGACTACCCCGCTGAAGAACATGCGGTGTGGAACACGCTGATCACTCGTCAACTGAAAGTGATCGAGGGCCGTGCGTGCCAGGAATACCTGGACGGTATCGAAAAACTCGGTCTGCCCCACGACCGCATTCCGCAACTTGGTGAAATCAACAAAGTCCTCGGTGAAACCACCGGTTGGCAAGTGGCCCGTGTCCCGGCGCTGATCCCCTTCCAGACGTTTTTCGAATTGCTGGCGAACAAGCAGTTTCCAGTGGCAACGTTTATTCGTACCCGCGAAGAGCTGGATTACCTGCAAGAGCCGGACATTTTTCACGAGATCTTTGGTCACTGCCCTCTGCTGACCAACCCCTGGTTCGCTGAATTCACCCACACCTACGGCAAACTTGGCCTGCAAGCGACCAAGGAAGAACGTGTATACCTGGCGCGCCTGTACTGGATGACCATCGAGTTCGGCCTGGTCGATACCGCCGAAGGCCTGCGCATTTACGGCGGCGGCATTCTTTCTTCACCAAAAGAAACCGTTTACTGCCTGTCAAACGAACCTGAGCATCAGGCGTTCGATCCGCTGGAATGCATGCGCACGCCTTATCGCATCGACATCCTGCAACCGCTGTACTTTGTCTTGCCGAACCTCAAGCGTCTGTTTGATGTGGCCCATGAAGACATCATGAGCATGGTCAAACAAGGCATGCAGCTGGGCTTGCACACCCCGAAATTTCCGCCAAAGGCAGCGTGATCCGCTGCTTTTAGAAACAAGTGAGCCTGTCAGGAACCGACGCTTTGGTTTAGCGTGGAGTGACTGACGGCCGATTTCCAATTATTTGATTTCAGGAATTCAACATGTCCACATTGAACCAAGCCCACTGCGAAGCCTGCCGCGCCGACGCCCCTCAGGTCAGCGACGAGGAATTGCCGATCCTGATCAAGCAGATCCCGGACTGGAACATCGAAGTCCGCGACGGCGTCATGCAGCTGGAAAAGCTGTTCCTGTTCAAAAACTTCAAGCACGCGCTGGCGTTCACCAACGCCGTCGGTGAAATCTCCGAGGCCGAAGGTCACCACCCGGGCCTGCTGACCGAATGGGGCAAAGTCACCGTCACCTGGTGGAGCCACTCCATCAAGGGCTTGCACCGCAACGACTTCATCATGGCCGCGCGCACTGACGAAGTGGCCAAGGACGCCGAGGGCCGTAAATAATGCATTTCGACGCCATAGGTCGAGTACCCGGCGATCCGATTCTCGGCTTGATGGAGGCTTATGCGCAGGACCCGAACCCGCGCAAATTCGACCTCGGCGTGGGCGTCTATAAAGATGCCCAGGGCCTGACGCCGATTCCGCAGTCGGTGAAGCTGGCCGAGCAGCGTCTGGTGGATCGCCAGACCACCAAGACCTACATCGGTGGTCACGGCGAACCGGCCTTCGGCAAAGCCATCAGTGAACTGGTGCTCGGCGCGGACTCCGCGCTGATTGCCGGTCAACGCGCCGGGGCGACCCAGACGCCAGGCGGCACCGGCGCACTGCGTTTGAGTGCCGACTTCATCGCCCAGTGCCTGCCGGGCCGTGGTGTGTGGCTGAGCAACCCGACCTGGCCAATCCACGAAACCATTTTCGCGGCGGCCGGGGTCAAGGTCAGTCATTACCCGTACGTGGGCAGCGACAACCGCCTCGACGTCGAGGCGATGCTCGCGGTACTGAGCGAAGCGCCGAAGGGCGACGTGGTGCTGCTGCATGCCTGCTGTCACAACCCGACCGGTTTCGATCTGTCCCGTGACGACTGGCGCCGAGTGCTGGACGTGGTGCGCAGTCGCGATCTGCTGCCGCTGATCGACTTCGCCTACCAGGGTTTCGGCGATGGCCTGGAGCAGGATGCCTGGTCGACCCGTCTGTTCGCCGACGCGTTGCCGGAAGTGCTGATCACCAGTTCCTGCTCGAAGAACTTCGGCTTGTACCGCGACCGCACCGGCGCACTGATTGTCTGCGCGCAAACCGCTGACAAGCTGGTGGACATCCGCAGCCAGCTGGCCAACATCGCCCGTAACCTGTGGTCGACCCCGCCGGATCACGGTGCCGCCGTGGTCGCAACGATTCTTGGCGACCCGGAGCTGAAAAGCCTCTGGGCCGACGAAGTGGAAGCCATGCGCTTGCGCATTGCCCAGTTGCGCAGTGGCCTGGTTGAAGCATTGGAACCCTATGGTTTGCGCGAGCGTTTTGCGCACATTGGCGTGCAGCGCGGAATGTTCTCGTACACCGGTTTGACGGCGGCGCAGGTTAAACAGCTGCGCGATCATCACAGCGTGTACATGGTCAACTCCGGCCGGGCCAACGTAGCGGGGATTGATGCGACACGTTTGGATTTGCTGGCTGAAGCGATTGCTGAAGTCTGCAAGTAACCCCCTGTAGGAGCGAGCCTGCTCGCGATAGCGGTCTATCCGTCACATTGGTGTCGGATGCACCACCGCTTGCGCGAGCAGGCTCACTCCTACAGTTACTTTGTGGTACCCCCTCTTGCAGACCTGTCTAGACAACCCCATCCGTCGAAACAAATGGATATAAAAGTCTATTTGTCATTTTCAGTGCTGTATCCTGCCCAAGCTTTGTATAAGCGCGGATCTACCAGATCTATCAACAGACTTTGCGAGGAGCGCGAAACATGCACGAGATCCCTAATCTCCCCTTCCCAAGCCTGCACGAAACTGAGCAGACAACCACGCAACAAGCCGGCGCCCAACAGCCCGAGCCCAAAGAAGCCACTGAACGCCGCCAGGCCGACAGCGAAGACTGAAACACCTGCAATGCCAGACCGTGTGGAAAGCGCTAACATGCGCTTTCCACACCGCCTGAACCCTTGAGCTCCACACCATGACCGACGAATTCAATGAGAGTCAGGCCAGCGTCCTGATCGGCACCGCCGAGAAAATGATCGAGATCTGGAATCGTCTCTCCCCCGAGAAACAAGCCGCACTGCTCGCCCGCTTCGGCACTCAAGAAAACGCCTTGGCCGCCCTGGTCACGACGCAGCTGGTTGCCCCCGCCAAGCCCTGATTCAGCCCGCCGGCAAATAGTTTTACTTTTTCCACGACCCGCGAACGCTCGCGCCGTTATCATAAGCAGCCTATCTATCCTGCTTTCCCGTGGACCTTTACCCATGTCTGAAAACCAGCGCCCCCTGGCGGTCACGCTGCAAGTCGTTTCCATCGTTCTGTTTACCTTCATCGGCTATTTGAATATCGGCATTCCCCTGGCGGTATTGCCCGGCTACGTCCACAGTGACCTGGGTTTCGGCGCGGTGATCGCCGGCCTGGTAATCAGCGTTCAATACCTGGCCACCCTGCTCAGCCGGCCTTATGCCGGGAAAATCATCGACAACAAGGGCAGCAAACTGGCGGTGATGTACGGACTGGCCGGCTGCGGCTTGAGCGGTGTGTTCATGCTGATTTCGGCCTGGACGCAGAGCCTGCCGACCGTGAGCCTGATCAGCCTGTTGATTGGCCGTCTGGTGCTCGGCAGCGCGGAAAGCCTGGTCGGCTCCGGATCGATTGGCTGGGGCATCGGCCGGGTCGGCGCGGCCAACACTGCCAAGGTGATTTCCTGGAACGGCATCGCCAGTTACGGCGCACTGGCCGTCGGCGCGCCGCTGGGGGTGCTGTTGGTTCATCAGTTGGGCTTGTGGAGCATGGGCGTGAGCATCATGCTGTTGGCCGTGCTGGGCCTGGCACTGGCCTGGCCAAAAACGGCCGCGCCAATTGTGGTCGGTGAACGCTTGCCGTTCATGCATGTGCTGGGTCGGGTGCTGCCACACGGTTGCGGCCTGGCGCTGGGTTCCATCGGGTTCGGCACCATTGCCACCTTCATCACCTTGTATTACGCCACGCAACACTGGGACAACGCGGTGTTGTGCCTGAGCCTGTTCGGCGCCAGCTTCATCGGCGCGCGCCTGTTGTTCGGCAATCTGATTAACCGCCTCGGCGGATTCCGCGTGGCGATCGCCTGTCTGTCGGTGGAAACTTTGGGGTTGCTGCTGCTGTGGCTGGCGCCAGATGCCCATTGGGCACTGGCCGGTGCGGCGCTGAGCGGTTTCGGATTTTCGCTGGTGTTCCCGGCGCTCGGCGTGGAAGCGGTCAACCTGGTGCCAGCTTCCAGTCGTGGTGCCGCGGTCGGGGCCTATTCGTTGTTCATTGATTTGTCGCTGGGGATTACCGGGCCATTGGCCGGAGCCATTGCGGCCGGGTTTGGTTTTGCTTCGATCTTCCTGTTTGCCGCGATGGCCGCGCTGAGCGGTTTGGCATTGAGCGTGTACTTGTACCGGCAAGCCCCGAAGCAACGCGAAGCGCGGCCGCGTTAAAAATCGACCTTGCCGCGCCCGGCCTTGATGCTGCCGCGCTTGGTCTTGGATTCGAGCCGACGTTTTTTTGAACCCAGTGTTGGCTTGGTCGGGCGACGCTTCTTTTCGACCTTGGTCGCGCTGAGGATCAGCTCGATCAAGCGCTCGAGCGCATCGGCGCGATTGGCCTCCTGCGTACGGTACTGCTGGGCCTTGATGATCAACACCCCTTCGCTGGTGATGCGACTGTCGCGCAGCGCCAGCAACCGCTCCTTGTAGAACTCGGGCAAGGACGAGGCCGGAATGTCGAAGCGCAGGTGCACGGCGCTGGAGACCTTGTTGACGTTCTGCCCGCCGGCGCCTTGCGCGCGAATGGCCGTCAACTCAATCTCGGCATCCGGCAGATGCACGTTGTTGGAAATCACCAGCATGGAAAACGTCCGTATTCAGAGTGCGCAGGATACCGCGAATGGAAAGAAGGAATACGCTCCCACAGGTTTTATAGCGCGCACAAAAAACCCGGCACTTGGCCGGGTTTGTTGTTTTTGCGTACCGCGTTACTTCACTGAAGCCTGCAACGCATGCTGCGCACTGCGCTTGTTCTTGATGCCGTAGCAGATCCACATGAACACGACCCACACCGGAATCGCGTACACCGAGATCTGGATCCCCGGAATCAGCAGCATCACGCACAGGATGAACACCACGAACGCCAGGCAGATGTAGTTCCCGTACGGGTACCACAGCGCCTTGAACAGCGGCGTTTGCTTGGTCTTGTTCATGTGCTGGCGGAATTTGAAGTGCGAGAAGCTGATCATCGCCCAGTTGATCACCAGGGTCGCAACCACCAGCGACATCAGCAGCTCCAGCGCGTTTTGCGGGATCAGGTAGTTCAACAGCACGGCAATCAGCGTCACCGCCGCCGAAGCGAGGATCGAACGCACCGGCACGCCGCGCTTGTCGATCTTCGACAAAGCCTTTGGCGCATCGCCTTGCTCGGCCATGCCCAACAGCATGCGGCTGTTGCAGTAGGTGCCGCTGTTGTACACCGACAACGCCGCAGTCAGTACCACGAAGTTGAGGATGTGCGCGGCGGTGTTGCTGCCGAGCATCGAGAACACTTGCACGAACGGGCTGCCACTGTAGGAATCACCCGACGCGTTCAAGGTCGCCAGCAGGCTGTCCCATGGCGTCAGCGACAACAGAATGACCAGCGCGCCGATGTAGAAAATCAGGATCCGGTAGATCACCTGGTTGATGGCTTTCGGGATCACGGTTTTCGGCTTGTCGGCTTCTGCAGCGGTGAAACCGAGCATTTCCAGACCGCCGAAAGAGAACATGATGATCGCCATGGCCATCACCAGACCACTGACACCGTTCGGGAAGAAACCACCGTGGGACCACAGGTTGCTGACCGATGCTTGCGGGCCGCCGTTACCGCTGACCAGCAAATAGCTGCCCAGGGCAATCATGCCGACGATGGCCACAACCTTGATGATCGCAAACCAGAACTCGGCCTCGCCAAAGACTTTGACGTTGGCCAGGTTGATCAGGTTGATCAAGACGAAGAACCCGGCAGCCGAGACCCAGGTCGGGATGTCCGGCGCCCAGTAGTGGATGTACTTGCCGACCGCGGTCAGCTCCGACATGCCCACCAGGATGTACAGGATCCAGCAGTTCCAGCCCGACAGGAAGCCGGCGAAACCGCCCCAGTATTTGTGCGCGAAGTGGCTGAACGAACCGGCGACCGGCTCTTCAACGATCATTTCGCCGAGCTGGCGCATGATCATGAACGCGATGAAGCCGCAGATGGCGTAGCCGAGGATCATCGACGGGCCAGCGGATTTCAGGACCCCGGCCGAGCCGAGGAACAAACCGGTACCGATCGCGCCACCGAGGGCGATCAATTGAATGTGGCGATTTTTCAGGCCGCGCTTCAGCTCGCCTGACTGCGAGTTTTGTCCACTCATGAAAAGGGTCTCACGTTCTGCATCGTTACAACGTTCATGCGTCACCTGTTTGTTTTTATCTGTGACGAAATCGAACCCGGCACACTCGTGGCGTGGCGGAGTGAACAAGGCGGATAGCCTTGAGGTTTGCGCATTTGCGCAGGAGGTCACAGGTAAAACGCGGCGCATTGTACACCGCTAACCCCCTGCTGCCAGACCCGCTGGATCAGCGTGTTGTAAGCCGGGATTGCCGGTGTCCGCCCCGGGTGTCCCGGGCGGCTGCAAATAGAGAGTCAGACCCTTGCGGGCCATCGACGGGAACGATTGAAAAATCGCCCCACGGGGAGAGATGGGTTTGAATCACGGCGTACATTGCGCCTCCTTCTTGTTATGCACCTGCACGACAGGCATCGGACGCATCTGACCCTTCCTGCGTCGCTGAAACAAGCGGGCCAGAGCCTTGGGCGATGGTCGAGCGGACTGATTTCGGCAGCTTTTCCTTACACCCGCTCCGTAAGCGTCAACCCACAGGGTTTCAGGCGAAATTTCGTCAATATTTCTTTACAAGGCGTAACGATTATTTTCCGAATCGGATTTATCTGTAGGACGACTGCAAATTGACGATAGGAAGCTTCCTAAGGAAAAAGCCGAGTTAGTTTTTGTTTTTTATTAATAAATAATGATTAAAAAACAAACCAAACAGTTCAATGAAAATCTTATTTGATTATTTTTTTGCATTCTAAATACCCCTCAACTAGGTTTGCAGCGACTTGCCGAGCCGCATCGACCGGCAAGTTGTTTCTACTCAAAAGTCATTAAGGAGTTTCACCATGCAAGCACTGGACAAAGACTTGGAAACTGAACTTCAACTGGACGAATGGTTTGAAGCACCGACCCATGAAGCCGCCGTAGAAATGATGCAAGCCGACGCGGTCGTTCCGTTCGGCACGGCGATGTGGCCTCTGTAAGACCTCACGGCAGGCGTAATCCGGCCGGTTGTGCCTGCCACTTTTCCCCGGTTCGTCACGGAGGACACCATGGACAAGCATCGCGCCATTACCCATTTTCTTTACTACCTCGAACAGCATCCGGCCCTTGTCGGCATCAATGCGGCGAAGGTCTTGCTTGGCCACACTGCCGATTACGAGGCGCTGGCCGGCGCCATTACCGAACACGCCGATGGCCGCCAACCCTTCCTTTTCAACACCCTGCGCCTTGATCTGGAACCCACTGCCATGCTGGCCCAGGCCATAGCCGAGAGCGATCTGTACATTTTTTTCTACGACTCTTCCACGCTGCCCAACCCACGCCCCGAAGGCCCTGAATTTGTCCGCGCATTGCACGGCGTGATGGCCGAGAACTGGAAGAAGTCGCTGCTGTTCAAGGATTACGGCGATTACTTCTACGACACCTTCAGCGTCACCCCGCAACGCATTGCAGGGTTGAACAGCCACTTGATCCAGCGCCTGTCCCAGGCCAAGACGTTAAGTTTCAAAGATGAGCACGGTTCCTGGTTTGACACTCCGCTACATAGCATTAAAAAGTGGACTGACATCAACGGTGTCGGCAACTTTGATCTGGCACCCGGTGAAATCGCCACGCACAGCGAAGCGATTAATGGGCGAGTGAAGTTCGTGGGGACTTTTCTCAGTACGATTCCGTTTGCGCGCAAATATGGCGTATTGGAATCGCCGCTGGAGTTATGGATCGAGAACTCGACCATTAGCAAAATCGCCACCGACGTGCCGGGACTGGAACATGACTTCAACAAATATCTGGAGGCCAACCCGTCGAATCGAAGGATTGAAGAACTGGGGATTGGCACCAATGAGGGGGTGAAAGCCTTGTATGCGCGCAATGCCGGGTTCGAGGAGCGCCATTGCGGGCTGCACCTTGGGTTGGGCGGTGGCGCCAAGGGCAGCCATCATCTGGATTTGATCTTCTCCGGTGGCGTGTTGGCGCTGGATGATGAGCCGGTGTTTGATGGGCGGTTTGTGTTCTAAATGATCGTTCCCACGCTCCACGTGGGAATGCAGCCGGGGACGCCCCGCGTCCTTTCGAAGCGGAAGCAAAGCGTCCATCGAGGCATTGCGATCAGTCAGGCAAAAAAAACGCCATCCCGAGGGATGGCGTTTTTTATAGGGCGCTTACCGATTACTCAGGCTTGCGACGACCAAAGCCCGGACGCTGGCCCGAACCGGCTGGCGCGCCGCGACGCTTGCCCGATGGCGCGTCCTTGTCGACCAGGACGATGCCTGGGCGTTTCTTCGGCGCGGGCTTGATCGGGCGCTTGGTATCAGCAGGACGGTCCGCCACTGGCGTACCGCGACCCGACTCACCGCGACCTGCCGGAGCACCGCGATCACTGCGACCGCCGCTTGGCGCACCACGGCCTTCGCCGCGCTCGGTGCGACCATTGGCCGGACGTGGCGTGCGTGGACCGCGCTCGCCATCAGCACGAGGTGCTGCTGGCTTGCGGGCTGGACGTTCACCTTCGAAATGCGGCTCACGGGAATCACGCGGAGCAACCGTTGGCTGTGCACCGGCCGCTGGGCGCAGGGTACGCACGCGCTCGGTCTTGCCCATCGGACGCGACGATTTACGCTGCATACGCTCGAGCTTGTCTTTGCTCTTCGCGTTCATCTGCGGCATTGCAACCGGCGTCAGGCCGACTTCAGCACTCAGAATGTCGACTTCGTACTGGCTCATTTCGCGCCAGCGGCCCATCGGCAGGTCGGAGTTGAGGAACACCGGACCGAAACGCACGCGCTTCAGTCGGCTGACCACCAGCCCCTGGGATTCCCACAGACGACGAACTTCGCGGTTGCGACCTTCCATCACCACGCAGTGGTACCAGTGGTTGAAACCTTCGCCGCCTGGCGCCTGCTTGATGTCGGTGAACTTGGCTGGGCCGTCTTCGAGGACGACGCCTGCTTTCAGACGCTCAATCATCTCGTCATCGACTTCGCCACGTACACGTACCGCGTATTCACGGTCCATTTCGTAGGAAGGGTGCATCAGGCGGTTAGCCAGCTCACCGTCGGTGGTGAACATCAGCAGACCGGTGGTGTTGATGTCCAGACGGCCGATGTTGATCCAGCGACCTTCTTTCGGTTTTGGCATCTTGTCGAATACGGTCGGACGGCCTTCCGGGTCGAGGCGGGTGCAGATTTCACCGTCGGGCTTGTTGTACATGATCACGCGGCGTACCGACTCGGCGGCTTCTTCGCGCTTGATCACGCGACCATCAATGGTGATGGCGTCATGCATGTCGACACGCTGACCGAGCGTGGCGTCTTTGCCATTGACCTTGATGCGGCCGTGGCTGATCCAGGCTTCTACGTCACGGCGCGAGCCGACGCCGATACGGGCGAGGACTTTCTGCAGTTTTTCGCCTGCTGGGCCGATTTCCTGGTCGTCTTTCTGGTCGTTGATACTCATCTGGGCACCTCCCGGTGTGGTCTGTTCAGGCTTGGCCTGAAGCGATGTAAATCTGGGTACTTTTTTGAAGAGCTAGGGCAAAGGGATCGCCGAAGGGTCGCGAATCATACGCTCATGGGAGCGTTTGCGCATCAGAGACTAGCTGATCAATGGAGACTTACCTGTTTTTCCGCCGACCGGCTCCTACAGTTTTTGAAGATCGCCCCCACTCGGGGGGACGATCAGTCGGGTTAATCGTCTTCGAATGCGCGGCGTTCGGCCTCGATCGCTTCGGCGAGGGCTCGGGCTTCGGCTTCTTCGTCAGTCAATTCGGGCTCGGGCTTGTGTTGTTCAAGGGCAGCGACAGCGGCCAGGAGTTTCTCGCGAGCTTCGGCAACGCCAAGCACATCATCTTCCTGCTCTTCCTCCTGCTCTACTTCGACCGTGGCTTCGGGCTCGACCTGAAGTTCGACTTCGATCACAGGCTCGGGCAGGTCAAGAATCTCTACGGTCCCGCTCACCTCGCCATCGCGCAACAGATCGTCGAAGTCGGTCTTGAGCCCCTCCTCCATGGTGTCCAGTTCCAGCAACAACGTGTGGAAACTGGTTTCTTCTTTCGGCTCTTCCGGCTCGGCGCTGGCGTCGGCCAACGCTTGCAGGCTGGCAGGCACGGGCGCGTCGTCGAAGTCGAGTACCGGGTCCGGTTCCAGCTCGCGCAGCTCGGCCAGCGGCGGCAGATCGTCGAGGTTTTTCAGGTTGAAGTGATCGAGAAACGCCTTGGTGGTCGCGAACATCGCCGGTTTGCCGGGCACATCGCGGTAGCCGACGATGCGGATCCACTCGCGTTCCATCAGCGTCTTGACGATCTGACTGTTGACCGCCACGCCCCGCACGTCTTCGATCTCGCCCCGGGTGATCGGCTGGCGATAGGCGATCAGCGCGATGGTTTCGAGCATGGCGCGGGAATATCGTTGCGGCCGCTCTTCCCACAAACGCCCAACCCACGGCGAGAATTTTTCGCGGATTTGCAGGCGATAGCCGGAGGCGACCTCTTTCAGCTCGAACGCCCGACCTTCACAGGACTTGCCCAGGATCGCCAGCGCTTTCTTGAAAACCGGCGGCTCCGGCCTCTCGCCCTCTTCAAAGAGTTCGAACAGGCGTTCAAGCGATTGCGGTTTTCCCGAGGCCAACAGAAAGGCTTCAAGCAGTGGCGCCAGCTCGCGGGGTTCAGTCAGGTTCATGATTCAACTCGTTATTCGGCTCGGGCCCGCACGTGGATCGCTGCGAACGGCTCATTCTGCACCAGCTCGACCAAGGATTCCTTGACCAGTTCGAGGATCGCCATAAAGGTCACCACTACACCGAGTCGCCCCTCTTCTGCCGTGAACAGCTCGACAAAGGGCACGAAACCGCCGCCCTTGAGCCGGTCCAGCACATCGCTCATGCGTTCGCGGGTGGACAGCGCTTCGCGGCTGACCTGGTGACTTTCGAACATGTCGCCACGGCGCAAGACCTCGGCCATGGACAACAGCAATTCAGACAGGCGCACATCCGGCAACAGTTTGCGCGCCCGGGCTTCCGGGGCATCCAGCTTGGGCACCACCACGTCACGCCCGACACGGGTCAGGCCATCGATGCCTTCGGCGGCCGCCTTGAAACGCTCGTATTCCTGCAAGCGGCGAATCAGCTCGGCGCGCGGATCCTCTTCTTCGTCTTCGATGGTTTCGGCGCGGGGCAACAGCATCCGCGACTTGATCTCGGCCAGCATCGCGGCCATCACCAGGTACTCGGCGGCCAGTTCCAGGCGCACCGACTGCATCAACTCGACATAGCCCATGTACTGGCGAGTGATTTCCGCCACCGGGATGTCGAGAATGTTGATGTTCTGTTTGCGAATCAGGTACAGCAGCAAGTCGAGCGGGCCTTCGAAGGCCTCGAGAAAGACCTCGAGCGCATCCGGCGGGATGTACAGGTCCAGCGGCATTTCCAGCACCGCCTGGCCGTACACCATCGCGAAGGGCAGCTCTTGCTGGGCTCCGGCCTGACTGTCGACTGCGGGTTCTACTGCAGACATCTACGCCTCGGCCATGAACGGCGCAGGGTCGCCGCAACCGACACGGATCACTTCCGGGTCATCGCCGGTCAGGTCGATCACGGTGGACGCCTTGATCCCGCCGAAGCCGCCGTCGATGATCAAGTCCACCTGATGCTCAAGCAATTGACGCATTTCGTACGGATCGCTCAACGGGTCTTCGTCGCCGGGCATGATCAGGGTCACGCTCATCAGCGGTTCGCCGAGTTCGGCCAGCAAGGCCAGCGCAATCGGATGGCTTGGTACTCGCAGGCCGATGGTGCGCTTTTTCGGATGCAGCAGCAGACGCGGCACTTCGCGGGTGGCGTTGAGAATAAAGGTGTAAGGCCCGGGCAGGTGCGCCTTGAGCAGACGGAACGTGCCGGTATCGATCTTTGCGAACAGCCCCAGCTGCGACAGGTCGCTGCAAATCAGCGCAAAGTTGTGTTTGTCATCCAGTCCGCGCAAACGGCGTACGCGGTCCACGGCATTTTTGTCGCCGATCTGGCAACCGATGGCGTAGGACGAGTCTGTGGGATAAATCACCACGCCGCCTTTGCGGATGATCTCGACCGCCTGTTTGATCAGGCGCGCTTGCGGGTTTTCCGGATGAATCTGGAAAAATTGACTCACATTCTCTACCTGTTCAGACGGCGGCAATAATTGGGTCATGTTTGAATCGACACCACAGTGGTGGCAGATCCTCCGGGAGCGGGCGATATTCGCCGATCTCGGACCAGCCTCCAGGGCCATGAAAATCACTGCCGGCGCTGACCAGCAGACCGAACTCACGGGCAAGAATGGCCAGGCTGCCCACTTGCTCGGCGGGCTGATGGCCATTGACCACTTCCATCGCGTGGCCCCCGGCTTGAATATAGTCAGAAATCAGGCGGCGACGCTTGCTGCGAGTGAAATCGTAGTGCCAGGGATGCGCCAGGCTGACCCAGGCCTTCGCCGCGCGCAGGGTTTCGACGGTCTCTTCCAGGGTCGGCCAGTGTTGCTTGACGTCGCCCAGCTTGCCGGCGCCCAGCCATTTGCGGAACGCTTCGGCGCGATCCTTTACAAACCCTTCTCGTACCATCCAGTCGGCGAAGTGCGGACGGGCCGGCGCGTTGCCGCTGTCGCCCAGTTCCTGTTGCATGGCCCGGGCACCTTCCAGCGCTCCCGGCATGCCTTTCAACGCCAGCTTGCGGCTTATCTCTTCGGACCGTAGCCAACGGCCATCGTGCAATTTTGCAATCGCCTCGACCAACGGCGGCGCCGTCACATCAAATCCATAACCCAGAACATGAATGGTCGCGCCGCCCCAGGTGCAGGACAATTCGACGCCATTGACCAGTTGCATCCCCAGCGCCGTCGCGGCTGTGCGGGCCTCATCAAGGCCCTCAAGGGTGTCGTGATCGGTCAAGGCCAGGACTCGCACGCCTTTCTCGAACGCACGCGCAACCAGTACCGCAGGCGCCAGGGCGCCGTCGGAGGCCGTGCTATGGCAGTGCAAATCAACATTCACAGGACTTTGTTACCTCAAATCAGCTGGCGCTATCACGCGCCCATATGTTTGTTATTATGCCGCCACATCCTGCTTCTGGCTGCCACTGTGAAACAATTCATCGATTTCATCCCGCTTCTGCTGTTTTTCATCGTCTTCAAACTGGACCCACGGGTCGTCGACATCGGCGGTCATGAGTTGACTGTAGGCGGTATCTACAGCGCCACCGCGATGTTGATCATCAGCTCGCTGGTGGTTTACGGCGCGCTGTTCATCAAGCAGCGCAAGCTTGAGAAGAGCCAGTGGCTGACCCTCATTGCCTGCCTGGTCTTCGGTAGCCTGACCCTGGCGTTCCACAGCGAAACCTTCCTCAAGTGGAAAGCGCCGGTAGTGAACTGGTTGTTTGCCCTCGCGTTCATTGGCAGCCACTTCGTCGGTGACAGCCTGTTGATCAAGCGCATCATGGGCCATGCACTGACCCTGCCAGAGCCCGTCTGGACACGCCTGAACATCGCCTGGATCGCTTTTTTCCTGTTTTGCGGCGCCGCCAACCTGTTCGTCGCGTTCACCTTTCAGGACTACTGGGTCGACTTCAAAGTCTTCGGCAGCCTGGGCATGACGCTGCTGTTCCTGGTCGGCCAGGGCATTTACCTGTCCCGCCACCTGCACGACACCGACACCACTACGCCAAAAACCGAGGACTGACATGCTCTACGCAATCATTGCCACAGACGTCGCCAACTCGCTGCAAGCCCGACTGTCCGCGCGCCCTGCCCACCTTGAGCGCCTGCAAGTGCTCCAGGGCGAAGGCCGCATCGTATTGGCCGGTCCGCACCCGGCGGTCGACAGCAATGATCCCGGCGCTGCGGGTTTCACCGGCAGCCTGATCGTCGCCGAATTCGATTCCCTGAGCGCCGCACAAGCCTGGGCCGACGCTGATCCGTATATCGCCGCAGGCGTCTACGCCAACGTTTCAGTCAAGCCGTTCAAGCAAGTCCTGCCGTAACTTTTCCCCTCAAATGCCCCCCGCGCGGTGAACCTTGTTGGTTCATCGCGCTCTCAACGCTCATTATTCTTGTTTGCCTGCCGACAACCTGCCCAATCACTCGATTGGAATCAGGAGTCGCGATGCGCAAGGGTCCGTTGTGTCTGTTGTTGGTGACGTTGTCGATCATGGCCCCGGCCCACGGTGAAGAAAGCGCCGAGGGCGCTAATTCGACGCCTTTGTCCCTGAGCGCCGGCAGCCAGATTAGCGAGTTGCAGCAACGCTTGAAGGTCAGCGAGCAGCAACGGGAAGAATTGAGCAAGCAACTGCAAAATACCGATGCCGAACGCGAAAGCGCTCAACTGAGCCGGTTGCGCCAAGAGAATCAGCGCCTCAAGCTGCAACTCAAGGAAGCGCAGGCCAGTAGCCCGTCGCCACGTCTGCTGACTGATCAGCAGCAATGGTTTGTTATCGGCGGTGGAGTAGCGCTATTGGCCCTGCTCTGCGGTATCTTCGCCAGTGGTGCCACCAGAAAACGTCGGCAATGGCTAAATTGAGTGATTCATGAGCGAGCTGTTACTAATTGATGATGACCAGGAGCTGTGCGAGCTCCTGAGCAGTTGGTTGAGCCAGGAAGGCTTTCAGGTCCGTGCCTGCCACGATGGCCAGAGTGCCCGCCGCGCGTTGGCCGAAACCTCTCCCGCCGCCGTGGTGCTGGACGTGATGCTGCCCGACGGCAGCGGTCTGGAGCTGCTCAAGCAATTGCGCAGCGATCACCCGGACCTGCCGGTGCTGATGCTGTCGGCACGCGGCGAGCCACTGGACCGCATCCTCGGCCTGGAACTGGGCGCCGACGATTACCTGGCCAAACCCTGCGACCCACGGGAACTGACAGCTCGCCTGCGCGCGGTGTTACGTCGCAGCCATCCGGCGGCAGTGTCCAGCCAGCTGGAGCTGGGCGACCTGTGTTTCAGCCCGGTGCGCGGCGTGGTCAGCATCGATGAACAGGAATTTACCCTCACCGTCTCCGAAAGCCGCCTGCTTGAAGCCCTGCTCAAGCAACCCGGCGAGCCGCTGGACAAACAGGAACTGGCGCAAATCGCCCTCGGCCGCAAGCTGACCCTGTACGACCGCAGCCTGGACATGCACGTCAGCAACCTGCGCAAGAAAATCGGCCCGCACCCCGACGGCCGCCCGCGCATCGTTGCACTGCGTAGCCGTGGTTACTACTACAGCCTCTAACCCGGGCGTGTGTCCAAAAGGTGGTGGAAGTGTCAGGTCGGCGGGACATCGTCTTTACCCAAGCTTTACGCTCCGCTGACCGCCGCTGACCTTGATCTGCGTAATCTGTACTCATCCGGAACGTACCGGGAACGAGACAAGGAGATTCACCATGCGCAAGACTCTCATCGCCCTGATGTTCGCCGCCGCTTTGCCGACCGTTGCCATGGCCATGCCTGAGGGCTCCGGCCCGATGGGTGGGCCGATGGACGACTCGCACCACGGCGGCCAGATGCACGGCATGCACGGTAAAGGCCCGTACAGTCAACTTGACCTGAGCCGCGAACAGCGCGAGCAGATCCGCAAGATCATGGGCGAGCAGATGCACGAGCGTAAGCAACTGGTCGACAAGTACCTGGAGAAACTCTCGCCAGCCGACCAGAAAGCCCTGAAAGACGAAATGACCGCCAAGCATCAGAAAGCCGAAGCCGATGTGCGCGCCGTGCTGAAACCGGATCAACAGAAGAAATTCGACGAGATCCAGAAAAAGCAGGCTGAGCGTCGCGCCGAGTGGGCCGAGTTCAAGGCCTGGAAAGCGCAACAACCGCAAAAAGCGCAATAATGCGCTGACCCCGGACCCGACGGCCAACCCCGTTGGGTCTGCTCCCCCCCCCGCTCCCACAGGGATTTGTGTTTGTTCGAGGATTTTCTGTGCGTTCATTGTTCTGGCGTATCCTGGCCAGCTTCTGGCTGGCCATCGCTCTGGTGGCAGGGCTATCCATTCTGCTGGGGCACATGCTCAACCAGGACGCGTGGATCCTCAGCCGCCATCCGGGCCTCAATACCCTGGCACAAGAGTGGACGCAAACCTACGAATCCCAAGGTGAAGAAGCCGCCCAGGACATTCTCGAACAACGAAAACGTCAATATCACATCGACGTTCAGGTGCTGAACGAAAGCGGCGACCCGGTCGTCCGTGGGACCTTCCCGCGTCGCGCGGCCGCGTTCGAAGCCCGGCAGAACAACGATGACCGGCGCCTGCCATGGCGTCGTTTGACCGCCGAATACACCAGCGAAAAAACCGGCGACACCTACCTGCTGATTTATCGCATTCCGCACCCGGAACTGGATTCCTGGCACCGCGAAAGCCTGCTGTGGCCGTTGAGTGCGCTGGGCATTGCGTTGGTGGTACTGACGTTGTTCAGCCTGTTCGTCACCCTTTCGATTACCCGCCCGCTAAGCCGTTTGCGCGGTGCCGTGCATGACCTGGGACAAACCACTTACCAGCAAAACAGTCTGGTGAAACTGGCCAACCGGCGCGATGAGTTCGGCGTGCTGGCCAACGATTTCAACCGCATGGGCTCACGCCTGCAAAGCTTGATCGGCAGTCAGCGACAGTTGCTGCGCGATGTGTCGCATGAACTGCGCTCCCCGCTCGCTCGACTGCGCATTGCCCTGGCATTGGCGGAACGGGCCACCCCTGAAGAACGGGAAAAACTCTGGCCGCGCCTGACCCGCGAATGCGACCGGCTGGAAGCGTTGATCAGCGAAATCCTCGTACTGGCGCGGGTCGACGCCGACAACGCCAGTGCCGAAGAGGTCGACCTGAACGCGTTGCTTCATACGCTGCAAAAGGATGCGCAACTGGGTTCACCGGAACAGAACGTCAGTCTTGAGGTAGAACCGCAACTGAACCTCAAGGGCTGGCCGACGATGATCGAGCGCGCCGTCGACAATCTGCTGCGCAACGCCCAGCGCTTTAATCCGGTGGGGCAGTCGATTGAAATGAAGGCCGTGCGCCAGGGTGAGCGCATTGTGGTCAGCGTGCGTGACCATGGACCAGGCGTGAACGCCGAGCATTTGAATCAGTTGGGTGAGCCGTTTTATCGAGCTCCAGGGCAAACGGCCGCCGGGCATGGCCTGGGCTTGGCGATCGCGCGCCGCGCGGCAGAACGTCATGGCGGGATTCTGGTGCTGGCCAATCATCCGCAGGGCGGGTTTGTGGCCAGTCTGGAGTTGCCGCTGGTGCCAGGGGCGGTCTTTCAACCGTAAAAAGCACACAGCCTGGTTTCACTCGACAGCTGCTACAGAGGTCCGGGTGCACCTGTGGCAGCTGTCGAGTGAAACCAGGCTGCGATTCTTTTGATCTTCAGGACTTGGCGGGCCACGCGCTGACGAACTCGGCGAGGTCGACTTTCTCGGCCAAACGCGGTTCTTTTTGCGGTGTGCCCAGGTAAAGGAACGCAATCACCTCTTCCCCTTCCGCCAACCCCAGCCCTTTGGCCACATGCGCCGAGTAGGCCAGTTCACCGGTACGCCATACCGCGCCAATCCCTTGCGCATACGCCGCCAGCAAAATTCCGTGCGCTGCACAGCCTGCAGCCAGCAGTTGCTCGGATTTCGGGTACTTGACGTGATCCTGCACCCGCGCAATCACCACCACCACCAACGGTGCGCGCAGCGGACCGTTGCGCGCTTTGTCCAGTGCCGCTTCCGACACCTCGCTGTCTTGCAACTTCGCCGCTTCGGCCAGCAGCTCGCCCAATTGCTCTCGTGCCGCGCCCTCGACGGTCAGGAAGCGCCAAGGCTGCAAATGACCATGGTCCGGGGCACGCATGGCGGCGCCAAACAGGACTTCGCGTTGCGCCGCAGTCGGTGCCGGGTCAAGCAGTCGTGGAACGGAAACACGGTTGAGCAAAGCGTCGAGAGCCTGCATCGGCCACCTCCTGAAAAAATGTTTGGCTATTCTAGCTGCAAGTGCGCAAGCGGCGTCGGTTTACATGCCCTGTCCCGCAGGTAGAATGGCGCCCACTCCCACCACAGCCCGAGCGGATTTCATGGCGTTGCCGACCTTACGGATTATTGGTTTTATCATCGGCATCTTCCTGATTACGCTGGCCATTGCCATGGTCGTGCCCATGGCGACCCTGGTGATTTTCGAGCGCACCCACGAGCTCCCCTCGTTCCTGTGGTCGAGCATGATTACCTTTGTCGCCGGCCTGGCGATGGTTATCCCTGGCCGTCCCGAACACATCCACTTGCGTCCACGGGACATGTACCTGTTGACGGTCAGCAGTTGGCTGGTGGTCTGCCTCTTCGCCTCGCTGCCTTTTATGCTGGCTCAACACGTCAGTTTCACCGACGCGATCTTTGAAAGCATGTCCGGCATCACCGCCACCGGTTCCACGGTCCTCAGCGGCCTGGACACCATGTCACCCGGCATCCTGATCTGGCGTTCGCTGCTGCACTGGCTCGGCGGCATCGGTTTTATCGGCATGGCGGTGGCGATTCTGCCGTTGCTGCGCATCGGTGGCATGCGCCTGTTTCAGACCGAGTCCTCGGACCGTTCGGAAAAGGTCATGCCTCGCTCGCACATGGTGGCGCGCCTGATCGTGGCGGCCTATGTCGGGATCACCATTATCGGCAGCCTGGCGCTCTGGTGGGCCGGGATGAGCCTGTTTGATGCGATCAACCACGCGATGTCAGCGATCTCCACCGGCGGCTTTTCCACCTCGGACCAGTCGCTGGCCAAATGGACGCAGCCGGCGGTGCACTGGGTGGCGATTGTCATCATGATTCTCGGCAGCCTGCCCTTCACCCTGTACGTCGCAACCTTGCGCGGCAACCGTCGGGCCTTGATCAAGGATCAACAGGTTCAAGGGATGCTTGGCATGTTGCTGGTGACCTGGCTGGTGCTCGGCACCTGGTACTGGTGGACCACCCAACTGCATTGGCTCGAAACCTTGCGGCACGTGGCGTTTAACGTGACATCGGTGGTCACCACCACCGGTTTCGCGCTGGGGGATTACAGCCTGTGGGGCAATTTCTCGCTGATGCTGTTCTTTTACCTGGGCTTTGTCGGCGGCTGCTCTGGCTCGACGGCCGGCGGCATCAAGATATTCCGCTTCCAGGTTGCCTACATCCTGCTCAAGGCCAACCTTAACCAATTGATTCACCCGCGCGCGGTGATCAAGCAGAAGTACAACGGTCACCGTCTCGACGAAGAAATCGTGCGTTCGATCCTGACCTTTTCGTTCTTCTTCGCCATCACCATCTGCGTCATCGCGTTGCTGCTCTCACTGCTCGGCGTGGACTGGATGACTGCCCTGACCGGCGCGGCCAGTACCGTGTCCGGTGTCGGGCCGGGGTTGGGTCCGACCATCGGGCCGTCGGGCAACTTTTCGTCGTTGCCGGACGCCGCCAAGTGGATTCTGTCGTTTGGCATGCTGCTCGGCCGACTGGAGATCATTACGGTGTTTGTTCTGTGCATTCCTGCGTTCTGGCGCCACTGACCTGCGCTGCTGCTTCGGTCATGTGCGCCCGGTACTCGCCAGGGGTGGCATCGAACCAGCGGCGGAACGCGCGGAAAAAATTGCTCGGGTCAGCGAACCCCAGCAGGTAGGCAATTTCCAGCAGGGTCATGGTCGGCTGGGCCAGGTACTGCTCGGCCAATTCGCGCCGGGTGTCATCGAGCAAGGCCTGGAAACTGGTGCCCTCTTCCTGCAAGCGTCGCTGCAAGGTGCGTTGTGAAAGGTGCAGCGTCTGCGCCACGGTATCGCGCTTGGGTTCGCCCTGGGGCAGCAAACGGCACAACACCTGTCGCGCCTTGTGCGTCACGCGGCTCTCGGAAAACCGCGCCAGGTACTCGCCGGCAAACCGGTCATGCAGCAACGCCATTGCTTCATTGGCGGTCGGCAATGGTGCTTCCATGTCGGCACGTTCGAAGATCAAGGCGTCGTAAGGTGCGTTGAACAGCAACGGCGCATGAAAGGCTTGTTTATAGGGTTCGAGGTCGACAGGTTGATCGCCCTGTATCAGCACCTTGCGCGGTTGCAAGGTCCGCCCGGTCAACCAGCCGCACAACGCCAGCGCGCAGGCCAGTGACGCCTCGGCACTTTGCCGGGTCGGCGGCAAGTGATCGCCGTGGACCGTCAGAATCAGCGCATAACCTTCATCCAGCAGACGGAAACTCAGGTCGGCACTTTCGGCAATGATCCGCTGATAGCGCACCAGCCGCTGAAAGCCTTCGGCCAGGGTCTGACTGGACATCAGGGCGTAGCCGGCGACATGGAAGGACGCCGGTCGCACCACCTTGCCCATGTTCAGGCCGATCGCCGGGTTGCCGGACAGCTCGACCGCACGCTGCCATAGGCGCGTCATGGAATCTTGTGGGAAACGCGCATCCGGATCATCCAGTGAGGCGTAGTCGAGCCCTAGCTGCTTGAACAGTGCCCGGCAATCCAGGCCGTCCATCTCCAGTGCTTTGACAATCCCCATCGCCCAGCTTGCAGAAGTCGTTCGTTCGCTCATGGCGTTTGCTTACTGTTCAGTGAGCCGTCTGACGCGGCTAGTTTTCGAAGGATACTAAAGTGGCGCCTATTGTCACTGGCTGATGCCAATGATCACTCTAGACTCAAATAAGCTACCCGCAGAACATCTTGCAATCAGAACAATAACCACAGAGATCGCAGTCGTGGAAAACATCAAACGTTTCAACAGCTTTGCTGAGTTCTACCCGTATTACCTCAGCGAGCACAGTGACAGCACTTGCCGACGACTGCACTTTATCGGTACGACACTGGTCATCTTCATTATCGCCCTGACCATCGGCAAAGGCGCGTGGCTGCTGCTGTGGGCCCTGCCGCTGGCGGGTTACAGCTTCGCCTGGGCCGGGCATTTCTTCTTCGAGAAGAATCGACCTGCGACCTTCCAACATCCTCTTTATAGCCTGCTCGGCGACTTTGTCATGTACCGAGACATGATCCTGGGTCGCGTGCCGTTCTAAGCACCGTGAACACGAAGAGAGAAGAGTCGATGAACGCCAACGCCCGTTTCACCCACATGAAGGATGGCACGCAGGAAGACTGGGCGATCATCGCCGCCGACTTCAGTGCCTACGCGAAACAATTGCCTTCAAGGATTGTGGCGCACCTGAAGTTGCTGGAGGGCGACTTTGGTGGTTTCCCGGTGGACCGTCTCACCCACTCCCTGCAAACCGCCAGCCGCGCCTGGCGCGATGGCCGTGATGAAGAATATGTGGTCTGCGCGTTGCTGCATGACATCGGCGACACTTTGGGTTCCTACAACCATCCGGACATTGCCGCGGCGATTCTCAAGCCGTTCGTCAGCGCCGAGAATCTGTGGATGGTGGAGAAACACGGGATTTTCCAGGGCTATTACTTTTTCCATCATTTGGGCATGGATCGGCACCTGCGTGAGCAGTTCAAGGACCATGCGCAGTACCAGGCGACCATCGAGTTCTGTGCCAAATACGATGCGGCGGCGTTTGACCCGGCGTATGACACGCTGCCGTTGAGTTTCTTTATACCAATGATGGAACGGTTGTTTGCGCAGCCGAAGAACTCGATCTACAAGGCGGCGATGGAAGAATATTCGCCGGCCTGATACACCTCAGGGGACCGCTGCGCGGTCCATCGCGAGCAGGCCAGCCCAGTCACCGCACATTTCAGGCCGGCTCGGCAACCTTCAACACCTTCAACTCCGCCTCACGCGCCTGCGCATCCGCCAGCCGATACAACTCGATCGACCCGTCCCAATGCTCGATCAGCGCCGTACACGACTCCACCCAATCCCCGCAATTGAGGTAATCCACCTCGCCGACCTTGCGAATCTCGGCATGGTGGATGTGGCCGCACACCACGCCATGCAACTCGCGCTTCACGCATTCGTGTGCGATGGCTTCCTCGAAGTCGCTGATGAAGCTGACCGCGGTCTTTACCTTGTGCTTGAGATACGCCGACAACGACCAATAGCCGTAGCCATAACGGGCGCGCCAGTGGTTGAGCCAGCGGTTGAGGGTCAGGGTGAATTCATAGGCCGAGTCCCCGAGAAACGCCAGCCAGCGGTGATAACGGGTAATGACATCGAACTGATCGCCGTGGATCACCAGCAGATGCCGGCCGTCGGCGGTGACGTGCACGGCTTCGTCGACCAACTGGATGTTGCCCAGGATCAGCTTGGAGTAACGACGCAGGAACTCGTCGTGATTGCCGGTGACGTAGATGACTTCGGTGCCGCGCTTGCTCATGGTCAGCAAGCGACGAATGACGTTGGTGTGCGCCTGGGGCCAGTACATGCCGCCACGCAGTTTCCAGCCATCGATGATGTCGCCGACCAGGTAAATCTTGTCCGCGTGGTAGCCCTTGAGAAACTGCGACAGGTGCTCGGCCTGGCAGTCTCGAGTGCCCAGATGCACATCTGAAATCCACAAGGTCCGCACACGTTGCTTACGACTGGGTTTGGCGAGCTCGGCGCTGGTCATGGGCAACCCTCTGCGATTGTTTTTCCAAGCTTGCGCCGGTTGGGTTAATCGGTCATGACAGGGGTGAGTCATTCCTGTGACAGCGACGGGCCGGTGTAAACTGGCCGCATCTTGCCCAGGAGAGCGGTGATGCGCCCGATCCTCACACTACGCCAGTACACCCACGACCTGATCGTCCACAGCCACGACCACGCCCAACTGGTGTTCGGGCTGTCGGGCGCGCTGGATTTCGAAGTCGACGGGCATGGCAGTCAGGTGGTGCAGCAGAGCTTCGTGGTAGTGCCGTCCGGATTCCATCACGCCTGCGGCAGCAGCAACGGCAGCCGCTGCCTGGTGCTGGATGTGCCGAGCGATCAATGGGTTTCACAGTCGCTGGGCGAACATGCCGAGGCCAGTCGTCGTCTGCTCGACAACGCCGGACGCCTGCCATTGGATGCAGGGCAAAGCCAATTGGTCAGCTGGCTGGCGGGCAGCCAGGTCAACGATCCGTTGATCGCACAACAAGGCGCGGTGCTGTTATTGGCCAGTCTCAACAACGCCAAACCAGCCAGCGTGGGCGGACGACGCCTGCCGTATGCGGCGATGAATGCACACATCGATCAGCATGCAGCTTACCCGTTGCAAGTGGCGGACCTGGCCGGTGTCGCCGGATTGTCCAGCGCCCGGTTGCACGCTCGGTTTGTGGCTGAATGCGGGCAGACGCCGATGGACTACATCCGCAGTCGGCGGCTGCATATTGCGGTGGGATTGCTGCGCGATTCGCCATTGTCCATCGGCGAGATTGCCAGTCGAGTCGGCTACAGCTCACAGAGCGCCTTCGCCGCCGCGGTGTTGCGTGAGTTTGGCACCTCCCCCGGTAAGCTTCGGCGCGAGGCTGGCGACAAATGAGGCGAGTCTGACGACAGACAGGTGCACTACCAGCGCTCTAGACTTCACCTCTGTTGGTTGTATTGATCAAGGATTGCAATGACTCCCCGTACCGCCCTTGGCGCCCTGCATATCGGCGCATTGATGTTTGGCCTGACCGGTGTGTTCGGCAAACTCGCCGCCGCCTCCCCCGCTGTCATCGTCTTTGGCCGTGCTGCGTTTGCGGTGCTGGCACTCGCGGTTTTTGCGCGCTTCGCCAGCAATACCCGTTGGCAGAAGCTTGCAGCCGTGGACTGGCGCCGCCTGCTGCTCAGTGGCTTGTTGCTGGCCGGGCACTGGGTGAGCTTCTTTATTGCGGTGAAGGTCGCGGGCGTGGCGATTGCGACCCTGGGTTTTGCCAGTTTCCCGGCGTTTACCGTGATCCTCGAAGGGCTGATCTTCCGTGAGCGGATTCGCGCCAATGAAATCCTGCTGGTGGTGTTGGTGAGTGTCGGACTGGTATTGGTCACTCCGGACTTCGATCTGGCGAGTGGCGCCACCACCGGCCTGCTATGGGCCGTCGGCTCCGGGTTGTTGTTTGCCCTGCTGTCGCTGACCAACCGGGCCAGTTCCGGACGGATCCCGCCGGTACAGGCCGCGCTGTGTCAAAACGTGGTGGTCGCGCTGTGCCTGCTGCCCGTGGCGGCACCGCAGTTGAGCGAAGTGCGTGGCATCGATTGGCTGTGGATCAGTCTGCTCGGGGTGTTCTGTACCGGCGTCGCACACAGTCTGTTCGTCGCCAGCCTGGCGGTAATCAAGGCCCGCACGGCGGCGGTGGTGTTCGCCCTGGAACCGGTTTACGGGATCACCATGGCCTGGCTGCTGTTCAATGAAAATCCGACGCTGCGGATGCTGATCGGCGGCGCGCTGATCATCGTCGCGATCGTGGTCTCCAGCCGGCTCTCCGGTGGTTCAAGCAAAAAGACTGTGGCGGCGGAAGCGGCGTCTCACTGAGTGCGGTCGTTGTGGCCCAGGTCGCGGTCCGGATCGATCTGATCGCGGACTCGCTGCTTGAGCACCTTGGCCTCGGGAAAACCGCCATCGGCCTTACGCTCCCAGAGTTGCACGTCGTCGCAAAAAATATGGAACACCCCACCGGTGCCGGGCACCAGCGACACTTTGCCAAGGTCATCACCGAAGGTGCTGAGCAGTTCCTGAGCCAGCCAGGCGGCACGCAACAGCCATTGGCATTGCGTGCAATAGGTGATGACGATTTCCGGTTTGTGCGCGGTCATGACAGGCAAGTCTCTGAGTCTGGGAGCGCAGCCATCATAGAGCCTCAGCCGATACCGGCCAACAGACTGCGGGCGGTCTGCTTGAGCGGTTCGTCGCCGTCCTTGAGCAATTCGTTGAGCAGCTTGATTGCGCGCTCCAGGTCGCCATCGTCGATGCAGGTCTGGGCTTGTTCCAGTTTGCCGGCGTTGGATGGCGCCGGGGCCAGGCTCAGCGGTTCAAGTTGCAGCGGCTGAGGCGCATCGTTGAATTCGTCGAGGAAGTCATCATCCAGTGATGGCGTGTCAGGTACGGGGTCCCATTCCAGTTCGGACACTGGCTGCGACGACTCGTCAGGCAGTTCATACACGTCGGGCATCACGTGCAGGTTCGAGGTGAAGGTCAGCTCGTCAGAAGGTTTAGCGGCGGGTGGCGGGGTGTCGAAAGGGCTGACCAGATCCCAATTTGAATCCATCGACAATTCATCCAGGTTCAACTGGAATTCATCGTTGGACACAGGTTCCACCGGTGCGACTACGGGCGCGGCCGCCAGGGGTGCGGTGCCGCTCAGTTTCGGGTGGCTGGCGCGTATATCCCGAAGCTTTTGCGGGTCGAACCCGGCGTCTCGCAGGCTGCTTTCCTGCGCATCATAAGCCGTTACATCGCCTTGCTTGCCGAGCACCTCCAGCAGTTGCACCGCCAGATCCGTGCGCTGAGGTTCCTTGATCAGCGCATCTCGCAACATGGCAGCGGCTTCGGCAAATCGGCCATAAGTCAGGTAGATGCCGACCCCTTCTAGCACATCGCCCGGTGAGGTTTCGTCACGATGATCGGACACGGGTTTGAGCTGGGTCTTTTGGACCAATGGCGTCACAGGATCAAACATCGACTCCTGCCGTGACGACAAATCGGGGGAGGCCTCGGGCAAGGCCGCAACCTGCTGACGTCGATGACGAAGGAACAACCCGAGCAGCACCGCAGCCACCAGTGCCAGCAGCCCGATAACCAATTGCCAGTTGATTGCTTCCTCGACAACCACAGGCGCGGGCACGACAGCTACCGGCGCAGCAGGCTCGACTGGCGTTTGTTTGACTTCAGCCAATTGGGTTTGCAGTTCGGTGATCTGTTTTTTCTGACCGGCTATCTGCTCGTCCTGAGCCGCCAGCTTGGCATTCAACTCATCGACCGTTTTTTGCAGTTGCTGGTTTTGCAGGACAGCTGCGGCCAGTTGCTCGGCCACAACGGGATCACTCGCAGGCGCGACGACAGGTTGCGGGGGAGCGGGTTTCTTCGCAGGCGCTGCTGGCACACTGGCCGGTTTGACCGCCGGAAATGCAGAAGACTGGGGTTCGGCAACCGGCTCATCCGCGGCGGGTTCAATTCCCGGAGTGCCCGGCGGATCGATCAGTACCGTGTATTCGCGCAGCAAGCGCCCGTTGGGCTGATTGAGCTGCACCACGAAATTCAGGAAAGGTTCTTTGACCGCTTTGCTGGAGGTCACCCGGATCAGGTTGCGATTGCCACGCAGGATCGGGGTGAACTTCAGATTATTGAGGAAGAACACCCGCTCGACGCCAGCGCGGCTGAATTCATCCGCCGTCGCCAGGCTGACGGACAACTCGCCCTCCTCCAGACCACCGACATCCACCAGGGCGATGTCGGCACTCAACGGCTGATTCAGCGCGGAATGGAGAGTGATGTCCCCCAAGCCCAGCGCGGGCGCCAATGCCGAGTAGGTGATAGCGCCACAGACCAGAATCGACCTGACGCCACACCGTAAAACCAACCGCCAACTCTCGAGCATGAGCATCCCTTAGATAACAGAACCAACCTATGCGTGTTTGCACATCCGGTACGAACACGATATTGCCTAGTAGTTCTTTATAGTCTGCCCAACGGGGTATCTCAAAAGTCCGGCGTGCGATTCTGCCTCAAGATTTTTCCAGGTTGCCCAGAATATGTCCGTGAACCCGCATGCACACCTTCAGATCCGCCTCATCGACGCCCGCGAACAGCTCGAGACGCAGTTGCGTGGCGATGGTTTCAATTTGTTCAATCAGAGGACGGGCCGGCGCACAAAGGACAATTTTTTTCGCCCGGCGGTCTTCCAGTACGGCTTGGCGCTGAACCAAGCCTTGGGTTTCAAGGCTGTCGAGCAAACGGGCAAGGGTCGGCCCTTCTACACCCACGCTTTGTGCCAGCTCACGTTGGGTCGGGGCTTCCTCGAAACGGGCCAGGTGCAGCAGCACCAGCCAGCGCGCCTGGGACAGTCCCAGACCGGCGAGACGGCGGTCCAGTTCGGCACGCCAGCCACGCGACATCTGGGCCAGTTGCATGCCAAAGCGGTGTTGATCGGTTAACGGCATAAAACACTCATGATTAGACTGAAATTAATTAAAACTAATTATTAGTCAGCTAAGCATGGCCGTTGGCTTGAGGCAAGGTTTGGTCTGTAGTGAATCGTTACATCAACCTACAGCGCTGCTTAAACCTCAAACTCCGATTGCAGGGCGGCACGCACGCAGTACAAAACGCCTTCCGGCACTCGCCCGGCGAACAGGGCGGCAATCTCAGAAACCGCTGGCAATTCACCTTCGCCGTCGAGGAACGCATCCTGGACTTCGCCCATCAATTCTTCCGGCAAGTCCAGCGCTTGTTCCAAAGACAGCTGCTGCTTGCCAATCGCTTCGGCGAGCATGGTGTAGACGTTCTTTTCCGAGCACTGAAGCTGACCGGCGATTTGCACCGGAGTCATGCCGGCGCGAGCCAGGGTGATCAGTTCGTGGCGCACGTCGGCCACGACTTTCGGTGCCTCGACCTGACCGCCCAGCACTTCGAGGAAGGCCTCGCCGTAACGCTCGAGCTTGCGTGCACCGACACCGCTGACGGTGGCCATTTCTGCCAGCGACGTCGGCTGGCTGCGGAGCATTTCCAGCAACGTCGAATCGGGGAAGATGACGTACGGCGGCACGCCATGTTCTTCGGCGAGTTTGCGCCGCAAGGCCCGAAGCGCCTCCCACTGCTCGCGCTCTTCGCCACGCACCAGTTGGCTCGCCTGGCTCTTGCTGCTTTTCGCGGTGGTTTGCGGCTTGAGGTCGCGGCGCAGCTCCAGGGTCACCTCACCCTTGAGCAGCGGCCGGCAGGTGTCGCTCAAGCGCAGGCCGCCGTAGCCTTCGAGGTCAATGTCGGCCAGCCCACGGGCCACCAGCTGCCGGAACAGGGAGCGCCATTCGCTCTCGCCCATCGCCTTGCCGACCCCAAACACTGAAAGATGCTGATGACCAATGCTGCGGATTTTTTCGTTGTCCTTACCCAGCAACACGTCGACCAAATGCCCGACGCCATAACGCTGGCCCGTGCGATAAATCGCCGAGAGTGCCTGTCGGGCCGGCTCGGTGGCGTCCCAGGTCTGCACGCCGTCGACACAGTTGTCGCAATGGCCACACGGCTCAGGCATGTCTTCGTCGAAGTAGGCCAGCAACGTCTGGCGACGGCAGCGGGTTTCTTCACAGAGCGAGAGCATCGCGTCGAGCTTGTGCTGCTCCAGACGCTTGTGACGCTCGTCGCCTTCGGAGTTCTGCAACATTTGCTTGAGCATCACCACGTCTTGCAGGCCGTAGGCCATCCAGGCGTCTGCTGGCAGACCGTCGCGGCCACCTCGACCGGTTTCCTGGTAATAAGCCTCAAGGGATTTCGGCAAATCGAGGTGAGCGACAAAGCGCACGTTGGGTTTGTCGATGCCCATGCCGAACGCCACGGTGGCAACCATGATCAGGCCTTCCTCGTTAAGGAAGCGCTTCTGGTGATGGGCCCGGGTTTCGTTGGGCAAACCCGCGTGATACGGCAGCGCCGGGAAGCCTTGTTCGCTGAGGAACACCGCCACTTCGTCAACTTTCTTGCGCGACAGGCAGTAAACGATGCCGGCATCGCTACGACGCTCGGCGAGGAAGGCCAGCAACTGCTTGCGTGGCTGCTCCTTGGGCACGATGCGGTAGAAAATATTTGGGCGGTCGAAACTCGACAGGAAGCGTTCGGCGTCTTGCAGATGCAGGCGCTCGACGATTTCTTCGCGGGTACGCTTGTCGGCCGTGGCGGTCAGAGCGATGCGCGGAACGTTCGGGAATAACTCCGCCAACTGCCCCAGTTGCAGGTATTCGCGACGGAAGTCATGGCCCCATTGCGACACGCAGTGCGCTTCGTCGATGGCAAACAGGGCGATTTCAAGGCTTTGCAGGAAGGCCAGCATGCGCGGCTGGACCAGACGCTCGGGCGCGAGGTAGAGCATCTTCACTTCGCCGCGCTTGATGCGGGCCGCCAGATCGCGCTGTTGTTCGGCGCTCAGCGTCGAGTTCAAGGCTGCGGCCGCGACACCCAGCTCTTCGAGGGTGGCGACCTGGTCGTCCATCAGTGCGATCAGCGGCGACACCACCACGGCCAGGCCTTCGCGCAACAGCGCCGGCACCTGGAAACACAAGGATTTGCCGCCACCGGTAGGCATCAGTACCAGGGCGTCGCCACCACTGGCCACGCGCTCAATGATTGCACCCTGACGGCCACGAAAACTGTCGTAGCCGAAGATGTCCTTGAGGACGCGTTGAGCCTGTTCGAGCATAAAAACTCCAAAAATCACAAAAACATCCCTGCAAGGCTGGTTCAGAACCACGCACGCTGCACTGACAAATCGTAAGTGCGCGTTGCATGACGCTTCACATTCCAGCCGCGATGCCAGCAGGGCATCACAAAACGCGCGAGTATACCCGAGGCCTCCCTTGCGCAGGGCACCGCTGATAAGACACATCAACCCAATGCAACAAAGAATCCGGTCTCACTCCTACAGGGAATGCGGTGTTCTGAGGCTGCAAATATGCCGCGCGGCTGGCCTGAGCGCTCAAGAAGGCCTAGAATTCCCGCATCTGTTTATTTCCCAAGGTAGCCCTTTAATGTCCTTCGCTGAGCAACTAACCCGTTTGCAAGTCTTCCTCGACGCCGACGAACTGCATGACGAGGCGCTGGACTACGTGGCCGCCCACGGCTACCTCACTGCGCTGTCGATCTGTTCCGAAGAAGTTCCGGACCGTGAATGGATCGACGCCCTCTTCGCCGAAGAGCCGCACTACGCCGACGACACCGAACGAGAAGCCATCGAATCCACCCTGCTGGCCCTCAAGGCTCACATCGCCCGCCAACTGGCGTCCGATGAAGAGTTCGAGCTGCCGTGCGAGCTGGACCTGGGCGAAGATCCGGATGACTCCGACCTGCGCGGCTGGTGCATCGGTTTCATGGAAGGCGTGTTCCTGCGCGAAGCCGCCTGGTTCGAAACCGCCGAAGACGAAGTCAGCGAAATGCTCCTGCCGATCATGGTCGGTTCGGGCCTGTTCGACGAACAGCCAGAGTTCGAAGACATCGCCAAAGATGCCAACCTGATGGACGACATGATCGTACAGATCCCGGAAGCCCTGACCGCGCTGTACCTGCTGTGCAACGCGCCAGACGAAAAACCGGCGATCCTCAAGCCACGTCATCACTAAGGTCTTGCCTATGGACAACCCCATAGGCAACCGCTCCCTGATGTTGCGTTACGTGCTGCTGGCCATCGGCTGGCTGAGCGTAGCGCTGGGGGTGATCGGGATTTTCCTGCCGGTTTTGCCCACCACGCCCTTTCTGTTGCTGGCCGCTGCGTGCTTCGCCCGCAGTTCGCCGCGCTTTTATCAGTGGCTGGTGGAGCATCCATGGCTGGGCCCGTGGATTCGCGACTACCTCGACGGTAACGGTATTCCCCTCAAAGGCAAGGTCTACGCCATCGGGCTGATGTGGGTGAGCATCCTGTTCTCCTGCTACCTGGTGCCCCTGCCGTGGGCGCGCGGCTTCATGCTGACCAGCGCCGTGCTCGTCACGTTCTACATCCTCAAGCAAAAAACCCTGAAAACACCTCGATCCCTGTAGCAGCAGGCTGCTACAGGTCCGTGTGCAGGTCCGTGTACTCACCCGACAATTTGTCCATCCTCGCCCAAAACACCGCCTAGACTTCAGTCATCTGCACGCGAGCAGCCAGACATGTCACGTCGTCCGCGTAGTCCAGGATGGTCAACGCTCCGACTTCGGCTCGGCGGCTGGCTGCTGTTGGCCAGTTTTCTGCTGACGGGGTTGGGCAGTGTCCTTGCCGACTGGGACTTTACGCAGATTCTGCAAACCGCCGAAAAGCGCTATGGCCCTCTCGGCCCCGCCAAGGGAAGAGTCGAGGCCTGGAGTCAAATGCTCAAAAGCGAACTCAAGCAACCCGAGCGCGAGCAACTGAATGCGGTCAATCAGTTCTTCAATCAGCAGCTGAATTTTCAGGATGACATGCGCATCTGGCATCAGACCGATTACTGGGCCACGCCGGAAGAATCGCTGATCAAGGGCGCCGCCGACTGTGAAGACTACGCGCTGGCGAAGTATTTCAGCCTGCGCCAACTCGGTGTTCCCAGCGAAAAACTGCGCATCACCTACGTCAAGGCCCTGGCCCAAAACCAGGCGCACATGGTGTTGACCTTCTACAGCAGCCCCACGGCCGAACCGCTGGTGCTGGATAACCTGATCGGCGAAATCCGCCCCGCGTCCCAGCGTAAAGACCTGTTGCCGGTGTACGCCTTCAACGCCGAAGGCCTGTACTTGCCCGGTGCCAACGGCGGCAAACGCAGCGGCGACACAAAAAAGCTGTCGCGCTGGCAAGACGTGTTGAAAAAGATGCAAGCCGAAGGATTCGCCGTGGGCGACGGCTAGCCGTCATAGCAAGGAGCGTTTTATGTCACTGCGCAAACAGTTGTTTCTCGCCATTTGCCTGTTCCTGCTGGTGGCCTTCAGCGGCAGTTTTTTTGTCAGCCTGGAAAGCTCCCGCGAACAGATGCTCGGCCAGTTGCGCTCGCATGCCCAGGACGCCGCCACCGCACTGGGTTTGTCCCTGACCGCGCAGATCGACGACCCGGTCATGACCGAGTTGATGGTCAGCTCGATTTTCGACAGTGGCTATTTCCGCAGCATCCGCGTCGTCAACATCGTCGACGATCAGGTGTTGGTGGAACGCAGCGTCCCTGAAAAAATCGACGGCGTTCCAGGCTGGTTCGTGAGGCTCGTCAACCTGCGCCCCGAAGGCGGCGACGCGCTGATCATGCGCGGCTGGGAACAGGTGGCACGGGTGGAAGTGTTGAGCAATCCGCAATTTGCCCTGGCCAAACTCTGGGACAGCACCCTCGGCAGTCTGCTCTGGCTGTTGGTCTGCGGGTTGCTCAGCGCGATATTCGGCGGTTGGCTGTTGCGTCGGCAATTGCGCCCACTCGACAAAATGGTCAAACAAGCCGAGGCCATCAGCAAACGCGAGTTCCTGAGCCTGCCAAAACTGCCGCGCACTCCGGAATTGCGCCGCGTGGTACTGGCCATGAACCAGATGGTCGAGAAGCTCAAGGCGCTGTTCGCCGAAGAAGCCACGCGCAGTGAAAAACTACGGGCCGAGTCCTATCAGGACAGCCTCACGGGCCTGGCCAATCGCCGTTTGCTGGATGAACAACTGGCCGATCATCTGCTGATCAGCGAACAGAGCAGCGCCGGCCATTTGCTGATGCTGCGGATCAACGACCTGATCGGCCTCAACCAGCGTCTGGGTGGTCAGCGCACCGATGCGTTGATCAGCGCCGTCGGCGAGCTGCTCAAGCGCCTGACGCATTTGCCGGAACGTCGGGCCTGGCTGGCGGCACGCAACCGCGGCGGCGAGTTCAGCCTGTTGACGCCGGGCCTGGATGGCGCCGACGCCGAACGCCTGGCCTCGGAAATCAGTGCAACGTTGGAGAACCTGCGCCTGACCGGCGCCAGTGATTGCATGCCGGTGGCGCATTTGGGCATCGTCCCCTATCACCCCGGCGAACCGGCCAGCGACGTGCTGCTGCGTCTCGATCAGGCGCTGACGCAAGCCCGGCAACATCCCGAGCGACCATGGGTGCATCTGGCCGACACAGCCACCGCGAACAACCACTCCCAACATGACTGGCGCGCCTGGATCGACGACGCCCTGACCCACGGCAAACTGCAGCTATATTTCCAACCCGTCGTGCAATGCGCCGATACCAGCCAGGTGCTGCATCACAAAGTCCTTGCGCGCCTGCTCGACCCCACCGGCGAAGCCATTGCCGCCGGGCATTTCCTGCCATGGATCGAGCGCCTCGGCTGGTCCGCCCGGTTCGATCTGGTGATGCTCGAAGCCACCCTCGATTACCTCGTTATCAACCGCTGGCCCTTGGCGTTGAGCCTGTCCGGCAGCACCCTGCGCGATCCGGCGCAACTGCGACAAATCATCGACTTGCTCGACTCGCTGCCGGAACTGGCACCGCTGCTGACCCTGGAAATCGACGAACGCCAGTTGCCGCCGTCCGAAGAATTGCAGCGCCTGAGTCATAGCCTGCTCGATACCGGTTATCGCCTCGGCTTGCAGCACTTTGGTGGCTGCTTCAGCCAGATCGGCAACCTTACGCAACTCGGGTTGGCGTATCTGAAAATCGATGGCGCGTACATCCGCAGCATTGATGTACAGCCTGACAAGCGGCTGTTTATCGACGCGATTTTCCGCGCGACCAACAGCATTGATCTGCCGTTGATTGCGGAGATGGTCGAGACGCAGGGGGAGTTGGAGGTGATTCGGGAACTGGGGTTGTTTGGGGTGATGGGACGGTTGATAGGGCCGCCGGAGCCGATGTAGCCGGACGCGATGATTGGGCAGTAAACACCGGTGTTTAAAAGACACCTCCAGACACTCACTCAGGCTACATATTCTTGCGCCGTTACCTACGACTGCGCCAGAATCCGCCGGCTTGTGCGCTTTTACCCTGATCTTTATCGTTTCCGCATCGCTGCCAATCAGCGATCGGGTTTAGCGACCCGAACAGGTATAAGCGCAAAACTCCAGTCTTAACTGCAGGCCAAAGTCTGCAGTCGCTGCTGGGGATTCAACACTCGGTCATGCTGGGTGAGTTGGTGGTGAATAGGATGCTGGATAACGTCGATCCGCACGGCTAACTCTCCGTCCCCTTGCCACAATGACCGGGTTGGTAGTAGAGATTTGTGGTGGTTGCTCGCGATTGCTTTCTCCCAGACAACAAAAACCCGCCACTCCTTACCCAGGAATGGCGGGTTTTGTCGTTTCAGCCTTCAGGTCACACGGTATCCACCTTCAACGAATGGTCGTTCAACATGCCATTGATGATGGTCGCCGTATCGTGCCCGCCCGCCACCACACCGCCCGCCCCCGGCGTGACGCCATAGTGGCTGGCGAGGTTGACGCCGGCCAGGTCGATGGTCTGGTTCGGCGTGGCGCCGGCCATGGCGCTGACGTCGATGCTGGTGACGAGTGAAGCGCCGCTGCCGGTGACTTTGAAGTGCAGGTAGTCATCCAGCGACGCTGACGTACCGTTTTCACCTTGCAGCAGTTGCGACAAATCGAGTTTGTCGGTGCCAGGAGTGAAGTCGGTGACGACGTCGTGGCCGCTGTTGCCTTTGAGCCACTGGAAGGTGTCTGCCCCTGCCCCGCCGGTGAGGGTGTTGTTGCCCAGACCGCCGATCAGGAAGTCGTCCCCCCCGCCACCGTTGAGGATGTCATCGCCCAGACCGCCGTTGATGACGTTGCTGTTGTTATCGCCCGTGAGGGAGTCGTTGAAGTTGGAACCGACCAAGTTTTCGATCCCGGTGAGGGTGTCGGTGCCGGCGCCTCCGGTGTTTTGCGGGGTGAGCAGATTCAGGTCGACGGTGACCCCGGCGGTGGCGTGGGCGTAGCTCACAGTGTCGATGCCGGTGCCGCCGTCGAGCAGATCGTTACCGGTGCCGCTGAACAGCAAGTCATTGCCGGCGCCGCCGTGCAGTTCGTTGTTGCCGGAACCGGCGGTGAGTACATCGTTGCCGTCGCCGGCATTGATGACGTTGTTGCCGGTGCCGGCTATCAATGTGTCATCGCCCGCCGTGCCGGTGAGGGTGTGGCCATCCTGATAGCTGATGGTCACGCCCGCGCTGTCGCTGCCGCCGTGGTTGTCGCTGGCGGTGTAGGTGCCGTGGGCGTCCGGTGCGATGTCGTGGGCGCCGGCGTAGTTGACGGTCATAGTCAACTGGTAGCTTTCGGATCCTTTGGCGTTGCCTCCACTGGTGTTTTCGATGTTGGTGATGTGGATCTGATAGGTCGCATCCGACGTCGCGGTGATCGTCTGACCGTCTGCGATGCTGATGAAGGCGCCGCCATTGACGGAGTACTCCATGGTGATATGCCCGGCCGCCAGATTGTGATCCAGGTTGAGGGTCTCACCTTCTTTCAGTTTCACGGTGATGAGGTCTTCATCATTGGCGTTGTTGGCAGCCACCTGGCCCAGATACCCGCTGACCACCAGTAGCGCCGTCATCGCGGCGGTGTTGGCCGCAAAGGCACTGCGCACGTCTGCCAAGGACTGGTTGGCCGCGGTGTCATTGGTGCCTTTGAAACTGATCGCGCCCGTCCCGGTGAAATCCGCGCCCTTCGCCACCCAGCCGGTGGTGAAGTTGGTCGGTGATGCGGTCAGCGGATCCTTGTCGGCATCGGTGTCGTTGGCCAGCAACAACTCGCCAGGTACCACGATGTTGTTCGACAGCACGTTGGTGATGATGTGGTCATCGACCGCCACCGGTGCCGCGTTCGGTATGACTTTGACCGTCAGCGTGGAGCTGGCCAGGTCGCCGTCGTTGTCGCTGACGGTGAAGCCGATGTTTTCAGTGATGACCACCGCGGTGGTTTTTTGCGAGGTGTAGTTGTACTCGCCAGTGTCGAGGTTCACCACCAGGGTGCCGCCGTTGTTGGTGGCGATGCTGAGGCTGTTGTTCACCGTGTCGAACGTGCCGTGGTTAACGCCGCCACTGAAGTTCAGCGAACCCTGGTTAGCGTTGCCTTTCGGGTCGAAGGTATACGTGGTGCCGTCGACCGTGAGGGTTTTGATGAAGCCGCCATCGGCGCCGAATGTGCCGTTCTCCAGCAAGGTGCCGGTGACCGGCGCCCCTGCCACAGTGCCCGAGAGCACTGAGTTGAGCTGGGTGAGATCGGTCACCACCACTGCATTGGTGTCGGTGTGGGTGCTGCCATCGTAGGCCAACGGGTTGAGGTTGGCGTTACTCACGCCGCTGCCCAAGCCAATTGCGTAGTTCTTGATGCCGTTGGCGTCGAGGAAGGCTTTGAGTGCAGCCTCGTCGGCAGTGCCGATATCGCCTTCGTTGGGTTTGCCGTCGGAGAAAAAGTAGCCGACGTTCTGCGCACCGGTGAGTTTGCCGGACGTATTGAACGCCGTCTGCATCGTGGCCACAGCGGCATCGTAGTTAGTACCACCGCCCGCGGACAGCCCGGCGAGCAGCGTCTTCGCGGTCGCCACGTCGACCCACACCGTGGTCCGGTCAGTGGCGTTGCTGCTGAAGGTGACGAGTTGCACTTTCACATCGCCAAGGTCGTCGTACTTGTCGAGCAAGGCGCTGATGGCCTGTTTGGCCAGGTCCAGCCGCGACAGCCCACCCACCCCAGAGGGGTCGATCATGCTGCCGGAGATGTCGAGCACGATCAGTATGTTGGAGTCGATTTCCACCGCGGCCACCGAGCGATCGGAGGCCACTGCTTTCGGCACGTCATCGACAATGTTGACGACGATCGTGCTGGTGGTGCTGTTGCCCAGGGCATCGGTGGCTTTGTAGGTGAAGCTTTCGCTCAGGGTGTTGGGCCCGTCGTTGGCGTTCGGCGAGGTTTTCGGTGCCGACGTCAGGGTGTAGGTGTACGTGCCGTTGGGGTTGAGCAGGATTTGCCCGTACGTGCCAGTGGCGCTGCCGACCAGGCTGTAAGTGAGCACGCCGCTGCCACCGGTGACCGAACCGACCAGCGTCCCGGTGGCGGTTTCCCCGGTGTTGCCCGGATCGCTGCCGGTGACGGTGCCCGGCGCCAGGTCCTGACCATCCTGGTTCAGGTCGAGGGCTTTTTCGTAGACCGTCACGTCCTGGTCCACCACGGCTTTGAGGCCGGTGTCGGAGACGTTGATGGTGATGGTCGTGGTGCTTTCGTCGCCGTCGGAATCGCGAATGGTGTAGGTGAACGTGTCGGTAGCGCCCTCTGGCCCCACCGAGTTCGGGTTGCTGTGGTACACGGCATTGCCGGCTGCATCCAGGGTCAGGTAGCCGTAGGTGCCATTGATATTGGTGCCGAGGCCACCGACCGCCGAGGTCGACGTGTTGCTGCCGGCACGCACACCAATCACCGCGCCATCGACTGCCGGACCGTCCGCACCAAACACGTCGTTGCCCAGCACGCTGATGTTGACCGTTGCGCCTTCGGCCGCACTCGCCGTATTCGGTGCGGCGGTAGGCAGGTCATCGACGATGTTGACGTTGATCTGACCCGACGCGGTGCTGCCATCGGTGTCCGTCGCCACCACATTGAAGTTCTCGGTGAGGCTGTTGGCGCCATTGGCGGTTGGATGGGTTTCGTTATCCACCAGGGTGTAGCTGTAGCTGATTACACCTGTAGCCGGGTTGTAGCCGGTGATGGTCAGCGTGTTGCCCAATGCGGTGACGATGGTTTGCGGAAAGCCCGCCGTCACGCCACCGGCCACCACATGGATGCCGCCAACGTCGAGGGTTTGCAGGCCGTCGAGTGCGGTCACCGTAAAAGTGCCGCTCTGGGTCAGTGCCGGAGTGTTGGGGCTGGTGCCGTCGCTGAGGTTTTTCTCGTAGACCGTCAGTTCGCCGCCACTGACGTCGAGGCCGTTGAGGGTCACTGGATCGTTGGCGTTCTGGATGTTCAGCACCAGCGTGGCGGTGCTGGTGTCGCCGTCGGCATCGGTGAGGGTGTAGGTGAAGGTTTCGGTGCCATTGCCGCCGCCGTGCAGGTTTTTGAAGTCGGCATCGTTGGTGTCAAGCGTGTAGGTGTAGGTGCCATTGGCGTTGAGCACGAGGGTGCCGTAAGTGCCATTCAGCGTGGCGGGTGTGATCGGCCCGGCATTCGGTCCGGTCGCGACGTGGTCCGCGCCTTGAATGTCGTTGGTCAGGACGTTGCCGGTGAGGGTCAGCGCGTTCTCCGTCGCGGTGGCCGCATTCGTGTCGTTCACCGCTTTCGGCACGTCATCGACGATGCTCACCACGATGGTGCTGGTGGTGCTGTTGCCCAGCGAATCGGTGGCCTGGTAGGTGAAGCTTTCGGTCAGGGTATTGGCGCCGTCGTTCGCGTGCGGCGTGGTGGTCGCCGGTGACGTCAGGGTGTAGGTGTACGTGCCGTTGGGGTTGAGCTGGATCTGACCATAGTTGCCCGTGGCGCTGCCGACCAGGGTGTAGGTGATCGCGCCGACCGCGCCGGTGACCGAACCCACCAGTGTGCCCTTGGCGGTTTCGCCGGTGCTGGTCGGGTCGCTGCCGGTGACGGTGCCAGCGGCCAGGTCCTGCCCATCCTGGGTCAGGTCCAGGGCTTTTTCGTAGACCGTCACGTCGGTATCGCGGGCCGCGACGATGCAGCTGTTCGAGACGTCGATGGTGATGGTGGTGGTGCTTTCATCGCCGTCGGCATCGCGCACGGTGTAGGTGAACACGTCGGTGGCGCCCGCTGGGCCGACGCTGTTCGGATTACTGTGATAAACCGCGTTGCCATTGGCATCCAACGTCAGGTAACCGTAAGTGCCATTGATGTTCGAGCCCAGGCCACCGATGGCTGAGGTCGAGGTGTCGCTGCCGGCCCGCACACCGATCACCGCGCCACTGGCCGCCGGGCCATCGGCGCCGCCGATGTCGTTATCCAGCACGTTGCCGGTAACTGTTGCGCCTTCCGCCACCGAAGTGTGATCCGGGTTGGCCTTGGGCAGGTCATCGACGATGTTGACGTTGAGCTGGTTGCTCGCGGTGCTGCCGTCGGTGTCTGTGGCCACCACATTGAAGTTTTCGGTGATGCTGTTGGCACCGTTGGCGTTTGGATGGGTTTCGTTATCCACCAGGGTGTAGCTGTAGCTGACCACGCCGGTGACCGGGTCAAACCCGGTGATGGTCAGCGTGCTGCCCAGCGGGGTGGTGATGGATTGCGGGAAGCCAGACGACACACCGCCGACCACCACGTTGATCCCGCCGACGCTCAGGGTCTGCACGCCATCGAGGGCGGTGATGGTGAAGGTGCCGCTTTGGGTCAGCGCCGGAGCATCGGGGCTGCTGCCGTCGCCGAGGTTTTTCTCGTAGACGGTGAGTTCGCCGCCGTTGACGGTGAGGCCGTCGATGGTCACCGGATCGTCGTTGTTGTGGATCTGCAGCACCAGGTTGGCGGTGCTGGTGTCGCCGTCCGAATCGGTAATCGTGTAGGTGAAATTCTCGGTGCCGTTGCCGCCGCCGTGCAGCGCTTTGAAATCGGCGTCGCTGGTGTTCAGGGTGTAGGTGTAGGTGCCGTTGGCGTTCAGCACCAACGTGCCGTAAGTCCCGGCGAACGTGCCCGGAGTGATCGGGCCGGCATTTTCGCCGACGGTCACGCGGTCAGCGCCTTGCACGTCGTTGGTCAGCACGTTGCCGTTGAGGGTCAGCAGGGTTTCCGACGCGGTGCCGGCGTTGCTGTCGTCCACGCCTTTGGGCAGGTCGTCGACGATGTTCACATCGAGCGTGCCGTTGGCGGTGGTGCCGTTGTCGTCGAC